>CAJTLO010000015.1 GCA_910577285.1 uncultured Rikenellaceae bacterium | reverse complement strand
TGCTCTGGCGGGGCTGTACGACGGCGTCCGTGTTGCCGAGCGCCGCTTCCAGCGCAAACTGCCGGACCTGTTCCCAAGCCTTTTCACTGCCGTAGTACGCTCCCATATTTTGCATGTATATGTCGGCGATTTCGGCACTGTTTTCCCAGCGATCGCCGCTCTGCACCATTCCGGTGATGCCCGTGCCGTAGTTGCCGTTCACTCCGCCGAACACACGGTAGGTCGAGACCTCGCGGGCCTCTTTGGGCGAGAGTCCCTTTTCGATCAGGGAGCGTTCGGCATCGACGACGCTCTGCGCCACGAAGTTTTCATACTTGTCATCCTTTGCGGCAGCGGCCATCTCCACGGCGCGCGAGATGAGGAACAGACGCGATGCGGCGATGTCGCGCAACTGTCCGCTGGTCTGCACCACCACGTCGATACGCGGCCGTCCGAGTTGTTCGGAAGGAATCAGACGGATGTCGGTCACCCTGCCGAATGCGTCGCGGACGGGCTCGACCCCCAGCATATAGAGGAGCTGCGCGACGGTGGCGCCTTCGGTTTCGACGAACTCGCCGCTCCAGAGCGTGTAGCTTACCTTGCGGGGAATGGAGTCGTTGTGCCGTTCCCGATACATCCTTACGGTGTTTTCCGCCAGCTCCTTGCCCCGTTCCCATGCGACCTCGCTCGGTGTGGCCTCGGCATTCACGGCATAGAGGTTGCGCCCCGTCGGTACGGTGTTCGGGTTGGCGATGGGGTCGCCGCCCGGCGAGGGTGCCGTGTAGCCTCCGTTCATCGCATTGAGCAGCGATGCGAGTTCTGCTTCGGGGCTCCGCTCCAACGCCGATTTGTAGTTCCCAACGTTGCGGATGGTGCGCTCTATCTCCGTAATCACACGGGCGAGCTCCTTTTCCTCCTTGGTGTACTCCTTCTCGCACGTCTTCATCGCAGGCATTGCCGCCGCTCTTTCCTCACTCTTCCCGTCGCTGCCGTGTCCGGCATTTTCGGGACGTTTGCCGACTTTCGGAATCCACGACGGATGTTTCGCGCCGCTGCCTTTTCCTGCTGTGGCTCCCGCCGGATGCTTCATTGCCGCACCGGAGCCCTGCATGGCCATCATTCTTGACATCATATCCTGCGGAGCATTGAGCGAACGGGTAATCTCCCGCGCTTCGGCAAGCTCTTCAAGCGTAATTCCGGCCACCGCGCATATCCGGGCGTCGGAGACTTGCTCGGAACCGTTCAGGAGTCTGGTAACCAGTTCGCGTGCCGGGGTCAGATAGCGGCGGGTAAAGAGCGACTTGTGCTTTTCCGTTTCATGGGTCGCCTTGCCGCGCCATTTGTCCAGTGCCAGCAGCGAATAGGCTATCGGTTCGGCGGACATGGCGTAAACGCTGCTGCGGATACGCTCCGCGGAGTAGGGTTCGCCCATCGTATAGAGTTCTCCCGTCACCTTTTCGTTGGCCAGTTCCTCGGCGAAAGTCTCGATACGTGCTATGTCCTGTTCGGTGTAAGGCGTCGTGAGCAGGGAGTCCAGACGCAGTTCGCGGTGGATGCCCAACTCCACGGTCAGGCGTTTGACTTTCAGCGCGGCTTTTTCCGTATCGGGTTTGCCGTCGGCATAGAGGAGGTCGTTGTAGTGCCTGACGGCTTCACACAGCTCCTTGTAGATGCCGCGCACTTCGCTCTCCATGAACGGAGGTGTCAAGTGCGATTGCAGCGTCGCATACGAGCGGCGCTTGGCGATCATTCCCTCGCCGACATCACCGATCGAGTAGACATAGAGATGCGGCATCGCGCCCACCAGCGCGTCGGGCCAGTCGTTGCCGCACAATGCGGCCTGCTTGCGGGGCGTGAACTCCAGCGAGCCGTGCGTGCCGAAATGGATCATCACGTCGGCGCCGAAGCCGTACCGGGCCCAGAGGTAGGAGGCGATATAGGCGTGAGGCGGCGCGGCATCCGTGCCGTGCACGATGGTGAAATCGTCGTCTCCCGCACCCGCAGCCAGCTGCGGCAGCAGCACGACATTGCCCAAGTCCACACGGGGCAGCGCCAGCTCGCCTTGTTCGGTAGAGATATAGGAGCCCGGGAACTCGCCGTCGAGTGCCTTGACCTCCGCCATACGTTCGGGCCGTATCGCTGCGGCCGTCCATTCGGCGTACTTCTGCGCCGAAATCAGTTCGGGGGCGCCGTTTTTCAGAAATTCGGCTTTGGCACCTTCGGCATAGGCATTGAACACGGCTCCCTGACGCTGGATGAGCCGCTCCAGTTCCTCGGCCGATGCAGGCAGGTTCTCGACGCGGTAGCCCTCTCGCTTCATTTTGACCAGCAGGTTGTGGAGCGACGGGGCGACCTCCATGCCTGCCGCTGTCAGCGCGTTCTGTCCGGGGCCTTTGTAATAGTAAATGGCCACCCGCTTCTCGCTGTTGGGTTTGCTTTGCAGGGCGATGTGGCGGTTTACGGTCTCGACGAATGTTTCCAGACGTTCGGGGATGGCGTATGCCTGTTGCAGCCCCTCGTCGTCGAGACGGTGGCCGAAGAGCGCATACGGGCGTATGGCTCCGTCGATTTCGGGCATGACGATGCTTTGCGACAGGAAGCCGCCGTTCATTCCCATCTTGTCGTCCTCCCACTCATCGACCGGACGGTTGACGTTCAGGGGGGCGAACAGCGGAATGTTTTTCTTCGTGAGGTAGTCCGCCATATGGTCGCCCATGCGTCCGTGGGCCATGTTGATGACGGCCGAGGGGCGTATCGAATCCGCCTGACCGCTTCGCACCGCCGCCTGCATGTCGCGGACGCAGTAGACGGTGTTGCCCGTCTTTTCCAGTGCGGCGACCAGTTCTTCCGGCTCTCCCATCTGCCCCGTGAGGATAATGCGCGGGGCGTTCCCTTTCATCAGGCCGTGCTTGCGCAGGAAGGCCTCGTATTCGGCGACGCTGCTGAAATCCGTCTCCTCGTCTTCGGGGTTGGCCGGGTCGATGTGGTAGAACTGCTTCCGCTCCCGTTCGAGCGGGGCGTCGGGTTCTTCGCTGTCGAAGGTCTTGCCGTCGATGTTGCGGCGGATGAAGGTAAGCATATTGCGGTAGTTGCGGCGCCCTCCGCCGCTGAGGTAGCCTTTGATCGTGGCAACCGTAGCGGAGTCGGCCGAAACGATATTATTGTCCGGGTTGGTGGCCATCGTCGTGATGACGGTGAGCCCGTTGTCGGCAGCACGCTGTATGGCTGCGCGCTGGTCGGCCGTGATGCGCAGGCCCATGCCGTTGA
>CAJTLO010000014.1 GCA_910577285.1 uncultured Rikenellaceae bacterium | reverse complement strand
TGTCATCGACGGCGATGAAACCGTAGGTCCGGGTATCTTCGGGTCGGGGCGCGTCGTAGATATCCTCCAATATGCCGTTACAGGCCGAGAGCGATAGCATGGCTATCACTCCCGGCAGAATAGATGTTATTTTATGGCTTACAGACATCTCTATTCTTATTAGGTGATTACTCTGCGGTGGCGGGAGCCTTGCCCGGCAGCAGCGTGACGGTGAGGCCGCCCATTACGGCAGGTACGTTGAATGCAATGGAATAGTCGTCCTTTGCGGCGTTGCTCTCTCCGGTCATGGTGAAGGCATAGTCCTTTACGTTGTCTCCCATGCTCATCGACACTGTCCCTTCGCCCGTGATTGTATAATTGTCGCCGTTCTTCCTGACGGTGGCTTTATCTACCTTGAATGTGCCCCACGCCGCCGATTCGAAGAGGACGGCGAGAGTTCCGTCGCCGTTGGCCGTCACCTTCAGGCTTTCATCGTCGGTATAGCGGTCCTGAAAATAAGTACAGTCGGCATCGGTGTAGCCTTTGTAGGTCCCGGCCAGCAGCAGGTCGGCGGGAGCCTCTCCTGTGGAGAAGTCGAGGGTCAGGCCTCCCATGACACCGGCGACCTTGAACTGCATCTGTGCCTTTTCGCGTGAATGGATCACAGCGGTGTATGTGCAATCGTAGGAAGAGACGTTGCCGCCCATACCCATTTTTGTCTGACCGCTGCCCGTGAGGGTGCAGGTGCCGCCGTTCTCGCTCATTTGCGCACCGGGGATGGTAAACTCGCCCCACGAGTCGGAGATGAAGGTCACGCGGGCCGTGCCGTCGGTGTTTTCGGTCACGACGACGGTTTCGCCCGCCGTACAGGTGTTCTGGAAATAGGCGCAACCTGCCAGTGTGTAACCCTCGTAACTGCCGGCGATATCGGCTACGGCCGGCTGTTTCTCATCGTCGCTGCACGCTGCCGAGCTGAGCGCCACGACTGCAACTGCTAAAATCGTTTTCAATTTCATAATCTGTTGTTTTTTAAGTTTTGTCTATTTTTTCCGGCTGCAAAATTACCCGTGCTTTTTAAGGCGGGCAATACTCCGATTTTAGTATTTTGTAACGCTACGACACTATCATTCACAAAATTTGGGTATTGTCTGTTTTTATATAAGTGAGTATTTTTGCAGTCGGATATAAATAATTTCTAAGAACCCGATGAAAGAGTATAAATGTTATCTGCCGGGCGACAGGATGCGCGATCTGGTCAGAAACAACAGCGAGTTGATTCTGGTCATGGGACGTTTCGATATTTCTTTGGGCTTCGGCGACAAATCGGTTCGGGAGGTATGCCGAACGCATCGTGTGGACGAGAAGACTTTTTTGGCGGTAGTGAATTATGTCGCGGGACGGGATTTCCATTTCGGGGAAGTCTCTCTGCCTTCGCTGATCCGCTACCTGAAACAGTCGCACGAGTACTTTCTGGATTTCAATCTTCCGAGCATCCGCCGAAAACTGATCGAAGCCGTCGATTGCTCGGAAGGCAACGATATCGCCATGCTTATCATCCGTTTCTACGACGAGTATGTTCAGGCGGTTCGGAAACACATGGAGTATGAGAATGATGTGGTATTCTCCTATGTCGAGCAGTTGTCGCAAGGCCATTTGAAACGCAACTACACCATCTCCGAATTTGCGAGCAAGCATGCGCCTATCGGTGACAAGCTCAAAGAGTTGAAGGACGTTATCATCCGTTGTTATCCGGAGAAGAACAATTATCTGCTGAATGCGGCTTTGCTGGAAATCATTTCGTGCGAGCAGGATATGACGTCGCACTGCCTGATCGAGGACAACCTGTTCGTGCCTGCCGTCAAGCTCATCGAGCAGCAGTTACGGGAAAAGGGTGCAACGACCTATGCGGACAAGACCGACAAAGATGTTCCTGACAGGAAAGACAAGCTGGAGGCATTGAGCGACCGCGAAAAGGATGTTATCGCCTGCGTGACGAAGGGGATGAGCAACAAAGAGATTGCCGAGGAACTGTATCTTTCGGTGCATACCGTAGCCACCCATCGCCGCAATATTTCGAATAAGTTACAGATTCACACGACTGCCGGGCTGACGATTTACGCCATCGCCAATAAACTGGTCAATATCGAGGAGCTACAGGTGGGATCGACATAGCGTACTCGGAAAAATCGGATAAAATTCGTTTTTGCATTTGACTTATCCGCCGGCAAAGATAAGTATTTGCATGTACTCGCGCTTTGTTGATAGGCTCACTTTTACACTGTATATTGTCGTACAACCAACGTTGCGCGTATTCGTACGGTGGCTAATCCAATCATAGACTATTTCGTTCGGGACGAGGCAAATGTGATTCGTTTTGTGTCTTTGGAGGCGGTGTATTTTTCCAACCGGCATAGTAAAAGAGCCGAGACGGAACGTCTTTCATGACGAAAGAACCGAAGGCGGACTATTTCACAGACTCATCTGCCGCAAGGGTACGCTTGGTTATCCCGACGGCTTTGTCGAGCACCAGAGGTGATTTTCTCCTGCGACATGGGTGGGGTAAGTTCCTTGGATATGGTGCGGATCGGTTCTTTCTTGTTTATTTCATGATGTCATGATATTTCAATGTCAAATTCTTTCTCTTGGGCAGAAAGGCGTTTTATGTGCGATAGACCATCGTTAGCAGTCAGATGAATGAGTGGAATTCAGGCTCCGACGATTTTCTGTCGGACGTATCGGATGTAAATGACGGCACAGGTCAGCAGTTCCGCAGCCGGAATGGCGAGCCATAAACCGGGGACACCGAATGCCCGGGGCAACAGGACGAAGCACGGCACAAGGAACAATATGCCCCGCAACAGCGTATATACGGTGGAAACCATAGCTTTCTCGATGCTCTGATAGTAACCGATAAAGGCGATGTTGATCGCGAAGAATACGGCGCACAAGGAAAAGAGAGGCAATCCTTCTACCGCCAGCCCATAGGCACTCTCCTGCGGACTGAGAAACAGGCGGGCGACCTGCGCCGCTCCCGCCCACAGTCCGACCGTTACCGATACTCCGCATATCACAGCGGTAAGAACCGATATGCGCAGCGTCCGGCTGACGCGGTGAAGCAGATGCGCTCCGTAGTTGAAGCTGATGATCGGTTGCGCCGACTGGGCAACGGCATTGCTGATGGAGAAAACAACCGGAAAGAGATAGCAGGCGATGGCGAAAGCCGCGACACCCTCTTCGCCAAGCATGGAGATGAACATGTAGTTTCCCGTGAGCATCATGACGCTCATCGCCAGTTCGGTCAGGAAAGTGGCGAATCCGATACGGACCATGTACCCGGTATTGCGCAGAGTCAGCAACAGCGAGGTCACGGTCCATTTCAGCGGGTAGAACCGCAGTTTGTCCGCGAACCGGAAGAAATAGGCAAAGACCATCACTCCTCCCACGGTGCAGGCTATCGATGTGGCCAATGCCGCACCCATAACTCCCCAGCCCAGGGGGAACACCATATACCAGTCGAGTACGATATTGACGACCGCAGCCACAATCTGAATCGTCATGGCATACTTCGGCGCACCGTCCAGACGGATGAGCATCATGCCCACACACTCGACGAACAGGAAAAACAAGCCGGGCAACAGCCAGAGCAGATAGCTCACGGCATTCTCTTCAAGCAGCGGGCTGCATCCCAGTGCGTGAACGACGCCACGGGGACAAACAAAACTTCCAAGACCGATCACCCCAACAAGCAATAATCCGACGATGAAAGCCTGCGTCATGATGATACGAGCGGCTTTCACTTTGTTTTCCGACAGCCGGATGCTCGCTATGACCGAGGCTCCGATTCCGAACATCAGTCCGATGCCGGTAATGACCATAAAAACCGGGGCGACGATATTTACCGCCGCGATGCCTTCGGTTCCCACGCCCCGACCGACGAAGATGCCGTCGATGACCGTCAAGGCCGAATTGAAAATCATTCCGACGAGCGTCGGGAAAAACAACGAACGGAACATAGGCCCGATATTGTCGTTCGCAAAGTCGAGCCTGTCTCTATTTAAGTTTCTATCTTTTTTCATCTGCTGATATGTCATTGAATACAGGCTGTGAATTTAGATATTCTCCCCGGGACGGAAGGGGTGTTTTTTCGGTGGCTTATGGTACTTTTCAATACATCCGACTTACCGACAATAAGATTCTGCCTAATTTTGCGGTATGAATACATCGACATATCAGAGCGAATCGAGCGGCATAACCGACTGGAAGAAAAGCATCGGACGTGTCATCAGAACCGACGGGTGCGTGTTCCTGCTCTGTACGGGCAGCAGAGCGACCGTGTCGGCAAATATGCAGAAAATGGTTTTCCGCAAGAATGACCTTGCCGTTCTGACCTCCGATGTCTATTTTTCGGTATCGGAGGTGTCTGCCGGATTTTCGGCCCGTTATGTTGCTTTGTCCGAGCCTATGCTCGAAGCCGCCTATTACCGGATTACCAGCGTATCCTTGTGGGATTATCTCCATCATGTTCCGATATTGAGGTTGTCGCCGGAGCAATGCAGCCTCGTGTCGGGGTGGTTGGAACAGATGCAGTGGATACTGACGCATCTTGACGACCCCGACCGTTCGGTTCTGCTCAACAACAACGTTTACAACCTTTTTATCGCCATCGATGCCGAACTCGGCAAGGCTGTCGAAACGAAAATCCATGCGCATAAGGATCGGGCGTGGGATATTACCACGCGGCTGTGGTCGCTGCTGACGAAGCATGCGTTCCGGGAAAGGTCGGTCTCTTTCTATGCAAAAGCGTTGAATATAACCCCGGATTATCTGAATAAGGTGTGCCGCCGCGCTTACGGCATGTCGCCGAAGGCACTGATCGAGCAGCAGTTGCTTGTCGAAATGAAAAGTTACCTTATCGATACACGACTGTCCGTCTCTGAAATCGCCGACCTGCTGAACTTCGAGGACGCGTCGTATATGTGCCGTTTTTTCCGGCGCAAGACCGGTTGTTCGCCACTGGAGTTCCGTAACGGCAGTGCGCTCAGGGAGACGACGGAATAATGCGGAATGCCTATATTTTTTGTATTCCACGACATGTATATGTCGCAGAAGATAGTATTCATCTCTTTCCGACAAGTTCAATGGCTTCTTTGCCTGACAGGTGGTCGATGTCGAGACGGAGAATAAGCATGTGCGACAGTCCTTTTTCCAGCTCTTTTCGTAATCCTGTATCGTCGCCGGGATTATATTTGCTTCCCAACAAAGATGCTGCATACATCCTTTCGCTCTCGGATTCGATGATTTGAATTTTCCCGAAGGCGATGACACTTCGGAAATAGGTGGTAAACTCGGACGGACGGACCTCATCAGCAGCTATGACACAAAATGCAGCCTTGTCATGCTGTATGATGGCATCTACCTTATGACCCGTTTTGGCACTATGAAAATATAGCCTGCCGTCAGCATAAACATAACTTATCGGAACGGCATACGGATAGCCGTTGTCACCGAGCAGGGCAAGTGTGCCGGATGTCCCCATTGAAAATATGGCATCACATTCCGTTTTTGAGAGCTGTTGGCGAGAACGCCGCATCTTACGAAATTCCATTCTTATGATACGATTTTAAGTCCGATAATGGATGAGATCAGCGTGAAAATGAAAAACAAACGCCAAAAAGTTGCCGGTTCTTGGAAAAAGAGGATTCCCACCAGAACCGTTCCGACAGCCCCGATACCGGTCCATACGGCATAGGCAGTGCCTATCGGCAGGCTCTGTGTGGCTTTAGCCAGCAATCCCATACTTATAATCGTAAACACAAGGAATCCTGCCATCCAGCCCCACCAAGGAAGACCATCAACGGACTTTGCACGTCCGAGGCAGTAAGTAAAGCCGACCTCGCAGAAGCCGGCGACAATTAGAATGATCCAATTCATAACTGAATCCGAACCTGTTCGAGGGCTGCAAGAATTCTCGGCGACTCCTTCTAAGGTGATGCAAAACTACAAAAAACAGTGAAATTCAAAAGCCTTTTATAAACAAAATCACAATTGTCACTATTTTTATAATTTTGGACTAATTCTCATGGTTATTCCTCGCTGTCAGTTTCTACGTACTGTCAGATAGCAAAGGATTTGAAATTGATATGATTTCTATTTTTGTATTGATATGACCGAATGACTTTGCAGATGGTGCGGTAGTTAAATCGCTATCGCAATTATCCTATGTTATTCTGATGATAATCGACAGAAAAATGCCGCTTGAATTTATTTTTAAACGGCATTTATTATCGGTTATACGGCCTGTTGTCCCCAACTTCCGTAACAGGCATTCATGCGCTGGCTAATATAATTATAGACTATTTCATCCGGGACGGGACAAATGAGATTCGTTTTGTACCTTTGGAGGTGGTGTATTTTTCCAAATGTGTGGGACAGAACAACCGTGACGGAACGTCTTTCATGACAAAAGAACCGAACCCGGACCGTTTCACAGACTCACACGATGCAAGAGCGTGCTTGATAATCCCGACGGCTTTGTCGGGCACCAAGGCGATTTTCTCTTGCGAGACATAGGCGGGTCGAGTTCGCGGGATATGATGTGTACCAGTTCTTTCTTGTTCATAACATTTTATCATTTATTCTTTCCAAAAATCTATTTTGAGGATTTCGGACTGCCTCTTCGTGATGAAAATAATCGATGAATAAAATGTCGTTACCAAGACATTACGAAACATATTCCAGAGAATTTTGCACTCGAGTTGCGTCAACATGGAATTAACCCACAGGTCTTGTTTCTCCAATGCCTCTACCAGTGAATCTATTGAACCAGCATTACAATAATTAAGAAGAGAAAAATCGAGAGTTATAAGGTTTATATAGGTTAGCTATTGGAATTGTGATAAGAAAAAATAGCAGCTAAATAAAAAAATACTGTGTTTGTATAACAATAAAGTGTTCTTTTGACTTAATGCAAAATATGGCGAATATACGTAATTCGCTCGTTTCTAAATCGTTACCCATTCAAGAGGATAGAAACTTTAATTGATTGTATATCAATTAAAAAATAGAACTTAAGTGTCTTGCAACGTGTGAGGAGGGGGTGAACGTCAGTCCGACACGCCACGCTATCGTCTGCAAAGACTTATTATTAAGAGTCGCAGCATGGAACGGGAAAGACCGCCCCGTTCGGTAGCGAGAGACGGCGGTATTTCTCCACCAGTTCACGCGCCACTGGTAATGCACCCGGAACTGCGTGCCCGTTTTCTGCCGCCTGTCGATAATCCACATTTGACCGTCGGCGTCCGTATACAGCTCGTCGCAGGTCAGCTTCTTCACGTCCGCATAGGCCAGCCCCGTGAACGTGCAAAACAGGAAGATGTCGCGCACGATCGCGGTTTTGTAGTTCGGCAAGTGCACGTTCATAATCTTCCGGATCTCCGCCTCGTCGAAAAAGCGCCGTTCGCGGGCCTCGGGAACAACCCATACGTCCGGAAACGGGTGGAGCTGTATCCAACCCTTGTCGAGAGCCAGATAGACCATAGCGTGCAGTTTTTTGAGCGTCTGGAAAACCGTAGTGGAGCGAAGTCTCCGGACAGTGGAGAGATAGACGATGAATTTCTCGGCGAACTCCCGCTTCAATTCCCGGAAAGGAATATCGCTCAGTCCGTATTCGTATTGCAGAAAGGCGGCCAGACGGTCGCGGCGGAGGCGGTATTCCACCAGCGTTCCCGCGCTGCGGTCTTTGCCGACCCGTTTCCCGGCGAACTCCTGCAGATACTCGTCGAAGGTCTGCAACAGTAGCCGGTGCTCGTCCCCGAAACCCAACCAGGCATTCCTGACCTTTTCGGCCGTTACATAGCTGTCGCGGTCGCTGATACGCTGGTACTGCTTGCCGATGTTGGTGCGGATGTTGTCGAGTTTCTCGTTGATCTGACGGGCCTCGACGCTCTTGCCCTTCGCTTTGTTGCCTGCCGTGTCCCAAAGAGCGGGACGCACGGAGAGCTTGCAACTGAATTGAGATACCGTGCCGTTGATCGTGATACGACCCATCACGGGGGCTTTGCCATGCTTCTCGCTCTGTCTCTTGAGGTAGAAGAGGACTTTGAAAGTGCTTCTTGCCATAACTCTAAAAACTTTAAAATTAATACGTCCGTTAGAGTTATTTGTTGCGGGGAAATACAGTGCAAAACACTTAAAAACAACACGATAAAACAACGCCATCAAGCGAGTGTCTGGTAATGATTAGGTAATCCAAATCCCTCCCAACTCTGCATTTTCAGGGATAGGATTACACGTTACCGGACATGGCAATAATCACGAACTATGGCATAATTGGGCTGTATTTCATGTGTTGTCCGGTTTTTTATTTTTAGTGGCTGTAATATTCCATATAACAACGCATTGGGGATGGTATAAAGGAATAATGAAGAATGGGCTTGGCAAAAAAAGTAAAATTATAGTGGTGCTTTCGGTTGTGTTCTTACTTGTATCTGTTACCGGAATTATCTTATTGGGAGTAAACGGGGCTAATTCCGTCATAGGATTATTGCACTATAAAATAGGGATTGCCACAATAGTTCTATGTGTCGTACATCTACTGAAACGAATCCATTTATTGCGCAAATCGCTAAAATAATCGACACGGCATAACGTCCGTCGATTACCTCTCTATCGGTTAAGACAAACCGAAGAAAATTGACATAAAAAATACCGATCTTCCCCCGCCCGGCATAGCCGCACGCGAATCATCCGCTCTTTCTCCCTCTCGGACAACGGCTCCACGCCGGCAATCCCTCTTTCGTTACGCCGACAGGCGCTATGCGGCTTCCTGTGCGCATACACGCTCCCCCCTCGATGTTCCGCCTGTTTCATATATTCTCGCATTTTCATATTTTTACGGTCACAAACGAAAAACCGATGCGAAGAACGACTATAGGCAGCTTGCCGGGACAACTGCTCTTCACGGCCCTGCTGCTCCTCCCGCTCGGCAGCGTGGCCCGGCCCGCCGACAAGGCGGCAACGACACCGCAAAGCGATGTCCGCCCGACGAGGGAAGATCCCTACCGCAAAACGGGATTCAGCTTCACCCCGATTCCGGCACTCAGCTACAGTTCCGACCTGGGTTTCCAGCTCGGCGCCATCCTCGACTGCTACTGGTTCGGCGACGGCTCCACCTATCCGAAATACATGCACAAGCTCACCGCCGAGGCGTGTTACTTCACCAAAGGTTCCGGCATCTACCACCTCTTTTACGACTCGGACTACCTCCTCCGCAACCTGCGCGTCACGGCGAGCGCGAGCTACCTGCCCAACACGATGATGGCTTTCTACGGCTTCAACGGCTACGGTGCCCCCTATCTGCGCGACCACAACGCCGGATTCTATGCCGTAGACCGCAACCTGTTGCGCATCATGGGCGACCTGCAGGGACGCATCGCGGGGAATCTCGGGTGGGCTGCCGGGGCCGCCTTCTTCCACTACCGCACGGGGCGCATCCGGGTGGACAAATATGCGGGCCAGACCACGCTCTACGACCTCTACCGCCGCTACGGTGTGATCCGCGACGACGAAAGCCGCGGAGGGAGCCACATCGAACTGCGGACCGGACTGGTATACGACACGCGCGACAACGAACCCGACCCCTCGCGCGGTCTCTACGCCGACCTGCTGCTCTACGGTTCGCCCGACCTCATCGACCGGCGCGGGTACGACTACCTGAAAGCCGCCGTATCGTTCCGCCACTACGTGTCGCTCATCCGGAACCGGATGGTATTCGCCTACCGCCTCTGCTGGCAGGGGACGGTGGCCGGCCGGGCTCCGTTCTACGTCCAGCAGAACTATGCCACGCTATTTCTGAAGCAGATCAACTCCGACATCCTCGGCGGAGCCATCTCCCTGCGGGGCATCCTCTACAACCGGGTCGTAGGCGACGGCATGGCATGGGCCAACGCCGAAGTGCGGCTGCGGCTCTTCGACTTCCGACTCTTCGGACAGGAGTGGTACATCTCCACGAATCCCTTCTTCGACATAGGCATCGTCACCCGGCCCTTCCGGCTGGAGGAGATGCGGGCGGTAGGAAACGACACCTCCGTCCCCGAAGAGATCCGCCGCACGATATACTCCGGCCAGCGGGAAACACCCCACATGAGCGCCGGCCTGGGCATCAAGATCGTCATGAACCGCAACCTCGTCCTGTCGGTCGAATACGGCATCCCTTTCGACCGTCGCGACGGTTCCAACGGGCTCTACCTGAACATGAACTATCTGTTCTGACACCCCGCACCAAAAGCCGACTACCGGAAAAAGCGACGAAGAGCCGAGGCAACTTTCCCCATCCTCCTGCGCACCGTCGTGCTCCCTGCCCCCTACCGCTCCGAAAACATCAGGCTGCGCAAGGCTACCGGCAACGACTCCATCGTCGGCATCAGCCGCAGGAACGCCCCGTACCCGGCATTATCGCCAGCCCCACGTCGACATACGCCCCGTGTATTCCGGTCCCCGTGACACCCCACCTCGAGGAGTACGATTCCCCCTGCCCCTCTTCGGGACGTAATCTTTCCGGACGACACCTCCTCCGAGGACGAGTGCCGCCATCCGCATGTCCTCCGCACGACAAAATCGACACCGACAACCGTCGTGCAACCCTCAAAAGGCACTGCCGAACAACTCTGTATGCCCCTCACAGGTCCGATGCGGGAACGGTAGCATCTCGGCTCTTCGACCGCATCGCCCGCCTACCGGTCCCCTCCATGCGAATCGGCGGAAAAGAGACTTCTCTTTTCCGCCGATTCGCATATTGCACGAGAGCCTCCGCCCGCCTCACACCAGGCCGGCGAAACCCATGAACGCCATCGCCAGAATACCGGCCGTGACGAGCGCCACAGGCACGCCCCGCATCGCCCGCGGCACGTCGTTGAGTTCGAGTCGTTCGCGAATGCCCGAAAAGACCACCAGCGCAAGGGCGAAACCCACCGCCGTGGAGACGGCATAAGTAAAGGACTGGACCAGATTGTACTCTTTCTGTACGAGCAGTATCGCCACGCCGAGCACGGCGCAGTTGGTCGTTATGAGCGGCAGAAAAATACCCAAGGCCTGGTAGAGCGCAGGACTTATCTTCTTGAGAATGATCTCGACCATCTGTACGAGCGCCGCGATCACGAGAATGAATACGATGGTCTGCATATACTCTATCCGGAGCGGCACGAGTACATGGTATTGCAGCAGGTAGACCACGATCGAACTGATAGCCATGACGAACACCACCGCCGCACCCATGCCGAGCGAGGTCTGCACCTTGTTCGATACGCCGAGGAAGGGACATATTCCGAGGAACTGCGCCAGCACGACATTGTTGACGAAGATCGCCCCGATGATGATTGCAAAATACTCCATCTGTAGTGGTTTTAATCTTTAAACATCCGCATGTTCCATCCTCCCCGCCTAACGCAGACGGGCGGTCGCCTTGTTGAACAGCACCATCAGGTAACCCAGCACGAGGAATGCCCCCGGAGCGAGCACGAAGGCGATCATGCCGTCGCCCGCAATAAACTTGTAGCCGAAGACCGATCCGCTGCCCAGCATCTCCCGCACCGCACCGACGAGCGTCAGCGACAAGGTGAAGCCGAGCCCGATGCCCAGTCCGTCGAGGGCCGAATCCCATACGTTGTGTTTGGAGGCGAACGCTTCGGCCCGACCGAGGATGATGCAGTTCACCACGATCAGGGGAATGAACACCCCCAACGTTTCATAAAGCGCGGGAACATAAGCCTCCATCAGAAGCTGGATGACCGTCACAAACGAGGCGATCACGACGATGAAAGCGGGAATGCGCACCTTGTCGGGTATCAAACCCTTGATGAGCGAAATGACTACATTCGACATGACGAGCACGAAAAGGGTGGCAATCCCCATCCCGGCTCCGTTGACGGCCGAGGTCGTGGTTCCCAGCGTGGGACACATCCCCAGGATCAGTACGAAAATGGGATTCTCCCGAAGAATTCCCTTCAGCAATATATCGAGCTTTTTCATCGCATTCCTCCTTTCTCCCGATTATCGTCCGCGGGGGTCGCACCCGACACCGCATCGTCCACGCGTGTCGACACCGCGTCCCGAGAAGCCGCAGTGTCCGTTTCCGCCGCGGCCGGTGTTGCCCGCAGGCGTCGCCCCGCCATGGGGCGCTTCCGTCCCCGCACGCCGCGCTCGCGCCGGGAAGAGGACTCTTCATCCGTCTGCACGGTGGCTCCGCTCGCCGAATCGGTATCGGCCGAAGCCGCCGCACGCTGCGACGAGGTCGCTCCGCTCGAAGCATCCTGTCCCGAGGCATTCCCCTCCGTCTGCACGGTGGCTCCGCTCGCCGAATCGGTATCGGCCGAAGTCGCTGCACGCTGCGACGAGGTCGCTCCGCTCGAAGCATCCCATCCCGAGGCATCCGCTCCGCTCGCCTCCAGAAAAGCCGTATAGGCCCGGCTCACGGCCAGCACATAAGCCCGCGAGGAGATGGTCGATGCAGTGATGGCATCCACCTCACCGCCGTCCTTCCGCACGGCCAGCTTCATCTCGGAGGGCTTCCGCCCCGACAGGCTCGCCTGCACGGGATTCCCCTCCTCGGCCAATTTCGCCCCCAGGCCCGGCGTTTCGGTCTGTTCCAGTACCCGTATGTTGCGTATGTTGCCATCGGGCTCGAAGCCCACCATGATGCGAATCGGACCGCCGAAACCGGCCGCGACGCTCTCCACTGCATAACCGACCGTCGCCTCGCCCATCCGGGCCGGATAGACGGGAAACTCTCCGTTCTCCGTCGCCACGAGCGCCATTTCGTCGGCCGGCGCATTGTCGAACGCCGGGAGCACCTGCGCCAACGCATCCGTCTTCTTGAGCTGTTTTGCCCGGGCGATGGGAGCCTCCGTAAGACGATAGACCACTCCTACCGCCGAGGAGGTGACCGCAGTGATGCCCAGCAGCACCACGACCATATTTACCAGCGAACTCTTCATGATCTTCTCAGGCCTTCGCTTTTCCGACCGCACCGAAGCGGCGGGGTTTCACATATTTGTCTATCAGGGGAACGAAAGCGTTCATGATGAGGATGGCGAACGACATGCCTTCGGGATACTGGCCCCACAGGCGTATCAGCACCGTGATGATTCCGATACCCATCCCGTAGAGCAGCATGCCGCGGCCGGTCATGGGTGAAGTCACGTAATCGGTCGCCATGAAGATGGCGCCGAGCAGTGCCCCGCCCGTCAGCAGATGGAACAGGGGACTCATATACCGCTCGGGGTCCACGCCCCACAGGATCCCGGTAAAGAGCGCCATCGTGCCGAGCACATAGACCGGGATATGCCATGTAATCACACGGCGCACGAGCAGCCACGCGAAGCCGAGCAGCAGCACCAGAGCAGGTACCTCGCCGAACGAACCGCTCTTGAACCCGACCAGAAGCGCCCGGTAGTCGAACATCCGCATCGCCTCCGGCACGGTCATTCCGCTTGCCAGCGCCCCCTTCATCGCCGAGAGCGGCGTGGCCCCGGTCGCAGCATCGGCCACCTCCGGAAAGGTGGTCATCGCCACCGGAAAAGAGAGCAACATGAAGACACGCCCCACCAGCGCAGGGTTGAACGGATTCTTGCCCAGTCCGCCGAAAGTCATCTTGCCCACGCCGATCGCCACGAGCGCCCCCACGGCCACCATCCACAACGGAATGGAAGCGGGGAGGTTGAAGGCCAGCAACATACCCGTCACGACGGCCGACCAGTTGTTCACCGTCAGCGGCCCGCGCAGCAGGAAACGCTGGATGAGGTATTCGAACACCACGCAGCATCCCACCGCCGTACCGGTAACCCACAGCACACCCGGCCCGAATACCCACGTCGACACCGCCAGCACGGGGAGCAACGCGACCACCACATCGGACATCAGTCGCGCGGTGGTCTGCCGCCCGTGTACGTGCGGAGAGGGGGAAACAATCAAACTCTTATCCATATTCGCTATCTGTATCGCTTTCGTTAACCTGAGGAAAAACAGCCGTCGGCGGACACATCGGACGCCTCCGCGGCCTGCGTACCGGGAACCGGACGGGAAGCCTCCCGCCGTCGATCAGCGGGACTTGCGCGAACGCACCATCCTTATCACCTCCGCCTTGCCGAGCCGGATGTAATCCAGCAGCGGCAATGCCGACGGACACTGCCACGAACACGACCCGCACTCGATGCAATCGGGCGCATGATGCGCCTCGGCCTCCTCCCAAAGGGCTTTCTGCGACACTTTGGCAAGCAGGTAGGGCTCCAGCCCCATCGGACAGACGCTCACGCACTTGCCGCAACGAATGCACTGCTCCTGCGGCAGACGCCGCGACAGGGACTCGGGCATCACCAGAACGGACGACATGCCTTTCACCACGGGGGCGTCGAGGTTGGCCATGGCACGCCCCATCATGGGACCACCGGCAATCACCTTCCCCGTATCGGCGGGCAGGCCGCCGCAATAATCCAACAGCGCCGACACGCTCGTCCCGATCCGCACCCGCAAGTTGGCCTGACGGGCGAGCGATCGGCCCGTTACCGTCACCACCCTCTCGATCAGCGGCTTATTCTTCTGCACCGCATCGTACACCGCCAGCGCGGTACCCACATTCTGCACGATGGCGCCCACATCGATGGGCAATCCTCCGCTGGGCACCTGCCGCCCCGTAAGGGCCGCGATGAGGTGTTTCTCGCTCCCCTGCGGATACCGTACCTTCAACGGCACGATCTCCACACCGCCGCCCGTGGCCTCCGCAAGTTGCCGGAGCGAGGCTACGGCCTCCGGTTTATTGTTCTCGATCCCCACCATCACCCGCTCGGCTCCCAGCGCACGGGCCAGAATCCGTATGCCGATCAGCAGCTCTTCGCCGCGTTCGAGCATCACCCGGTAGTCGTCCGTCAGATAAGGCTCGCACTCCACGCCGTTGATAAGGAGGAACTCGGCTTTTCGGCCTGCCGGCACGGAGAGTTTCACATGAGTGGGAAAAGTCGCCCCGCCCATGCCCACGACTCCCGCCGCCGCCACTTTGGCCACGATTTCGGCCGGAGAGAGGGTGCATTCGCGAACGATCGCGTCGCCGACGTCGATCCCCTCCGCCCACTGGTCGGGCTCCACGGCGATCGTCACCCCCGGACGGCGCACGCCCGACGGGTCGAGGTAGCTCTCCACAGCCGTCACCACCCCCGTTACCGAGGAGTGGATGTTGCTCGAAACGAATCCCGTACTTTTGCCGATGAGCTCTCCGGTACGCACCCGCTGCCCTTTCACGACCAGCGCCTCGGCAGGGGTTCCGATATGCTGCGAGAGAGGGATCGTCACCGTAGCCGGCAGAGGCAGGTCCTGAATCGGGCACTCCCGGCTGATCTTGCTTTCCGACGGATGGATACCGCCTATGGGAAATGTCTTCAACATATTCGTAGGGATTTCTGGTTCTTTAGCTGTCCGAACGCTCCTCCCCCGACTCCCGTACCGGAGTCGGACGCGCGGAGGCTCCGTCGGCGACAACCTCCGCCTTGCGTGCGGGCGCGGGGAAGTTGGCATCGCATATAGCTCCCGTAGGGCACTCCGGAACGCATTTCCGGCACAAACGACATTTATTGAAATCGATATACGCCAGGTTATTTGCCAGCGTTATGGCATCGAACGGGCACGCCCTCACGCACTTGCCGCAGGCGATGCAGGCCACCGCACAACTTTTGCGGGCCAGGGCGCCCTTCTCGCGGTTCATGCACGCCACGTAGACCCTTCGCCCTTTCGGCCCCTTCTTACGCAGTTCGAAGAGCATCTTCGGACACTTCTTCACACACGCCCCGCAGGCCGTGCATTTCTCCTCGTCCACCACCGGAAGCCCCGTCGCGGGATCCATGTGCAGCGCATCGAAATTGCAGACCGACACGCAGTCTCCTTTGCCCAGGCAACCGAAGGAACACCCCGTTTCGCCGGCGTAGAGCGAAGCCTCCACCGCACACGAGGGAGCGCCGTCGTAGACATTGTTCCGCGGCCGGTTGGCCCGCGAACCGTTGCAACGCAACACGGCCACCATCGGTTCGCGTTCCGGGGCCGCCTTGCCGAGAAAGTCGGCGATGCGTTTCATGGTCAGGGCACCGCCCACCGGGCAGTACAACCCCGACATGTCCTTCTCATTGACCGCCGTAGCGGCAAAAGTGCGACAACCGGCATAGCCGCAGCCGCCGCAGTTGGCCCCCGGGAGCATCTTCTCCACATCGTCGATACGCGGATCTTCGTACACCCGGAATTTCTGCGCGACGAAATACAGTATCAAGGCGCACAGCACCCCCAACACGCACAACGTGAGAATCGTATATCCCAGTACCCCCATGCTCTATATCTTTCTAAGTTTGAACACGATCTCCTTCTCGATGCGGCGGCGGAAACAGGCCAGCACCGCATAATAGAACGTCATGGCCCCCAGCGCCGAAAGCCCCGCCACGGTTTCGGAGCATCCCGCCCCGAACATCGCCATCAGCACCGCCACCAGAATAAAAAAGGGAAATATGTAGGCATACGTGGCGGCCTTCATCCCCATCCGGTGTTCGATGGAGACCATCACCTCGTCGCCCGGCGCATAAAGACCGGCCGAAGCGGTCAGCAGCGACACCACCTTCTCTTCGGTCTCTCCCATGCCGCAAGTCTTGGCCGCCTTGCACGTGGCGCACGCACCCTCTACGGTCATCTCCACGTCGATGCGGTCGCCCTCGACCAGCACCACCCTGCCTTTATGTTCTATCGGACTCTCCATACGCGCCGGGGCTCTCAGAACCCGTATTTACTGGTTATGGGCATCACCCGGAGCACACCGAACGGACAGGTGGAAACCCGGAGCGTAGGACAGAACTGACGTCGTTTCTGTTCGTTGCGCAGGATCATGGCGTAGATCTTATGCACCACCTCCGCATCGAATCCCGCATTGATGATCTCCTCGCGCGACTGTCCCTCCTCGATCATGCGGTATATCACCGAGTCGGTAATATCGTAGGGCGGCAGGTAATCGGTATCCTTCTGCTCGGGACGCAGCTCGGCCGAGGGCGCCTTGAGCAGGATGTTCTCAGGAATGATCTCCGCCTCGCGGTTGATGTAACGGGCCAGGTCGAACACCTCGCTCTTATACACATCGCCGATCACGCTGAGCATTCCCGTATGGTCGCCGTAGAGCGTTCCCCATCCCAGGGCCAGCTCGCTCTTGTTGGAGGTATTGAGCAGAATGTGTCCGAACTTATTGGAGAGTGCCATCAGAAGCACGCCCCGGATGCGGGCCTGGATATTCTCCTCCGTCACTCCGAACTCGGTGCGGTCGCCGAAAACGGGAGCCATCGCCCCCACCACGGTACGGTAAACATCCGTAATGGGCACGGTATCGTACTGCATGCCGAGCGTGCGCACCATCTGCATGGCATCCTCCACCGAATGGTCGCTCGAAAACTGCGAGGGCATGAGCAACACCCGCACGTTCTCCGCACCCAGCACCTCGACGGCGAGCGCCGCCACGACCGCCGAATCGATCCCTCCCGAAAGTCCCAGACAGGCCTGGGTATAGCCGTTCTTCCGGAAGAAATCGCCCAAGCCGAGCCGGAGTGCATTATACACGTTGCGGGTCTTGTCCTGATAAGGAATCTCGACGGGGGGCTGACTGCCGTCCAGCTCCACCACCCGGTAATCCTCGCTGAAGCCGGCCAGCAGGGCCAGCGGTTTTCCCTCTCCGTTGAAGGCTGCCGAGGAGCCGTCGAATATCACATCGGTATTGGCCCCCACCTGATTGACGAACACCACGTTCGTCCCCAACCGGTAGGCCATGTTACCGAACCGTTCGTATCGCTTTTCGATGCGCTGACGGGCATATTTGCTGGAACCGACGTTGACCACCGCATCCACATGGCCCGAAAACTCGTCCGGATACATGATGTCCTCGCCCACCACGACGGCGATCGTCTGCCCGCCGACCTGGATGAACTCGCGCCCCCGGCCCGCATAAAGGAAAGGGGCGTCGTCCCGCTCGCTGACATGCCTGCGGGTGATGTATCCCATGATCTTCCTGTTCTGAATGAAGGCGGCCGCACTGACCGTCCGCCGCCCCTCCTGCACCGGCAGGCCCACGAGGGCCGATATGCCGTCGCAACAGGAGGCTATCTCCACCAGTGCATCTTCGCACTGATCCAGGAAGTTCACCTTGTTGAGCAGTTCGTAGGCGGGTACGCCGCTGATCGCCTGTTCCGCAAAAACCACCAGGTCGGCGCCGTCGGAGCGGGCCCTGGCCACGGCATCCATTATCTTGAGTTTATTCCCTTCAAAATCCCCGATAGTATAATTCAACTGCGCAATTGCGATCCTCATGTTTCCGACATTAAAAAAACCAGCAACAAATATACGATTTTTCGCCAACGATGGACCGGAAAGGGGATCATTTTCTTCCGCATTCCTCCCCGCTCACTCCCTGCGCCTTTGCACCCGCCACACAAACGGCCGTATCCTCCCGCACCGGCCCGCCAAGCCTTCCGGCAAGTGCCCCGCCCCGCCCGACCCCGCCACACTCCGGCCACACAGCTCTCCGGCCCCCTTACGGGCTCCGACACCCTCGCAAGCTTCGCCGACCTGGCACACGCACCTCAACCACCCCGGCCCCGCCTCCGGTTCCCGACCGCTTCTCCCGTTCCTCAACCGCCCCCGCAACGCTTCCTGCAACCCACACAGCCTCTATTGCCCCCGACCACACCATCACCCCTACTCCGGCCGCGCCGCCCGATTTCGCAACCGGTATCCTTTCGTCCCCTATTTACCGTTCTCTCTTCGTTCCGCCACACTATCTTTCAGTGCTTCACCACTTTACCACCACTACATTTTCCATTCTGAAGCAGTTAGGCCCCACAGCATCTTCGATGCCGCACATTTTCTGCGCTGTACATTTTCGGCGCCGCAACCCTGCCCATGATTCGCCGCTGCTGTTCCAGCCGACCGGGCACGCGCCCCTCAACCGCCCGGCCCGGCCTCCGGTTCCCGACCGCTTCTCCCGTTCCTCAACCGAACCGCCACCCGCCCCGCAACGCTTCCTTCTAAAAGTCCTCACCCCGACACCCGAACACAGAATTCCCCAACGCCCCAACCGGCAATCATCTTCAGCACCTTCGCACCGAATCCCATAAACCGCTCGTATAAAGAGTTATAAAAACCGAAATAACCCCGAACACTCCGCACCTTACCCCATGCTCCGCCTCCGTTCCACGCTTCCCGAACACCCCGCACCGCAAGGCACGGCAGGAGATAAAAACATCTGTTCCTCATTTTTTCTACCGCGACGATTTGGAGAATTGATTTTTCTCCTTATCTTTGCACCCGCTTAAGGTTCATAACCCGCATGGTGCCATAGCTCAGTTGGTAGAGCAAAGGACTGAAAATCCTTGTGTCCCCG
>CAJTLO010000013.1 GCA_910577285.1 uncultured Rikenellaceae bacterium | reverse complement strand
CTGCCGCTAGCGTTCATCCTGAGCCAGGATCAAACTCTCCATTGTAATGAATTGTATAAATCTTGGCTATATCTCAAAGGTATTTTTGACATCCGATCATTGCTGATCAGGATAAACTTTAGCTGCTCAAATATCTTCAAAGAACTTATCTCTTTTTGCTTCTCATTCCCTGTCGGAATGGGACTGCAAAGGTAAAGGCTTTTTTCAAATTTCCAAAGTGGCGAACCACTTTTTTTTGGATTTTTTTCAGGAAGCGATTTTGCAAAAACTGCAGAACCGCACTCTTCATTTACCTGACACAACCGCCGCTTTTCAACCGCTACCGTGTCCTGCACATCCGTTAATCTGTAAAGAACCTTGTTGCTGTCTTGTTTTCAGAAGCGGGTGCAAAGGTAAAGGCTTTTTTCAAATTTCCAAAACGGCGAACCGTTTTTTTCGACTTTTTTTTTCGAGAGGCGGTTGTTTGCGAAAATCGCGAAACACCTCTTCTCTCCAAGAGACAAGCAGCTGTCCAACTGATACTTACGTGCATCTTGTAATCGTTACATCTGAAAAGAACCTCGTTTTGCTGTCCGTTTGATTTCCGAAAGCGGGTGCAAAGATAAGCGCAAACATTTCAAACTTCCAAAACAATCGCCGACTTTTTTCGATGTTTTTTTCTCTTAAAACCACAATTGGCTTATCTACAACAGATTAATACACCAACACTTTTTACTCTTTGGGGGACTCTCATTGTGTCGGCTCCCCTTCTCTTTCCGACCCTTTTTCACTCACCTATTATATATAGCGATACGCCAGCTCTCAAAATAGCGGTACGAAGCCATTTTCGGAGAGCAGAAACTTCGACCGAAGCGACAAATACGACTGTCCAAGCACCCAAAAGCGGTGAAAAGAGCCTGAAAATATTCGTCGCTTTTAGCTGTTATCGTCGGAAAACAGGGGGCTCTCCCCGCCACCCGAAGATCAAAATAGCCATAAAACGCCACGCCGACTACTCGAAGATAAGCGGAAAAAGCTGCAAATATCCAACGGTAATCCCTACGAAAGCTCCGCTGCGGTCGCAATATTCATTACCGTCGGACCCGAAATTCACCGAAAAAACGATGCGACAGCATCTGAAAAGCCCCCTACGAGCAGTGCGCTGAATGACGGCGAGCGGTCGGGAATACGGAAATCCGCCTCGAAATCGGCCGGCGAAACAGCGGCACACCTTGCCGTCCTCGTCGATTTCAGCCCCCCCTATCGGAAAGAGGAGCCCTTGAAATTTACCTATGAAACCTACCATGCTGATCCGACTACGGGCTATGGCATCCTATCGAACCATTCTTCCCGGCTTACGAGACAGGTAAGGTTATCGAAAGTCGCTACGATACTTCCGCCCACCCGACGAAACCCGGCGACGCATTTCCCCGAATGGATAACCGCCGGCAAAGAACTCACCCCGTACCAACAGGTATCGGTATTCTATACCGCCGCTGCTCTCCTTCCCACGACGGCGGCACGAAAAGAAGCGGCACCGGAAAAGCCATCCTTTTCTACAACGAACCGCCCGGGCCAACCAACCAACCAACCAACCAACCAACCAACCAACCATCCGCCGATCCCCGCCTCTACACTTTTTCCGGCGAAACAAGCGTTCCTACCGGACGTTACCCGAACAGTGCCCGAACGGGTCGTTTCCTACGGACAGACGACCGGCACCGCCCCATCGCACATGCCGATCGATGCCTCCAACGAACCGGGCGGGCGGAGAGGCACGAAATTTGACGCGTAGCGAAGGAGGCCTGTGCCCGCCTGCGGAACACTGGCCGAATAACTCAAAAAAAATACACGATTATGAAGATCAGATTCATTGCCGTCGCCGCTCTGTGCGGCGCCCTGTTGTGCTCCTGCGGCAACAGAACCAAAAAAGCGCAGAAAGAGATCTACAAGGAAACGATCGAACTCACCACCGTAGGAAACGATCGCAACCTTCAGACCACACGAATCAACATCGCCGACTCGCTCGTAAAAGATCCGAAAGCGGGCGCAGTCATCAACGAACGCTACACGGGCACCCTGCCCGCGGCCGATGGTCCCGGTATCCGCTACGACCTCACCGTCGTCCGGCAGGAGGGTGTCACCCGGGGTGTCTATGCGCTCGTCACCACCTACATCGCGGGGGAAAACGGACGGGATGTCACCTTCACCGAAACGGGCCGTTTCGTAACCCTCCGGGGCGAGGGCAAGAACAAAGGTATGGAATACCTCGAACTCACTCCCTCGGACGGAAGCTCGATCCACTATTTTCTCAAGGAGAAGGACGGCGACCTGACGCTGGTGGACAAGGATCTCCGCCGCGCCGACTCCAAGCTCAACTACACCCTCGAGCGCACGAGGCTCTGACGCCTCTCGCAGCGGTTTCTTCTCTACCCCGGCCTTTGCGGAACATCGGCCGGGGTTTTTATCACCCGCCGACAAAGCATGTCTCCCCGCGAAGCCTCCGCACCGCCCTGCTCTACCCCGCGAACGGCATGCAGGGAACCTGTTCCTCTTCCCTTCTAATCGGAATACCCGCGGCAGGAGGGGATACAAAAAACGACAGGAAGGCTTACCGGTAAGCCTTCCTGTCGAAGAATGTCGTTCCCGCTCCAGACGGGAGGTGCCGATCAATAGCTCCTTGCAAAGAGCACCCGCCGCGGCGAGGGTTTGCCCGTGAGCATATCCACACCCTCTTCGTCCGTCGAATCGAACGGTATGCAGCGTATCGTTGCTTTGGTAAGCTCCTTGATACGGACCTCGGTTTCCGTCGTACCGTCCCACGGAGCGAGCACGAAACCGCCCTTCTCGTCGAGTACCCGCGTGAACTCCTCGAAGGTATCCACCTTGGTGATCATGGAGTCGCGAAACCTGAGCGCCTTCTGGTAGATATTGTCCTGAATCTCGGCCAGCAAACGGTTCACATACTCGTCGATCCCCTCGATGGGCACCGTCTCCTTTTCGAGCGTATCGCGGCGCATCACCTCGGCGGTTCCGGCCGCCAGGTCGCGCGGACCGATCACGATCCGCACCGGGAATCCCTTCAGCTCGTACTCGGCGAACTTGAATCCGGAGCGCACATTGTCGCGGTCGTCTATCTTCACGGTAATGCCTTTGGCCTTCAGTTTCGCAGCCACGGTCTCCATCTCGGCCACCATGCGGCGCAACTCCTCCTCTCCTTTATAAATAGGTATCATCACCACCTGCGTGGGTGCGAGCCGCGGAGGCAGCACCAACCCGTTGTCGTCCGAATGCGCCATGATGAGGGCTCCCATCAATCGGGTCGAAACGCCCCACGAAGTGGCCCATACATAGTCGAGCTTGCCGTCGCGACCGGCGAACTGCACGTCGAACGCCTTGGCGAAGTTCTGCCCCAGGAAGTGCGACGTACCGCTCTGAAGCGCCTTTCCGTCCTGCATGAGGGCCTCGATGGTGAAGGTCTCCTCCGCACCGGCAAAACGTTCGTTGGCCGTTTTGCGCCCCATGACGACCGGCATCGCCATCCAGTTCTGCGCGAACCGGGCGTAGACGTTTATCATCTTGTCCGCCTCCTCTAGCGCCTGCTCCTTGGTTTCATGCGCCGTGTGCCCCTCCTGCCAGAGGAACTCGGCCGTGCGCAGGAACAGCCGGGTACGCATCTCCCAGCGCACCACGTTGGCCCACTGGTTGATCAGAATGGGCAGATCGCGGTAGGACTGTATCCAGTTCTTATAGGTATTCCAGATGATGGTCTCCGAGGTGGGCCTCACGATAAGCTCCTCTTCGAGCTTCGCATCGGGGTCTACGACGACTCCCTCGCCGTCGGGATTGTTCATGAGGCGGTAGTGCGTCACCACGGCGCACTCCTTGGCGAATCCCTCCACGTGATCGGCTTCGCGGCTGAAGAACGATTTCGGTATGAAAAGCGGGAAATAGGCATTGACGTGCCCCGTCTCCTTGAACATGTCGTCCAAAGCGTTATGCATCTTCTCCCAGATGGCATATCCGTACGGTTTTATCACCATACATCCGCGGACAGCCGAACTTTCGGCCAGGCCGGCCTTCACGACCAAGTCGTTGTACCACTGCGAATAGTTCTCGCTGCGGCTGGTCAGCTCCTTTAACTCTTTTGCCATAATCGTATGTTGTAAGAAATATTTATCTTTGCGAGTGGCAAAGGTACTCAGAATCCGTGTAAATTCGTTTCATTCATACGAATTTTAGCGCCACGGAAAAAAATGTCGGTCCGCCGGCCCCACGGATGCGGTTCACCCCCCGTTTTTTCCGCCTGACTGGGCCTGAAGAGGGAACTACGGCCGACATTCGCTATATTTGGATAAAAGGGAGGACCGCCCCGCCGATTCTCCCCGCAGCCCCACTCGGCCCGCCCGGGCAAACGCATTTCCGCCCCGGCCCGACCGGAAAACAAGGGGTGGCACAAATTATGATGCAACAAACCGGGGCATCGCCGCGTCTTTTCATACGAACGGGGCGGTGCGCACCGAAAGGCCGTCCGCCTCGAAGGGGCGGGACCTTCGCACGATACAGCAACCGAAAAAGTAAAACATAACGTTCACAGCCATGAGAAAGATGATCAAATACCTGGGAGCGGCGGCAGGCACACTGGCCGTTGCGCTGAGTGCCGGATGCACCGCTTCCCGCCAGGCCGCATCCTCGCCCTACTACGACAACATGTACGGAACGACCGACCGGCAGGCCATCGCGAGGGCCGAACGCAGACAGGCCGAACTCGAACGGGCCGAAGCGGAAGCCCGCCTCATGAGCATCGACCGCATGCTGGTCGATGCCGACACCCCCGAAGGCATTCTTCTGGAGAATCCGGACGACAGCTACCTGGAGGGCTATCGCGACGGTTACGAGAGCGCCTACCTCCGCCGGCTCCGAATGTTCGAAGAGCCCGACTACATCCTCCCGACCAGCTACTATGACTATTATTACGATACGGCACTCTTCCTTACCGGAGCCTACCTCGCTTCATGGAACTACTGGAACTCCCCGTACTATTGGTCGCCCGGCTTCTACTTCGGCTCCTACTACTCACCCTACTGGGGGTGGAACTGGGGTCTCCATTGGGGTTGGGGCGCCGGCTGGGGATGGTATCCGGGATGGAGTCATCCGGGGTGGCATGACCATTGGCACCACCATTGGCACGGCGATCCGTATTACACCTACCGTCCCAACTCCAATCCCCGCAGCAGGTACGGCTACAGCCCGCACGCATCGCGCTACTCGTCCTCCTCGCGCGGCTCTTCGTCGAGCAGCAGCGTCCGCACCGGCTCCTCCGCATCGCGAGGCAGCGCTTCTTCATCCGTAAGAGGCTCGTCCAGCAGCTCCTCACGCGGCACCTCCTCGACGACCGTGCGCGGTTCGTCCAGCAGTTCGTCACGCGGCACCTCCTCGACAACCGTGCGCGGTTCGTCCAGCAGTTCGTCACGCGGAACCTCCTCGACAACCGTGCGCGGTTCGTCCAGCAGTTCGTCACGCGGCACCTCCTCGACGACCATGCGCGGTTCGTCCGGCAGTTCGTCACGCGGAACCTCCTCGGGCAGCAGCTACCGCACCCCCAGCTCTTCCCGCGGCACCGGCTCCTCGAGCGGTTCCTCCCGCGGCAGCTACTCCACTCCCAGCCGCTCGGCCGGCTCTTCATCGGGCACCTCTTCGCGAGGCAGTGTCAGCAGGGGCAGTTCGTCGGGCCGATCGTCCGCTACCATCTCCGGCAGCTCCTCGAGTTCGTCGCGAAGCAGTTTCAGTCCGAGCTCCACAAGCCGCTCTTCTGGCAGCTTCGGTTCGGGCTCCGCAGGACGCTCCTCCGGTTCGAGCTCTTCCTCACGATCATCGGGAAGCAGAAGATAAGAAGATAAACGTCACATCCATCCGGCGGAACGCGTTCCGCCGGACACAACGATAGCAATCGATTATGAAGCGTATCAAACACCTCGCGTCGGCATTGGCCGTACTGCTCCTGCCGGTGATCTCCGCCGATGCGCAGAACGCCCAACTGGACGGACTGCTCCTTACGGCCAGCCAGTTCACCCCGGTGGACATGATGAAATATTCGCAGAACAACTACTCCTTCACCACGGGTCGCGTCGCCGCCATGGGCGGTGCTTTCACCGCGCTGGGAGGCGACATGGCTTCGGCGGGCATCAACCCGGCCGGTCTGGGCATGTACCGTACCTCCGTGTGGAGCTTCTCTCCCGCCATGACTTTCACCCAAAACCACGAGGCCTACTCCACCATGACCGAGAACCACGCCTCGCGTTTCGGGTTCAACAACATCGGCACCGTACTCCGGCTCAGCCAGAGCAGCAGCGGGCTGACCGGCTTCAACCTCGGACTCTCCTACAACAAGGCGGAGGATTTCAACTACCGCGGCAGCGTCCGGCTGCCCGCGGCGGCGGGAGGTTCGTTGCTCAACGTCTTCCAGCTCCAGCTCAACGGCCTCTACGACTTCCTCGATACGGGAACGTGGCGGGGACTCTCCGAAAAGGATCTCAACAACGCTCCGTTCAATAACGGCAACATCTACATCGACGAATGGGGTGCGGTCCTCGGCTACCAGTCCGGCATCTTTCCGGGGCTGGGCGGCGACAACATGTACGGCCTGAACAGTCTGCCCGAAGGGAGCAACAACACCCCTTCGCTCCGCTACGAGAGTCGCGGATCGGTCAGCGAATACAACATCGCAGGCGGCTTCAACATCAACAACCTCCTCTACCTGGGCTTCGACTTCGGCTTCAGGGACATCTATCAGAAGATGTCCTTCTACTATACCGAAGCCTATGAAGGCAACTATTCGGGGACGGCTCAGCTCTATCTGCAACAGATGAACTACAATCAATACCTGCTCATGCAGGGTTCCGCCTTCAACTTCAAGATAGGCGCCATCTTCCGTCCGGTTCCGCAGTTGCGCATAGGCCTCGCCTACCACAGCCCCTCCTACTCTTCGGTACGGAAGAAATACTACGGCAGCATGGGTACCGCCTACTACGGCAATCCCCAGAGCAAACACTACACATCCGAGATCGCCGGCTACGACTACTCCTTCAACACCCCCTCGCGGCTGCTCGCGGGAGTCGCCCTCACGCTGGGCGACTACCTCGCTCTCTCGTTCGACTACGAACGCGTATGGTACAACAAGATGCGTTACACGAGCGAAAGCTACGAGATACAGGAGAGCTTCCGTACCGCCATCGCCCACGACTACCGTGCCGCCGACAACTTCCGCGCGGGCATCGAAGTCAAACCGCTGCCGGGTTTCGCACTGCGTGCGGGTTACGCCTACTACGGCTCGCCCGTCAAGGAGAAGGACAGCGAAGGGAATGACCTGATATTCAAGAATATTTTCACCACCTCGTCGAGTCACATCTCGGCCGGTGTGGGCATATGGCTGGGTCGGGCCACGACCCTCGACATCGCCTACGTCTACAGCCGCTACGAGATCGCCCCCTACGGACTCTATTATTATAACGGTCCGGCCCGCCTGCCGCAGGGCATGGTGAACGAAGTCACCTACAAACCCGTCGACGACATCAACGGCGGAGCGTTGCACCGCCACACGATCACCGCGACGCTCAACTTCCTCTTTTAATCCCCTCCGTGTCCGTCGGCACAGGACCGACGGACACGCACTACTACCCGCACATGAAACGAACCTTGACGGTCATCGCACTCCTGTGGACCGCCTGCACCGGAGTGCGGGCGCAGGAACCGGAGCTGCACCTGGAACGACTGCCGGCCGCCGTACCGACGCCGACGGAAACCGCCGCGCCCGACGACGCCTCAACCGACACCCCGGTCCGACAGCGGAAACCGAAACGCGAACACCGGTGGCAGTTCGGCATCAACGCCGGCTACCTCCATTCGACGGCCGACTGGCTGGTAGTCGCCGGCGGCGTCGAACACAACGACCGGGACCGCATCCGGAGCCATCCCGGGCTGACGGCCGGCTTTTCGGCCTCCTGTCCCTTCGGGGAGGTGTGGACGTTCGACACGGGCGTCAACTTCTCGTGGTGGGGAGCCGGTTACCGCTCCTCCTCCGTATCGATGCGCACCGAACGTTACACGGTGGATATTCCCGTTCTGCTCACCTTTTTCGAGCGCGACGCCTACATCCCCGTTTTCCTGCAGGCGGGTCTCCTCACGGGCATCGTCGCCGGCGGGACGATCCGTGTAAACGGAAGCAACGAGGCGGGCGAATGGACTCCGCGCCGCGCAGGCGACTCCTTCAACCGTCTGTCGCTCGGACTGGTCCTGGGCATCGGCTACGGCCATTTCACGTTTCAATTCATTCAGAACTTCACCGGCACCTGGAACCGCGACATGCTGCACGCCTGGGAAGCGTTCACCGGCAACACCCTCTCGCGCCAACGAGCCAGAGGGTACTCGCTTACCTATACCCACTGGTTCTGACGCCGGCAGGACACACCGGTGCATCGCACAAACGACAAGAGTCGGGAAGGAAATCGTTTTTCCTTCCCGACTCTTCGTATCGGTCGTTCCACCGTAGCCCGACACGCCGCTCCGACCGCAGCGCTAACGTCTGTGAACGGCAATGAATTCCAGCGTCCGCGGGGCAGTCAACTCCCGCAGGGCGTCGCGCCCCACCCAGCGTGCCGGGGCACTCTCCGCCCGGGCGAGCCGGCCAGCCAGTATCCGCGCCTCGTGCACCCCCGACTCCCACAACGCAAGGGCCGCCTCGCGCTGCCGCCGATATGCCTTCGCCCGGGCCCTCAGGAGGGGCAGCGGCACCCCCAGCGCCCGGTCGGTACGAATGCCTACACGCGCCATGCCCGCAATCCTGTCCGCATCCCGATGCGCTTCGAGCCAGCCGAGCAACTCCTCCGCACTCCTCATCGACGTTCCCCAGCCACCAGCTCCCGAATGCGGTCGCAGCTTCCGCACCCCGGCACGAAGGTGTGGACGGCGAATCCGAGCCGGGCCGCCGCCGTGGTGTTCGACGGCTTGTCGTCTACGAAAAGCGTCGTTTCGGGACGCAGGCCATACCTCTCGGTCAACAGCGCGAACATGCGCGGATCAGGCTTGGCAAGCCCTTCGCGGCTCGAAACGATCTGACCGTCGAAGTAGCGGAATACGTCGAAACGGCTGACGTAGTCGTAAAATTCGGCCGGCATGTTGGAGAGCACGTAGAGTCCGTACCCTTTCGCCGAAAGCTCGCGTATCAGCTCCACCGTATCGTCGAACTCGTTGAACAGCTCCATGAGCCGGTCCAGCTTCGCCGACGCCCGGTCGGGCGCCAGCCCGCTCTCAGCGCATACCGCCTCCACCACCTCGCTGCGGGAGGCCGTACCGAGATCGTACCGCTTCCACCAATCGGGAAAGGGACGGTCGCCCTGCAAGAACGAAAACTCGGCTATTTCGGGACCGTAGCGGTCGTAATCGCGCCCGATCACCACACCGCCCAGGTCGAACACCACACTCTCTATCATCATACGCAGATTTTCTTAACGGGGCAAAGATAAGGAATGCGCTTTGGAAAGAAGAGGGGGATGCCCTATATTTGTCGAAACGGGACTTTCTCCCGCACACGTGCTTTTTTATGAATCTAAACAGTCTACTGGAACGTTTCGGCCTCCAGGAGGGGAGGCTCACGGAAACCGTCAACATTCTGTTCACCATGCTGGTGGTCAGTCTGATCGGATGGGTCGCCTACGTGGCGGCCAAAAAACTGCTGCCGCGCCTGGTGCGGAGGATCGCCGGCACCACCCGCCACCAATGGAGCGAATGGCTTCTCGACCAGCGATTCTTCAACCGGCTCGCCCTGCTCTTCATGCCCATCGTGCTGCGTGCGGGCCTCTCGCCCATCCAATGGAAGCACATGCCCACGATCAACCGTCTGCTCGACATTTGGATCGTGGTGGCGAGCGCCCTGCTCGCATCGGCATTTCTGGGAGGCATCAACCGGGTCTACGAAAAGATGGCCAACGTACGCGACAAACCCGTGAAGATCATCACACAGGTCATCGCGGTGGTCATCTGGTGCGCCGTGGTGCTCATCATCATCAGCATCTTCACCCACGAAAGCCTCGCGGTGCTGCTGGGCGGACTGACGGCGTTCGCCGCGGTGCTGATGCTCGTCTTCCAAGACCCCATCCTCGGTTTCGTAGCCGGCATTCAGCTCAGTTCCAACAACATGGTTCGTCTGGGCGACTGGATCGTCATGCCCAGCCGCGGCGTAGACGGCGAGGTCCGGGAGATCGGCCTCACCACGGTCAAGGTACAGAACTGGGACAAGACCATCACCACCATCCCCACGCACAAGCTCGTTTCCGAGTCCTTCACCAACTGGCGCGGCATGGAGGAGTCGGGCGGCCGACGCATCAAACGCTCGGTGAACATCGACGTCGCCTCGATCCACTACCTTTCCGACGAAGAGCTCGCCACGCTCGGCGCATCGCAGCTGCTGCATCGCTACATGGAGAAAAAGCTGGCCGTTCTGGCAAGCTACAACGCCAACCGTGCCAGCGACCTCGACGAGCGGCGCCTCACCAACATCGGCACGTTCCGCGAATACATGGAGCAGTGGATCGAAAACAATCCCGACATCCACCAGGGAATGACCCACATGGTGCGCCAGCTCCAGCCGGGTCCCACCGGCCTGCCGATCGAGATCTATTGCTTCTCGGCCCGGCAGAGCTGGATCGACTACGAAAACGTGCAGTCCGACCTGTTCGACCACATCTATGCCGTGATGCCGCTCTTCAACCTGCGCGCCTTCCAATACTCGGGCGAGGTGGCCGTCCCGGAGAACTGACCGTATGCCCGTCGGGAACGACACGAGGGGGCTGCGCTCTGAAAAGCGCAGCCCCCTCGATCGTAATGCCTATCCCCCATCCCGTCCGGCAAAGGAAAAGCTGACGGGCCAAACGAACGCACCGGATTCCCGGTCTCGCTACCCTTTCAACAGTTTGTAGTTCTTGAAGCCGCCGATACGCCGACCGCCGCGCAGGATATGCTTTTCGATAAAATTCACCGTACGGTACTTGAGGCCGTACCGTTTGCCCACGTTGGGCCGCGGCCCGTCGTACCGGACATATTCCGCCCAGTCGTAAGCCGCCATCCGTGCCTCCGCCGCTTGCGGGAAACTCCCCCGGTAGAGCGGCATCATGCTGAGGTTGCCATAATCGTAGTAATCTACCCCCACGACCGGTTTGTAATCTTTCAGGTAGAGCGAATTGTGATGGTTCGCCTTGCGCACCATGCACCGCGGGTCGCGCGACCACCCGTAATGGAAGATGAGCGCATCGAGCAGGATGCACCGCAGCTTGCGCGTTCCCTTCTCCCGGTCGTAATCCAGCCCGTTGAAGTCGGGCATCACGCGGAACGACTGCGCATCGCGCCACGAGTGGATGTCGGGCCGATTGCGCACGATGCGTATCTCGCGCGGATAGGCGAAGTGAAGCGAATCGATGTAGTGCCGGTAGTCGCCGTAAAGATGGACGTATTTCAACAGAAAACCCTCCACACGCTCATCGTCGAGATACTTCGCGCACGCCTCCCGTATCACGGGCAACGCATCGTGGTGCATGATCTCGTCCGACTGAATGTAAAGACACCAGTCGCCCGTACAGGCCCGCAGCCCCACATCGGTCTGCTGCGCGTAGATCATGCCTCCGCGGTCGTAGGTCTGCGTATCCCACACCGTGCGGATGATCCGCACCTTGGGTTCGTCGGCGAACGCTTTCAGCAATTCGTCGGTTGCGTCGGCGCTGTCGCCGGCAACGATGATGAATTCATCCACCACAGGCAATACCGACCGCACGCTCTCCACCACCGGAAAGTCGTAAATCACCGCATTCTTGATGAAGGTAAATCCGCTAATCTTCATATATTTTTCTCTTTCTCAGCTCTTCGGCCCGGCCATTCCGGCAAGGACCCGACCTCTCGGGCCGCCTTCGCACCGGCCATGCAAAGATAATATATTATATACAACTCTCCCTCCGCCACGCTCCTGCCCATCTTCCCCACCGGCCTTCCGTCGTTTCCGCGACGGCACGAATCGCCCCGGCCCGCCGACCACATCCTCCGGCCCGGCAACAACTTCCTCTCCCCATCCGGTTCCACGCATCGAGGCCCGCCGCGATCGGTTCCGCTTCCAGGTCAGCCCCGCCCCCTGGGCAGTGACCGTCACCTGCTGCGCCGGCGCATCCCTACCGACGAACTCCAGGTTGGCAGGCGCAACGGTGAGTCCGTAGACGATATCGGCCGCCCGCTGCGTCACGCGAACCGAACAAGGCACCGCTCCGTTGCCCGATGCCGAAACCGCGATCTTCCCGCTACGCTCCTGAGGAAAGGTATTTTCCGCCAGCGACGATTCCTCTTTCCTTTCCCCCACAGGAAAAATGCTGGGAAGGCCGCCGAAGCCCCGATAGTTCCCTGATCGTCCATGCGAATAAAGGCTCTTCAAACCCGATGCAAAGCCGCATGAAACATCTGCGCAAACACTTTGCCCTCATTCTTAAAGCAAGACTAAACCAACTTCAACCTTTTGTACGCTTCGGTTGAAGCCCACTCAAATGTACTCATCTACCGAAGTAGCCATCAAATACTTACACACTAAAATACCCTTCGTACTGCCGTACACTTCGTTCGTATGCCCGGCTATACCATCGGGACAATCTATAAAAGACGCCCGAAAAGCCTTCGGGATAACGCGATAAAAACTAATAACCAGCTATTTGCAGAAAGACACAAAAAAGCGAGGGAGGCACGAATGCCTCCCTCGCTTTTTCTCTCCCGACTGTAAGCGGGAACTCCGTTATACGAATCGATGCCGACCGATCACTTTTTCGGCTTCGGGGCGAGCATCATCGTCATACGCTTACCCTCCAGTTTGGGCATCATCTCCACCTTCGCGATCTCCTCGAGATCGGTCGCGAAACGGAGCAACAGAATTTCGCCCTGCTCCTTGAAGACGATCGAACGCCCCTTGAAGAAGACGTACGCCTTCACCTTCGCTCCCTCGTTAATGAAGTTCTGCGCATGGCGGAGCTTGAAGTTGTAGTCGTGGTCGTCGGTCTGGGGACCGAAACGAATCTCCTTGATCGTTACCTTTACCGCTTTGGCTTTCAGCTCCTTGGCTTTACGCTTCTGCTGATAGAGGAACTTCTGGTAATCGGCGATACGCACCACGGGCGGCTCCGCCTTGGGCGAAATCTCGATCAGGTCGAGCTCCTGTTCGCGGGCGAGCCTGAGCGCCTGGCTGGTCGGCATGACCGCCGAACCGCCCTCGACGCCGTCACCCACCACACGTACCTGCGGAACGGTGATCCGTTCGTTAATCCTGTTGGGCGCTTCCTTCTCGACCCTTCCCGGGTACGGTCTGCGCTGCTGACCGGCACCCGACGGAGCCGGCTTCGGACGGTAAGTTTTCTTTACGGTGTTTATAGTTTTGTCCTCCTCGATTAATAAAACATCCAATTCTGTATCGGATCGGTCTGCAAGAACCGTTCCGGCTGCTTATGCCTCGACCTCCTTTTTCACCAGGTCGGCGAGATAGGCGGCGAACTCCTCCCGTTTCATCGTGCCCTTGTCGCCTTCGCCCTGCATGCGGACGGAAACCGTACCTTCGGCCTCCTCCTTTTCGCCCACGATAAGCAGGAAAGGCACCCGTTTGAGCTCGTTGTCACGTATTTTTCTGCCAATCTTTTCGTTGCGGCAGTCTACCTCGGCACGAATATCGGAATTATTCAGGAATTTTGAAACACTCTGCGCATAATCGTTGAATTTTTCGCTGATGGGCAGCACCACCACCTGCTGAGGCGTAAGCCACAACGGGAACTTGCCCCCGGTGTGCTCCAGCAACACGGCCACGAAACGCTCCATCGACCCGAACGGCGCACGGTGGATCATGATGGGACGGTGGGGCTGGTCGTCGGCACCGGTGTAGGTCAGGTCGAACCGTTCGGGCAGGTTGTAATCCACCTGTATCGTACCGAGTTGCCACTTGCGACCCAAGGCATCCTTCACCATGAAGTCGAGCTTCGGCCCGTAGAAAGCGGCCTCGCCGAGCTCCACGACCGTCTTCAGCCCCTTGTGTTCGGCCGCCTCGATGATGGCGCGTTCGGCCTTCTCCCAATTCTCGTCGCTACCGATATACTTCTCCTTGTTCGCCGGATCGCGCAGCGACACCTGTGCGATGAAATCCTCGAACTTGAGCGTCTTGAAGATATATAGCACGATATCGATCACCTTTTCGAACTCCTCGAGCAACTGGTCGGGACGTACGAAGAGGTGCGCATCGTCCTGCGTGAATCCCCTCACGCGGGTCAGTCCGTGCAGCTCGCCGCTCTGCTCGTAGCGATACACCGTGCCGAACTCCGCGAAACGCAACGGCAGGTCGCGGTAGGAACGCGGTTTGTGGCGGTATATCTCGCAGTGGTGCGGGCAGTTCATCGGTTTGAGCAGGAACTCCTCGTTCTCGTCGGGCGTCCGGATAGGCTGGAAGGAGTCCTTGCCGTACTTGGCATAGTGTCCGGAGGTCACATAGAGGTCCTTCATGCCGATATGCGGCGTGATGACCTGCTCGTAACCGTATTTTTTCTGTACGCTCTGCAGGAAATTCTGGAGCCTCTCCCGCAGTGCGGCCCCCTTGGGAAGCCACATGGGCAAGCCCTGCCCCACGCGAGGCGAGAACATGAAGAGTTCCAGCTCCTTGCCCAGCTTGCGGTGATCGCGCTTTTTGGCCTCTTCGAGCATGGCAAGGTGTTCGTCGAGCATCGACTTCTTGGGGAAAGCGACGCCGTAGATGCGGGTGAGCATCTTGTTCTTCTCGTTGCCGCGCCAATAGGCACCGGCCACGGAGGTGAGCTTGATGGCCTTGATCAAACCCGTATTGGGGAGGTGCGGACCGCGGCAGAGGTCGGTGAAGCAACCGTTCGTATAGAACGTGATGGTCCCGTCCTGCAGGTCGCCGATCAGCTCGGTCTTATACTGGTCGCCCTTCTCGGAGAATATCCGCATGGCCTCCGCCTTGCTCACCTCCCGCCGCACGAGCGGCTCCTTGGTGCGGGCGAGTTCCTCCATTTTCTTCTCGATCTTCGGCAGGTCGGCTTCCGTGATGGGCACGGGCGAATCCACGTCGTAGTAGAACCCGCTCTCGATGCTCGGACCGATGCCGAACTTGATCCCCGGATAGAGGCTTTCGAGCGCCTCGGCCAACAGGTGCGACGAAGTATGCCAGAAAGTCGCCCGGCCCTCCGGATCCTCCCACTTGTGGAGTTTCACCGAAGCATCCCGTTCGATGGGCATGGCCAGGTCGGTCACCTTGCCGTCCACCGTCGCCGACAGCACCTCCTGCGCAAGCCGCTGGCTGATCGACTCTGCAATCTGAAGAGGGGTCACCCCCTGCGGATACTCCCTGACGTTGCCGTCCGGGAACGTGATTTTGACACTGTTTTGACTCATTTTTTCTCTATTATAATGCGACCGGCTACAAACCCGGCCGCCACATTGTCCTGCTATCTATCGTGTTATCGCTTCACTCCTCGTGCCCTTCCGACAACTTGAGGTCTTTGACCGAAACGTCGGCACCGCGCTCGCGCTCGTAGTGTTTCAGCGGATTGGCGCTGATCTCGGCATACCAGCGTCGGTTGCGGAAAATATCCGTCGCCGCGTAGAGCGCATCCCGCAAGGATGTCTCGTCGGCCACGCCCCGCCCGGCAATGTCGTAGGCCACACCGTGGTCGGGACTCGTCCGCACCACCGGCAGCGACGCCGTGAAGTTGACACCGCCCGTGCTGAGCGACTTGAAGGGAATCAATCCCTGATCGTGGTACATGGCCAGCACCGCATCGTACCGGGCATACCCGCCCGACGCAAAGAAACCGTCCGCCGCAAAGGGGCCGAAAGCCAGCACTCCGCGCCGCACGGCCTCGGCCATGGCCGGACGCACCACCGTCTCCTCTTCGCCGCCGATCAGGCCGCCGTCGCCGGCATGGGGGTTGAGCCCCAGCACCGCGATGCGCGGCTCGACGATCCGGAAGTCGGTCACGAGCATGCGCTTGAGTTGTTCCAGACGCTGCACGATCAGCTCCGGAGAGAGCATTCCGCTCACCTGTGCCAAGGGCACGTGGATCGTCGCGAGCCCCACCTTCATGCGCTCGCTGCACATGACCATCAGCGGCTCGCCGCCGAACCGATCGGCAAAAAACTCCGTATGGCCGGTGAAGCCGAAACCGGCCTCCTGCACGTTCTCCTTGTTGATGGGAGCCGTCACCACCACGTCGATATCGCCCGCCGCGAGGTCATCGGCCGCCCGGCGCAACGCGTTCACCGCTTCGATGCCGCCCTCCCGGGTGGCCGTACCCGGCTCGATGCGCACCTCTCCGGTACCGGTTTCCACCAGGTTCACCCGTTTGGGACGCGCCTCGCGGGCACCGCTCACGATCTGGTACGAGAAGGTTTCCCCTTCCGAAAGTCCCTTGCGGTAGTAGGAAAACACTTTGGAGGAGCCGTAAACCACCGGGACGAACAGTTCGCTCATCCGCGGGTCCGCAAGGGCTTTGATAATCACCTCCGGTCCGATGCCGTTGATGTCGCCCTGCGTAATGCCGACCCTTATCATTTTGTTATCTGCCATATAGAATCTCTTCGTCGAAAGCCTCCGCCGACAAGCGGAACGCCGTTTTAAATAACAAAGGTAGCTTTTTTATCGAATTTATCCTATACTTATCTCAACTGAATTGGGTTGGAGCCGCATATCGGATTTTCAGCCCGGCAACGCCCGCCGATTCTCATCGAAAATCTTCGTATATCTGCATCCGGAATATACCAAACTTTTGCCTATGAGTAAATAACGGGAACGACACACCACTTGATTTACCACCGTATCCTGCCACGAAGTAAAGTAACGGCTGCGGGTACGACCACATAAAAAGCGTTAGCTTTTACTCTTGTTTCTGAAATCTGGTACATTTCTACCGCAACGAAAGAGTAAAGTCTGCGCTCACGTCCAACGACGTGGGCTTTACTTTCATATTTCGTTGCAGGGTATTCCAGAACCTCAGAAACAAATAACGAAAGCAATGTCCCACGTTTTTTATGGCTGCACACCAACGACGCCGCGGGACACGGCACTGGCAAAAAACGAAAAAAAATGAGAAAACTTCTAACTCCTTTATTGTTTCTATGCGTCTGTTTCCTCTGTAGCTGCGCAAGTATCGTTCCTGTTACCGACCGGATTATCGAACAAGTCGGAGGTGCGCAACAATTACAAAATTTCCAATACTATATTTCCCGCGACATCGTATTATCCAAAACCGAGAATACGACAGACGCAACCATCGTACAGGGACAAGCCTCTATTACGGAAAGACCGTTAGAGACCGGATAACCTTCAAGAAATCCACTCCTGGCGTAGTCGTCTTTTACCGATGGGACAAACCTATTGACTTTTATATACTCCATGTTGCTTTTGAAGAGGACGACCATAAAACTCTTCAATTCGCAGCAATCCGCAACACCGGAAACGACTGCCCGTTCACATTGATTTCTCATACAGGAGACAACCTAATAGTGTACGGAAATAGTGGATACAATTACTCCGTTCCAAACACATTCTCAAACCAGTTCTCAAACCAGTTCTCTTTTCGCAAGGGAGGCGAACAGTTCGATACGTACACACCTTGTCTCCTGATAAAACTCCGCAAGAAAGACATTCAGGAAAGCACGCGCCGTACAGCAAAAGGGCGCAAACTTCCAAGATAACCTGCTACGCAGAAAAACGGCAGACCAGATATTTTGCCACAAAAAGCCAATTCAATCATGCAAAGAACCTGACGATTGTCAGGTTCTTTCATTACTTTAGCATACCTCGTACCGGTATCCGCCCGATGCCATCACCTCCTGTTCCGGCGACCATGGTCACCGGAACAGTGTCTCGCTGTACCATTCCCACATTTGCAGCCGAACCCGCGCCGGACCGCCTCACTTCGCTGCGAGAGCCCGCCTGCGGAATTCGGCGCATACCACGGCCGTAGCCGCCGCCACATTCAGCGATTCGGAGCCGTGCCTTTCCGGCGGGAAAGGCGGAATAAGGAGTTTGCGGTTCACCCGCAACGCCGTCTGCGGGGAGATGCCGCGCCCTTCGCTCCCCATGACAATGACGCCGTCGGCAGTGAGTTCCGTACGGTAGAGATCGTCGCCGTCGAGGAACGTACCGTAGACCGCCGCGCCGCGCTCCGCTGCCTCGGCAAGGGCCGCATCGAGCTCCCCATATCCCACCGACACCCGGAAAAGGGCCCCCATGGTAGCCTGTACCGCCTTGGGATTGTAACAGTCCGCCGAATCGGGCGAACAGAAGACCCTACCGATCCCGAACCAGTCCGCGATGCGGATGATGGTCCCCAGGTTGCCGGGGTCCTGCACGCCGTCCAGACAGAGCGACAACTCCCCGGCCGGCAGCGCCGCAGCGCCCTCGTAACGGGGGATGCGGATCACGGCCAACACATCGGAAGGGGTCTTCAAATGGCTCATGCGCTCCATTTCGCTCCCGGCCACGCGCTCCGCAAGACCGCTGCGCAGGGCCTCGTCCTGCCACGCCGCCGTGCCGCCGTCGGTGAGATAGATACGGTCTATGTCGGCGCCCGCCGCGAGGGCTTCGCCGACCATCTTGCGCCCTTCCGCTACGAAAAGGCCGCTCTCGTTGCGGGCCGCCTTGTCCGAAAGCGACCTCACCAACCGCATACGTGCTTTCGTGAGCATAATCAGCCGAGTATGGTAAATACGATATTGATGAACTGCACCACGCCGTAGCCGAGCGCCTTCTCGTCGGGCCGGAAAGCGGCGGTATGGATCCTGCCCGCCGCACGGTTCTCGAAATACTCCCCGTCGCCGCCCACGCCGAGCCGGTAATAGACCGACGGATATTCGAGGGTATAGTATCCGAAATCCTCGGCCGTGGGACGCAGGCCGAGCGACACCACCGCATCCTCACCGAAGAGCCCGGCCGTGGCATCCGCCACCCGTTGCGTCAGCTCCTCGTCGTTGTACACGCACGGATAGCCGTGGTTTATATCCACCTCGGTCGCCACCCCGAACCGGGCATCCACCTCGGCGGCGGCCTCGTGCACCATCTCCTTCACCCTCCGGCGCCACGCCTCGTCGAAGGTACGCATCGTTCCCTCCATATAGGTCCGGTCGGGCACCACGTTGGTCGCCCCGTCGGCCGTCACCCGTCCGATCGACACGATGGTGGGCAGCTCCGGATCGGGATTCGCGGCGGGAATGTCGTAGAGCAGCCGCACCAGCTCGGCCCCTGCCCTCACCGGGTCCTTGATCCGCTCCCGAAGGGCGGCATGCCCTCCGACGCCGTTCACACGGAAACGGAGCTCGTCGCTCGACGCCATGTATTTTCCTTTCCGGAAACCGAACGTTCCCGTCTTCAGCATGGGTTCCACGTGCTGTCCGACGAACGCCACGACACGGTATCCGTCGAACGGACGCTCCTTCATCACCAGCGAGGCCCCGCCCGGATTCAGCTCCTCGCCCGGCTGGAAGAGTCCGAACACCGTACCGCAGAAGAGGTCGCGGTGACGGTTGAGTATCTTCAACGCCCCGAGCAGAATGGCCGTGTGCATGTCGTGTCCGCAGGCGTGCATCACCCCCTTGTGAACCGACGCGAATTCGGCCCCGGTCGCCTCCGTAATGGGCAGCGCATCCATGTCGGCCCGCAGCACGAGCGCCTCCTTTTCGCGCCCCGCACACGCTTTCGTCCCCTCGATGCGGGCGAGGATGCCCGTTCCCGCCACGCTGCGGTATTCGATTCCCTCGTGCTGCAACGCCTCGGCGATGACCTTCGACGTGCGGTGTTCCTCGAACGAAAGTTCCGGGTGCTGATGCAGATTCCTGCGCCACATCATCACATGCAGGAACTCTCCGAGCGCCTCGTTGATGATCGTCTGTTTCTCCCTGTTTTCCATATCTCCGCGGGCCTCCCCGACCCGAATTGCAAAACGTTATATCCAACAAACATTCCCCGCACCGCCTCCGCCCAAGAGCCGGAAACATCCCCGGCCACGTTCTCGCCGCTCCCGACGACAACCAGGCGGAGGCGACGGAGCTATCCGACATTCTTGGGCAGCAAGCGCCCGGCCTCCCGCACGTCGATTCCCCGCCGACGGGCGTAATCTTCGAGCTGCTCCGCATCGATCGCCCCTACATCGAAATACTTCATCTGCGAATCGGCGAATATCGCCCCGCAAAGCGACTCCCCGGGATCGATCATGCAGCTCTCGGTGAGCCGCATTCCCGTGACGCGCTCCGCATCGAGCAGCCGGAACACCTCCCTCTTGAGCGAATGATCCGGCGCGGCCGGGTAGCCGAACGCCATCCGCACGCCCCGATAGTTCCCCGCCAGGATCTCCCGCACCGGCAGGGGAGCTCCCTTCTCGAATCCCCACAAGTCGCGGCGCACGACCGTATGCAGCGCCTCGGCAAACGCCTCGGCCAGCCTGTCGGCGAGCAACTTGGCCATAACGGCGCCGTATTCGTCGCCCTCCCTGCGCAGCCCCTCGACCAGTTCGCGCAATCCGAAACCGGCACTGGCGGCGAAAAGACAAACGTAATCGCGTCCTGCACCCTCCGGAAGCACGTAATCGGCCAGCGACCGGTTCTCCTCGGCCGCGACCGACTGATTGCGGAGCTGGGGGAGCACCACCCGGCAGCCCTTCCACTCCACCACGATGTCGTCCCCGCGCGAGAAGGCGGGAAATATCCCCACGACCGCATGCAGCGTCAGCAATTTCTCCCGGTCCATCCGGCAGAGCATGGTCTGCGCGTCGTCCACGAGCTTCCGCGCCTCTTCCCCCTTGTCGGACGAAAAGAGAATCTCCGGCCAACGCCCCTTCAATTCCCACGAAGAGATGAAATAACTCCAGTCGATGTAGGGGATCACGTCGCCGATGGGATAGTCGAGCAGGTGCCGGGTACCCAGACAAAGGGGTTCCGCGACCTCCTCGACCCGCTTCACATGGCAGTTGGCCCGCGCCCGGGCGAGCGACAGCAGGCGGCCTTCGCCGTGCGATGCCGCATAGTTGCGGCGCAGCTCCTCCTGCTTCCTCCGCACCTCGGCAAGGAAGTCCTCCCGCTCCGGGCCGAAGAGCTTGCCGAGCACCACCACGTTCTCCGACGCATCGCGGCAGTGAATCACCGGACCGGAGTACTCCGGCGCTATCTTGACGGCGGTATGCACCGCCGAGGTGGTCGCTCCTCCCACGATGACGGGAATCTCCGCCCCGCGCCGCTCCAGCTCCCTCACCACCTTGATCATCTCGCCCAACGAGGGGGTGATCAGGGCGCTCAGGCCGATCACGTCGGCTCCCCATCCGAGGGCCGTATCCACGATCTCCTCGCACTCGACCATCACTCCCAGGTCGCGGATGCGGTAGCCGTTGCAGGCCATCACCACCGATACGATATTCTTTCCTATGTCGTGCACATCGCCCTTTACCGTAGCGAGCAATGCCTTCTCCTTGGCGCCGTTCTCCGGGCCGCCCTCCCCGAGCAGAGGCGTGAGGGCGCCCACTCCCTTTTTCATCACACGGGCCGTCTTCACCACCTGCGGCAGAAACATCTTTCCCTGCCCGAAGAGCTCGCCCACATGCTCCATGGCGGGCATGAAGCAACGGTCGATCACCTCGAGGGGCGTCATTCCTCCGCCCACGGCCTCCAGCGCATCGTCGCCTATCCGTTCGTCGAGCCCCTTCACCATCGCATGATATATCCGCTCCTCCACGGGCAACGAGCGCCACTCCCCGCCCGCAGCGGTCTTGCCGCCCGACTCTTTCTCTCCCCGGATGCGCTGGGCATAGGCGGCCAGACGCTCGGCGGCATCCTCCCCGCGTGCCAGCACCACATCCTCGGCCAACGCAAGGAGCTCCGGTTCGATCTCCTCGTAAAGGTCCGTCATGGCCGGATTGACGATCCCGAAGTTGAGTCCCGCCCGCCGGCCGTGGTACAGAAACACCGAGTGCATCGCCCGGCGCACGCGGTCTATGCCGCGGAAGGCGAACGAGAGGTTGCTGATGCCGCCGCTGACATTCACCCCCGGCAAATTGGCACGCATCCATTCGGTCGCCCGGATGAAGTCGCGTGCATAGACGTCGTGCTCCGGAATGCCCGTCGCCACGGCCAGCACATTGGGGTCGAAGACGATGTCCTCCGGCGGAAAGCCCGCCGCCGTCAGCAGTGCGTAAGCCCGGCCGGCCACCTCGATCTTGCGCTCGTAGACGTCGGCCTGACCGCGCTCGTCGAAGAGCATGACCACCGCCGCCGCACCGTAACGCCGGATGAGCGACGCCCGGCGCAGGAAGAGTTCCTCGCCCTCCTTGAGCGAAATGGAGTTCACGATCGCCTTGCCCTGCACGCATTGCAGTCCCGCCTCCAGCACCTCCCACGAGGAGGAGTCGATCATCACGGGCACGCGTGCTATCTCCGGCTCGGCGGCCGCCATGTTGAGAAACCTGCGCATCGCCGCCGGCCCGTCGATCATCCCGTCGTCGAAACAGATGTCGATCACCTGCGCACCGCCCTCTATCTGGCTGCGTGCCACGGCGAGCGCCTCCTCGAAACGTCCTTCGCGGATCAGTTTCGCAAACTTGGCCGACCCCGCCACATTGGTGCGTTCGCCGACATTCACGAATCCCGTCGCCTCATCCACCACGAGCGGTTCGAGGCCGGCGAACATCGTCCGGCACCTCCGCCCGGGCAGCGGCCGGGGCGCATAACGCGCCGCCACCTGTGCGATGGCACGTATGTGTTCGGGCGTGGTGCCGCAGCAACCGCCCACGATATTGACAAGCCCCTGCCGCAGGTACTCCTCCACCTGCGCGGCCATGGCGGCCGGCGACTCCTCGTATTCTCCGGCGAGGTTCGGGAGGCCCGCATTGGGATAGACCGACACCGGATAGTCCGACACATCGGCCATCCGCCGGAGGTAGGGAAGCAGCTGCCGCGCACCGAACGAACAGTTGAACCCGACCGCCAGCGGCCGGGCATGCGCCACCGAGGCGTAGAAGGCCTCCACGGTCTGCCCCGAGAGCGTCCGCCCGCTGTTGGTGAGCGTCCCCGACACGATGAGGGGAAGCCGGCGTCCGCGCGAGGCGAACACCTCCTCGGCGGCGAACACGGCCGCCTTGCAGTTGAGCGTATCGAAAAAGGTCTCGAACTGGACAAGGTCCGCACCGCCGTCCACCAATCCCTCTATCTGAGGGACGTAGGCTGCGACGAGCCCGCCGAAATCGACTTCGCGACGCGACGTGTCGTTCATGTCCGTGGCGATGGAGGCGGACTTGCTCGTGGGTCCCACCGAACCGCTCACGAAACGCGGTCCGTGCTGCGGATGCTCCCGCATGTAGTCGTCCGCCGCGCGCCGGGCCACCTGCGCCGCCGCACGGCCGATGGCATACGCCTGCTCCTGCAACCCGTAGTCGGCGAGCGAAATGCGGTTGGCGTTGAACGAATCCGTCGTCACGATGTCGGCTCCCGCATCGAGGTAAGCACGATGTATCTCCCCGATCACGTCGGGACGGGTAAGGACCAGCAGGTCGTTGCACCCCTTCAGCGGCACGGGCCACGTCGCAAACTCCGCACCGCGATAATCCTCCTCCCGCAGCCCGTAGCGCTGTATCATGGTACCCATGCCGCCGTCCAGGACGACGATCCGCTCCCGGACGATGTCGTATAAATCCCTCTTCATTCCTCTAAAAACGCTTATTCCTCCTCTTTCTCGAATATCTCCACCTTATAGACTTTGTTCCAGTTCTTGCCGGTCACATAGATGTCGCCCGTCGCGGCGTCGTAGGCGATGCCGTTGAAGACATCCGTATCGGGCGTCCTGTCCGCGGGGGTCTGCAATCCGCCGAAGTCCACCTCCCCGGTCACCTCGCCCGTGTGCGGGTCGATGATCGCCACCCGGTCGGTGAGGTAGACGTTGGCCCAGATGCGGCCGTCGATCCACTCCAGCTCGTTGAGCATATCCACCGGACGTCCTCCGGCCCTCACCTCCAGCGTCCGCACCACACCGAAATTCTCCGCATCGCGCACCTGAATCCGGTCCGAGCCGTCGCTCATGTAGAGGTACTCGCCGTCGGTGGTCAATCCCCATCCCTCGCCGTCGTAGACGAACGAACGCATCGGGCGGAACTGCTCCGCATCGTAGACGAACGCACGCCCGGCCACCCACGTCAACTGGTAGATCTTCCCGTCCAGGCAGGCGATGCCTTCTCCGAAATACTTCTTGTCGAGCCCCGCACGCTGCACCACGCGACCGGTAGCGGGCTCCACCCGTCGCAACTCCGAATGGCCGTTGCGCCCCGTCCCTTCGTAAAGATAGCCGTCCAGCCAGAACAATCCCTGAGTGTAGGCATCGGTATCGTGGGGATAGACACCCCTCACGCGATAGGTATACCGCACCGGCTCGCGCAACGCCGCCGCAGAAGGCGGCGTTTGCGTTGCGGTTTCCGTCCGTTTCACCTTTCCGCGCCCGCCGCAGGAGACGGCCAAGGCGAGTATAACATAAAGTACGACTACTCTTTTCATTGCTTTGAAATTTACCGGAATGTACAAAGTTACGGAAAATCTTTGGAAAAGACGAATATAAAGGGACAAATGCCTTCGTAATGCCTGTCAATAAGGCGTTTGCGGAGCCAAATGAGGACAGGCGAAAAATCGGGGTAACGCAAAGGAAAGCGGATTTATGAAGCAGAACGGTCTCCAAATCGTTACCCGCCGAATGGTGATTTTTA
>CAJTLO010000012.1 GCA_910577285.1 uncultured Rikenellaceae bacterium | reverse complement strand
CGTTATCTCGTTGTTTTAAAACAGATTAGCATCTTCCTTATCTCTCTCTCGGAGAAAGAATCCACCCCCGCCCTACCCTCTCCGCTTCACGACACCCCTACAACATACTTATAACAAGACGATTGGCCCTGTCCACCGACGCCGTATCCAACGAAGCGAGGTAGATGCGTGTGGTATGCTCCGAGTCGTGTCCCATCGCCTCGCTGATGACCGAAATGGAAACGTTCTTGCTTTTGGCTACGCTGGCCCAGGAATGGCGTGCCACGTAGGTGGTGAGCACCACGGGCAACTCCAGCCGTTCGCCTATCGCCTTCAACCGTCTGTTGATCAAGTGCGACGCATTCTTATATTGCCTCCTCGCATCCTTCCCTCCGTCGCGGATGATGGGCAGCAGGTAAGGACTGCCGGCCGTGTCGTACTTGTCGACGATCTCCTGCATGGGTTTCTCCCAGCGTACGAAGAGTTGCTGGTTGGTCTTTTGGCGGCGGTAGGCGAGAATCCCGTTCCGTAAATCATTCTTTTTAAGATAGGCCATGTCGATGAACGACATGCCCCGCGTGTAGAACGAGAACATGAAGAGGTCGCGGGCATAATCCATTTCGGGCGACCGGGCCAGATCCATATCCCGGATCTTACGGATCGTCCGGAGCGGTACGGCCCGCTTCACGGTTTTGTCTATCCCCGTATAGACGTGCCTGAACGGATTGCGCGGAGGCGTGAGCTCCTTCTCCACCGCCCGGTTGTAGATGGCCCGCAGATTACGCATATAGAACGAACTGCTGTTCGGGCACACCCCCGACGCCTTCAGATAGGTTTCGTAGCCGACCATCAGTTCGGACTCCATCTCCTCGAGCGACACATCGCCCGACATGCCGCGGAAACGCTCGAAACTGTTCACGGCGGAGGTATAGGACTCGGCCGTACGCTCCCGCCCCACCTGCCTCAACTGTTCGATCAACTCCCGTGCGAAACCCAGAAATCCCCGTCCCGCCGCACCCGACGAACGGTACAGTTCCACGACGCGGTCGGCCGTAAAATCGGCACCCGCACGTTCCAAACGCAGGACGATGCTCCGCAACCGTTTCATATCCTCCGCCATGCGGCGCTCCAGCGCACGTAGATAGTCGTAACGGAACGCATACGCCTCCGGCAGAACGATACGGGCCGAACGACAGTCCCACTCCCAGGGAAAAATCCGGTAACCGGGATTGATCTGCCTCACCACCCTCCGATGGATGAACTGATAATACAAAACCCCCTCGCGTGCTTCTACGGAGGAGGCGCGAAATTTGACTTTTACCGTTGCCATATTACATATTATTACTGTTTGCATCACAAATAAAAGCATACGACATACAATTTTTAAGTTGTTTCCTACCAAAAAAACATCGCGACACATCCCCGCATACCCCGATCACCGAACCGGCACGCTCCATTTTCGGAGGGAAGCGCCCGCGTTCCTTTCGGCGGAAAACATCCGCACACTGCCGGCCACGCCCCGTCCGCCCCGAACGAGGCTACCTTCCAACCTCCGGGAAAAACCCAACGCATAGGATCGAACAGGGATAACGAAACCGGAAAACACAAAGGCAGCCGGGAACCGGCAACGAGGCGGGGAAAGAAAAATGCGACAACGGCCGGCACACCTACCTCCGGTTAAACAGGGCAAAAGGGAGTGCCCGACAACGTCGGAAAACGGAAGTCCATGCCCAGCAGCCAAAAAGAAAGGGCAACAGGATGCCTCCGCGACTTCGGCGACAAGAGAGCCCGCATCCCACACGGCACGGAGCCGAGGTAGCGGGCCGATCCGATCCGGCATGAATCCCAAGACAACGACCGGAGGTTTCGTCCGACAAGCGCTACACTGCGACAAAAGGCCGGCCTCGAAAGAACATACGGCGACAAAGAGCCGGCCGGGAAAAGGCCCGACAGCAACAAGGGGCTGTCCGTTAACGGACAGCCCCTTGTCAAGACTGCAAAGAGCGGGTATCAGGAGTTCATCGCTCCGTTCACCTCGATGACCTGACCGCTGACATAGCTCGAAAGGTCGCTGGCGAGGAACAGCGCCACCTTGGCGATCTCCTCGGGGGTACCGCCGCGGCGAAGCGGAATCTTCTTGTTCCAATCCTCCTTGACCGCATCGGGCAGTTTGTCCGTCATGTCGGTGAGGATGAAACCCGGAGCGATGGCGTTGGCACGCACGCCGCGCGACCCCAGCTCCAGGGCGATGGATTTGGCGAGTCCGATCATTCCCGCCTTGGAGGCCGAATAGTTGGCCTGGCTGGCATTGCCGTGCACACCCACCACGGAGGACATGTTGATGATGCTGCCGCCCCGCTGACGCATCATGATCGGCGTAACGGCATGGATAAAGTTGAACGCGGACTTGAGGTTGACATTGATCACCATATCCCACTGCTTCTCCTCCATCTTGAGCATCAGACCGTCTTTCGTGATGCCCGCATTGTTCACCAGAATATCTATACGTCCGAAATCGGCCATGATCTTCTCGACAACCTCGTGCGTCTGCTGAAAATCGGCTGCGTTGGAGGCATACGCCTTGCAGCGCACACCCAGAGCGAGGATCTCCTCCTCGGTCTTCCGGCCGTTCTCGTCTATGGACAGGTCGGTAAAGGCGATGTCCGCACCGTTCTGGGCGAAGCAGAGGGCAACGGCTTTGCCGATACCGCGGGCCGCACCCGTTACCACGGCCACTTTTCCTTCAAGCAATTTCATAGTCAATACATTTAGGTAAATTACTATGTCAGTAAATTACTGCAAAGATAGTATTTTTTTCAAGGGCGTACCGCGTGCTCTCGATTTTCGGTCCGCGGCCCGCTCTCTCCCCGCCTCCGACGACGAAGGCCGACGCGAAAATCCCTGTCGCTGGGCCGTTTTTACGAAAAATTTGCGTAACTTGGGATAGTATCCTAAAAACTCACGCCACATGACCGCGAAACACACGCTTCGGACGGCGCTGTTGCCGTTGCTCTTCCTGCTGGCCGCATCGACCGGCCATGCAGAAAACCCGTTCGTTCCCACCCGGAAAGGTCTCGCGCTGGAATACCTCACCAAAGACGCGAAGGGCACGGTCATCATCCGTTCCGTCCAGACCGTCGCCGATCTCCGGGAAAGCCCGCGAGGGACGACGATCACCCTCCGGAACGAGGTCACCGACGCCGCAGGCAAACCGCTGACGGCCTCCGACCTGGCGCAGACGGAGGAAACGACTGCAACGGGCGACGCCGCAATACGGGCCCTCCGGACGCCCCCGCACACGCCCGGAAGCCCCCTGCCGAACGGAGCCGCCGAAGCGGTCCGCCGTCTGCATGCTGCGGTCCGCCTCACGTGCAGGCTCTCGGCAGGAGCCTCGTCGGAAACATGCCGCCTACCCTAACGTCACCGCTACCCGGGCCGAATAACGCTCTCCGTCCGAGGAGGTAAGGGTCACGGTGAGCGTATGCGTCGCAGCCCGCTCGGGCCGTTCGAGGAGCGTAAGCACGCCGATCATCCCCATCCGCAGTCCGCCTTCGTCGCCACCCAGCAGGGTCAGGTCGTCGGGGGTCAGCTCCGACACCTTCCCGTATATCGGATGGTAGCAGCTCTTCCACTCCATGTCGTAAGGCGTGACGATACCGAAGTAGCGATACACCTCCGCAGGGAGCTCGCCGCTCCACGTTCCTTGCTCGGTGTAACCGCTCCGTATGAAGGGCCACGGCGAAGCCGAGCAGAACATCGTCACGTCGTTCAGCGGGGTACCGGCCGGATGCGCTTCGTCGAAGTCCGTGTCGCTCACCACCTCCAGGGAACGGAAATCCTTGTCAGGAAAGGAATTCGGTATCATATTCGGCCCCGGACCGCAGGTAAAGGCGAAGGAGAACCCGCGGTCGCCGTGTTCGGCGCACTTTGCTTCGTAGGCCCGCTTCGCGTCCCGGTCGTCCGACAGGGCGCCGTAATACCTCTTTCGATGCTCCGGCGAACTCTCCAGGTAGAGCTGCAACCGCGGCTCCGCCCCGACCGCTACCGCTTTCAGCCGGTCGAAGGTCCAATACTGCACGACGAACGAATCGGAGCGGCCCCACTCGCATCGATCCACAACGGGCTTTTCGCATGCGCAGAGCCCCGCACACGCGAACATGGCGATAAGAAGTCTGGTTTTCATAAGCACGATATCGAAAGGTTCAACGATCGGCGGAATGCCGTCCGCCGGGCGGCGATGCCATCGGGCACCTGTTCCAAATATAATTTTTTATCTCATGATTTCCAAACAATTTCCCGTTTCGTCCAACGCTTCCGGCCCCTTTTCCGCGGCCCCGCGCCTTGCCCCGTCGGAACCCGCCCCCCTGTGCGTCGGATTATTCCCCGCTATTTTTCGCTTTCGGTAAAGATTCAATGGAAAAAAGTTTAACTTTGCGGAGGTCCGACCGTTTTAGGGACAATTCATTTTCAACATAACTTAAAATTTCATGAACAGGGATAATCAGGTCTTCGACCTCATCGAACAGGAAAAACAGCGTCAGCTCCACGGCATCGAACTGATCGCGTCGGAAAACTTCGTCAGCGACGAAGTGATGCAGGCCATGGGCTCCGTGCTCACCAACAAATACGCCGAGGGCTACCCCGGTGCACGCTACTACGGCGGCTGCCAGGTAGTGGACAAGGTGGAACAGCTCGCCATCGACCGCATCTGCGAACTCTACGGTGCCGAGTATGCCAACGTACAGCCCCACTCCGGCGCACAGGCCAACATGGCCGTCTTCATGGCGGTACTCAAACCCGGCGATACCTTCATGGGACTCGACCTGGCACACGGCGGCCACCTTTCGCACGGTTCGCCCGTCAACATGTCCGGCATCCTCTACAAGGCCGTAGGCTACCAGGTGGGACAGGAGACCGGCACGATCGACTACGACGCGATGGAAGCGCTCGCCATGGAGCACAAACCCAAACTGATCGTCGGCGGCGCTTCGGCCTACTGCCGCGAATGGGACTACGAACGCATGCGTAAGATCGCCGACAAGGTAGGCGCTCTCCTGCTCATCGACATGGCCCACACGGCAGGTCTCATCGCCGCAGGCCTTCTGAACAACCCGGTCAAGTACGCCCACATCGTCACCTCCACCACCCACAAGACGCTCCGCGGTCCGCGCGGCGGTATCATCCTCATGGGTAAGGACTTCGACAACCCCTGGGGCATCACCACGCCCAAAGGCGAGATCAAGAAGATGTCGGCGGTGCTCAACTCGGCCGTATTCCCGGGCATCCAGGGCGGTCCGCTGGAACACGTCATCGCAGCCAAGGCGGTAGCCTTCGGCGAGGCGCTCCAGCCCGCTTACAAGGAGTACCAGGCACAGGTGAAGAAGAACGCGGCCGCCATGGCCGAGGCCTTCATGAAACGCGGCTACAAGCTGGTTTCCAACGGCACCGACAACCACCTGATGCTGATCGACCTGCGCACCAAATTCCCCGAAATATCGGGTAAGAAGGCGGAACGCACGCTGGTAGAGGCCGACATCACCACCAACAAGAACATGGTGCCGTTCGACAGCCGTTCGCCGTTCCTCACCTCGGGTATCCGTATCGGTACCCCGGCGATCACCACCCGCGGTCTCAAGGAGGACAAGATGGATCTCATCGTAAGCCTCATCGACCGGGTGCTCTCCGACATCGACAACCCCGATACCATCGCCGCCGTAAGGGGCGAGGTCCACAAACTGATGGCCGACTACCCGCTCTTCGCATGGTAGTCTTCCCGCATGACAGGAAAACGCCCCGCTGCTTTTGGCAGCGGGGCGTTTCGTTTCGCCTCTCTTGTGCAGGCCCCTCCGCCTGCGCAATACTCCTATCCGCCGGACGCAGCCGCCGGCCACCGCATCCGGGCCGACTACGACAGCCGCACAGATCATCCGCCCAGAATTACGGAATTACCGGCCGGCCTCGCAACAATCCCTGCGTCACACCGGTTCCTGCATCACACGGTTCCCGCGGCGCGACAGGCACACCCGCTACCCGATCATCGCCCGCAGCGAAACACCATGCACCGCGCACCAGACGCCCCCCGGAAACCTCTCCTCTCGACGGGAATCGCAACCATCCGGACGCTCCCGCATCCGCCGGCCACCGTCGCAGACCTTTCGTCCCGTTCACAGCAGCATTCCCATCCGGACCATATCCCGACACGGAATTCCCTCCTCGACGATCGGCTCCGGGTAGTGGAGAGCGAAGAAATCGCGATCGATCCACTCCATCCGGAAACCGCAACGGGTATAGAGGGCCATCTGTCCGAAACCGGAATTGCCCGTCCCGATCTCCAGCTTCCGGAAACCGGCGGCACGCGCCTCCGCAACGGCATGACGCAGCAAGGCGCTCCCTATGCCCTGCCGCTGCAAAGCCGGTTCGACGGCGATATTCACCACCTCCGCGGTAAAGGGGCGGGTGTGGAGCAACACATATTCGCCCACCATGCGCCCGGACAGGAACGCACCGTAACAACGCCCCCGGCCGATGTAGTCGGCAACGGCCAGCGGCGACTCGTCGGCCGCCAGCAACAATTCGCGCGGCACATGCCCCCCGGGCACATGCTCGATATGCAGAGAAGAAAGCAACTCCATCCGATCCGTTTCATAACGACCTCCGTCCGGCAAACGCAATGCTCCCGGCCGTGCGGGCGACGACGCCCCGAAGCCGCAAAGCCGCGTCCCGCACACACCGTCAGTCGCGGTTCTCGCCGGCCTCTCCGTCACCGCCCGCCGCGGGCTTGCGGCGGCTCACCAGGAGATAGACCACGCCGATGACGACGGCGCACAGCAGCAGCCACGCCACGAAGGTCGACAGCAGCGCACGCGGATTCACCGTCCAGCCGTTGCGGGCGAGCATAAGCACGAACAGCAACACGAACAGGAACGCGCAGGAGGTAAAATAGTAACGCTTTATTTTGGAATAGGGCATCATAGCGATAAAAGGTCGATTATCTCCAAAAGTAGCGTTTTTTCGTCAATTCTCCGCCGGCCGCCAACAAACGCACCTCCTTCGCCCGCCGCTACAGCCGAAAAACGGCACGGGGAACATCCGCTCCGGAAAAACACTACCTTTGCCCCGACCAACACGGACGCACAGGAATGTTACCGGGAATCTTCATCATCCTGCTCTTCTACGCCGCCGGCGAAGCCATCTGCCTCCTCACGGGCGGCTTCATACCGGGCAGCGTCATCGGCATGGTACTGCTTTTCGCAGCGCTCTGCACCCGCGTCGTCAAACCGGAAAGGGTCAAACCCGTCGCCGGTTTTCTGACCGACAACATGGGGCTCTTCTTCCTGCCGGCAGGCGTGGGCATCGTCAACGCCATGGATATTCTTTCGCAATCCTGGCAGGCGATCCTGACGGCCTGTGCCGTCAGTACCGTGGCCGTCATCGTGGCGGTCGCCTGCACGCAGGAGTGGCTGGAAAAAAGAGGACGGAAACCGACCCTCCCCGACCGCCCCGCGACGCCCTCCGGAGAGGGAGCGACACCGCCTGCCGCCAACGACAACACCAAATCATGAACACGTTCCTGCAATCGGAAATATTCATCCTGACGCTCGTCACGGGCGTCTACCTCGCCGCACTGTGGCTCTACCGGAAAACCCGCCTGGGATTGCTGCACCCGTTGCTCGTATCCATACCGGTACTCGCCCTTGCCATCCGGCTGCTGGGCCTTCCCTATGAAACCTTCGAGGCCGGAAGCCGCATCATCAACTTCCTGCTCGGCCCCACGGTAGTGGCCCTGGGCTATCTGCTCTACGAACAGAAGGAGCACCTGAAGGCCCACGGAATCTCCATCCTAACCTCGGTGCTGGTGGGGAGCATCATCGGCATCGTGAGCGTGGTGCTCATCGCCCGGTGGATGGGAGCCGACCGCACGCTGATCGCCTCGCTCGAACCCAAATCCGTCACCACCCCCATCGCCATGAGCATCGCCCGACGCTCGGGCGGCATCCCGGCCATCGCCGCGGTCGTGGTCATCGTGGTGGGAATCTTCGGCGGGATCGTGGGTCCGTTCATCCTCGACAGACTCGGCATCCGCAGCCGCATCGCCCGCGGACTGGCACTCGGTTCGGCAGCCCACGGCCTCGGCACGGCCAGAGCCATGGAGCTGGGCGCGATCGAAGGGGCGATCAGCGGCCTCGCCATCGGCGTGATGGGCATCCTGACCGCCATTCTGGTCCCCGTTATCGAGTGGCTGCTGAAGGTCTGAACGCAGCGTCCCGCGCCGATACGGCCCCAACGCCACCGCCGCACATAAAAAAGGCCGCCTCTTTCGGGGCAGCCTCTCGGACTCCGTTGCGCAGGGGAATCAATAGTTCTGCTTCTCCTGCTCGAAGAACGCCTGCGGGTGCTGGCACACCGGGCAGACGGCAGGAGCTTCGGTACCCTTATGCACGTATCCGCAGTTGCGGCACTGCCACTCGGTCTCCTCCTCGCGCTTGAATACCGTCCCGTCGACCACCCGCCGGTAAAGACGCCGGTACCGCTTCTCGTGCTGGACCTCCACGTTGGCGATCATCCGGAAAGTAGCCGCAATCTGCGGGAATCCCTCCTCATCGGCCACCTTTGCGAAATCGGGATAGAGTTCGCCCCACTCCTCCAGCTCGCCTTCGGCCGCCGCGAGCAGGTTCTCGGCCGTGGTGCCTATCGTGCCCGCCGGATAGGAGGCGGTAATCTCCACCATGCCCCCTTCGAGAAAGCGGAAAAACTTTTTGGCATGCTCCTTCTCCTGCTCGGCGGTTTCGGTGAATATCGCCGCTATCTGCTCGAATCCCTCCTTCTTGGCGACGCTCGCAAAGAACGTGTAGCGGGTGCGGGCCTGCGATTCTCCTGCGAACGCCTTCAGCAGGTTTTGTTCGGTTCTGGTGCCTTTGATCGATTTCATACGTCTGAATTGTGTTTTTTCCGTCCCGCGGAACCGACATCTTCCTATCCGGGAACGACAAGTTGCATAATCTTTTTTATTCCGCCATTCGCCCGGAGAATAACTATGGTTATTCGGCTTCTTCGCGCTATCTTTGTATCCCCTTGCGGAAACCTCCGCGAGGTCCGTAGCGGACATTACCGAAAGCAAAACAAAAACCATACCGATGGCAGACGAAAAGATAATATTCTCGATGGTCGGCGTCAGCAAGACCTTCAACAACCAGAAAAAAGTCCTCAACGACATCTACCTGTCGTTTTTCTACGGCGCGAAGATAGGCATCATCGGCCTCAACGGCTCGGGTAAGTCGACGCTCATGAAGATCATCGCGGGCATCGACAAGAGCTACCAGGGCGAAGTGGTCTTCTCGCCGGGCTACAGCGTGGGATACCTCGAACAGGACCCACAACTGGACGATACGAAGACCGTGAAAGAGGTGGTCCAGGAGGGCTGCGCCGCCACGGTCGCCCTGTTGCAGGAGTACGAAGAGGTGAACGCCCGTTTCATGGAACCCATGGACGACGAGCAGATGGCCAAACTCATCGAACGGCAGGGCGAACTGACCGAAGCGATCGACCACGTCAACGGCTGGGAACTCGACAGCGTGCTGGAACGGGCCATGGACGCCCTCCGCTGTCCCGACGCCGACGAACCGGTAGCCCACCTCTCCGGAGGTGAACGCCGCCGTGTGGCGCTGTGCCGTCTGCTGCTCCAGCAGCCCGACGTGCTGCTGCTCGACGAGCCTACCAACCACCTCGACGCGGAGAGCATCGACTGGCTCGAACAACACCTGCAGCAATACCCCGGCACGGTCATCGCGGTGACGCACGACCGTTACTTCCTGGACAACGTCGCAGGCTGGATACTCGAACTCGACCGCGGCGAGGGCATCCCGTGGAAGGGCAACTACTCCAGCTGGCTCGACCAGAAGACCAAACGCCTCGAACAGGAAGAGAAACAGGAGAGCAAACGCCGCAAGACCCTGGAACGCGAGCTGGAATGGGTGAAGATGAGTCCCAAGGCACGCCATGCCAAGAGCAAGGCGCGACTCTCGGCCTACGACAAGATGCTCAACGAGGACACCAAGCAGAAGGAAGAGAAGCTGGAGATCTACATCCCCAACGGTCCGCGCCTGGGCAACGTGGTGATCGAGGCGAAGAACGTCACCAAGGCCTTCGGCGACCGGGTGCTCTACGAGAACCTCAACTTCTCGCTGCCGCCCGCCGGCATCGTGGGGGTTATCGGTCCCAACGGAACGGGCAAGACCACCCTTTTCCGGATGATCATGGGACTCGAGCAGCCCTCCGCAGGCGAATTCCGCGTGGGAGAAACCGTCAAGCTCGCCTATGTTGACCAGCAACACGCCTCGATCGACCCCGAAAAGACGGTATACGAAACCATCTCGCACAACAGCGACATCATCCAATTGGGCAACCGCAGCGTGAACGCCCGCGCCTACGTGGCCCGCTTCAACTTCACGGGAGCCGACCAGGAGAAGAAGGTAGGCGTCCTCTCCGGCGGCGAGCGCAACAGGCTCCATCTAGCCATGGCGCTCAAGGAGGGCGGCAACGTGCTGCTGCTCGACGAGCCCACCAACGACATCGACGTGAACACGCTACGGGCCCTGGAAGAGGGTCTGGAGAATTTCGCCGGTTGCGCGGTGGTCATCTCGCACGACCGCTGGTTCCTCGACCGCATCGCCACCCACATCCTCTCCTTCGAGGGCGACTCGCAGGTGGTCTTCTTCGAGGGCGGCTACAGCGAATACGAGGAACACAAGCGCATGCAGGGCGAGGATACCACGCCCAAAAGGGTGAAATACCGCAAACTCATGGAATAACGTCATGGCACAGAAACCTTCCATTCCGAAAGGGACGCGCGACTTCTCCCCTCAGGAGATGATGCGCCGCACCTACATGTTCGACACCATCCGTCGGGTATTCCGCGCCTACGGCTACGCGCCGCTCGAAACCCCCGCCATGGAAAACCTCTCCACCCTGACGGGCAAGTACGGCGAAGAGGGCGACAAACTGTTGTTCAAGATCCTCAATTCGGGCGACTTCACGCGCGGCTTCACCCCCGACGACGCGAAAGCTCTCGCCGCAGGAGCCGAGGCGGGCCCCCTTCCGGTCAATGCCATGGCGGCGCGGATATGCGAAAAAGGACTCCGGTACGACCTCACCGTTCCCCTGGCCCGCTACGTGGTACAACACCAGGCCGAAATCGTCTTCCCCTTCCGGCGCTACCAGGTACAGCCCGTGTGGCGTGCCGACCGGCCGCAGAAAGGACGCTACCGGGAGTTCTACCAATGCGACGTGGACGTCATCGGCACGCGCAGCCTGCTCTGCGAGTTCGAGCTGGTCAAGATCGTGGAACGGGTCTTCGGCGAACTGGGCATCGACGTGACGCTGAAGCTGAACAACCGCAAGATACTCTACGGTATCGCCGAAACCGTCGGCCACGCCGACAAAATGACGGAGATCACCGTAGCCATCGACAAACTCGACAAGATCGGGCTGGAGAACGTCGAGGCCGAGCTCGCCGCCAAAGGGCTCGACCGGCAGGCCGTGGAGCGGCTGCGCCCCATCCTGGAACTTTCGGGTACGAATGCCGAAAAGCTGGCCCGCATGCGGGAGGTCATCGCCGCATCGGAAACGGGCATGCGGGGAATCGCCGAGGTGGAGGAGCTGCTCTCCTACATCGACGCCGCCGGTTCGGAGCTCGACATCGAACTCGACCTCTCGCTCGCCCGCGGCCTCAACTACTACACGGGCGCCATCTTCGAGGTGAAGGCCAAGGGGCACGCGATAGGCAGCATCTGCGGCGGCGGCCGTTACGACGATCTGACGGGCATCTTCGGCATGCCGGGCATGTCGGGAGTGGGCATCTCTTTCGGTGCCGACCGCATCTACGACGTGATGCTGGCCCTGAACCTCTTTCCGGAGGAGACCGGAATCGCCACCCGCGTGCTGCTGGTCAATTTCGGCGGCCGGGAACAACTCGCCTCCCTGCGGCTGCTCCAACAGTTGCGCGATGCGGGGATCTCCTCGGAAATCTACCCCGATCCGGCCAAGATGAAGAAACAGATGGAGTACGCCGACCGGCGCGGCATACCTTTTGTCGTGATCGTGGGCGAGAACGAACTCGCCGCCCGACAGGCCACGGTGAAAGAGATGCGCAGCGGCGAACAGGCCACGGTAGCCTTTACGGAGCTGGCCGACTACCTGCGTCCCTGACCCCTGTCACGTATCCCGACGGATACACCTCACCACGCACGAGGCGGCAGAGTCCGGCGCCTCGTGCGTCCTTATTAAGGCCGGACGAAGCATTGCACGCCGGGCCTGCACCGACTCCCCGACAGGGACTTCCGCACACCGGCCGCACGGACAACGAGGGACGAGCGGACCGGAGAGGGAGCGAAACCGGCGACGGACGAAACGGGCTCAAGTCCTCCCGCCCCAAAAGGATGTCGCGGGATACGGACCACAACGACCGCGACCTATGCCCCCGGCGAAACAGACGACACACAAGACCATGACGAAAAAACTGACACTGCTCCTGCTCGCACTCCTGCCGCTCTGGGCGGCCGCCCAATCCCCCGCTGCGGCAAACCGGAAACGGACCGACTACCAGAAATTGAAACTCGAACAGTTCTTCGATTACCTCAATGCACGGTACGTCGACACGCTGAACAACGAAAAACTGGTCGAAGAGGCCATCGTGAGCATGCTGGCGGAGCTCGACCCCCACTCCTCCTACTCTTCGGCGGAGGAGATGAAAGCCATCCGGGAGTCGTTCGACGGCAGTTTCAGCGGCATCGGCGTAGAGTTCGACGTCATCAACGACACGATCATCGTGGTGAACACCATCCCCGGCGGCCCGGCGGAAAGCGTCGGAGTGCTGCCCAACGACCGTATCGTGGCGGTGGACGGCAAGTCGTCGGTCGGAGTGCAACGCGCCGACGTACCGAAACTGCTCCGCGGCCCCAAAGGGAGCAAGGCCATGCTCGGCGTGGCAAGACGCGGCGACAAGGAGCAACTGCTCTTCCACGTGACGCGTGCCGACATCCCCATCCACACGGTGGACGCCGCCTACCTGGCCGCCCCCGGCATCGGATACATCCGGGTGAACCGCTTCGCCGGAACGACCATGGAGGAGTTCCGCCGAGCATTCGATACGCTCGGCCCCCTCTCCGCCCTCATCCTCGACCTGCGCGGCAACAGCGGCGGCCTGCTCGACCAGGCCATCGAAATGAGCGAGTTCTTCCTTCCGGCCGGATCGCTGGTGGTATCCACCGAAGGACGCAACGTCAAGGAGATCGGCTACCGTTCGCGCCGCGCGGGTACCTTCACCGAAGGAAAACTCGCGGTACTGACCGACTCCTCCTCGGCATCGGGCAGCGAAATAGTGGCCGGTGCGGTACAGGACTGGGACCGCGGCGTGATCATCGGCCAGCCCAGTTTCGGCAAAGGACTCGTCCAACAGCAGCTCCCCCTCATCGACGGCTCTGCCGTCCGCATTACGGTGGCCCGCTACCACACCCCCTCCGGACGGGTCATTCAACGACCGTTCGAGAACGGCGATCCGGAAGGCTACTACACCGACCACATCAAACGCACGCTGGATAACAGCTATGCCGACTCGCTCAACCGCCAGGCCCCCGTCTACCGCACGCTCCGCAACGGTCGCAAGGTGCTCGGCGGCGGAGGCATCACCCCCGACCTCGCGATCCCGCTCGACACGACGAAAAACTACGCCTACTGGAACCGCCTCGTCCGCGGAGGCGTCGTCAACGAGTACGTCAACACCCTCCTCGAACGGGAACGCGGACGCATCAAAGCGCAATACCCCACGTTCGAACGGTTCGCCGAAGCGTTCGAGGTGACACCCGCCATGCTGGAACAGCTGACCGACCTGGGCCGCAAACGGGACATCGTCGCCACTGCGCAGGAGGAGTCCGCCACGCTGCCGGAGCTGCGCGTACACCTGAAAGCGCTTATCGCCCGGAAACTTTGGGACAGCAACGCATACTTCCGGATAACGAACGCTGCCGACGACAGGGAATTCGCCGCGGCATTGCATCTCCTGCAATCCCCCACGGAGTACGCCCGCCTGCTGGGCGACGCCCCCGACGGAAAGTAACGGGAACTCGGACAGCCAACAAGACAAAACAAGACAAAACAAGACAAAAACAACGGCAACGGAACAACCGGACAACGACACAACCGACGGCCGATTACCGGGCCGAACGGTTTACAAACGACCGATTCACTACGCCTGCCGGACGACGCCCCCGACGGAAAGTAACGGGAACTCGGACAGCCAACAAGACAAAAACAACGGCAACGACACAACCGACAGCCGATTACCGGACCGAACGGTTTACAAACGACCGATTCACTACGCCTGCCGGGCGACGCCCCCGACGGAAAGTAACGGGAACTCGGACAGCCAACAAGACAAAAACAACGGCAACGACACAACCGACGGCCGATTACCGGACCGAACGGTTTAAACGACGATTTCCCGACGAATCGGTCGCGCACCACAGTGCTCCGCCTCCCAAAGAGCCGAGCCCGATGAAACCTCCGGAAACGCCTCCGCACAGCCCGTCTGCGACACATACTTCCCTCTCGGCAAAAAGTCCCTGCGCCACAAAACACGTTACCTATTAGTTCCCCAAAAGCCCGCCCCGCCTTTCCGCAACCGCCGAGTCCCTGCCCCGAAGGCAAGCGGCCCGTTCCATCTCGCCGACAACCCATCTGAACCTCCCTTCTACAGACGCGGCTCCCCGAACAACACCCGCAACCACTACGGTAAGGACTACACCCGAACCGCTGACAACAGCCGACAACCGCCGAGTCCCTGCCCCGAAGGTAGGCAGCCCGCTTCATCTCGCCGACAACCCATCTGAACCTCCCTTCTACAGACGCGGCTCCCCGAACAACACCCGCAACCACTACGGTAAGGACTACACCCGAACCGCTGACAACAGCCGAGTCCCTGCCCTCCCTTCCGCCTTCTCCGTTCCGATACCGCACCAAACTCTCCGCAAACGCACGAGGGTTCGGAGCTTTTTCGTACCTTTGTCCCCGATACGTAAACGCAGAAAAGAGATGGAGAACGAAACGGTAGAAATCCCCGCAAAAAAACCGAACGTCATACGGCGTGTCTACGACTGGATACTCGGTTGGGCCGACAGCCCGTGGGGGCCGACGGCGCTTTTCCTCCTCGCCCTGGCCGAAGCGAGTTTCTTTCCCATACCGCCCGACGTGCTGCTCATCGCGCTGTGCCTGGGCTCGCCGCGCCGATCGTTCCGCTATTCGGCCATCTGTCTGGCCGGAACGCTCGCAGGCGCCGTCATCGCCTACGCACTCGGCTTCTGGGCATGGAATGCGATCGACCATTGGTTCATTCCGGGCATCTTCAGCCGGGAGGCGTTCGAATCGGTAGCCGGCATCTACGAGGAGTGGAATTTCTGGGCCGTCTTCACCGCAGGCTTCACCCCCATCCCCTATAAGATCTTCACGCTCGCCGCAGGCGTGTTCCACATCCATTTCGGAATGTTCATGCTGGCCTCCGTCATCGGCCGCGGCATGCGTTTCTTCTTGGTGGGGTGGCTCATCTGGCGTTTCGGCACCCCCATCAAGAGCTTCATCGACCGTTACCTCAACCTGATCGTAATCGCCTTCACCGTAGTGCTGATCGGCGGGTTCCTGCTCATCAAATACGTCTGCTGATGCCCGCTATGCGTGCGTTCGGGCTTATCGGCTATCCGCTGGGCCACTCCTTTTCGGCGGAGTGGTTCGCACGGATGTTTCTGCACAACGGCATCTCCGACGCCACCTACCGCAACTACCCGCTCCCCTCGATCGACGCACTTCCCGCCCTGCTGGCCGAACCCGCCCTGCTGGGCTTCAACGTCACCGCTCCCTACAAACAGGCGGTCATGGCCTACCTCGACGAGCTCGACCCTACCGCCCTACGGATCGGAGCCGTGAATTGCGTCGTCCGACAGGGCGACCGCTGGAAAGGCTACAACGTGGACTGGATCGGATTCGCGGAATCGGTGACGGAACTGACGGCCGGTCAGCGGCCTCGGGCACTCCTTTTAGGCAGCGGCGGTGCAGCGGCGGCAGCGGCCTTCGGCCTGGCGCGACTCGGCATCGACTACACCACCGTGTCGCGTACGAAACAGGGCACCGGTTTCCTCTCCTACGGGGAGCTGACCCGATCGGCGATGCAACGCCACCGCCTGATCGTCAACGCCACGCCGCTGGGCACCTATCCCGACACCGCGCACTGCCCCCCCATACCCTACCACCTGCTTACCTCCGACCACCTGCTCTACGACATGGTCTACAATCCGCCCGAAACCCTCTTTCTGCACCGCGGCCTCGAAGCCGGAGCCCGGACGATGAACGGCCTGCGGATGCTGGAGATACAGGCCGAAAAGAGCTGGGAACTCTTCCGTACGGCCCGGCCCGCAGCGCCCCTGCGCGACTGAATCCGAAGCTACCGCGGAGCGATATCTCCGCATCCGTCTCCCGCACGACTTATCCGCACCTTGTCGCCATCCGATTGCATCGCGACACAAAAAAGGCCGTCCCGAAAAACGGACAGCCCTTATAGCTCCTCTTCCGTAGGGTCGCACGCAACACGCCCGGACGCGAAACACCGATCTCCGAAGCCCCGTACGCCCGTTTCCTTGCGTACAAGAAACAACGGAAACCATACGCACCGCCGGCCGGAGCGTCCCGTCGACCGCCTTCATCGCCCGTCCCGGGAGACGAATCCGCCCGGGCACCCGACCGCCACTACTTCTCTTTCCAGGCGGTTTTGAAACTCTCCCGATCGAATTTGGCCTTCATCAGCTGTTTGGCCTTGGGGAGATCGGAAGTGTTGACGATAATCCGTACGTCCCGCTCCAGCATGGGCAGAATATCGGCGGCTATGTCGTTCACGATCTGGTTGTCGACTCCCATCGAATCGAGCATCGCCTTGACCACCTGCGCCTGTTCCATCGAGGCGAACCTCGCTACGGTTGCAAATTCCCTGTCTTTCATATCTTCCCTGTTTTATTCTGTTTTTACAATATACGGATTTTCCGCATACCCTGCAACGATCGGAAGTAACAAATTCCGTACCTTCGCACGAGAGGAACCGTCGAACGGGACCATGCCGCCGCGTTTGGAACGCATCTTGCAGCATGCTCCGCAAACGATTCAAATAACTTATAACTTACGATTATGAAAAAATTATTTAGCGTACTCATGCTGCTGCTCCCGCTGGCGGGAATGGCCCAGACGACCGGCGGACATCCGGTGAACATGCGTGTCATCAACAACAAGGGCGAAGCCCCGCGGCGCGACATCATCGCCTATGTCAAGAGCGAGAATCCCGTCGTACACTCCTTCAAGGAGGGCCGGCTCACGCTCCCGGGCGTCGCCAACAACGACACGGTAGCGGTCATCATCCGCCACCGCATCTACGAGTTCCCCGCCAACGGCATGACCACCCTGCAACTCAACCTCAACCGCCGCGACCGCGTGGCATCGGCTTGGCGCAACGGAGAGAAGATAGCCGCCAGCGACTACAAAGTCGTTCCGGCATCGGCCTCCTCGCCCGACGTACAGGTCGACCGCATGACCAGCCCGCTGCAATACGCCAACCTCGCCGACTACCTGACGGGCCGCATCGCCGGTCTGGTCATCGACGGCGGTCCGGGCTACTACCAGGCCTACCTCGACGGCGTGGTACCGCTGGTGGTGGTGAACGGCATCCGGATGCAGGACTTCAATGCCGCCAACATGCTCGTCAACCCCAACGACATCGAATCGGTGACGGTAGACCGCAACGGCGTCATCTACGGTGCGGCCGGCATGAACGGCGTACTCGTGATCGACACGAAATAACCGCATTCGCCCGCGACGCAACAAGGGGAACGGCTTCTGCCGTTCCCCTTTCCGTTTTCCCGCCCTGCACGGAGCTTGCGACCTCCCGCCCCTTGCCGACCCGGAACGGGGAACGCGTACAGCACAGGACACTTAGGAAAAACACGGGGACCCGCCGCAGGACGCCCGCCCTAAATAGCAGGGAAAACATAAGGCTATTCCAGGAGAAATAGCTATCTTTGTTGGGTCGCTCAAAACACACCGGCATGCCTCAATTCACTCACCTTCACGTACATACTCAATACTCCATCCTGGACGGAGCCGCCTCCATCCCCTCGCTGATGAAGCGGGCGAAGGAGTTCGGCATGACGGCCGTCGCCATCACCGACCACGGCAATATGTTCGGCGTGAAGGAGTTCTACGATGCGGCCAATGGCGCCGGATTGAAACCCATCCTCGGCTGCGAGGTATATGTGGTGAAAAACCACCTCGAAAAGGATAAGGACGAAAAGTCGGGCGACCACCTGATTCTGCTCGCCAAGAACCTCAAGGGCTATCACAACCTCACCAAGCTGGTTTCCTACTCCTGGACCGAGGGATTCTACTACAAACCGCGTATCGACAAGACGCTGCTGCGGCAATACCACGAAGGACTCATCTGCTGCTCGGCCTGCCTCGGCGGCGAACTGCCGCAGGCCATCATGCACGGCAACCGGCAGGAGGCCTCGGAGATCGTGGAAGAGTTCAAGGAGATATTCGGCGACGACTATTACATCGAACTCCAGCTCCACCGCTCGCTCTCCGGGGCGCCCGATACCGACACGTGCCGGCAGCAGGTGGAGGTCAACAAGGTGCTGCGCGAACTGGCCGCCGCCCACGGCGTGAAACGGATCGTATCCAACGACGTGCACTTCACCCTCGAAGAGGATGCAGCGGCGCACGACCACCTGATCTGCCTCAACACGGGGCGCGATCTGGACGACCCCAACCGCATGCGCTACACCGGTCAGGAGTACTTCAAGAGTCCGGAGGAAATGGCGGCGCTCTTCCCCGACGACACCGAGGCGCTGGAGAACACCATGGAGATCGCCGACAAGGTGGAATGCTATACTCTGGAGCACAAGCCCCTGATGCCCGACTTCCCGCTGCCGGACGACTTCGCGATCGACCGGGAGGAGCTGCGCCGGATCTTCCTGCGCCGTTTCGACGGCCAGATAAGCAGTCTGGAGAAAAAGCTCGCCGATGCCGACGAAGCGAAGAAACCCTCCCTGCTGCACGAAACGGAGAGCCTGCGGTCGGAACGGGAACAGGCCGCGGCCGCTCCCGATCTCGACGCATTCGCCGCCGGCAACGAGCGGCTCGGCGAATGGCTCACGGTATCGAAACAATACCTCTACCTGGTCGCCCTCACGATGCAAGGCGCCCGGGAGCGATACGGCGAACCGGACGAAAAGACGCTGGAACGCCTCCGGTACGAATTGAGTACCATCGAGTGGATGGGATTCCCGGGTTACTTCCTCATCGTGTCGGACTTCATCCGGGCCGCCCGGGAAATGGGCGTATCGGTGGGGCCGGGCCGCGGTTCGGCCGCCGGATCGGTGGTGGCTTACTGCCTGCGGATCACCAACATCGACCCGCTCAAGTACGACCTGCTGTTCGAACGTTTCCTCAACCCCGACCGTATCTCGCTCCCCGATGTGGACGTGGACTTCGACGAGGACGGCCGTGCGGACGTGCTGCGTTACGTGATCGAAAAGTACGGCAAGAAGCGGGTCGCCCAGATCGTGACCTTCGGTACGATGGCTCCCAAGCTCGCCATCCGCGACGTGGCACGGGTGGAGAAGCTCCCCCTGGCCGACAGCGACCGCCTGGCCAAGCTCGTCCCCGACAAGCTCATGGTCGAGAAGGGCGAAACGCCTTTCGAGCGGGCCTACAAGGATTCGCCGGAACTGGCCCGCGAACGCGAGTCGCCGAATCCCCTGATACAAAACACCCTCAAATATGCCGAAAAGCTCGAAGGTTCGGTACGCCAGACGGGCGTGCACGCCTGCGGGGTGATCATCGGTAAGGACGACCTGGAAGAGTTCGCCCCGGTGGCCACGGCCAAGGATGCCGACCTGAACGTGGTGCAGTACGAAGGGAAGCTCGTGGAGAGCGTCGGACTCATCAAGATGGACTTCCTCGGGTTGAAGACCCTCTCCATCATCAAGGATGCGGTCGAGAACGTCCGACGCGTGCAGGGGATGGACCTCGACATCGACAACATCCCGCTGGACGACAAGAAGACCTACCAGCTCTTCTGCAAGGGCGAAACGACCGGTATCTTCCAGTTCGAGTCCGCGGGTATGAAGAAATACCTCCGAGCCCTCAAGCCCAACAGGTTCGAAGACCTGATCGCCATGAACGCCCTCTACCGACCGGGCCCCATGGACAACATTCCCAGCTTCATCGCCCGCAAACACGGTCAGGAGAAGGTGGAATACGAGTTCCCGGAGATGGCCGAATATCTGGAGGACACCTACGGCATTACGGTCTACCAGGAGCAGGTCATGCTGTTGTCGCAGAAGCTGGCCGGGTTCACCGGCGGCGAGGCCGACACGCTGCGCAAGGCCATGGGTAAGAAGCAACGCGCCACGCTGGACAAGATGAAGCCCAAGTTCCTGAAGGGAGCCGCCGAGCGCGGGCACGACACGGAGATATGCGAAAAGATATGGACCGGGTGGGAGGCGTTCGCCTCGTATGCCTTCAACAAGTCGCACTCGACCTGCTACGCCTACGTGGCCTACCAGACAGCCTACCTCAAGGCGCACTACCCCTCGGAATTCATGGCGGCGCTGCTGAGCCGCAACCTCTCGTCGATGGACAAGATCTCGTTCTTCATGGACGAATGCAAACGCATGGGCATCAAGGTACTGGGGCCGGACATCAACGAGAGCGTCGAATCGTTCACCTCGGACAGGGAAGGCAACGTGCGCTTCGGGCTGGCCGCGGTCAAGGGGGTCGGTCAGGCGGCGATGCTCTCCATCGTAGAGGAGCGCGAACAAGCGGGTAAGTTCCGCAACATCTACGACTTCGTGGAGCGCGTGAACATGCAGGCGGTAAACCGGAAAAACATCGAGAACATGGCGCTCGCCGGAGCGTTCGACTCGATCAGCGGTTTCCACCGGAGCAAGTTCTTCTCGGCCGACCAGCGCGATGCCAGCGGCACGGTCTTCCTCGAGCAGCTGATAAAATACGGTTCGCGGATGCAGACCGAACGCAACACCACCCAACAGAGCTTGTTCGGCGGTACCGACATCGTGGACATCCAGCAGCCGCTCCTGCCGCAGTGCCCCGACTGGAACAAGCTCGAAACGTTGAACCACGAGAAGGAGATGATCGGCATGTACCTCTCGTCGCATCCGCTGGACGACTACGAGATCGCCATCAAACGTTTCTGCAACACGCAACTGACCCAATTCTCCAACCTCAACGATCTTCGCGACAAGGACTTTACCATTGCCGGCATGGTGACGGACGTACAGAACCTCTATACCCGCAACGGAAAGCCCTTCGGACGGTTCCGCCTGGAGGACTACTCCGGGCAGCACGAATTCGCGCTGTTCGACAAGGACTACGAGAACTTCCGCAAATACCTCTTCAAGGACTATTTCCTCCTGCTGAAGGGGAGCGTGCGGCCGCGCCCCTACAACAAGGAGGAATACGAAGCCAAGATCACCTCGATGCAGATGCTCGGCGACGTGCTCGATGGGGTGAACGAGCTGACCATCAGTCTGCACATCAACGACATCACACCCGACCTGACCGCCGAACTGGCCGAACGGCTTTCGGCCGTAAAGGGACGGATCAACCTGCGCGTCAAGGTGGTGGACCCGCGGGAAGGGGTATCGCTGGCCTTCTTCTCCCGAAAATACAAGGTGGCGCTTACCCAGGAACTCGTGGGCTACCTCGAGAGCAACGAAATAAACTATTCGATCGCCTGATTACGTTATACCAGATATTCACTCAAACATAATCTAAAAGATTACAACTATGGCAAAAATCATTGATTCCGCTGCTTACGACGAACTCGTAGCTTCCGGCAAACCTTTCGTTATCGACTTCTGGGCAGAATGGTGCGGTCCGTGCCGTTCGCTGACTCCCATCATCGAGGAGCTCGCCGAAGAGTACGAAGGCAAAGTGGTCATCGGCAAATGCGACGTGGACCAGAACAACGACCTTGCGATGAAGTTCGCCGTAAGGAACATCCCGCTCGTGGTATTCATCAAAGCCGGCGGCGAAATGAACGACAAGCTGGTGGGCGCTTCCTCCAAGGATGCCATCAAGGCAAAGATCGACGCGCTTCTGTAGTCGGTCGGACCTCATGCAACAGGGGGACGAAGCGAATGCTTCGTCCCCCTGTTGCATACATCCGTTCCGGTCTCTTGCCCGCACCCGTACCTGCCCGACCGGAGACGCTCCCTGCCCGAGGGCACGACCGGCCCTGAACGATGCGACGAGACCGGAGGGCACGATCGGCCCCGACGCAAAAGCGAGGGCGGCAACGGGCACACCGCGGCGGCGCCACAAAACACGGCATAGGACCACGGGCAGCCCTCGCCCCACGGCCGGCTACCGGAACGACACCTGTTCGGGCTTACCGGGGATGTAACGCATGGGCTGCATGCGTTGCTCGCTGGTGAGCTGTATCCACTCGTTGCTCATGAGACCGCGTTTGCCGAAGTTCACGAAAAGGCTCAACTGAATCGTCCCGAAGACGAGCATCTCGTTCTTCAGGCGAATGCCGACCCCTACGGTGGCATACCAGTCGTTGCGGAAAACGCGTTTGTCGTACCCCAGAAACCCCACGTCGCCGAATCCGTAGAGGGCGATCCGGAAGCCGAGCGGCTGCCACGGCGTAAAGACCACCGTCTCGGTGCTCAGCACCAGTCTGTCGCGCCCCAGCGGGCTGTCGTGCATCGCCCGGGGGCCGCTCTGGGGCGTAAACCATACGGCCTCGTAGAAACCGTCGGCACGGTTCCATCCGTTGAGGTAGTTCAGCGAGGCGAACTGCCGGACCTTGAACCTTCCGCGCCCCAGCATGTTGGTGAAGTAGTCGAGCCGCACATTGAGGGCCGACTGAAACGGCCGCCGGGCACGGAGGTCGTAGAACGTCCCCACCGACAGGTCGCCCATGAAGTAACCCATCGGTGTAAAACCGCCCGCACGCAAGGCCAGCCCCCCGTAACATCCCGACCGGTGCTCCGAGTGCAGATACCCGAAAACGGTTTCGGCCCGATAGCCCGTGGCCACGTACTCGTCGTAACCGTAGCCGTAGATAAGGCTCGTGGTCAGGAAGCGTTCGCTGTACAACCCCAGGGAGCCCAGCACGAGTATGCGGTCGTAAAAGTAGGGATTCATCCCCTCCTCCACGGGCAGTTCCACAGGGTTGCGGGGCGGATCTTCCGGTTCGTAGATGCGCGGCGGATCGAGGTAACGGAGATAGTCGAAGCGGGCGATGCCGTAGAAACTGCTCCCCGCGTCGGGCAGATACCACGACTTGCCGCCCCACAGGTCCAGGTTGTTGTAATGGAGCATATAGGGAGCGCTCACCGTATCCCGGGGCGACTCATAACGCACATACACCGCGTTGCGCACATTCTCCAGCACGGCGCCTATTTCGTAGTCGTGGGGCTGTATGAACTTCTTGTTGAGCGCGGCTCCGTAGTAACGCTCCGTAAAGGAGCGCCCGCCCCGCAGCGAGGCCTCGTAGAAGGTACCGAACAGGTTGGGAATGTAGTACTGGAACATGCTCCCCTCATACTTCTTTTTGCGCCAGTCGAGGCTCAGCTGGTAGCTGAGCTTGTCGCCCGTCCCGAGGAAGTTGGCATCGTAGAGCATCCCCTTCACCTGTCCGGTGAGGCCGCGTATCGATCCGTCGGCACTGATACTCCAACTGTCGCGCGTGACGACCCGCACGATCACCGCCTCCGGATCGCCGGGAACGGGACGCACCTCGATGGCCGCATCGGCGATATACTGCCGCGAGCGGAGCAATTGCTTGTAGCGCACCACCGTCCCCGCATCGAATGCGTCCCCCTCCCGGAAAAGCAAATCGCGCCGGACGGCACGCACGCCGGTCGTCACGTGTACGGCGTTGGCCCCCTTCTCCAGGTAACTCCTGGCCGGCTCGAAGACAGACTTGCGGACAAACTCGATCGAATCGATCCGCCGCCCGTCGTACACGCCGTACAGCGCCTCCTCGTCGACGATCTCCGGCTTCAACGGCACCCCGCCGCCGCTATGGGGGACGATGATAAGACCGTGGACGAACCTCCAGAAACCGTTGCGCTCCGAACGTACCCGAAGCGTATCGTAAAAGCGCTGGGTGCGCTCCTCCTGCGTCAGCGAGTCCCGCCCGTGCACCATCCAGGTACCGATACCGAGCGAATCGGGATGGCGTGCAGCCAGCGAAAAGTCGCAAATGGTGAGGGAGGTATCGCATATCCCGGAGGCAACGAACACCGAATCGGGCGTCAGTGCATCCAGCCGGCGCCACCCGGCCCGGATACGGGCCCGGTCCGACACGGTGGTGGTGTCCTGTACGACCGCAGCAGCCAAGGGAACAACAGCCGTAGGCCGGCCCGCGGCCAGGACCGGCAAAAAGAACGGCAGAAGAATCCACGCCGCCCCCACGATATATCCCCTAAAACGCATCGATCTTCAAATTTAACGAAATCCGCGGGATTTCGGAACCCGAAATCTACTTTTGATCCCCCTCCCGCCGCGCATCCGGCCGCGCCGCTGCGACCGGCACCCGCACCTCCTCGCATAAACAGTGCCGCACCTCCCGCCACGGAAGCGGAAGACGACACCTACGGAAGACTTATCGCGGGAATTTCGGCCGCCGGCCGAAGCGCTCGCTATTCCTGCCGCAACCAGCGCACGAGGGATCGCTGCACCTCCATCCGGGCGACCATCGAATTGATGGCGTTCCCCGAAGTCCGGTCCCATTTCCTGACCGGTAGCTTGGCCGGACACGCCCCGCAGCGGGCGTAGAGGAGGCGGGCCGTCGCCGCAAACGCATTGAAATCGTTGCTATTTCGTCGGAATATCCGACGCACGAGGGCAGACAGTCTCGGTTGCATCTTTCTCGGGACGACCGACTTCGCCATGCCCATCAGCCCCTTCCGGCGGAAGCTCTCCGCCACAGGAGCGAAATCCACCCCATAGGGGACGAAATAATACCGGGAAACGAACTCCTGCAGCAGGTCGGGAGTTTTGTCGCGCCACGGCACCCGGTACCACAATGCCGTATACTGGCTGTCGCCCAGAGGAATTCTCCAGTCCAACCCGAAGAATTCATAGGTCCTCACCGAGTTCAGGATGAATTTGGCGGTACGGTTCTTCATGATCCACTGCTCGCTACGGTCTATCATCGTATCGGGGGAGTGAATTTCATTCGGGTTCAGCGCACTCCCTATTTTTCGCACGACGGCCTGCGCCGCGCTCTTCTCGAGCGGATTCAGATCGTAATACCGCCGGTACAGAAGTTCGGCGCAGGCAGCGGCAGTACACTTCCCGACAGGCCAGGCAAGCACCTCGCGAGGCATTTTCGCGCCCGCGGGAAGATCCCCCATATGACCGGGCACAACGACCGCATGAGGTTTCAACACCCCTCTTTCGAGCAGTGTCCTGACCGCAATGAAATCCTGTATATGGGGAATCGTATTGCAGTTGGTGCAGAATTCGGAAAACGCCCTGAAACAATCGCTGTCGAAGGTCTCGATGAACCGTTCGGGCGAATAGGGCACATAGTGCCACTCGAAACCAAGTCGTTCCGCCACCCTGCGGGAGACGGCCACTTCAAAACTATCGCTGCGGCTATAAGTGAAGCAGACCACATTCCGCAGGCCGAACTTCCGGCACAGACAGGCCAGCAGCCTCGAATCATTGCCGCCGCTCAAAGGAATGGCCACCTGACTTCCGGCCGGAATCGTAAGAAGCATCCTGCGGAAAGCCGCTTCCAACGTGCAAAAAGCCGTTTCGAAAAACACTTCCCGGTCGAGGTCCGCCTTATCGTGAATGTATTCGTAATATACCGAGCGTCGGAAAAGGGAGGGCTCCGGACCGAGTTCGACATACTCGCCCAAGTCGACCGTACGGATTCCCCGAAAAAACGTGTCGTTCCCTGTTACGTAACCGATCGAGAGCAATTCGGCCAACGCCACATCATCGATCTCCTTCGGAACATCGGGACGCCCGATCAGCAATGCGGATGAGTCCGTTACAATTCCCCCCTATATTTCTCTTACAAAATAAAAGCGGATAGGAACGGAGTTTGTCCGCAATCAGCACCAGTTTCCCGCCAGCTCTCACGACCATCGAAAAATTGCCGTTCAGCTCCCCGAGCGTCCGGTCGAGGGTACCGCCCACAGCAGCCGCAGCGACCGTTTCCAACAACGCGGCGGAGGTCAGAAGACGATCCCCGCACAGGGCGAAGCCTTTCACATACCCCGCCGGATAGCGCTCCCATGCCTTTCCGTTTTCGTTCGTCAGCAGGATTTCAATCGAATCGGAATTCATGTTATATTCAGAAAATCAAGGTTACACGGCCGATGCCGTTTTCCGACGGCACAAGATAGCTAAAATACAATCAAGGTGTTACAACCGCACATCTGAAAACGGCATTTTCGTAATTTTGCAGAGAGACCAATCTAAATCAAATCATATGTATTGCCATCATCGGCTTATTAGCATCAAGTTGCAATGTGGAACACCATTCTGCATCTTACTATACCTTCCTTAATAAGAGTGCTTTCGATATAGAATTGAAACTTTGTCACAAGGAAAAAATCGATACTACTTATTACATTACGGCAGGAGATCGGTTAACTTTAATACATCCTTCTATGCCCCGAATCCCTCTTGTTTTGGGCGAGAATTTAGATGCCTATATCATAGTCTCCAACGGCACTACTGAAATAACCCAATATTTTAAAGATAAGACCGGTCTGTACGACCACGGCAATTACAAACGAGTAAGATATGAGCCGAGTAAAAAATCGAGTAGCATCTGGTACGAATACGAATTTACGGATGCGTTCTTCGAG
>CAJTLO010000011.1 GCA_910577285.1 uncultured Rikenellaceae bacterium | reverse complement strand
TTACGCTGCCTCCGGCGACGAACTGTACTCGGCCTCCTATGGTTTCAGCGTGCATGGACGTCGAGATTCCGACCGCGGCCCTTCTGCGCACGGAACCCGCGTTGCCGCCGGAAAAGGGATACCGGCGAAAGGTTCGGACAAAGGGCCGGGCGCGGGATGCAATCGAGGAATCGTCAATCCGGGATACAACCCGATTCGGACGCTGGACCGTCAATCCAGAATGGCGTGCAACACGCCGATCAGGCCGTCGATGTCTTCGTCGGTGGTGTCCCACGAAGTCACGAGCCTGATCTCGTCGGCGGCCTCGTTCCAGACATAAAAGAAATAGTGTTCCGCAAGCCGGTCGATCGCCGGCCGGGGCATTGCAACAAAGAGCTGGTTGGTTTCCACCGGCTGGGTGATGCGCAACTGCGGGAAGCAGGCCAATGCCGCAGCGAGCCGACGGGCCTGCCGATTGGCATGCTCCGCATTGCGCAACCAAAGACCGTCGAGATAAGGCACGAACTGTGCCGCCAGATAGCGCATCTTGGAGGCCAACTGCGCCGACTGTTTCCGGTAATATTTGATGTCGGCGGCGATCTCCCCGCTGAAAGCCACGACCGCCTCCCCCATCATCATCCCGTTTTTCGTCCCACCGAGACTGAGAATATCCACCCCCGCGTCTACGGTCGTCTCGCGCATCGAACATCCCAACGCCGCACAGGCATTGGCCAGACGTGCGCCGTCCATGTGGAGCTTCATGCCGTGGGCATGCACGAGTGCGGCGATGGCCCGCACCTCCTCCACCGTATAGAGCGTACCGAGTTCGGTGGCCTGCGATATATAGACCGCACCGGGCTGCGCATGATGGCAGTCGCCGAAGTGCTGCAAATGGGGGCGAAGCAGTTCGGGAGTCAGCTTACCGTCGGGGGTGGCGATCGGAAAGAGCTGACACCCCGTCATACGTGCCGGAGCGTTGCACTCGTCGACATAGATATGTGCCGTGGCGGCACACAGGATGCTATGGAACGACCGCGTCACGGCCTGAAGGGCCACGCTGTTGGCCCCCGTCCCGTTGAACAGGAAAAACGGCCGGGCCTCCCGGCCGAAGACCTTCCGGATGCTCTCCTCGGCCCGTTCGGTCCAACGGTCGGCACCGTATCCCGCCGCATGATCGCTGTTCGCCCCGATGACGGCAGCCATTATCTCCGGATGAACGCCGGAATTATTATCGCTCGCAAAACTCCTCATGATCCCTGTCGTTTTAAAGGCACAAATATACGTCGATCCGCCCGCGGATATTCCGTCCGTTCCCGTTTTCCGTCCGACGCTTTTCCGACCGTCCGGCAAGCAGGGGCAGGCGGGGAAGCCTCATCAGAATCCTATTCCGGCGATGTAGCCGTAAAGACCGCTCGCGATGCCGGCCACGAGCACTCCCGCCGTGCAGAGTACCAGACTGACGCTGTTGTAGGCATCCGTCCGGAAACGTTCGCCGGCACCCTCCGCCGGCGCATTGATGAACATGGCCCGCACGATGCGCAGGTAGTAGTAGAGCGATACCACCGTATTGACCAGCGCGATGAACACCAGCACGTAGTCCCCCTTTGCGGCCGCGGCGGCAAAGATGAAGAACTTGCTGAAAAAACCGCCCAGCGGCGGAATGCCGGCCAGCGAAAATACCGCGAGCATCATCACCACGGCGAGCCTCGGATTGGAACGGTACAGCCCGTCGTAGGCACCGATGTCGGTCCGTCCGCCATGGTTCTCCACCGAAGCGATGACGCCGAACGCCGCCATGTTGGCGAAGAGGTAGACCAGCAGGTAGTATACCACGGCGGAGAGTCCCTCGGGGGTTCCGTGCAGGACGCCCAGCATGATGTATCCGGCCTGCGAAATGGAGGAGTAGGCGAAAAAACGCTTGATATTCCGTTGGCGGATGGCGAACAGGTTGCCCACCACGATGGTCGCTACGGTCAGCACCCACAGGATGCCGTACCATATCCGGCCGATGTTGCCGAACACGTGGTGCAACGTCAGCAACAGCACGAAGCAGCCGGCCGCCTTGGAAACCACCGACAGGTAAGCCGTGGTAGCCGTCGGAGCGCCTTCGTAAACATCGGGGGCCCACATGTGGAACGGCACGAGCGAAATCTTGAAGGCCAGCCCCGCAAAGAAGAAGACGAATCCCAGCACCGTCATGAAATCGGCGCTCACCAAAGGCTGCATGTCGGCGAAATACATCGTCCCCATCGCCCCGTAGAGATACGACAGGCCGAACATCATGATCCCCGACGAGAGCGTGGACATCATGATGTATTTGGCACCCGCCTCGGCCGACTTCTCCCTGTACTTGTTGTAGGCGGCCAGGCATGCCGTAGGCAGCGACGCCGTCTCGATGCCGATATAGAGCAGCATGAAGTTTCCGGCGGAGATCATGAGGTACATGCCCAGCAGCGTGGCGAGCGCGATGACATAGTACTCCCCCTCGCGGATGGCGGTTTCCCTGCCGCGCAGCCACTCGCCCGCCTGCAGAAAGACCGCCAGCGTGCCGAGGTTCAGCACGTTCTTCATCAACACCGTGAGCCGGCTCGTGGCATACATCCCTCCGAAGGCACTCCCTTCGGGCACGGGGAGGAATCCCGCCGCCGTGTGCAGGGCGAACAGTCCGACCGCCAGCGGCCGGAACCACTTCATGGCAGGCGTTTCGCCTGCGAAGATATCGAACAGGAGCAACACCACGAACACGGCGAGCAGGCCGAGTTCCTGACGCATCACCAAGAAATTACCCAAGTCCATACGCTAAAAGAGGTTTAAATGTTCCATGATCGGCCCCAGGCTGTCGTAAATCAGCCCTTGCGCCCCCGAGGGCCACACGCCTATGGCCACGATGCAGGCGATGAGCGCCACGGCCGAAAAACGTTCGTACCAGCGGGCGTCGTCGAGCTTCAGATGGTCGGGGTTGCGCACCGGACCGTAGAGTATCCTGCCCACCGTCCGCAGAATGTAGACGGCGGTCACTACGATGGAGGTCGTCGCCAGGATCGTAAGTACCCGGCGCAGCAGGTCAGCATGCTCGAACGAACCGATGAAAACGGTCATTTCGGCCACGAATCCGCTGAAGCCCGGCAGGCCGAGCGAAGCGAAACCGGCAATCACATAGCAGACCGACGCGAAAGGCATGACACGCATCAGACCGCCCATCTCCCGGATGTCGCGGGTGTGGGTACGGCCGTAAATAACGCCGATGAGCGAGAAGAAGAGAGCCGTCATCAAGCCGTGGGAGAGCATCTGGAGCACCGCGCCGGTCATCGCCGTACGGTTGAGCATCAGCAGGGCGAAGAGCACCAGACTGCAATGGCTCACCGAGGAGTATGCGTTCATATATTTGAGATCGGTCTGCACCACCGCGCCGAAGGCACCGTACACCACCCCGATACCGGTCAGCAGGAGAAAGATCCACGAGAGTTCCTGCGCCGCCTGGGGCATCAGGAAGATCGCCACCCGGAAACAGCCGTACCCGCCCAACTTCATCAACACGCCGGCATGCAGCATCGACACCGAAGTCGGCGCCGCGGCATGGCCGTCGGGCGACCACGTGTGGAAGGGGAAAAGCGCCCCCAACACGCCGAACCCTATGAACGTCAGACAGAATATCCAATACTGGTGATTCATGGGGATACCGCCCCGCGCAATCTCCAGGATGTTCATCGTCGTCGCCCCGGAGGTGAAGTAGATGCCCAGGATGCCGGTGAGCAGGAAAGCCGACCCGCCCATGAGCATCAGCGTCAGCTTCGTGGCGGCATACTCCTTGCGGCCCGTACCCCAAACTCCGATCAGGAGAAACATCGGGATGAGCGCTATTTCGTAGAACATGAACATCGTGAAGAGGTCCAGCGAGATGAAATAGCCGAACACCCCCACCGCCAACAGGCTGTACCACACGAAGAAATCACGCTCCATATTCCAGGCCGAAAACACGCCGGCGAAGGCCACCACGGCCGACAGCAGCAGCATCGCCACCGAGATGCCGTCCACGCCCACCGCATAGTGGATGTCGAACGGCGCATACCACACGACATCGGCGCACAGCAGCATCGCCTCTTCCGATACCGCCCGCTGCTGCAAGAACAGCACGGCCACCGCCACGACACACGCGAGCTGCAATCCGAACCCTGTCGTCGCCACCGTACGTACCCACCGACGGCCCTTGCCCGCAAACAGCGCGAAGAGGGTGAGCAGCGGCAGGATAACCAATACAGACAATATATTCATAACTCCGTCAGAATATCAATACACAAATCATAATCACGAGCACCGCCCACACGAAGACCGCCGCATAGGTCTGCACCCGCCCCGACTGGGCACCCCGCACGGCACGCGACAAACGTTGCGTACCCGTTCCGAGGGCATCGAGATCGCCGTCGATGGCATGACGGTCGAACCATGCCACGGGAGTGCTCACATAGCGGAAAATAATCTTTTCGGTGACGAACCGCCACGCCTCGTCGATGTAGAACCGATGATAGGCCGCCCGCCAGAAACCGGCCCACTTGGCCGCGACACGTGCCGCCACACCCCGCTCCCGCATATAAAAGCGCGTAGCCACGGCAATGCCGGTCAGACTCACCAGCACACCGCCGGCGGCGATCCGCCAGTCGATACCCAGCGCGTAGGGTACGCCGTCGCTGCTGACCAGCCGCGAGAAGGGCAACCATCCCGTTACGCACGAAAGCAGTGCGAGGAACACCAGCGGCACGAGCATCGACACGGGGGCTTCGTGGGGTTTCGTTTCATAGGTACGGTCCGTTCCCCAGAAGATGCGGAAATAGAGCCGGAACATATAGAAAGCCGTCAGCCCCGCCACGAGAAGCAACACCGCGAAAACGAACTTGTCGTGCCCGAAGGCCGCCGAAAGAATCTCATCCTTGCTGAAGAAACCCGAAAAGGGCGGAACACCCGCAATGGAGAGGCAGGCGACCAGGAAAGCGGCATGCGTGACGGGCAGGTACCTGCGCAGTCCCCCCATCGCTTCCATCTCGTTGCTGTGTACCGCATGGATCACCGCACCGGCGCCGAGGAAGAGCAGCGCCTTGAAAAAGGCGTGCGTGAAGAGGTGGAACATGGAGGCGGTGTAGCCCTCGCCCGCATGGCCTCCCATGCCCGAAACGCCGAGCGCCACCATCATATAGGCGATCTGCGAGATGGTCGAAAAGGCGAGCACCCGCTTGATGTCGGTCTGCGCAATGGCGATCACCGCGGCGAACAGCGCCGTGAAGGTCCCCACATAGGTAATCAGCGTCAACACCCGGGGAGCTGCGAAGAGATAGAGCGGGAACATCCTCGCAACGAGGTAGACGCCCGCCACCACCATCGTGGCGGCATGGATGAGTGCCGACACCGGGGTCGGTCCCTCCATGGCATCGGGCAGCCAGATGTGCAGCGGGAACATCGCCGACTTGCCGGCCGCCCCCATGAAGAGGAGCGTCATCGCCCATGTGGCCGCCGAGAGGCCGAGGAACGAACCTCCCGCCATCGAGGTCACTGCCAGGGAGGCATGGTCCGCCGTCAGCAGACCGAAGTCGAACGTACCCGTATAGTACGACAGAATCAGAATGCCGATCAGAAAACCCAAGTCGGCGAACCGCGTCACGATGAACGCCTTTTTGGAGGCGGCTATCGCGGCGGGCTTGGTGTAATAGAACCCAATGAGCAGGTAGGAGGAGGCCCCCACGAGTTCCCAGAAAATGTACATCTGGAAAATGTCGGTGGCTACGACCAGTCCGAGCATCGAGAAGCTGAAGAGCGAGAGAAAAGCGTAGTAGCGCTGGAAGCCGCGTTCGCCCTTCATGTAACCGAAGCTGTAGATGTGGACCATCAGCGAAACGGTCGTAATCACGACCAGCATCATCACCGAGATGGGGTCCAGCAGCACGCCCATGTCGATGTGCAACCGCTCGCCGAAACGCAACCACTGCGCCGACCACACCGTCAGGGCACGGTAAACGCCTCCCTGCAACCCCACCCCGAAGAAGTAGCGGTAGGCTGCCAGGTAGGAGAGCACCGCGGCCACGGCCATTCCGAGCGTCCCGCACAGGCCGGCCGCACGGGGACGCAGCCACTTGCTGCCCAGTCCGATGAAGAGAAACATCAACATCGGAACGAGAATGATGTATACGGTATATCCCATACTCCTAATGTTTCATTTTGTCGATATGACGGACGTCTATGTTGTTGGCCAGGCGATACACGTTGATGATGATGGCGATGGCCACGGCGGTTTCGGCCGCCGAGATGGCGATGCCGAACAGGCTGAAGAAGAGTCCCTCCATGTGTTCGGGATAGAGGTAGCGGTTGAATACGCTGAAATTGATCTCCACCGAATTGAGAATCAACTCGATGGATATGAGCACCGCGAGCAGGTTCTTGCGGGCGATGAACCCGTAGATTCCTACGAAGAACATGATCGAACTGACGATCAGGTAGTGTTCCATTGATATCATCATAGTCTTGCGATCTTTGCGTTTATCGTTTGCGGGCGATCAGAATACCGCCGATGGCACACGTAAGCAACAGGATGCTGAGCGCCTCGAACGAGAGCAGGTATTCGTACTTGCCGGTTCCCATGAGCGCCTGCCCTACCGCCTTCATGTCGGTTTCGTGGTCGCCCAGCACGGTGGGGTTGGCTCCGTACAGGAAACGGTGCTTCAGCGTCACCCACGTGGTGATGAGCAGACCGGCAAGCGCCGTCACCGCACCGGAGAGCACCCTGCGCCTGTCGTGGGGTTCGGCCCGGTCGCCCCGGGAGCTGGTCAGCAGGATGGCGAAGATGAAGAGGATGAGGATACCTCCCGCATAAACCGAAAGCTGTACGACGGCGAGAAAATGGTAATTGAGCATGAGGTAGAGTCCTGCCGTCCCGATCAGTACGAGCAGCAGGTAGGTGGCCGCGCGAAAGATCTTGCGCGAGGTGACCGCCAGCACCGACGACACGACGATCGCCGCAGCCAGCAGGTAGAAAACGATTACGTTGGCTATCCCTTCCATGACTTACTCCGTTTTTGTTACCGTTGCGGTCCCGGGTGCCTGCGCCCCTTCCCGGGCGGGCGATGCGGGCTTCGGGGCCGGGGCGGGCGCCTGCGACGACCCCGGACGATTGAGCTGCAACAGGAGCCGCTCCCGGGTAAATACCGCATGTTCGAACTCGTTGGTGAAGCGGATCGCTCCGGTCGGGCAGGCCGCCACGCACAATCCGCAGAAGATGCAACTACCCAGGTTGTAGAGGTGCCGGTCGAGCACCTTCTTCGGTTTACCGGTCGCAGGATCGGTCTCCGTCCGGCCGATCACCCGGATCGTCCCGTTCGGACAACTGTTCATGCACAGGCCGCAGGCGATGCACCGGTGACGGTTCTCCGCATCGTGCGGCATGGTGAGCAACGCACGGAAACGTGCGCCGTACTCCCGCTCGCCGCGGTTTTCGGGATACTGCCGCGTCACCTTCGGGCGGCAGAAGTTGAGCATGGTGACATACATCCCCTGCCCCAGGTGCCATACCCCGACGCATATGTTCTTTATGTAATTCGAGACTTTCATAGCATTACAAGATAACGACCACCGACATCAGGATCAGGTTGAGCAGGCACACCGGCATCAGAATCTTCCACTCGAGGCTGAGAAGCTGGTCGATGCGCAGACGCGGGAACGACCACCTCACCCACATGGCCAGGAACATGCACACGCACGTCTTGCCGAAGAACCACAGGAACGAGGGGATGCAGTCCATCGCATGGTTGAACCCATCCCAGCCGGGCACGTGCAACGGCTGCCATCCGCCCAGAAACATGGTGGTGGCGATGGCCGCCACGATGAACATGTTGAGGTATTCGGCCAGGTAGAAGAAACCGAACTGGATACCGGAGTACTCGGTGTGGTAGCCGGCCGTCAGCTCCGACTCGGCCTCCGGCATATCGAACGGGCCGCGGTTGGTCTCGGCATGCCCTGCGATGAGGTAGGTCAGAAAAGCGATGCACGCCGGAAGATGCCCCTTGAAGATGAACCATCCGTCGGCCTGCTGCGCCACGATCTGGGAGAGCTGCATCGTACCGGAGAAGACCACGATGACCATCAGCGAGAGCCCCGCCGAGATCTCGTAACTGATGAGCTGCGCCCCGCTGCGCATGGCGCCGATCATCGAATACTTGCTGTTGCTCGACCACCCGGCCAGCAGGATCCCCACCACCCCCAGCGACGAAACGGCCAACAGGTAAAAGACCCCCACATTGAAGTCGATCGCCTGGAGCCCCCTGGCAAAGGGCAGCGCCCCGAATGTACACACCGAACCGATGATCACGAAGAACGACGCCATGCGGAAGAGCACCTTGTCGGACCGGTCGATATGCACCAGCTCCTTGAGCAGAATCTTCACCATATCCGCCACGGACTGGAAGATTCCCCATTTACCCACACGGTTGGGACCGAGACGACACTGGAAGAAACCGCATATCTTCCGCTCGGCATAGATCAGAAAGAGCGCTATCAGGGCATAGGCCACGAGCACCGCCACCCCGATCAGCACATACTCCGTCAGCAATGCCCAGCCGTCGCCCATGCAGCTGTGCAGCGAGGTATCTATCCATCCGGTAAATCTTTCAAAACTCCACATAATCCATCTGCTTTTTCATCCACTAACGGTCGATACACGGAATCACGTAATCGAACGATCCGCCGAGCATGATGAGGTCGGCCACCTTGCCGCCCGGCGCCACATCCTTCAGCGCCCCCACCAGCACCATCGACGGCGAACGGAACTTGACGCGGTAGGGCGTCTTGTCGCCGCGGCTGGTGATATGCACGCCGAACTGCCCGCGGGCGTTCTCCACCCGCTGGAAGAAATCCCCCTCCGGCAACTTGATCACTCCCTTCACCTTCTCGGCGCAGGGACCCTCGGGAATGTTGTCTATCAGTTGCTCGATGATGCGCAACGACTGTTCGATCTCGCCCAAGCGGATGATGTAGCGGTCGAAAGTCATTCCGCCCGTGCGCAGCAACTGGTCGAACTCCACCTTCCCGTAAGCGGCATAGGGTTCCGCCTTGCGCTGGTCGTTGGCCCACCCCGACGCCCGGCCCGAGGGCCCGGTAACGCCCAGCGCGACGGCCCGCTCGCGCGAGAGGTGGCCGACGCCGGCCATACGCCCCGTAGCGATCGGATTGGCGGTATAGAGCATGTGGTGTTCGCGCAGCATCTTGCGCATATAGGGGATGAACTCCTTCACCCGTTTCCTGAAATCGGGATGCAGGTCGCACGCCACCCCGCCGATAACGTTGTAGTTCGCCATCAGCCGCCCCCCGGCCGTCTCCTCGAAAATATCCATGATCTTCTCCCTGTCGCGCAGGCCGTACATGAAGGCCGTCACCGCCCCCATATCCATACACATCGACCCCCAACCGAGCAGATGGGAAGCGATGCGGGTGAGTTCGTCGAAAATGGTGCGGATCACCACCGCCCGCTCCGGCACATCCATCTGCAACGCCTTTTCGCAGCAGAGACAGAAGGCATGCCTGTTCATCGTCCCCGACAGGTAGTCGAGGCGGTCGGTCAGGTGGAGTATCTGCGGATAGGTGTATCCCTCGCACAACTTCTCCACCCCGCGGTGGATGTATCCGAAATGGGGGTCCACCGACCGCACCACCTCGCCGTCGAGCGCCACCCGCAGGTGCAGCACGCCGTGCATGGCGGGGTGTTGCGGTCCGAAATTTATGACATACTCCTCTTCACGGTAAAGGGGCCGGAGCACCGTATGTTCCGCGCCGTCGGGCCCGGTTTCCACCACCGGAACGGTATCCATATCGAACAGCGACTCGTTCTCCAGAGGTACGGGATTGGCCTCGGGCGAAGCGTCGTAATCCTTGCGCAGCGGGTACCCGTTCCAACTCGCACGCAGGAACAGACGCCGCATGTCGTCGTTGCCGGCGAAGCGGATGCCGAAATAGTCGTGCACCTCGCGTTCGTACATCCGGGCGACCTCCCACACCCCGCCCACGGAGGGCATCACGGGACGTTCGCGGTCGGCGACCGCACTGCGGAGTACCACCACATCGGCGGTATTCTCGCTACGGGCCACATAGTTTACCACGCCCAGCCGGTCGCCGTAATCCATGCCGACCATATCCACCAGAAAATCGTAGCCGGACTCCTTGAGAAAAGCGGCCGCTTCGGGCAGCCTCTCGGCCGGGACGGTGAACACCTCGCGCCCGTCGGCTTCCGTCACCGCCTCCGGTGCGAGCCAGTCGAATCTATTTTTCATTTTTTCCTTCATACGCGGCCTCGTTCTCTTGCGGTGCGACATCCTCCTCCACGGCAGGCTGCTGCGGCAGTTTGAAAAAATTCTGTACCTTGATTTTGCGTTCGAGCTGCATCATGCCGTAAAGAATGGCGTCCGGACGCGGCGGACACCCCGGCACATAGACATCGACCGGAATCACCTCGTCCACCCCTTTCACCACATGATAGGAGTTGCGGAACGGCCCTCCGCAAATGGCGCAGCTTCCCACGGCGACCACGTATTTCGGTTCGGCCATCTGATCGTACAGACGTTTGAGTACGGGAGCCATCTTATGTACGATGGTACCGAACACGAAGATGACATCCGCCTGGCGGGGACTGTTGCGGTAGACCTCCCATCCGAAACGGGCGAAATCGGTGTGCGCACCGCCCACGCACATGAACTCGATGCCGCAGCAACTCGTGGCGAAGGTCAGCGGCCACACCGAATGCGAACGTCCCCAGTTGACGATGTCGCTCAGTTTGGCCACCGCTACCGAAACGCCGCCCTTGCGCAGCTCCTCGACGTATTGTTCGAGGTATTCGTTATCCTTGAAATCCTCGTAGCGCATATTCTTGATATGCGTCTTCCTGCTCATTTCCATTTCAACGCTCCTTTCTTCCATGCATAGGCCAATCCGAGTGTAAGGATGAAGAAGAAAAACAACACGCTCTCCAGGCCGGCGGGGCCAAGCTCCCGCATGACCGTGGCCCAGGGAAAGAGCAACACCGTTTCGACATCGAACACCAGGTAGAGTATCGCAAAGAGGTAGTACCCCACCCGGAACTGCATCCATGAAGTTCCGCGCGTGGGAATACCGCACTCGTACACCTGCCCTTTCAACGGATTCGTCGAACGGGGTGCGAGCCACAACGCCAGCAGCAACGCGGCGCCGACCAGCACGAAAGCGGTTATCAGGACGACAAGAAACAGAGCTGAATTACTCATCTTACCAGCATATATTTAAAGTAGGATATAATATCGACATCGCTGCACGGTGGAAGAACGACCGCGCACGCCGCACTTTCTTCCGCCGGCCGCGAAACATCACGACAAGCCGATGCCCGACCGGGCCGTCGACCCGACGGTCAAAGGTTGAGTCGCATCAACTGGCTAAGGGTACCGCCCATACGGAGTGCGTGCTCCGCCACGACCTCATAGGCATGGAATCCGCACACCAGCGCACTGTCCAGCGCCGGACGGAAATTGACAAACTTATGGAAATCCTTTATGTTCAGAATCGAACAGGCACACGAACAACCGTTGGAGAAGGAGCAGTTTCCCCGCTCGCACGAAGCGCACGCACTGCTGCGATCGACGGTGAGTGCCATTCCGTTTCCTGCGCCGGTCTCCCTCTGTGCCGGGTAATGTACCACGGCACCGTACACGAACGCATTGAACAGCATCGCCGTCATCAGTATGATGAGTTGCTTCCAGTTCATTTTCCGAACGATTTCGGCGGCAAAAATAGCACAAAAACCGATACGCTGAACTTCCATCACAAGAAATGACCGCAGACGCCGCGTCCTCGCGGCTCGATCCACCGGTCCTCCGCCCGCCCCCGGGCAAAGAAAAACTATTCGTTCAGGAGGTGCTCTTCGACGAGCATGGCGCACGTGCGCACATACTCCGTGCAGGGCTTCTTCATGAATCCCTCGGGCAGGCCCGGTTCGAGCCCCAGCAACTGTCCGCACCGGATGGACCCGTGCTCCGTCCGGAACTTCTCGGCCATCCTTTTCACCGTATCGTAGTTGGCCTTCCGGGTATCCTTGTCGCCGCCGTTATAAAGGCCCGCCAGCATGGACATGGCGCTGACCGTTCCGCATACCTGACGCATGCCGGCCAAACCGCCGCCGAAAGGCGCCGCCAGCTTCAGCGCCACCTCCCTGTCCAAACCGAAATGGTCGGCATACGTAACGAATACCGACTGTGCACAGTTACATCCGTTCCTGAAGCGGTCTACCGCCTCCTCTACCCTGCTCTCCATAGTTGTCACCTTATAATGATATCCGCCGTCACGGCCCCGGTGCAAGCGATGAGATCCGCCGGAGCGATGACAAGCTGCATCCCCCTGACGCCGGCGCTGACATGGACCGTCTCCCGCTCCATCACCCCCGAGTCGATATAGGTCGGATAGCGCTTCTTCATCCCTATGGGCGAACATCCTCCCCTTACGTATCCCGTCAGCGGCAACAGCTCTTTCATCGGAACCAGGTCGACCTTCTTGTTGCCCGACACACGGGCCGCCTTCTTCAGGTCCACCTCCGCATCGCCTGGAACGACACAGACGAAAACTCCGGTCCTCTCGCCGCGCAGCACCAACGTTTTGTAAAGCGCATCCGCCTCCAGGCCGAGCACTGCAGCCACATGCGCCGCGGAGAGGTCCTCCTCATCCACGGGATAGGACTTCAACCCGTATGCCGTCCCCGCCCTGTCGAGCAGCCGGGCCGCATTGGTCTTGTTCTCTCTCTTCATCCGGAAAAACCGTTCGACAGGGCAAATATAACGAAAAGTCGAACGCAAAAACGAACGGCATCCGGTTTTGCCGAAACGGAGTATCCGAATTGAAACAGGAGATCGAAAAACGCTCCGCCCATACGACACTCCGCCCACACCGGCCCGGACCGAAACCGGAACCGACACTCCGCCTGGCACACGATTTGCCACTTCCCGCAAGGGGCCGGAAAAACCGGCCGTACCACCACGACTTAAAAACAACGATTATGGCACTATTACACAAAGCAGACCAGCACGAGAGCGAAAGCGTCTACGACGCCTATTCCCAGAAACCCGCAGAGGAAACCATCGCCAAATACCGCATGCCCGACGACTCCCACGACCCGGCAGTCATCACCGACCTTATTCTGGACGAGCTCCTGCTCGACGGCAACGCCAAACAGAACCTCTCCACCTTCTGCCAGACCTATGCCGACCCCTTCGTCCGAAAAATCATGGACTCCTGCATTGACAAGAACATGATCGACAAGGACGAATATCCGCAGACGGCCGAGATCGAGCGCCGCTGCGTGCAGATACTCGCCGACCTCTGGCATTCGCCCGAGAGCCGGAACACCATCGGCTGCTCGACCGTGGGTTCGAGCGAGGCGGCCATGCTCGGCGGCCTGGCCATGAAATGGCGCTGGCGCGAGAAACGACGCAAGGAAGGAAAACCCACCGACAGGCCGAACCTCGTCACGGGCCCCGTACAGGTGTGCTGGGAGAAGTTCGCACGCTATTTCGACGTGGAACTGCGTCAGATCCCCATGGAGCACGACCGGCTGCTGATGACGCCCGAAGAGGTGCTCAAGCGCGTCGACGAGAATACCATCGGCGTGGTGCCCACCTTCGGCGTGACTTTCACCCTGCAATACGAACCAGTCAAGGAGATAAGCGACGCCCTGGACGAATACCAGCGGCAAACCGGACTCGACATCCCCATCCATGTGGACGGCGCCAGCGGCGGTTTCATCGCCCCCTTCATCCAGAAGGAGATCGTATGGGACTTCCGCCTGCCGCGCGTGAAATCCATCAACGCTTCGGGTCACAAGTTCGGCCTCTCGCCCCTGGGCGTGGGCTGGGTGGTGTGGCGCGAAGAGAGCGACCTGCCGAAAGACCTGATCTTCAACGTCAACTACCTCGGCGGAGAGATGCCCACCTTCGCGCTCAACTTCTCGCGGCCGGGCGGACAGATCGTCGCACAGTACTACAACTTCCTGCGCAACGGCCGCAAGGGATACGAACGCATCCACGCAGCCTGCCGGGAACACGGCATGTTCATCGCCGAGGCGATCGGCAAGATGGGCATCTTCGACCTGCTCTACGACGGTTCGACCGGCATTCCGGGTGCCGCCTGGATGCTCAAAAAGGGCTTCGACCCAGGTTTCAACCTGTTCGACCTGTCGGACCGCATGCGTGTACGCGGATGGCAGATAGCCTCCTACACGCTCCCGGCCGACTGCCAGGACATGGCCATCCAACGCGTGCTCATCCGGCACGGTTTCAGCCGCGACATGGCCCAATTGCTGGTGGACGACCTCGCCCGCAGCATCGAATACCTCCGCAAGAATCCCGTAACGCACAACCTCGACGAAAAGACGGCCGGCGGCTATCACCATTAATCCGTATTGCGATATGGCAAAGACCAACACCACGAAGCCCGCGACCGGCCCGAAGGCCGGTACGGGCAAAACGGGCGGCATGAGCACCTGGCAGCTCGCCCTCATGACGGCCGCGGCCGTCATAAGCCTGCGCGGGCTCCCCATGATGGCCCAGGAAGAGCTGACGATGTTCTTCTACATCCTTTTCGCCACCGTGTTGTTTCTCATTCCGGCCTCGCTGGTGAGCGCCGAGCTGGGAGGCGCGTTCGCCGCAAAAGGCGGCGGAGTCTACACCTGGGTGAAGGAGGCCTACAATAAAAAAACGGGCTTCCTGGCCGTCTTCCTGCAATGGATACAGAACGTGGCCTGGTACCCCATCGTGCTCGGCTTCGCAGCGGCCGCCATCGCCTACACCATCGGTCGACCCGAACTCGCCGGCAACGGCAAATTCGTGGGCATCTTTTCGATCGCGGTCTACTGGCTGGCCACGCTGCTCACCTTCAAGGGAAGCTCCATCGTATCGAAAATCACCAGCCGCGGTTTCCTGATCGGCACCGTGCTTCCGGGCATCGTGATCGTGGTGATGGCGCTGATATGGCTCATCGGGGGCAATCCCGTCGCGTTCAAGGAGCTGCCGACCTCCGCATCGGAGATCGTTTCGGTGACGGCCGGACATCCCCATCCGCGTTTCTTTCCCCACATGACCGGACTGGGCAACCTCGCCTTCCTGGCAGGGATCGTCCTGCTCTTCGCCGGAGTGGAGGTACAGGCCGTCCACGCCAACGAACTCCGCAATCCGCAGAAGCAGTATCCCAAAGCCATGTTCATCGCCGCAGTCCTCTCCTTCCTGCTCTTCACGCTGGGAGCGCTGGCCATGGCGATCATCACCCCCTATAAGGACATGAGCCTGCAGGCGGGACTCATGGAGAGCTTCCGCTACGTCTTCGACCACTATCACGTAGGCTGGATGACCAACGTCGTGTCGCTGCTCGTCGCCTTCGGGGCACTCGCCGGCATCATGTCGTGGATCGCCGGACCGAGCCGCGGTCTGCTCTGGACGGCCCGCGACGGAGAGCTTCCCCAGGCGCTCACGAAGACCAACAAAAACGGCGTTCAGAAGAACATCCTCTTCATCCAGGGAGGCATCGTGACCCTGCTCTCGCTGCTCTACATCTTTATCAAGGATGTGAACGTGGCCTGGTTCCTGCTCAGCGCACTCACCGCAGGACTCTACCTCATCATGTATATGCTGATGTACGCCTCGGCTATCAAGCTGCGCCGCACCCGACCCGACCTCCCGCGTACCTACAAGGTGCCGGGCGGCAATACGGGCATGTGGCTGGTGGCCGGCATCGGTTTCCTCGCGGTACTTTTCTCGTTCATCCTCACGTTCTTCCCGCCCTCGCAGCTGCCCGTAGGCAGCCCGGCGGCCTACACCGGACTCGTTGCCGGCGGTACCTTGCTCTTCGCGGCCATTCCGCTCGTCATCAGCAGCATGATGGCCCGCAAGCGGAAGAACCGCCCCGCCGCAGCATCCCGCCGGGGACAAAATACAGGAAACAGGAGATAGACTTCCCGCTTCACGACAAAGGCATGGAACTTCGGTTCCATGCCTTTGTCGTTCTCCAGACGAGCCCGTCCCGCAAAGCCGAACGGGAGCCCCGTGGTAATTCCAAACTTTATAAAGATACGAAGAACTTTCTGCAATTCCAACCTCCCCGCGATTGCTTATTCCCTTCTTATTACCTACTTTTAAATATGAAATCCGATACCGGCGGAGGCACTACCCGCAGTTCGGACATGCGAAAAAACCGGCCCGACCGGAGACACTGCAGACTGTATCTATAAGGGGGATAACGAAACGTATTTATTAAGAGATAGCAGAGCGGCTGTAAGTATTATGTAATGCAGTGAGATACGCGACATCCTCCGGACGCGACGTACAAAACGAAACGTATAATTTGCTATAATTCCAGTATAATTAGCTCAGCAAGTTCCGACAACCATTATAATATCAATATAATTTCAGAGGGCGAAATCGAAAGATTTAAGCCCTCTTCTTTAATTAGTGGTACAGGTGTCAGCAACAATGAATTATGCCACAGAATTGCCACCAAAATCACCCGCTTTGCTGCTTATCCAATGGCTATTTTTCGTCTAACAGACTGTCCCTTGAACATCCTTTGAAAAGCGTCAAAATTCAGATTGGACTTACCGTTGGACTTACAAAATGGGCTTACATTTTTAAGCGATTGGACTTACAAAACCCGGTTTTGATACTTCCCACATAAATATGAAAACGCCCGAAATTTTGAGGATAACCCCTAAAATCGGGCTTATAGAGATAGGAAACTGCCCTATACGATGCAAGCACAAATACACTTAAGTGTATTATAATCAAATAAATACAAGTAAAAGAGCCTCTATTTATGTGTGCACCCTTTCTCTTGATTCCTCCGGAAACCTATTGTGTGGTATCTATTCAGCCCGAACGACCCCTATAACAAGCGCGATCGAATACACTTTTTCGAGCGATAATTCAAACGGTGCATAGGCCTCGTTCTCCGATACAAAAACAATATGGTTATTATCATGTCCCGGTCGCACGCGCTTGACAATCACCCCTTGCTCGCTATCGATAACGTACACCTTGTTCCATTGGAAAAATGTATCAATGGGCAAACGCTTGCAGGCTACAATATCTCCGCTGTAATATTTCGGCTGCATTGAATCCCCGCTAATACGCATAAGGAATTCCGCTCCTTTGAACATCGGAATATTATAGTGTTCACACTCTCGTTCCATTACCTGTGTACTATTTCCCGATAGTACACCAGCCATTGCTTCAATCGGAATTAAAGGTATACCTTTAGGTTCAGAAGTTATTGATTTAGGTTTACGCAACATAGAGACGTCCCAACCATTCGAATTGTTTAGTATTATACTAAGCTTTGCTTCAGGTAAAGCACTACGTCCGTGTTCAACTTGGGAAATAAAGGCTTTTCCTGTTCCAATATAGGCCGCAAGTTCATCTTGTGTGAGTCCATTCACCTGCCTGAATACCTTTATTTCATTCATATCTCTAAAAAAGTTTACTATACCAAATAAAAAAGTATAGTAATTGTTTGCTCAATACTAAACTTTACTATACATTTGCAGTGTTGATACAATGTATCAGCGTTCGAAGTTACGGAAAAAAACGAAAAGAACAGCTATGAGGCAGATCTTATTACCAACAACCGTGCGGATGGAGATGGTAAAGACTTTCAAAATTACCCGTTCGACACTTGATCGGGCATTAAAATATTCGATCAATTCCTCGCACGCGAATATGCTGCGAGCGGCAGCGATGCAACGGGGCGGTCGGGTATATACCGGTCAGGTTGTAGAACCGGAAGCCGAGGCAGTAATAGAAATGTTCCGGGAGACCTGCCCCAAGAGGCTCGACGGGTCGTGTTTCTTTCACGACGCTTGCGATATGAGTTGCAGCCACGGGCGAGCTTTTCAAAGTAGACTAAATTTCAAAAAATAACCGAATAAATCCCGATTGGCAAACACCCAGGCTCGCGTCCTGGGCGGGAGCAAGTAATGTTCAGACAATGGAGTACTACAACAATACGCTTTGCATATCGGCCCGTGAGCTGATGGCGGTAATGAGCAAGCCGAACTACGACCAAATGGTCAATCGTGGTAAGGTTGAAGTCGCCCGCCGCGCTTGCCGGGGGCAGTATGCTTTGGTCGTATTCGACAGTCTGCCGGACAAATACAAGGCTGCGGCCAAAGAACTCTATCCGGAGGGCGGCGTGATGCAGTTGCAAAAGTGGTTCCGCGACAACTACACCCTCGATGCTGAGGCCCGATCGTTTTTTTCACGCTTCCGTTTCGACAACGGTGATCCGCTGCCGGCTGCAAAGGTTACCGAGTACAGTACCAACGCCTCGGTCATCAAGTCGGTACTTCGGCTCATGGACACCACCACCACATTGCGGCAGGCGCAACAGGACGGCCGAGTAAAATGGGATGAGATGGCGACAGCCGTAGCCTATTTCAAACTGGAGTACGGGCACACCTTGCCCGAGAGCGCTTTGCGTTTCCGAAAGAAGGTTGCCGAATTCCGCCGCATGGGTTACGCCTGTCTCGTATCCGGACGTTTCCAAAATCAGAACTCGCGCAAAGTCAGCTACCGCATCGAGCGGCTGATCCTCTCGCTCGACAGCCTGCCGGAGCGGCCGTTCAACTCGACGGTAGCCGAGATGTACAACGCTTTCGTGTGCGGCGAGCTGGACGTCTACGACCCCGAAACTGGCGAGCTCTTCGACCCGGAGGAGTTCACGAACAAGAACGGCGAACCGCTCGCCTTGAGCGAAACGACCATCGCCAATTACCTCAACAACCCGAAGAACCGCGCCCTGCGCTCGAAGTTGCACGATAGCGCCTGGGATTTCAACAACAAGTACCGCCCGCACCACAACCGCAAGTCGCCGATCTGGGCGTTCTCGAAGATCTCGCTTGATGACCGAGACCTGCCGCGCAAGATGACCGACGGCACGCGCGTCAAGGCTTACTACGCCTACGATGTGGCGAGCGGTTGCGTCATCGGTTACGCTTACAACCGGCTCAAGACGGCCGACCTGTTCATCAATTGCGTACGGAACATGTTCCAGTTGATCGACCGCCAAGGCTGGAACTGCCCGGCCGAAGTAGAGGTCGAGCACCACCTGGTAAACAATTTCGCCGACGGTCTGATCCGCGCAGGCGTGGTCTTCCCGTTCGTGCGGTGGTGTAATCCCGCAAACTCGCAGGAAAAACGTGCCGAACACCTGAATAAAGCGAAAAAGTACGGAGTCGAGAAGCGTTTGCAGGTCGGCATTGGCCGCTGGTATGCACGCTTGGAGGCCAACCGACCGAAAGAGGAGAAGGTTTACGACGAGCATAACAACACTTATAAGGAGGCAACCTATACCTACGAGCAACTCGTGGCTGATGATCTCCGCGCCATAGCCCAGTTCAATAATCAGAAACACCCGAACCAAAAAATGTATCCGGGGCTGACGCGCTGGGAGGTGCTGTGTCAGAATCAAAATCCCGACCTGGCACCTGTAGATAAGGCTTTGCTCTACCGCTTCATCGGAGAAAAGACCCGCACGTCGATCCGTCGCAGCATGTACTGCACCGTGCGCGGCGAGAAGTTTCGCCTGCCGTCGCCGGACCTGCTTGAACGGCTGGCTCCGAATGACTACGAGGTGCAGGCCTACTATCTGCCCGATGATGCAGGCGAGGTCTCCGAGGTCTATGTATATCAAGATGACCATTTCATCGCGAAATGCGCACCCGTAGGAGCCTACAACGAGGCAACGACCGAGCAGACCGACAAAGACCGTCAAAACTACGTCGAGCAAGCGAAATACGTATCGGAGTTCGATGCACTGATGAAGCGGGAAAAAATCCGAAAGGTGCACATCCTGCCGCACGACCTCCCGGCCGACGAGGTAGAAACGGTCAAGACGGTAGCTCCGGCCGCCGTACCGGAGCCCCTCGACGATTTCAGTTTCGATACCGACTATGCCGCATTGGCAAAACAAGAATTATAAAACGCTATTCGATATGATTTCAAACGACATCAAAACCCGCATTGTGCTGGCGATTTCTGAAAATCGGCAGAACTATGCAACCGATGCCAAACACGCCGTCGCGCTGGGTATTTCAACCTCGGTTTACAGTGAGATCAAGAAGGGAAAGACCGATCAGAAACTGAGCGATGCGAAATGGATTTCCATTGCCCGGCGGTTGGGCGTCAGCCTCGGCGATGGCGTTGCGTGGAAGATCGTCAAAACTCCGACTTTCGATTACCTCTCGGCCCAGTTGGAGCTTTGCCGGGCCAACAGTCTGTCGGGCATGTTCTGCGACATTCCGAATATCGGCAAAACTGTGGCAGCGCGTCATCACGCAACAACGCATAAGAACGTCGTGTACGTGGACTGCTCACAAGTCAAGACCAAGCAGCGCCTGTTCCGCTTCATCGCCCGCGAATTCGGCCTCAACTCGGTCGGCCGCTATGCAGACGTGTTCGACGATCTGGTGTTCTACCTGCGGACGCTCGATCACCCCCAAATCATTCTCGACGAGGTCGGCGATCTCGTCTATGAAGCTTTCCTGGAGATCAAGGCAGCATGGAATGGTACAGAGGGGTGTTGCTCATGGTATTTGATGGGCGCCGACGGATTCAAGGCCAAGCTGGAGCGCGGCGTGGAGTTCAAGACAGTCGGCTTCGCCGAGATCCGGAGCCGCTGCGGCGACAAGTACAACAGCATCACGCCGCCCGAGGGAGAGGAGCGCAAGCGTTTCCTGCTCGGGCAGACAATGCTGGTCGCCCAGGCGAACGCACCGACAGAAACCGACTACAAACAGATCGCCCGCCGCAGCGATGGCAGCTTACGCCGGGTTTACACGCTGATTACGAAAGGAGAATAACGATGCGCGCTTATTCGCCAACGGAAATAGAGAACCTGCAAATCCCGGAGCTGCCCCTCGACGGGGAGTGGGAACGGGCTTTCGGCCGCCCGTCGCGGTTCGAGCGGTGGTTCATCGACGGAGCGTCGGCAAGTGGCAAGAGCACGTTTGTCATGATGCTGGCCAAGAAGCTCTGCGACTACGGCAAAGTTGAGTACGTCAGCCTGGAGGAAGGGGCGAATCTCTCGTTCAAAACGCGGAGCATCCGCCTACGGATGAAGGATGTGGCCGGGAGTTTCAAGGTTGTAACACGTGTGACCGTCGCCGAAATTGCCGAGCGGCTGGCCAAACCCAAGAGCGCGAATTTCGTGATTATCGATTCGGTGCAGTACCTCGACGTGCGGAGCTTCGACCGTCTCAAACACCTGCTGCTCGACCGCTTCCCGCGCAAGTCGTTCATCATGGTCTCGCAAGTGTATAAGGGTAAGCCAAAAGGCAAGATGGCCGACGACCTGCGTTTCGACTGCGGCGTGAAGATCCACACGAAAGGATTCCGGGCATACTGCCAGGGCCGCTATGCTGATGATGCCCAGGCCTACTTTACCATTTGGGCTGAGGGGGCCGCAAAATACTATCTTAACGAATAGCGCTATGAATAATTATTCACGTTTTTACGCTTTACTCAACCGGCTGCCGGTTCACGACGAAGAGATAAAGGAGCGGCTGGTGCTTCAGTATACGTGCGGCCGGACGCCCCGCCTGCGGGAGATGACCTCCGCCGAATACCGAACGATGTGCGATGCGCTCGACAGATCGCTCAAGGATGGTTGGAGCATCCGGCGGGAGCAGCTCCGCAAGTACCGTTCCGCCGCGCTCAAGCAAATGCAGCGGCTGGGCATCGACACGACAGATTGGGCGCGAATCAACGCTTTCTGCCGCGATCGGCGCATCGCAGGTAAGGAGTTCGGAGCACTCGACCCGGAGGCTCTTGAGGCGCTGGCGGTAAAACTCCGCTCCATCGAGCGAAGCGGAGGGTTGAAGCAACTGGCTCCCCAACCCGCCCTCAAGCCACGAGCAAAACAGCATATCATCTATGTGCCGCTGGACAGCTTGCCTAATTAAACAAACCCTCAAAAAAACACCACTTATGAACAGCGAAACAAAAACAGTACGAATGACCGCCGAGGAAGCGGCGCAGTACGAAGCATTCAAGGCGAAGCAGGCCAGGAAGGCCGCTGCCGAAAAAGCCCGAAAAGACCGGGAAATCTATTCCAGCATGGTCGATGACCAAGTAAACCAGGCGCTCCCGGTGCTGCAGAACTTGAGCGGCAACATCTCGGAGGTAAAGGCTCGCATATTGGACGATTTCAAAGCCATCCTCGACATGAAGGCCGACGTGCTGAAGCTTACGAAGGAAGACCAGCGGTCGCATACGTTCACGACCTCTGACGGGCTGAAGCGCATAACGATTGGCCGCCGCTGCTGCGATGGTTGGAAGGACACGGTAAACGACGGCGTGGCCATCGTCAAGGAGGCCTGCCTGGCGCTGATCAAGGACGACACCACGCGAGCGCTGGTAAATCAGATGATGCGCCTTCTCGCGCGGGATGCGGCGGGCAATCTGAAGGCCTCGAAAGCGCTCCAGTTGCGAAAATTGGCGAATGAACTGAACAACGAGCGCCTGAACGAAGGCATCACGATCATCGAGGAGGCCTACATTCCTACGCTGACCAAATCGTTCATTTACGCCGAATACAAGGACGAAAAGACGGGAGCATGGAAATCCGTACCTCTGGGCATGACGGAGGCGTGACGAGCCGCCGCGCAGGGGGGGGGGGGGGGGGGGGTAAAGTAAGAAACCCGCCTGCCGGGTTGGAGCAGACGAGTTGTCATGTTGTAGTGGAGTGCAACAAAGATAACGACTAAATCCGATACGGCAATGGGCAAGCATCATAAAAACACGCTTCGGCGCATCAAGTTGGTCTGTGACATCGTGCAACGGCACTACGAACCGGGCAACTACGCCAAGAGTTATTTCAAGGTGTGGCAACAGTATGTGAACCCTGTCTATCCGTGTTGTTACCGCACCATGCTGAACTACATCAATACGCCGGTCGGCAAACTCGACTACGGAGCCGAACGGCAACAAATGAAACTATTCGACGACAAAACGACTTGAGACGATGGCAGACATCAAGGAAATACTTTTGAACGTACAGGAGCGGCTGGGAACCGCTGTCCCGGGACTCGAATACATAGACAAGGACTGGGGGCAACTCTCCTACGAGAAGCCGGCGGTAAAATATCCGTGTGCATTATTGGACGTGAAGAACATCAACTACTCGCAAGAGGGGCGCGGCCGACAGATGGCAGACACGCAGCTGACCGTCACGGTAGCCAACCTCCGGCTCGCGGCAGCCTCGTTGCTGGCACCGCGCAAAGAGGAGGCCTACCAGGTCATCGACCTGCTGGAACGCATCCATGCGGCACTGCATCTGTTCTCTACGGGCGGTTACGCCCCGCTGTTTCGGTCCAATCTTAAGAAAGTAGTGGCCGACAGCTCGCATGAATGTTATGAAATGACCTATCAAACGGCTTTCGAGGTGGGCTACGATACGGGCGAAAGACCCGGAACCGTTTCCAGCGTCCGGTTGGAACTCCAGTAACGACCTCATGCGAAACGAGCCGAGCGGATCCGCTCGGCTCGTTTCATTTGAACACTCCCCGCAGGTATGCCTGCAGGCGTTTGTCAATGTTGGCCGTCAGCTCCTCGGCATCGCCCATGAACTGCCGCTGGGGCATGTCGAACCCAGTACCGCGTCCCGCACGTCCACCTTCGTTGTGCACCTGGGCATAGGGTACCTTTTCACTCCCGGCCGCCCAAACGACGCGTCCCGGCGAGGTTTCGGCTATGCGAACGCTGTTCATGAGCGCTGCACTGTCTACCATCAGCGAGCCGCGCCGTCGTTTGCCCGCCTGGTCGATTTTCGCCGGCGCCCAAGACTTTCCATCGAAAGCTTTTTTCCGGAATGCCCCCTTGAAATAGGAAACCCCCGTTGCAGCGGCCAGTTCGGCGATGGCCTGCATATCAATGCGTAGTCCGTTGAGCTTTTCTTTCGGTATCATTAGAAAAATAATTATATTTGCATCGAAGCGCATACCTCCGGGGGTGAATCGATCCGGCCACCCTCGCGGATGATGGGGACTGGAGCAGTCCGGGTATTATACGGCGGAGCGGTGCGTCAATCCGAAGCATTTCCGGCAACACCGGGACATCAACCCGTTGAAACAGCACGGGCGACGACCAAGAGCCAGGATGCGAAGTAAAGGGAGCCTGCGCTCCCTTTATTTCTTCACCAACAATCCGCGTCGATACTTGAGCCGCGGGTCTTTATCCCGACTGATCTTCTTCCCACTTTTCGTCCTCGGATTCCGCTCGACCTCAAACCACGTCCTTATGCCGAGCGTCTTCCCGTTCTCGATGCGGCATACGACATTCAGCACTCTACCCCGGTAAAACTTCACAAAGTTATAGCAGTCGAAAGTCTTGCCGTCGTAGTTGTTCAGCCACACCTCGTCGGGGTATTTCAGTATGTCGGCGATAGCACCCAGCAAAGGTACCCGTGTTGCGGCGTATTTGCCCGTCGTGTGCGTCGAAAAAGTTTTTGCGGTCAGTTCCACCGTCTTGCCTGAAAAGTCCTTGAATCGGCTGTTTTGCGCGAACCACTCATCCGAATTTCCGTCGAACGCCCGGAAAACCTCGGTCGCAGCGGCCAGGCGCTTGCCGAACGACGGCAGACCATAATGCTGGCAGTAGAGCTTCCCGACGAGGGTCGCTGCCCGTTCGGGAAACTTGCGGATGTACATCTGATTGGCCGTAAAGACCTCGGCCGTCTCGGCCCGGTTCACGCCCCACCCCTGCGCAGTGGCCCGCCTCCACTCTGCCGACGACATAAAGAACTGCGCCTTCTGCCGTTCCTGTTCGATGTCGCCCTCAAACTCCTCGGCCATGATCGCATCGACCCAGCACCGGCAGCCCCAGTCATTCGGCGGATAAATCTTGCTCCATTCAGGGTCGGATGCCGGAAGCGTCAGCCCGTCGAGCGCCGCGTGTTCCGGGCGCACCTGTCCGTCGCCGACCGTGCGATATACCCAATACGGGAGCGTGGTGGCATTTTTTCGCAACTGACGGTATTGGGATGCCGCTTCGGCAACCTGTACGGCCGTCCGGTACTCGGTGCGCTGCCACTTGTCGTTGAATGTGTCCGCAATTTCGGCCGCGCGGTTCCTGAAATCGGCATAACTTGTGCTTTCGCGAAACGCCTGGTTGAGCTCCTGCACCTCCGCCAGGGTCTTGGCTGCCGAGAAGTGGAACAGGTTCTGCTCCATTGCCGAGGTATAGACATCATCGGGGACGTTGTATGCAATTTCCGATGCCGAAAGCACGGTTTTGAAGCGTGTTCGAACAGCATTCAAAAGGTCGCTCGAGATGAACTCGAAGAGCTCCGCATCCCAATAGGTCGATTGCCCGGCGGCGATGCGCTCGATCAGCGCTTCGTCACGCGACGTGAGGACTTTGCCATCGGATGCCCCGTCCTGCGGGGCGCTGAGAAAAAAACTGCGCACCTCCCCGCTTTTAGAATCTACCTCATTTTCGGCGTTCGCTCCGTCGTTGCCCGCCGGAGGCGTTGCGTCGAACGTCTTTTTACTGATAACGGCAATGCCGAAAGTATCCCGAATCCATTTCGGATCAATGTCGTAATTCTGCGACGCTTCATGCACCATTTTCCAAAGTTTTTCCAGGTCGATCTCCTTAGAAATTTCGAGCCGCAGCCCAGGCTTCAGATAGCCGATGGCCGCCAAGGCCGGCAGGATCTTCTTGTTGAAAGTCGATTCGATCAACCGTTTGTCGGCTTTTATCACGGCCTCCATCAGTTTGGCACTGCTTTCTTCTTTGGACCGATTACCATTTTCGGTATCCTGTCCGAGTACAGCTGCCAAGTTCAGCAGCGAAAGTTGCTGATCGCAGGTCGAGATGATGCTCTTGTATACGTCGCCGTTGGTTGCAACGCCTTGCGCAAACTCGAATTCCTCGGTGGTGTCAATGATGAAGTAGGCCGCCGACCCGATCTCCCGCATCATCGTTTCGGCTCGCTCCAGCATCTCACCGTCGGTGGTGTTGGTCTTCATCACGCGCGGCGGAATGCCGAAGATCTCGCACAACTCGCTCCAACAGGATAGCGCGAATTTTTTGATGAGGACATACGGCACAGCCTTATTCAGCAGACCGAGATCTCGTTTGCGCGGATAGACCTCGATGATCCACTTCTTGAACTCGGGCAACGTGCGGTAGTCGATCGTCTCCGTTCCCTGAGTGTCGGGATAGAATTTACCGACTTCCGGTGAGATGTTCGTCCGGGGAATCAGCTCGGCCGAGAGTTCATCGCCTTCGTAGGTAAATTCTATGACGGAGTGGTTGAAGAATTGCGCCTCGATGATGAGTTCCACCAGATCCTCGAATAACCCCGAATCCTTGAATTTTTGGGTTTGGTCCTCGTCCTTCTTCCCATTTATCTTCAGTTCGAACTCCGCCCCCTGGCTTTTGCCGATACGCAGCACAGAGATCTGCGAAGTCATCAGGGCATCCAGCATGATCTCTTCGAAAAGGTTCTGCAGAAGCACCTGCTTCGGCTCGTAACTGCTCGTTGCCTGCTGCCGCGCCCGCTTCCAGTCGGCAATGTCCTTTCGCGTTACCGACTCCTGACGCTTGATTACCCGGCGGATAATTCCAGTATCCTTGCGGCGGTCAATCGTTTTCGGAGCATCGGCCGCCGGCTGCGCTCCTGCTTTGTTTCTATTCTTTCCCATTAAAGCGAATGTGTGAATTTAGGATTGCTGCCGCAGCGGATTTTGATTTTTACCTCCCCGCGCTCATCGGTTAGCAGCGGCAGACTCGGTGTGCGCGTGCCATCAGCGACGCCCTCCAGGTATTTGATGACCCTGTCATAGCGCTCTCTCCAAATCTCATAGATGATCTCGGCGTTCGACAGACGAATGATATTCCATACGGCCACGACTTTGGTGTTTTCCAAAATCAGCGCATTTCGGTCGTTGCCCTCAGCATTGAAAATCAGGTCTGTATCATAACGTGTCCGCAGGTAGGAGCGGACCTCTTCGATGGCCGCATCGATGGCCTGCAGAACAATCTGCGAATCGCCTTCCGTAATTTCATTAACAATATGGGCGTAAATGCTGCTGTTAAGCTCTTCGGGTTGTAAATACATAGGCTTAAGATTTTACCACCTGCGGCTGGCGCGTTGCCCCACTCTATAGTGGTTGTTCGTTTTTCGTGCGGTATTGCTCAACATCCAAATGGCACCCTCCAACGCATCGGGTGCGTCATCGTGAGCCTTGCTGCCTTTTTCGAAGCACAGCAGCTGATCGACGAGCACCTCCATACCTTGCGAGCCTTTTTCCGCCTCGTTGAAGATTACGTCCCCACGCTCGAACAGCGGCTGCATGTTTTCGATACGGGAGAACTTATCGTCCTTTTTGCGCTTATCGCCAACGATAGGAATCTGATAGCCGACCTTTTCCCCGTACTTGCGGAACTCGTCGAGGAGCAGGTCCTGCATGAAGTTGGCCTCCATCGTGTAGCGCGCCGTACTGTCGCCGACATAATCGTGAATTTCATAGTGCCATTCGACCATCCGCGATACCTTCGTTTGGTCGGCATAGGCTTTCAGCACATGGTACTTCCCTTTAGGAGTGATGCCAACCAGCAAAGTCGCTTTGAAGTCGGCCGTCGCGGAGGATTTGAACGAGGGGTCGGTGTAGCAGACCAGTGCACGGTAATCGTGCAAACGCAGCATCTTGCCGTAGCGGATGTTCTTTTCCTCGAATACCGTTCCCTCGCTGATCGGGTTGTTCATGTATTCGCGCTGAAAGTAGCGTTCGCCTACGGTAAGACGTACCTCGGCGACCTCCTCATCGGTATAGTTCTGCCACCAGGAAGGCCGTCCCTCCTTGTCAAGCGTATTCACGACCGTATGGTAGAAATTCCTGTTCTCCGCCAGTGTACTGATGACGGAGGTTTTTCCTATCCGGTTCCCGACCACCGACAAGCGGCCGCGGCCCATTGCCATCGTACCCATTAGGGCCGTTAGCAGCCAGGTTACGGTCTCTTTTACACGGCGGGGATTGCGTACCAACTCGTCATCGTCAATGTCATCCACGCCGATATAATTGGGACGCAGGCCGCGCTTCTTGATACCGCGCGGCGACTGGTTGCGTCCCAGGGCAACGAACAGGTCGCCTTTCGTTGTGGTAAACTCACCGTCCGTCCAGGTTCCGCCGCCGCGTTGTTCACCGAAATCCGCTTTGTATAGGTCGTTGAACTCCAGCTCCGCCTGCAAATCACTCAGAAGTCGCTTGGCGGAATCACGGCTTTTCGACACCAGGATCATGATGAGCGGCTCGGCTCCTTCCTGGATTTTCAGCCATAACGGAATGAGGAGCGAGAGGTGCGTGGATTTGGCGTGTCCGCGTGCCCACTCGAACAACGCCCTGGTGCGTGGATGATCGCGCATGTATTCTGCTGCGCGGACTTGGAAATCAGCACACTCGCTGGTCGCCAGGTGCGGGAAGTAGGTACGCACGAAGTACCTGTAATCCTTTTGTGCACGAGCGATGCGACGGCGGCGTTCTTCCTCCGAACCTTTCGGGATAATAATTGTCGCCCGCTCGATATTCTGGCAATGCTCGATCCACCGATCCAGCGCCTCTTTGTACTTTTTCGACGATGTTGCCATTCGTTACGCATCTTGCGCTGAAACGTGTTCGATATATTTGCGGTGCAAGCCGTTGATGGTCGAAATGAGTTCGGGCGTCAGTTCCTTGTCCGTTTCGGAGCGCTGCACCATCCATTGTTCCAGGTCGATAATCACGTCGATCGTCTCATCTTTGGTGATGCCTTTGGCGATACGTTTTGCCGAGGCCATGACTTTGGCGATATTGTCTGACAATTTGGTAATGGCATCTATGTCCCCCGTTTCGCCGCTGTTCAGTTTGGAAATGATCAGCTCGGAAATCTTCTTCGCCGCCAGCATCAACGAATTGACCAAGGCTGACGACGAAGAGTTCTGCTCTTTTCGGCGGGTGTCCCAGTCCTCCTCTTTGGCCCATTTGCTGACGGTCGCTTCAGTAATGCCTGTTTTTGCCGCAATCATCTTTTGAGTTTCGCCGCTTGCGAACAGGCGATAAGCGTAATCTCGAAGGACGTCCAACTCCCGTCTCGTCCTCGTCTTTTTGGTTGGTTTAGCCATTCATGATGGTCTGTTTTGCTGTTTTGACGATGCAAAATTGGGGGCTTTGTCGCCCATTATAAAAATGTGTGTAAATAATTTACACACATTTTGTTGTGCGATTTTATCCGACCCAACTTTGCATCGTCAAACTGCGGGATAGAGCAGCGGTCAGCTCGCCAGGCTCATTACCTGGAGGTCGGGGGTTCGAGTCCTCCTCCCGCAACAAACTTTTATAGCACACGGTGAATGCCGACAATGCAATGGACAAGACGTATATCGATTCAGTGAATAGTACAAAACGAGAAGCCGTCATGCGGCTTTACGGAGAAATCGGTTCGAAGATCGACGGCGATTATTTCGCCCAGCAACTCGCCTCGCTGGACGCCGAAGACCTGGACTTGATCTGCATCCGGGTAAATTCTCCCGGCGGCCATGTTCTCCAGGGCATGAGCATCGTGTCGGCCCTCCTCTCTATGAATACGCCCGTATGCGTATGTATTGACGGAATTGCGGCGTCTATGGCCGCCGTCATCGCCGTGGCAGCCGACCGGGTGTGTATGATGGACTATGCCAAACTGATGATCCACAACCCCTATTTTGCAGATACGGATTCCCAAACGATGAGCGCTAAGCAGCGCAAGATGCTCGCCCGTCTGACCGATATGCTGCGGCAGGTGCTCGTTCGTCGGGGTATGGATGAAGCTACCATGTCGAAACTGATGCGGGAGGAGACGTGGTTCTCGGCTGAGGAGGCGAAAGGCGCCGGGTTGTGCGACGAAATCACTTCTTCGGCACGCAGCGAATATATGGGCTTAAGCCCCATGCAGCTCGTTGATGCCGTCGATGCAGAATATCAATCCACAAATCATCAACAAATGGAAAAAGTCAATCTGTCGGCCGAGGCCATCGTAGCCCTCGGCAGCAAGAGCGGTCAGCTGGACGAGGCCGCGGTCAGCGCAGCCATCGTTTCGATGGTCGCCGCAAAAGACAAGGAGATCGCCGACCTCAAGGCTGAAAAGGAGAAAGCCGTGGCCGAGGTCGAGCAGCTCAAGAAAGATAAGGAGGATGCCGTAGCCGCCGAAGCGGTCGCATTCGCCGACCAGCTGCTCAAGGAGGGCAAGATCGATGCCTCGGCAAAGGACGCCGTCGTAGAGACCTACAAGGCCAATCCGGGAAATGCCCGCAAGATTTTCGGCAGCGTGCCGGCGCGCACGAAGCTTTCCGGAATGGTCGGCAAGTCCAACGGCGATTCGAGCCGCGTGGCATCAATGTCCTGGGACGAACTGGACAAGTCAGGGCTGCTGGCCGAACTCAAGACCGCCGACCCCGACCTGTACGCGAAAAAGTACAAGGAGATGTCCGCTGGGCTGCACATCACTCGCCGCCAGTAAACTCAATCCATCAAACATTAAAATCCAAAGAATGGCATTGCAAATTGAAATTTGGGTAAAGTCCATCATCGAAGGGCTTTTCGCTAACAACACCTTTGCAGCCCGGTCGGTAGACCATAGCGAATGGGTGGACAACAAAACGGTGCACGTTCCGAATGCCGGAGCAGCGCCCAATGTCGAAAAGAACCGCACGGAGTTTCCGGCAAAGGTAACTCAGCGCGAGGACGTCGATCTGACGTATCAGATGGACGAATTCACCGTCGATCCCGTGCGCATCTCCCACGCCGAGCAAGTCGAACTATCCTACCCCAAACGCGAAAGCATCATCCGTCAGTCGCGTAGGAAACTCACACAGGACATTCACGCTTCGCTGATCTACGACTGGATTCCGGTCGGTGTGAAGGTCGTCGAGACGCTCGGCGAAGCCGTCAAAGCCCATATCAAGGGGGCCACGGGCAACCGCAAGAAGATGACCAAAAGCACCGTCGAGGAGCTCCAGACCTTGTTCGATGAACAGGAGATGCCGGAGGAGGGCCGATGCATCCTGCTCGACGCACGGATGTACAATCAGCTGATGAACTCCATGACGGATGCCGAGCGCAACTCCTTCCTTGTCTGCGCAGACCCCGCGCGCGGCGTAATCGGCAAATACATGGGCTTTGACTTCTACAAGCGCTCGAAGGTAGCAAAGACCGCAACGGACGGCACCGTGAAGCCCTGGGCTGCCGCCGATGCCTCTACGGACTGCGCTGCCGGGCTGGCATGGCACGAGGACTGCGTGTCGCGCGCACTCGGCGAATCGGTACTGTTCGATGACGAGGGCAATCCCATGTACTATTCGGACATCATCTCCTTCCTGCAGCGCGCCGGTGGCTCCTCCATCCGCTCGGACAAGAAGGGTATCATCCTGATCAAACAGGGCACGGCCGAGTAACGACGGCCGAGGGGATCGGGACCGCACCCGCCCGATCCCCTTTCTAATAATCAAACACTCGAATAATGAAACTCGAACTCAAACGCATCGCCCGTAAGGAGACCTATACCATTGGACGCTTGTTCGTCGAGGGCCGCTACCTCTGCGACACGCTGGAAGACAAAGACCGCGATCAGAACCGGAACGGATGCTTCGACGGCGCAGAGACGAAAATCTATGCCCAAACGGCCATTCCCAACGGCACCTACCGCGTGACGCTGGAACATTCACCCAAGTTCAGTCCCCGCTACGGTGGCCGCAAGGTGCCCTACCTGCACGACGTGCCCCATTTCGAGGGCATTCTGATCCACACGGGCAATATGGCCGACGATTCGGCCGGCTGTATCCTGGTGGGAACGAACAGCGCAACGGGCCGGGTATCCGGCAGCCTTACGGCGTTCAATAAACTCCTTCCCATGTTGGAGCAGGCCACGGCCCGTAAAGAGGAGATTACGATTACCGTACACTGACAACGAATGAGCGACTATGTCTGGCAAATTTTCGTATTGGTACTGACCAGCGCCTGCGGCTGGTTCTTCGGCAAGTTGCAGACTAAGCGGGAGCAGAAGCAGAGCGACCTTCAAATCATCGAGGAGGCAATTTCGCCGCTACTGACCTCCATCAGGGACTTGACGGAGCACAACAACCGCCTGGTGGAGCAGTACCTTGAAGAGCAGAAGCAACGGCTGGCCGTGCAGGAGGAGAACAAGAATCTGAAAGCCGAGCGCGCGGAGCTGGCCGAACAGGTATCGAAGCTGACAGTGAAGGTCGAAAAACTTGAACGAACGATTAAACAACTGGCAAAGTATGAGAAAGATAATCTTTCTGACGATTAGCCTGCTGCTGGTCGGGTGCTGTGCATCGCGTCAGACCGCGAAGTCCGCAGAAACGGCCTCCCGCGATACGGCGACTGCCGAGAACATGAAGACTACGACTGACCGGACGGAGCAGGCGCGGACCATCGTCGATCAGGAGTGCGACGAGGAGGTGATTACCGTAACAACGGTTTACGATACCTCACGGCCCGCCGATCCGACAACTGGAACGCCTCCCGTCAAGGCGCACACTACGCAGCTGCGACGCACCACGGCGAAAGCCCGCCAAGAGGCCAACGTCGAAAGAGAGGAGACCGGAACACAAACTATCGGCAAGGAAACTACTGAGCATGCCGAACGGGATATACTTGTCGAGACGACCGGCCGCCGAGGCATGAATCCGGCGCAACGCTTTCTGTATACGATCGGGCTGCTCTCTCTCGCCGGACTTGCCGGATGGCTCTTGTGGCGGTGGTTCAAACGCTGATCGAACGAAGACAAAACACTATCAAAACTCAGATTATGGCAAAAAACAACAGTACACTGGAAGAGAAGGCCGTCCATACGGAGGACATGCCCCGGGCGGCGGATGCTCCTGCCGAGTCGGGAAAGTCGGAGGCAAAAAACCGTCTGGAGCGGGAGGCCGCGCGCATCCTGGCCGACTATCCCGATTCCAAAGAAGTCTGCATGACGGCAGATGGCTTCGGATTCTTTCGGGAGCAGGATGCCCGCAACCATGCGGATACACTGCGCGATAAGAGTATCTTAACCGTAAAACGCAAGTAACTATGCTTCCACGAGTAAAAATAACATTCGCCAACGGCGCCCTCGGACAAGTTGAGGCGCTGGCCGACGGCTGCCTGGGCTTCCTGGCGCTGGGCGCGCAGGAAGTCGAAGGAGACAACAACTTCAAGCTGGGCCGGGCTTATACGGTCAAGAAGCTCGCGGCACTCGAAGCGCTGGGCGTCACGGCCAATAACAACCCCAATCTCCACCGTAACGTCAAAGACTTCTTCGCCGAGGCGGGCGACGGCGCCGAACTTTGGATCATGGGTTTCGCCGCCGCATCGACTTTCGCCTCAGTTCTGGACAAGGATAACGCCGCCGGCGCCAAGTCGCTGCTTCAGGCCTCGAACGGCAAGCTGCGCGGACTGCTGGCGTTCAAAACTCCGGACAATGGGTATGCTCTTACGCCTACGGACGGCCTCGATGCGGACGTCACGGCGGCACTGCCGAAAGCCCAGGCGCTGGGCGAGTGGGCCACCGACACCCTGCGCGCCCCGATCTTCACGCTCGTGGAGGGCTACGGTTTCGTAGGCGAAGCCTCGGCGCTGAAATCCCTTACCACAATGGAGTACAACCGAGTGGGTGTGGTCATCGGCGACACCGTTCCGAACAGCCCGAATGCTTGTATGGGAATCGTGGGCGGCCGCATTGCCTCGTCGCCCGTGCAGCGCAAAATCAGCCGCGTGAAGGACGGCGCACTGACGCCGCTGGCCATCTACATTGGCGACCAGCTGGTGGAATTAGCCGACGTGGAGACGATCCACGAAAAAGGCTACATTACCTTCACGACCTTTGTCGGCCGCACGGGCTACTTCATCGCCGATGACAATTTGGCCACCCGCGTCGAAGACGACTATCGTTCGCTGACCAACCGCCGTGTCATCGACAAAGCCTACCGCGTGGCCTACAACACGCTGCTCGAAACGCTCAACGACGAAGTGCCCATTGCTTCGGGCGGTAATCTGTCGCCTGCGTGGTGTGCGTCGCTCGAAAGCTCTGTCGAACAGGCAATCGTTTCAAATATGACGGCGAACGGCAACCTGGGTAACGATCCCGGTGATCCCAACGATACGGGGGTGGAGTGCACGATCGACTATAAACAGCAGATACTTTCTACTTCCCAGCTGGGAGTCAGACTGCGCGTGAAGCCCAACGGGTATGCCAAATACATCAATGTCGAACTTGGCTTCAAGGCTGTGTAAAACAATATAATATGTTCAATAGTAGGCAATATGAATACGCGGACATCACCGTCTACATCGGAAATCGGGACATAACAGGATTGCGCTCGATTAAGTACGTGACCAAACAGGAGAAGGAGTTGCTCCACGGCAAAGGGAACCGGCCGATCTCCATTCAAAAAGGCAACATTACCAACGAAGGAGAGATCGGGCTGTTGCAGTCCGAACTCGAGGCACTGGAGGTCGCGGGAGGTGGATCGATCCTCGATATAGAGACGACCATCGTCATCAATTACGGCAACCCGTCGAAAGGCGATATGATTAAGACCGAAGTTTTGAGCGGCGTACAGTTTACCGAAGATTCTCGGGAAATGAAGCAGGGGGACAAATTCATGGAAATACTCATCCCGTGCATTTTCCTTGAGAAAAAACCGAAAATCTAACCACCGGGCAACCGGATAATATCATCGAAATATGGCGAACGAAAAAATGATCGGACAGGCCACCCCGGAGCAGATCGCGGAGTGGAAGGATAAGCACGGGGAGATCTTCTCCATCAAGGTCGAGGGGCACGTTTGCTACCTCCGCAAACCGGGCCGTAAGGCCATCTCCTATGCCTCGGTAGCGGGCAAGACCGACCCGCTGAAGTTCAACGAGACGCTCCTCAGGGAGTGTTGGCTGGGCGGCAGTGAGGCCATCCGCAAGGACGACGACAAGTTCCTGGCCGCCGGTGGCGTCCTCGACCAGATCGTTGAGCTGAAAGAAGCAGAATTGGAAAAGTTGTAGCGGCTGCCGGGGTCGCACCGGGCGAATGGATCCGACAACTGGACGCCCAGCTGCGCTACTACATGCACACCGACCCCGACAGCCTTACCGACGAGGAGTGGGCCATGCGTGTAAACGAGTTAAAGTGGATCAGAGAGGAGGAGGCCAAAGCTACAAATGGCCATCTACCATGATGATTATACCGAGAAGTACGTACAGAATACCCCCCATCCAATATATGGTTTTCGCCTGAATGGGATGTTCTACCCTGTTACGATAGGCTACAATAAAAGGCATCGCAGGTAATAAGATGATAAACATCACAACCGCGGGCAACTTGACTGCAAGTCGCAGCGTAGCTACGCACAGGTAGTAGAAACCCATGACGGCGAACCATATTGTTATCAGCGTACCCATACGCACCAAATATACGAATAATTTTCCGAATGGCAAACATTCTCGAATATACGCTTTCGCTCAACGACCGGATCACCGGAAAATTGACGAAGATCGGCATAGCCAACGACAAGCAGCTGGCGACCTGGGCGAAGGTGCAGCAGCGGGTCAAGAGCGCCGACGCCACGATGCAGCAATGCGGCGCCAGTATCGGTAGCCTTCGGGAACGTGTTGCCGCCCTTCGGGCCGAGAAAGAGTGGATACCCGCCGATAAGATCAACACCATCCGTCGCACGAACATCGAGATCAAGTCGCTGGAAAGCAAAATCCAACGGCTCGAATCGGTAAACGGCGGCCGGTTGAAGGCGTGGTTCGGGAATCTGAAATCTGCGGTCCCCGTGGTCGGAATGCTTACCAACCCGCTAATGTGGCTTGGAGGGGCCATTTACAAAATCGGAAATTATATCAACGATTCGCAGGACGCATGGAACATTCAGACGGCTGCCGAAGTAAAGCTGGCGACGGTCATGCGCCAGCGGGTCAAGGCGACCGATGAAGAGATCGACAGCATTAAACGCTTGGCATCGGCCCAGCAGGCGCTGGGCGTCATCGGTGACGAGGTGCAGCTGTCGGGAACGCAGCAGCTCGCAACGTTCATCACGCGCAAGGATAGTCTCGAAGCGCTGATCCCGGCCATGAACAACCTGCTTGCCCAGCAGAAAGGGCTGAATGCCACCGACCAGGACGCCGTGCAGATCGGCAATCTGATGGGCAAGGTGATGCAGGGACAAACTGCAGCCCTGACCCGCGTCGGCGTTACGTTTACCGCGGCCGAGGAAAAGGTGCTCAAATACGGCAGCGAACAGGAGCGCGCCGCAATGCTGGCCCAGGTCATTACCAACAACGTAGGTCGGATGAACGAAGCCCTGGCGAATACACCGGAGGGAAAACTCAAGCAGCACGCCAATGCGATGGGTGACCTTCAGGAACGGGTCGGCCGTCTTTATTCGCTGGTGAAGGCATCGCTGCTGCCGCTATTCGACACGCTGGGCAATTCCCTCGAGAGCGCTATTTCATGGTTCGAGCGTAACCAGGATACGGTGCTGACCACAATCAATGTCATCGCAAAAGGATTTCATGTGGCGTTCTCTCTTATCAGCCGGATTGTCGGAGGAGCCGTTGGTATTTTCGGCGGATGGCTCACGAAGTTGCGGGAAGGAAGCACTCCGGTAACTATCCTCACCATTTTGCTGGGTTCATTGGCCGGGGCTATGGCGTTGCTCTCGCTCCAAGCCAAGCTCATGGCATTTTGGTCAGGCATCGTTACGACGGCCAAATGGGCATGGGCAGCGGCGCAGAATGCACTCAACCTCTCGTTGCTGGCTTGTCCGCTTACATGGATCACAGCCTTAGGATTAGCTCTGATCGGCGTTATTATCTATTTGTGCTACAAAATCGACGGCTTTGGATCGCTGTGGAAAGGGGTTGTAGGTTTCATGAAATACTCGTTCATGACTTTTGTGGATGGTGTGAAGTTGTATTTTAGATTTTCAACGGTTTGGCACAACCGTTTGAGGAATAAACATTTAACGG
>CAJTLO010000010.1 GCA_910577285.1 uncultured Rikenellaceae bacterium | reverse complement strand
GAACTCACACGCCGTAACCGGCACTACCCCCTCAAAGTAGCGTGTCTACCAATTCCACCACCTGGGCTTTTGCCGTTGCTGAACGCTACCGGCTTTCATCATGCTTATGAACTTGTTTTCCCGAAAGGGTGTGCAAATGTAGGTGTTTTTTCTGAGAATGCAAGTCGAAAGCGAAAAAAAATTAAAAAAACGATGCGCGGTGTCCCGATTTACGTCCCGTGCGTGGCCGGAGCGGCCGGGGCTTTCGGTCGTCGTCGGGGCGGTCGCTCCGGCGGCAGCGTTCGTCGGCTCGGTTTATTTGCTTGTTTGCTTGCTTGTTTGTTCGGGGAAAACGCTTTATCTTTGCGCCCGCAGGCGGAATGGAGGCGGCCGGTACGTTCGCGCAGCATCGGGCCGAGGCCCGGTCGGAACGGAGGAGGTCGCATGAGTACCGCCCGAGTGTAACTTAAACAAATAACAATACAATGGAAACTATCAAGATTAAAGGCGCCCGTCGTGAGGATTTCGGCAAGAAGGGTAGCAAGAACGTACGCCGCGAAGGCCGTGTACCTGCGATCGTTTACGGCGGTCACGAGGAACCCGTTCACTTCTCGCTCGATGAAAAGGAGATGAAGCCGCTGCTCTACACGCCCAACTCCTACATCGTGGAGCTCGACATCGACGGCAAGACCGAAATGGCCGTTATGCGCGACGTACAGTTCCACCCGGTGAAGGATTACCCCATGCATGTGGATTTCTTCCGCGTACTGCCCGGCAAACCCGTTGCCATCGACGTTCCCGTGAAGATCGTGGGTAACTCGGAGGGTGTGAAGCTCGGCGGTAAGCTGACCGTACAGAAGCGTAAACTGCGCATCAGCGGTCAGGTGGAGAACCTGCCCGACTTCCTCGAAGTGGATATCACCAACCTCGCTATCGGTAAGTCGATCTTCGTGGGCGACCTGAAATACGATAACCTCACGCTGCTTACCCCGGCTACGACTTCCGTGTGCGCCGTCATCATGACCCGTGCCGCACGTGGTGCCGCAGCTGCCGCAGCCGCCGGTAAATAGCGAACCTTCGCAAGAGAGCGATTGAATAGATGAAATATCTGATCGTCGGGCTCGGGAACATAGGTTCCGAATATGCCGAGACCCGGCATAACATAGGTTTCAAAGTGTTGGATGCCCTTGCTGCGGCATCCAACGCTGTTTTCAGGACGGAACGTTACGGCGATGTGGCGGAGGTGCGGTTCAAGGGGCGCACGTTCGTGCTCCTCAAGCCCTCCACCTATATGAACAACAGCGGCAATGCGGTGCGCTACTGGCTCCAGAAGGAGAAGGTGGAGCCGACCGGAATGCTCGTCGTGCTCGACGACCTGGCGCTGCCGCTGGGAACGCTGCGTCTGCGTGCCCGCGGAAACGACGGAGGTCATAACGGTCTCAAGAGCATAGATGCCTGTACGGGAACGAATGCCTATCCGCGCCTCCGGTGCGGGATAGGACACGATTTCCGTCAGGGACAACAGGTGGATTACGTGCTCGGCGAGTGGCTGCCGGAGGAGAAGGAGACGTTGCGCGGCGTGATAGAAACGGCCGTGGAGGCGGTGCTTTCCTTTGGGACCCAGGGGGTGGAGCGTACCATGAATCTCTTCAACAAGAAGGGCGTGGGTGTTTCGGCAGAGGGTTCCGCCCGTTCGGTAAAGGAGGGCGGTAAGCCCGGAGGCGGAGCGTAACGATCATCGCAGGCACGTACTGCGGTGCGGATGAATCGATCGCGGCGAAGGATTATTCTCCTTCGCCGCGATCGGTTTATAGGTCGCCGAAGACGGCCTTGCAGCATACCCTCGCTGCGTCGGCATCGGGAAGGCAGTCCAGCAGGAAGACCGGCGTGGCGGCGAGTAGGGGCGAGAGGGTGTTGCACAGTTTGTCGAGCATGGGCTCGTCCTGCTGAAAGGTGGGGAGGCACGAGGGAAGGAGTGCCCCGAAAGCCTGGAGCGTGTGTTGGCGGGCTGCCCGGTTGCTGTGGGCACGCCGGATACGGACCAGGGCGGCCAGGGGGTAGCTTTCCGCCCGGTAGCAGGGGGTCTTGCCGCTCCAGGGCGTGCCGTAGACCCGTGCGCTGCCGTCGGGAGAGAGAACCACCGCGGGGGCGTCGTCGTTGAGCAGGGCGGTGCCTGCGATGTGTTCGAGCCACATCCGCGAGTGGGTGGATTTGCCGGTTCCCGACTCGGCGAGGAACATCACCGCCCGTTCGCGGCAAACCACCGTCGAGGCGTGGATAAGCAGTACGCCGCGGTCGATGCCGGCAACCGACAGGGCGAAGACGAGCAGGTGGTCGAGGATATGTCCCGGAGGGGCGATGCCCTGGATGGTGAGGTCGGCCGGAAAGCGGGAAGCTTCGGTGCCTTCCCTCCGCAGGGGATAGGCCATCGAGAAGGTTTTGCCGCTCGCCGCATGGGTTACGGCGAGGATGTATCCCTCCCGGTAGATGGACAGCCGGGCCGAGTCCTCGGTCAGGGCGTAGTCGAAAACCCGGAGCGGTTCGCCCCGGAGCGGGGGAACGGGGCGGTCGATATCCGCCGTGAAGAGCAGCGGTGCGGGCGGCGTGTCGCCGGTCGTCATGAAGGGACCGTAGTTTCGGGCCATACGGCGGAACATGGCTTCCTGTTTCGTGGTCTGGATGCCGAAGGTTTGTCCGGCTACCTGTAGGTAGATCATTCGGTGCGGTTTTGGCTGTGCGGAGTGGGGCTATCGTTCGGTCGTGTCGGTGTAGATGTTCGGGAAGAGGGCGTGCAGTTCGTTGTCGGTGATTCCCGTCTGCGCTTTGTTGGCGTTGTTCTCCTCCTTGAGCAGGCCGGTCAGTTCGGGAAGCAGGAGGGAGTACATGTGGTGGATCTGCAGGAAATTCCTCGTGGCGGGATTGCCGAGGTAGGTGCGGACGATCTCCTCCGGATCGGAGTAGCTGTCGAACGCCTGCGTTTCAAAGGCCCGGTCGAAGGCGGCGGCGTGGTATTCCGTGACGGTATGGTAGAAATCGAGGATCGTGTTTTTCAGCGAGAAGCAGGAATTGATGGAGTAGAGCAGGTTGAGGTCGGAGAAGTTGCGCCATGTTTCCATGCTGTTGGAAAAGGCGCTCTCGGCCGACGGGTTACCCAGGAAGAAGTGGGGGGAGGTCATGGAGATGCACAGCCGGACGAGGGTGTCGGTGTCGATCTCGCCGAGCCTGTCGGGATAGCGGTCGGACACGAACGTGTAGAGGCTGTCCAGCGTGCGCATGTCGGCGAATTTCTCTTCCAGTTCCATGATGTCGTTGTCGAGGTGCGCGATGGCGATCAGCTCCGACCGGCGGGCCATCTCCTTGCGGGAGTGCCGGTCGATCACGGCGGTCGTACCGAAGGTGACGACGATGCCGAGGAATGCGCCCACGAAGTTGGCCGACATGTTGTTCCACCACGATTTGTTCTTGAATGCTCTTTTCATGATTTCGGGAATGAATTTAAAGTGTGTCGGCGGTCAGATGGCGTCCAGGCTCCATATCGTTTCCGCCGTCTCTATGATTTTATCGAAGCGTTTTTCGATGCATGCCCGGTCCCATACGGGGGAGTCTTTATCCGCAACGAATTCTTTCACCTCTTTCTGCTGGTCCAGGAGGTTGTCTTTTCCGTGGACCTCCAGCTTTTCGCGGAAGGGTCGGTTGCCCAGCGAACTGTTCTGCCGGCCGGCCATCAGCATCAGGTTGCCCACGCAGTTCATCCACTCACCGGAAACGATGCCGTTGCCGTTTGTGCGGTAGCCGGGGCCGGGCATCCGGATGCCCGGGCGAGGTGCCCGTGCGGGAAGAGCTGCCGGCGGTCGGCGGCGCCTTTGCCGGAAAAGACCTTTGGCGGGATTGGAGGTTACTCCCGGACCAGTTCGGCTTTGCGGAGCAGTTCCAGCCATGCTTCCGCGTCGGTCCGTGCGGTCTGGCGGTCCACGTCGTAACGTTCCGTCAGCAGGTCGGTCACCCGTTCGGCATCGAATTCCGTCCCCGCGAGCTGCTCCCAGAGCCACACCGAAGTGGCGTTGAGCGAGGTAACCTGAGTGAGGTTGACGTTGAGCGTGCCGATGGAAACGATGACGTGCTCCCCGGCGATATTTCTGATTTTGTATCCTTCCTTGATTCTCATGTCCGGTCGTTGTTCAGGGTTCGTAGTCAAAGATAGCCGAAGTCGCAAGTGCAACCGAATGGCATTCGGTTTTACCGAGACCGAGTATCTAAGCCAAGTCAAAGATACGGAAAGTCGAGTGCAAAACCGAATAACATGCGGGTTTTGCCCAGACGGAGTATCTAAGGTACAACCAAAGATACGGAAAGTCGAGTGCAAAACCAATAACATTCGGGTTTTGCCCAGACGGAGTATCTAAGATAAAATCAAAGATACGGAAAGTCGAGTGCAAAACCAATATCATTCGGGTTTTGCCGAGCGGGAGTGTCTTGGGCGAAGCCAAAAAGCGGGCATAAAGCCGAATGGCATTCGGGCGTTCCCGGGACGGAATATCTTCGACCGGGCTAAAGATGTGCAACTTTGCGGTCGTTTCCGCCGGGGCAGGGGCGCATCACGGCTTTTTCTTAGCCGCGGGCAGGGGGCGGGCCTTTCGTCGCAGGTCGTGGTAAAGCGTGCGGAGCGCCTTCAAGGCAAGACTGCGGAGGGTGAGCAGCCGCCAGCGGAACGAGCCGTAGACGACGGAGCGTCCGTTGCGTTCGATGGAGTCGGCGCAGGCGACGATGTCGCCGGGGCGGATGTGCTCCTCCACCCGATAGTTGCCGTCGCCCGCGATGACGAGCCGGTCGTTCCGGATGCGGCGGATGCGGTGCAGGACATGCTTGCCCCGGTAACGGAACAGCACCACCATACCCCGCCGGGGCGGGCGGGTTCCGAGCGGGGAGAGCGTGACGCAGTCCCGTTCGTTGCGCAGGAACGGTCGCATGCTGTAGCCTTTGACGAGCAGCCGGATGCGGTCGCCTTCGTCGAGCAGTCGTTCCACGTCGGCGAAGAGGCGTTCGTTGTCTACGGTTTTGATCTGGGGCATGGTTATCCTATGTCGATGATACGGTCGCAGAAAGCGAGTGTCTGCTCGCGGTGCGATATGATGAGTATGGTCAGCTCGCTGTGGCGTTCGGAGAGTTCTTCGACGGCCTCTACGATCTCCCGCTCGGTCCGGCTGTCGAGCGAGGAGGTCGCCTCGTCGAAGAGCAGCACCGATGCCTGTTTGTAGAGGGCACGCGCGATGCCGATGCGCTGCCGTTGTCCGCCGGAAAGGCGGCATCCGCCCTCCCCCGTCACCGTGTCGACGCCCTGCGGCAGGGAGGCGATCAGTTCCGTGAGCGATGCCGCCCGGATGGCTTGTTCCAGCCGTTGGGGATCGATCCGGTCGCGGCGAAGCCCGAAAGCGATGTTCTCGGCAAGCGTCATGTCGGGCAGGAAGACGTCCTGCGACACGTAGGCGAGGTTGTGTTGCCATGGCCGGATGTTGGCGGGCGAGAGCGGGGTGCCGTCCACCCGTATCTCGCCCGATTCGGGAGGAAAGAAACCGCAGAGCAGATTGAACAGGGTGGTTTTGCCGGCTCCCGAATAGCCCCGGATGCCGATCCGCTCGCCCTTGCGGACGATGAGCGAAAAGTGTTCCAGGACCGCTTTCCCTCCCGGTTCGTAACGGAAGGTGACGTCCTCCACCGCGATTTCCCGCTCGAAGGGGAGACGTCCGGCGGCGTGTTCGGCGAATCTCACAGGCGGTGCGTCGACGAGGGTTTCCGCTATCTTTTCGGCGGCGAATGCGTTGCGTTTATACTCTACCCAACTGTTCACGATGCGGTTCACCGAAGGGACGATCTTGTAGGCCGCCACGGCGAATATGCCGAGCGATATTTTCAGCGTCGCCATCTCCGTTCCCCCCGCCACCCCGGCGATGATCAGGATCACGATGCCCAGGATGAGCGAGAATTCCGCCATCCTCCCGGCGGCGGTACGCACCAGCAGTGCCCGGCGGCGGCACTCGGTGAGGCTCAGCAGACCGCGTCGGAAACGGTCGGAAACATACCGTTCCGCGTTGTTGATCTCGATATCCGAATATCCCCGCAGGGTTTCGTAGAGCGTCTTGTTCTGTGTCACGAACAGCCGGTTCTCCGTCCGGCCGTTTTCGTTCATCCTTCGCCGGAACACCAGCGCGTAGATGAGCGTCAGCGGCAGGAAGACCGCCAGGGCGAGCAGCACCAGCCGCGGGTCGTACCACAGCAGGGCCGCGGCCACCAATCCCAGCAGCACGATCTCCGTGGCGATGGCGAAGAGCTGTCCGAGGACACCCTCCGTGAAACGCAGGCAGACGCCGTTCACGTTGTTGATCAGTTGCGAGGTGTGGTGTTTGCGGATGAAGAGCACGCCCCGGGAGAGGCAGGTGTCGAACATACGGGTGGAGTAGTGCCGGTAGAGCGAGAGCAGGTATTTCGTTACGGCGTCGGAAACGGTGAGCGTCAGGAGGCTTTTGAGGATGATGACGACCACTGCCGCGGCGCAGACGGCGCAGACGAATGTGCCGAAGGAGGTGAATCCCCCCGCCTCGTAGAGCCACCGCATGGCCGGGTAGGCGAACGTCGCCTCCTCGCTCAGCACGAGCAGCAGTACGGGGACCAGTACGGCGATTCCCACGAAATCGAGCAGAGCCAGTGCCACCGACGCCAGGACCGTGCTCACGGCCCCGCGTCTTCGTTCTCGGGGAATGAGGGCGAGGATCGTAGTGAAGGGCAGACTCTTGGGTGGGGTTTCTTTCATGTCGCGGGCAATGGTCGGGACGGGGCGCACCGCTCCCGCCCGATACAAAGATAATCAGAAAGGGGAGAATCCGGTTACGCAGCGACCGCCCGACGGCACAAATCCGCCCTTTTGGCTGCATGGCGGGGCGGTGTGGTAACGGGGAACCGGTGCGGAGCTCTGCCCGGTGTGGCTCCTGGGTAAGGGGTGGAGAGTGGCAGAATACGAATTGCCGGGGCGGTTCTCGGCGCGTGGAGTTGGATGCGATAGCGCGGTCAGGGGTGATTTGTTGCTGTCGATGTTCCTTGTGACGGCATCGTCGCGGTAGGTGAGTCTGTCGGACAAATCATGGCCGCCGGCTTCGGAGAATGAAAGAAAGCCGTCCTTTTTAGATGGCTTCAACTTGTGGGAACAGGAGCGATCCGGTGTCTGCCGGCGCGGTGCTTGATTGCGAAGGGAATATCCCTTATTTTTTCAAAGAGATGGAAACTGTGAATTGATCGAGGGTGTTGCCTAAGCGGAGTATCACTTGCTTCGGGTCGAGAGGTTTGTCGTCTTTGTTTCTGCGGTATATTTATCCGCATGGCTCCGATCCGTGATCTCCTGAACCGTAAGACTCCGTCCTTCCTGCCCGATGACGCAGGCGATAGCATCGTGTAAGGTAATGGGGTAATTTGTTATAGGCAAACCAATGTGTTGACAGGCATAAGGGCCCTGCCCCTGAGGTGGTGAAGATCGAAAAGGGGGCATAAATGCAGATAATCGACTATCTACCGGTTTGTAAATAGTCGATTATCTTCGTGATTCAGCTGGGGCTCGAACCCAGGACCCCATCCTTAAAAGGGATGTGCTCTACCTGCTGAGCTACTGAATCTCCTATGGTTTTCAGTTTGGGTTTTAGGCGAATAGTTCCCTTGGCGGGAGCGGGTGTATTCTTTCCTAAAGCGGTGCAAAGATAGGCAGTTTTTTCGTTTCGCCAAATAGAACCGGTAAATTTCGGGGTTTATTTCGACGATTATTCTGCGGCTCGCTCTCCGGATAGGCACATTCTTTGGAGATAATCGTATTTTTGTGACAGGGAACGTACGCGAAACGGATTTGCGGCGTTCGTTGCAGAGAGATAATACATGAATGAATATGAACGGTAATCTGGTCGGAATAACGTGTGAGAACAGCGAAGCCACCCTGATGGTGGAGTGGGGAACGAGACTTTCGGATATTATCCGGATGCTTCCCGAGCCCGAACGGCCCTATCTCGCGGCTTATGTGAACAACAGCATCGAGGAGCTCGATTATATGATTTACGAACCCGTTTCGGTGCGTTTTATCGACATCACGCATTTCGAGGGGATTCGGGTGTACGAACGTACGCTCTTCTTCACGCTGCAGAAGGCGGTGCACGACCTCTTCCCCGGGCGGCGTTTCCGGATTCCGCACTCGGTTTCCAAGGGGTTTTACTGCGAGATCGAGGGAATGGACGAGGTGTCGCAGGAAGAGGTGGACCGGCTCAAGGCGCGGATGGACGATCTCATCGCGCAGGATATTCCCATCGCCCGTCGGAAGGTGCTTTCGACCGAGGCCAAAGAGCTCTATTCGCGGCTCGGGTTCTACGACAAGATCACCCTCATGGATACGCGGCCGCGGCTCTATGTGACCATGTACGGCCTGGCCGATATCGTGGGCTACTTCTACGGTGCCCTCGCCCCTTCGACCGGCTATCTGACGCGTTACGACCTGAAACCCTATTATAAGGGTATCCATATCGCGGTGCCGAAGCGCACCTCGCCCGACCAGTTGGAGGGGATGATCCATCAGGAGAAGATGTTCGACATCTTCACCGAATACAAGGAGTGGGTGGATGTGATGGGGGTACCCAACATCGGCCTGCTCAACACCCGTGTGTTGGCCGGCGAGGCGAGCGACCTGATCAAGGTGGCCGAGGCGTTCCACGAGAAGAAGCTGGCCAGCATCGCCGACGCCATTTACGAGGCGAACCGGGGGCGCGGGGCTCGGCTCGTGCTCATCTCGGGGCCTTCGTCGAGCGGCAAGACCACGTTCGCCAAGAGGCTCGGTATCCAGATGCGGATCCTGGGGCTCGATCCGGTGCTGATCTCCCTCGACGATTATTTCCTCGAGCGGGAGCAGACGCCGCGCGACGAGAACGGCGATTACGATTACGAAACGATCGATGCGCTCGACCTGAAGACGTTCAACGAACATCTCGGGGAGTTGTTCGACGGGCGCAGCGTGGACATACCGCGTTACGATTTCATTTCGGGCAAGCGGCAGTGGCACGAGGCTCCGTTGCAGCTCAGCGACCGGTCGGTACTCGTGGTGGAGGGTATCCACGGCCTGAATCCGCGCCTGACGGAGAAGGTGCCCGATTCCTATAAGTACAAGATCTACATCTCGGCGTTCACGTCGATCATGATGGACGACATGAACCGGATTCCCACGACGGACAACCGGTTGATCCGTCGCATCGTGCGCGATAACGAGAGCCGCGGAAGCGATGCGGCGTCGACGCTCCGCCGCTGGGCGAGCGTGCGGGCCGGGGAGGACAAATACATTTTCCCCTATCAGGAGAATGCCGACGTCATGTTCAACTCGTCGCTTTTCTATGAGTTGCCCGTGCTCCGCAGTTATGCCGAACCGCTGCTCTACAACGTGCCGGATACGATTCCCGAGTACGGCGAGGCCCGACGCCTGTTGAAGTTCCTCGACAATTTCCTCAACATTCCCTCCGAGGAGATTCCGCCGACCTCCATTCTGCGGGAGTTCATCGGCGGCAGCAGCTTCCGTTATTGAGTCGTCCGGCGCGGGGCCGGCTGTGGCGGTCCGCGGGAAAGGTGCGGCTCCGGTCCCGGTAGGGTGAAGCCCCTGAAACATCGGCGGGAGGTGAAAGAGCGACTTTCATCTCCCGCCGGTTTTCGTACGGGCGAGTGCACGGGGCGGCGGAGCCTCTTCCGGAGCCTACGGCCGACAGAAGGTGCGGAGTCTCCTTCGGAGCGAACGGCGGGGGAAAAGGAGGGGATGCGGCTCCTTGCGGCCGCATCCCCTCCTTTTAGGTTCCGGCAGACGGAGCATGCCCGATGCCGGGGGATGCCGGAGCGTTAATCCGGAAGTCGTGTGCCGTTCACGTTGAGGCCGATGGAGCCGGCGTAGGTGCCGGTGATCCGGTTGCCGAAGTCGTCCAGCAGATCGAATTCGATGGAGTAGGTGTTCTCGAAACCTGCGGTTTTGGTGACGGTGACCGTTCCGGAGATGATCGGGGCCGAGCCGACGATCTCGTTGTCGCGGTATTCCAGGTACCAGAAGTTCGAGTATTTCGTCGACCAGGAGGTTCCTTCCGTTCCCTTGTCGATGGTCCAGGCGTCCTTGTGGTAGATCTCCTCGGGATTTTCCGGAAACGGTTTCGTGGCGACTACGTCGTACACGCCATCGGCGAGGGGGTAGAGGTTGTCGTCGTTGGCTTCCATCCGGTCGGTGACGGGCAGGAAATGGAGCCGGTGGCCCGAACCCTCGAAGGTGCCGAAGTTGGGGTTGACCGTCAGTCCTTCGGAGAGGAGGTTCAGCTCCCACTGGATGGTGGGCAGGAGGGTGTCGTAGGGGGCATACGGCATCAGGGCCGAATAGCCGTGGTCGAGTCCGAGCGAGGCGATGTCGAGGTCGCCGGCGAGCGTGGAGAGGTGGTCGGGTGCGGCGGTCTGGGTGAGCGGAATGCGTATCTCTTCCAGCTCTTCGGCCGAAGGCGTGACGACTACGAATCCCGAGCGGGGCTGCTTCTGGGTATTGCGTGCGAAGGAGAGGTTGATGTATCCTTCGCTGGTCGAAACGGTCGTGGAGGCCCAGTCGAGCGCTTTGTCCTCAGCGTCCACCGCTTTGGCGGTCCACTCCGTATTTTGTGCCTCGACATTCAGCAGCAGGTAGAGGTTGCCGTTGAGACCGTTGTAGGGGAGCTCGATCGGCCCGGCGGGGGTGACGGTAAGCGCCGGCGGGAGAATCTTACCCTCCTGAATGACGAGCAGGGTTTTGGGAGCTGCCGCCTCTTCCGATGGGATGACGAGGATGTTGCCTGCCCGGAGTCGGGTGTCGGGGTTGTCGGCCACCGTCACGGTGATTCTGTCGCCGGCTGTCGTTGCGGTGATCCAGCTTGCGGACTCTTGGTCGGGAGCCGCTGTCCACGAAAGCAGCTCGGCGGAGGCGGTGACGGTCACTTGCTGCGGGGCGGCTCCCTCTCCCTGAAAGGTGAGCGAGGCGGGGTTTACCGACAGGGATAGTTCGGGCGGCGCGGGGTTGGCCTGCTGTGTGACGGTGACGCTGCGTGCGGGGAGCTTGCTGCCGTCGGTGGGGCGTATCCGGATCTGTCCGATCCGCTTTTCGCCCATGTAGTTATCGGATACGCTGACCGATAGCGTGTTTCCGTCCTGCGTAACGGTCATCCACGCTTTCGCGTCGGCGGAGACTGCGTGCTCCCAGGCGACGTTCTGCGCTTTCACCTGCACGGTCTGCGGAGTGCTTCCGGTGGCTTCGAAGTCGAGGGTCGTGGGGGATGTTTCGAGCGATTGGGTATCGGTTTCGGGGTTGTTGCACGATGCGGCGAGCAGTGCGAGCGCCGCAAAAAGTATCTTTTTCATGATTGCTGTATTTGCATGTTGACGATTGTGACCGTAGGGGGCAGCCTCCCGTTGCGGAGTCGGTGCCGACGGGGGCTGCTCCCCGGATTGCTATCTTTTGACGGGCGGTGCCATGTACCAGCTTACGGTGCGCGGGCCGACCTCGCTGTATTCCACTACGGTGCCGAGCAGGCACGACTTGTCGGGTGTCATGTAGGTGATGTAGCACATGGGAATCACCATCCCGTAGTTGTCGAGTATCCACTCGGCGACGGAACCGAGGCTGACCTGGTTCTCGATGTCGTAGACGATACCGGAGGTGGGCAGGAAGGTTCCCGGCAGAATGATCCCCAGGCCGTCGTCGGTGACATGGCCGCCGAAGCCTTCGCCGAAGTCCTTCACGACGGTCGTCTTGCCCGTTTCGGTATTGAAAAAGGCCGGATAGCGTGCTTGCACGTAGTTTCTCGGCGAGGGGTAGTCTTCGGTGCGGTAGGTGCCGCCGATCCATTTGCCGTTGGGGCTGATGTTGGTCAGCTCGGCGGTGACGGTCATGCCGTTCACGATGACTTCGTCGATCAGTTCCCCCATGCTGTTCTCGATCTGTACGGTACGCACGTCGCGTACATCGCGTCCTACCCAGTCCACTTTGCCGTCTTTCCAGTAAAGCATGCCGTTGTCGAGGTTGTCCCACGTGCTTCCGTAGATGACCGAACCGTCGGCCGAGCACCCGCGGGCCATGACGCCGGATACGTAGGGCTGGTTGCGGTAGTTGAGTTCAGGGACGGGGAGTACCTCCGGGGTGCCGCCGTCGGTCCACTTCAGCGGACGGTACATGCCGCCTAAAGCCAGCACGTCGTCCAGCCCCCAGCCCACCCAGGTACGTCCGTCGGCCGAGATGCTCTGTACCGAAGGCAGGAGTTTGTGTCCCTCGGCATTGGCGGGCAGGAAGTAGTCGCCGGCCAGGTTGAATCCTACGCAGGCGGTGGTGTTGGCATCCAAAAAGAAAACGGTACCCTCGTCGGAGATGGCGAACGGCAGTTCGATGTTGAAGAGGGTGTTGGGGAACGGTCCGTGTTGAATCCATTCGTCGGTTTCCAGGTCGATAATGGTGGGGTAGTTCACCCACGAGCCGTCCGACAGCAAGTCCTTGATGTTGCCGCCTATGTAGCGTCCGTTTTTCGACATAGTCGCCTGCATGTCGAAACTCTTGAGGTTGCGGTAACGGTAGAGCGTGTTGTCGGGGGCCATCTGGAGAACGGCGATCCGGGCCGTGGCTCCGTTGCAGGTGACGGTGATGACGGTGTTCCGTTCGCCGTCTTCGTTGTCGGCCACCGACAGGGAGAGTCCCTCGGCGCTCCTTTCGACGGTAAGCCAGGAGGCGCCCGGTTCGGCACTCCAGGGGCCGGAGGCGTTGACTTCGATGGCCTTGGGCTGATTGCCGGCGGGAAGGAAGGTGCATGCCGCATCGCTCAGGCGTACGTAAGCGTTTTCCGGTGTCGTACAGGCGGTAGCCAAAAGGGCTGTCGCTGCTGCGAGGAGGGATGGAATGAAGTTTTTCATAAAGTTAGAATTTAGGTTGATGGAAATTGAATATTTAGGTATTTGATGGTAGTTGAACGGTAAGTTCTATGGTAAATATAAATCGCTCAATAAAATTTAATAATAAGTAGCTGGTAAAAACAACGAAATGGGGTGTGGAAAGCGAATTCAGGCACATTCTGCGGGCGTTTCTGCACCCCCTTCACAGGGGCGGTTGCCGGGATGGAACATGGGAAAAAATGTGTGTCGTGGAGAGGACCGTTTTAGAAAGACCGCATTTGCAGAGCGGGAAAGAGCTTATTCGGAAATTTTTGCGATGGACCGCTTCTCCGCGGGAGGAGCGTGGGGGCTGTGCGGAATCTATTTTTCCTGCATAGTTGCTTCCCTCGGCTCGCTCCGCGACCGCGTGCCGGGCTTACATTCCGACTTGCACTTTCGTGTTTCAGCGAATATATTTCTTATATTTGCTTCACCCGAATCGCTTCGCGACCGTGCACCGTCCCTTCGGGCCGACTTGCACTTTCGTGTTTCAGCGAATATATTTATATATTTGCAAACTATACGAATTCAGGGAAAAGGGAAAACAGATAACTTATATTATAAATTCTCCGAAATTATGTCTTTCGATAAATTTGCCGATCGCCACATAGGCGTTCCGGAAACCGATCTGAAGGAGATGCTCGATGTGATCGGCGTTTCCGGCGTGGACGAATTGATCTCGCAGGTCATTCCTGCCTCCATCCGCCTGCGCAAACCCATCGCGCTGCCCGCTGAAGGGATGACCGAGTATGAGTTTGCGGCACACGTACGCGAACTGGCGGCCAAGAACAAGCAGGTGCGTTCGTTCATCGGTATGGGTTGGTACCCGACGGCCACTCCGGCCGTCATCATGCGCAACGTTTTCGAGAACGCCGCATGGTACACCTCCTATACGCCCTATCAGGCCGAGATCTCGCAGGGCCGCCTCGAAGCGCTCCTGAACTTTCAGACGATGACCATCTCCCTCACCGGTATGGAGATCGGCAACTGCTCGCTGCTGGACGATGCGAGCGCCGCTGCCGAGGCGATGCTGATGATGTTCGCCCTGCGTTCGCGCGAGCAGGTGAAGAACGGCTGCAACCAGCTGTTCGTGGACGACGACATCTTCCCGCAGGTATTCGACGTGCTCGTGACGCGCAGCGAACCCTTCGGTATCGAAATCATCCGCGACAACTACGACACCTACAAGTTCACCGGCCGGGAGTTCGGTGCCATCGTGCAGTATCCTTCCGCGTCGGGCCGCGTCCGCGACTATGCGGCATTCGCCGCCGCTGCTCACGAGGCGGGTGCGAAGGTGGCTGCCGTGTGCGATCTGATGAGCCTCGTGCTGCTCACCTCGCCGGGCCAGTGGGGCGCCGACATCGCGGTGGGTTCCGTACAGCGGTTCGGTCTGCCGATGGGCTTCGGTGGCCCGACGGCCGGCTTCATGACCACCAAGGAGGCTTACAAACGCAACATGCCCGGTCGTATCATCGGCGTATCGGTGGACAGGCTCGGCAACAAGGCGCTGCGCATGGCGCTCCAGACGCGTGAGCAGCACATCAAGCGCGAGAAGGCGACGTCCAATATATGTACCGCGTCGGCCCTCGTAGCGTCCATGGCGGGATTCTATGCCGCATACCACGGTCCCCGGGGGCTGCGCCGGATCGCACAGCACATCCATGCCCACACCGCAGCGGTGGCCGGAGCTCTGGCCGAGCTCGGTTACGAGGTTGCCGCAGGAAATTACTTCGATACGCTGGAGGTGAAGGCGGAGGCTGCCGTGGTGCAGGATTCCGCACTCGCACGGAACATCAACTTCTACTACCCGGACGAGAGTACCGTAAGGATGAGCTTCGACGAGGTGACCACGGCCGAGGAGGTTGCGCAGGTGGTTGCCGTGTTCGCCGAAGCCGCCGGAAAGAAGGCGCCCAAGGGCGTGAAGGTGGACGAGGCGAAGATGGCGATCGATGCGGCGCTGCTGCGTACCGATGCGATACTCGACGCTCCCGTATTCGACAAGTACCACAGCGAGACGGAGATGATGCGTTACATCAAGCGTCTCGAAAGGCGCGACATATCGCTTGCCGACAGCATGATACCGCTCGGATCGTGCACCATGAAGTTGAATGCCGCCGTGGAGATGATGCCCCTTTCGCTGGCCGAATTCACCAACATACACCCCTTTGCGCCCGCTTCGCAGGTGGAAGGGTATCTGGAGATGATCAAGGAACTCGAACACGACCTGGCTGCCATTACCGGTTTCGCAGGGTGCTCGTTGCAGCCCGAATCGGGTGCGTCGGGCGAGTATGCCGGTCTGATGACCATCCGGGCTTACCACCAGAGCCGCGGCCAGGGCTACAGGACCACCATCCTGATTCCGGCGTCGGCACACGGTACCAACCCCGCGTCGGCAGCGATGGCCGGAATGAAGATCGTGATCGTGAACAGCGACCCGCAGGGCAATATCGATGTCGAGGACTTCAAGGCCAAGGCTGCGGCCAATGCCGCCGAACTTTGCGGTGCCATGATTACCTATCCCTCGACCCACGGCGTTTTCGAGAGCAGGATTCGCGACCTGGTGGATGCCGTACACGATGCCGGCGGTCTGGTCTTCATGGACGGTGCCAACATGAATGCCCAGGTGGGACTTACCAATCCCGGTTACATCGGGGCCGACGTGTGCCACCTGAACCTCCACAAGACCTTTGCCATGCCTCACGGCGGCGGCGGTCCCGGCGTGGGTCCGATCTGCGTGGCCGAGCATCTGGTCAAGTTCCTGCCGTCGCACTCGGTGGTTCCCGCCGGCGGCGAGGAGGGGATCACGGCCATGTTCGCGTCGCCCTACGGCAACGCCCTGCTGTTGCCCATCACCTACGGTTATGTCAAGATGCTCGGCGCCGACGGACTGCGTCGTGTCACCGAGATGGCGATCGTGAACGCCAACTACATGGCCAAGGCGCTCGAAGGCGAATTCCGCACCTATTATACCGGCGAGAACGGTCGTGTGGGTCATGAGATGATCCTCGACCTGCAGAACTTCCGCAAGGACTACGGCGTGGAGGTGGCCGACATTGCCCGTCGTCTGATGGACTACGGATTCCACGCGCCGACGCTCTCCTTCCCCGTGCACGATACGCTCATGGTAGAGCCTACCGAGAGCGAGTCGAAGGAGGAGATGGATCGCTTCATCGAGGCGCTCGTCAGCATCAAGCGCGAGTGCGAGTCGATCGAGAACCACGAGGATAACGTGGTGGTGAATGCTCCCCACACCGCACTCGAAGTGGCCGGAGAGTGGAATCACTCCTATACGCGGATGCAGGCCGCCTATCCGCTCGAATGGATCGCGAGGGCGAAGTTCTTCCCCTACGTTTCCAAGATCGACAACGGCTACGGCGACCGCAATCTGGTCTGCACCTGCTGCGAATTCTGATTCATGCGGAGCCCGCCGCGGCGGGCTCCGTTCCTTAATCCGCTGCCGGGCCCATGCCGATAGGGCGGAGGGCCGGACCGGCGGAGATACGAACCCGGCGCTGCGCGGCCTGCGACGGACGGACCATATACTTGCGTACGGGTCCCGAACGTTATGAAAAGGCCGGAAGGCGTTGTAAAACAAAGTAATTTATTGTGATGAAAATCGGAGAAAAGAAATTTGTGACGTTGAGCTATACGCTTACCGTAGACGGCAATGTGGCCGATTCGGCGACGGCCGAGAACCCGCTCGGGTTTGTTTTCGGTGCAGGATACCTGCTGCCCGAGTTCGAGAAGAACATAGACGGCCTCGGCGTGGGGGAGAAGTTCGAGTTTACGCTCACCCCGGAGAACGGTTACGGTCTGCCCAATCCCGATATGGTGATCGAATTGCCGCGTTCCACTTTCGAGGTGGAAGGAGAGGTGGAAGAGGGGCTGCTGACGGTAGGCAACCAGATTCCCATGATGACCAACGACGGCATGCGCCTGATCGGTGTCGTGGCTTCGGTGGACGGCGACAAGGTGAAGATGGACTTCAACCACCCCATGGCGGGCAAAACCCTCAACTTCGCGGGTGAGATCGTAGGCGTGCGCGAAGCGACCGATGCCGACTATCCCCATGCCCATGGCGGCGGTTGCAGCTGCGGATGCAGCGGCGACGACTGCGACGATTGCGGCGGCGGTGCATGCTGCTGACGGGAAAGCGACGAGCTTGATTTTACGGGCGGCCGAATCTTTCGGTCGCCCGTATTTTGTTCGTATGGCATGCGAAGTCTGTTTTCGCGGAAGCTTTGCTGCTTTTAGGAGGTTCGTTTCGCGCGAGCTCTTCTCCGAGGTTCGTGTCGTAGCGGTGTCGACGAGGGGGGCTTGGCGAAGTTGTTCTGTGGAGTCGCTTCGGTCGCGGCTGTTTCCCTATGCCTGTTTTGTCCGACCTGTTTCGTGGGGGGCGGGAGAGGTCTTGCCGGTGACAGGGGAGGTGGGCGGAACACGGGGAGCATCTCGGATCGTTCCCTTTTTTTCCATGTCTCCTTTCGTTCCGTGCGTGGAGTGTCGTGTTGCTGTATCGCTGGGGGAGCGTATTCCTGTCGTCCGTTGTTTCGTCGTTTCGTTGTCTGCCGTGCCGAAGGGTCCGAAGAGCGGCTGGCCGGAGGTGCGGACGGTCGGGTGTGTGCGGAAAAAGGGGGCGGCTGCGGAGCGGTTGCGGAGGGATATCGGTCCGGGGCCTGTCGCGGGGTGCCGGCGGGAGTCCGACCGGCGGCGACTGTTTCGGAAACGCAAAGGGCGCGGGACCGTTGCCGGTTTGGGCCGGGATGCCGGTGGAAATTTCGGGAAATTGCCTATATTTATCGCTGCATCGCCGCCGGGATTCCGATCGCGTTTCGCGTCGGGGACGGGCGGGACGGTTAAATGGAAAAGAATATGAAATTCACGCTTTTGTTCTATACCGACGGATGGGAAACGGGTCCCACGATCGAACTCTCCCATATGCCTGCGCCCGGCAGTGTGGTCTGGACGGAAGGTCGGCACGGGGATGAGGAGGAGAGCATGTACTATGTAGACAACGTGATGTATCCGGAGCGGGGCATGGAACGCGAGGAGAGCGTCTACCTTTATGTGCGGCCTTATGAGGGGTATACGCGTTACGCTCCCTTGACGGAAACCGATCGCCTCGCGGAGCGCTTGGGTGATCTCCGGACCGAGTTGGCGGAGATCGGCAGGAGGCTCGATGGGCTGCTCACGGAGGTTGCCGAGCTGCGAAAGACGACGGAGGGACTCCGGCAAGGAGCGGAGGCGCTGGGCGGTGCGGCGGTGCGTGACCTTGAAGGGATGTTGCGTATCGGAGAGCAGGCGCTTCAGTCGGTCGATGTACTGGAGGATGGCCAGGAAGCGCATATCGGCAAACTCGACGACATCGCGTTGGCGCTCGAGCAGATCAAAGAACAGATGTAAGGCACGCGACGGGGAAGGGGGCCGGCGGCGCGACCGCTGCCGGCAGTCCGCCCGTTTGTTTGGGCTGTCCGTTTCCGGGGCGGACTTGTCCGGGCGAAGGGCTTTGGCGGAGCGCGTTTCTTCCGTGGGGCGTTTGCTGTCCGTCGAGGCGGCGGGGAAGCGGCGCATTCGGTACATCGGTCGGCCGTTCGGTGCGGTAAGCGGCGTAGCGCGTGCGTTTCCGGAGCCGACGGCGCGGACGTGCAGACGGTGAGCGAAACCTCGTCGCTCTTCTTTGCGGCTGCGGATTTCTTAAAATAGCATTGGTGTCGGAGGCGGAGCCTTTTGTCGGAAGCGGGGGCGGGAGCGAGGTAGCGGGGCGGTTGCCGAATTTTTTCCGTCGGTCGCTTTTCTGTAAGCTGCCGTTCGGGGGGCAGGACCGACCGGTCGCTCGTGGCATCCCTTTACGGGGCATCGGGTATCGGCATCGCGGAGGTCTTCGAGGGGGTCTTCGAGGGGATGCGCCGGATACGACGAAGGCCGCAACGCATGTTGCGGCCTTCGTTACGTGGATCCACCAGGGCTTGAACCTGGGACCCCCTGATTATGAGTCAGGTGCTACTAACCAACTGAGCTATGGATCCGTCGTTGCCGTTCGGTTCTCCTGCGCTATGTGCACAATCTTTCCGATCGGGTGCACAAAAGTACATAAATGGTGTTGAAATGCAAAAAAATCGACTGTATTTTTTCTTCTCTCCTTCGGTAGCCGTCATCCCGATGAGGGGTGTTTCGCTCCGGGGAGGCGAACAGGAGTGCGGGGGAGCGGGGATGCGGTGCCGTGCGGATGGCGGCGGCGGATAAAAATGTGAATTCCTTTTGTCGGAAAACACCATAAGGCATTATATTTGTGAAAGGAAACCGTAGTAGTTACGGAACGATCATTTTAAAAACTGAAGATTATGAAAAAGATCATCGCTTTGGCCGCATGTGCACTGCTGTGTGCGGGAACGGCATTTTCTCAGAATTACACGCACGCCGTGGGTGTCCGTGCAGGCGGAAGCAACGCTGCGATCACCTACAAGCAGCACCTCAACCGCGGAAACGCATTCGAGGTAATGGCCTGGTTCGGCTTCCATGAGTCGAACAGCTTTTCGGTAGCCGGTCTTTACGAGTGGACGCAGCCCGTTATCAACAACGATTTCAACCTCTATTACGGTGTGGGCGGTCACCTGGGTGCGGCGGCCAGCGAATTTGCGATCGGTATCGACGCGATCGTAGGCCTCGAATACAAGATTCCGAATGCGCCGATCGCCTTCTCGTTGGATTATAAGCCTTCGGTGAATTTCGTGAATATGAACGCATACGGTCTTTTCGATCTGGCTCTCGGCATCAAGTTTACTTTCTGACGCAGGTCCGATAGAAAATAGTTAGGGGCTGCCTCCGGTAAGGAGGCAGCCCCTTTTTTATGCTTGGTCCTATTCTTGCAAACAGTTTCCGTCTGTCTGCTCTATTTCTAAATTAGTTTAAAATATTTTTTAAAAAGATTAATAATTAGCTTGCATTACAGGATATATTTTCTAAATTTGCAGATGGATACGAGTTTTAAAGTGATAAGAGCGGGTCGGATTATTAAAAGAGTGGTTTGTGCTTCTTAAAGATTTTTTTAATCAGCAGGAGGATGATAGCCTGAAAGGCATCTCCCACAAGAATATTCTGATCAAAAAGAATATTATCGCTTACATGGCGCTCAGTGGCGAGAGTACGCTGGCCGACCTGGCTCGTGAGCTGCATGTGAGCGTACCCACGATCACCAAACTCGTGGGGGAGCTTGTGCGGGAGGATATCGTGCTGGATAACGGCAAGGTCGAAACGGCCGGGGGACGCCGGCCCAATATCTTCGGCCTGGCCAATACGGCGATCTATTTCGCCGGTATCGACGTGGGGCGCGACAACATCCGTTATGTGGTGACCGATCTCAAGAACAACGTGATCGTCAGCGAGGAGGAGAACGATTTCATCCTCTCCGACAACGAACAGTCGTTGGAGGAGCTTTGCGGGCGTATCGACCGCTTCATCGCCCGTTGCGGAGTGGAACGGGGCAAAATACTCGGCATGGGGGTGTGCATCGCCGGCCGTGTCAATCCCAAGACGGGACGCAGCTACATGTATTTCACTTCCGTGCAGGAGTCGTTGCGGGATGTGATCGAGCGTGCTACGGGCATTCGGGTGCTGCTGGAGAACGATACCAGGGCCCGTTGCTATGCGGAGTATTTCACGGGCGACTCGCGGACGGAGAAGAACATGCTCTACCTGCACCTCGGGCGCGGGGTGGCCATCGGCATCATCACCGACGGCAAACTGTTCTACGGCAAGTCGGGATTTGCCGGGGAGTTCGGACATACGCCCTTTTTCAATAACGAGATCATCTGCGAATGCGGCAAGAAGGGGTGCCTCGAAACGGAAGTGTCGGGTATCGCTATCGAGAAGAAGATGGTGAGCGAGATACGTCGCGGCGTCAACACCATCTTGCGAGAACGCTACGATGCGGGCGATACGATCCGCATCGACGACATTATCGAAGCCGCGAAGAACGACGATAATCTTTCCATCGAATTGATCGAGGAGGCGGGCGAGAAGATAGGCAAGAGTATCGCCTTCCTTATCAACATATTCAATCCGGAGCTGGTCATCATCGGCGGGAACATGGCCTATGCGGGCGACTACCTGATGCTGCCCCTCAAGGCTGCCACCAACAAATACTCTCTCAACCTTGTCTACAAGGATACCAAATTCCGGTTGTCGCAGATGGGCGGCGACGCCGGCGCTCTCGGGGCGGCGATGCTCATAAGAAATCAGATAATAGGCCTGTAATGATGAACAATATTCTCGAGACGGGTGCGATCCGCTTGCGGGCGCTTGAGCCGGAAGATATAGACGTGCTCTACAAATGGGAGAACGACACGCGCATCTGGAAGATGAGCAATACCGTCGCTCCCTTTTCCAAATACGTGCTCCGCAGATTCGTCGAGGACCAGAAGTACGATATCTACGAAACCAAGCAGTTGCGCATGATTATCGAATCCCGTGCGGATGGCCGGGCGGTGGGGGCGATCGACCTTTTCGAGATAGACCCGACCAACCGTCGGGCCGGGGTCGGCATCCTCGTATACGAAGATGCCGACCGGGGGCAGGGGTATGCTTCGGGGGCGTTGACGGCCATGATAAAATATGCCTTTCAGGTGTTGGGACTGAATCAGCTCTATTGCAATGTGCTCTCCAACAATCTGCGAAGTCTGAACCTGTTCAAGAGCAAGGGCTTCACGACGGTGGGCCTGAAAGTGGAGTGGGTGCGTTCCACTACGGGGTGGCTGGATGAATACATGTTGCAGTTGATCAATCCCGTCAAGGTGTGATCGTGCGGCGGTTCGCTCCCCGGACTGCGGGAGCGATGGTTGCGGATTGCCGCGTGCCGGAACGGTACGCGGCGTTTTCGTTCCGGCGTGCCTCTGTGCTCGGAGCCCTTCCCGGCTTTTCGGGAATATCCGTCTTTGCCCGATCCCCGTTTGGAAGCGTTGGTCGCGTCGTTTTCTCGGGTTCTATCCCTCTCGTTTGGCATTGGTTCCGGTTTTTTTGATTGTCGTAGAGGACGGCCTTTTTCGCAGTTGCTTCCGGTATGTTCCGGCCGGCGTTCCGGGGCTGTTTCGTAGGTGTTCTTGGGGTCCGTTCGGGCGGTTGCGGGGCTTGTCCGGGGGATGTTCTGCCGCCGGTTGCCGGGGAGGGGATGCAATGGAATAATTGTTGCATCTAAAGCAGATACGGAGCCGGGCCTCGGACCGCTCGCTGGCGGGAGAGGGCTGATGCGCTTCCGGAAAGGACGTTTAACCAACCAACTATCGATTATGAAATATCTTTTGACGTTTTTATTCCTGCTGCCGGCCCTCGGTTGCCTCGCACAAGAGCCCAAAGAGCAGCTTTCGCTGGACGACGTGAGGACGCAGTCCGGCGTCGACCCCACCAGGGTCATTTCCAAGATCGGTTTCTCTACGTGGTATTTCGACAAGGAGGCCGGCAATGCGCAGGTGAACAACCGTATCAGCGCTACGTTCGGTGTGAACGACTGGGCGTTCAATGTGCGGATGGACCTCGTTTCGATGAACAACGTGCCGGGGCGCAAGGGCTTCGTCACCGGGGCGGGAAACATGAAGATGAATATTCTGAACTCTTTCTACAACGACGGACGGCACGCCCTGGCGGCCTCGGTGGATCTGGCTTTCCCCACGGCCTCGCGGGCGATCGATGCGGCGGCGGGCCTGAACAGCTACTTCTACCTGACCCCTGCCTTTACTTACAGTTATACGATCAACCCCGGGTTGATGGTGGCGGCCCAGCCTCAGTATTCGTTTGCGCTGGCCAAGGGAAGTGCGGAGTATCCGGCGATGAGCCTGCTGACCGTCAGGACCTTCATCGCCAAGTTCTGGGATTCGGGCTTCTTCGCGGTGTTCGAGCCCCGGCCGATGTACGACTTTACCAGCCGGCGTTTCGACATGATCCTGTCGCCTATCGTAGGTAAGGCGCTCGGGGGAGGATATACGCTGACGTTCCTGGCCGAAATTCCGGTTCGGGAGGAGTCGCTGCACAATGTGGGAGCCCTCTTCCTGGTGGGGGTCAAACGGACGTTCTGAAGAAACGGAACCGACATGAAAACGAAGGGCTTCCTGCTTTGCGGGGGCCCTTTTTCGCGGAGGAATCAGAGAAGGTCCCTCAGGTCGGGAACGGCGTTCAGGGGGCGGTAGCTGCTCTCGGAGGCGGCGAAAAAGTAGTGTCTCAGGCCGTTGGTGAGCATGAGGTAGGGAGCCTGTACGACGCTGTTGTAGCGGACTGCCTGGTCGAGTACGCAACGGTCTATGGCGACCTCGGCGGCTTTGCATTCCACCAGCAGTACGGGGTGTTGTCCGTGGCCCGTCACTACGATGTCGGCCCGCTGGCGTGTCCCGCCCAGCGTCAGCGGAAACTCCTGTACGATGTTGGCGGGCGGAATGCCGGCCTCGCCGCAGAGCCAGCCGATGACGTGGCGACGCACCCATTCCTCCGGAGTCAGGAGCAGCCAGCAACCCCGCAGGGCGTCCCATACGCGCTCTTCGCCCTCCCGGCGACTGGCCCGAAGCCTTACGGGCGGTAAATTAAGTGCAGGGTACCTCTCCATTTGTCAGGGAAAAAGCGTAATTTTAGCCCCTCCCGCCGGTGGCGGGTGCCTGCAAAGGTAAGGCATAAACCCCGATAAAATGACGATCATGTCGATAAAACCTCATCGTATCGCTTCGCTTTTGACGCTCCTTGCGCTGTTGTCGTGTCCCTGTGCCGTACGTGCCGGCGGCCCCGGATTCGCCACGCTGGCCGGCGATCCCGCCGCGGTGGCGGCCGGAAGCCGCATGGCTCCGCGCAGCGCTCTGGTGCCCTATCCCTCGCGCGAGGAGGCGCTGGCCGGAGGCGCCTCCTCCTATGTCGTTCCGTTGGAGGGGTGGAAGAGCGAAAGCGTGCCGGAAGGGGTGCGCTACACGGCACGATTCAAGGTGCGTTATGCCTGGGACAACAGGGCGGTGCTGTTGCGTGTGGAGGATGTGCCCTCCTCGTTCGGCATCGAGGTGAACGGCGAACGGGCCGGATACAGCCAGGCGGGAATGGGACGTACCGAGTTCGATATTACCGGGTTCATCCGGCCCGATTACAACACGGTATCGGTCGTGGTGTGCGAGGCTCCCGCTGCCGCCCGCATCGGCGAGGGGCTCGGAGCGAGCCCCGAGGCGTGGCCGGGCCGGGCATGCGTGGTGTCGCAGCCCTCGGTACGGATCGACGACCTGTTCGTGGAAACTTCTGTCGAGGACGGATACGGTTACGTGGCGCTCGACGTCGTTTTGCAGAGTATTCTGCTCAATCCCAAAGAGTATACGATATTTTACGAGTTGCTCGATCCGAAAGGCGAGGTGGTGGCCATGTCGCAGAAGGGGATCGTGACCGATATGCGGAGCCGGGATACCGTGCGTTTTACGGTACGGATACCCGATCCCCTGGCGTGGAACCATGAGACGCCCGATCTCTACACGTTGTTGGTGCGTAGCCGCCACGAAGGCCGGTTCGTGGAGAACATCGCCCTCCGCATCGGATTCCGCACGCCGGGTACCGCCCAGGGTGTGTTCACGATGGACGGTCTGCCGGTCGGGCTCTATTCGGTGCGCTATGCGGCCCGACAGGGGAAGGAGGCGACGGCGGCGGAGCTGGAGCGCCTGAAGTGGGAGGGATACAACTGCATCGTGGCGGAGGGTGCGCCGCAGCCCGATTATTTCTACGGGCTCTGCGACTCGCTCGGTTTGTATGTCTGCGACGCGGCGCATGTGGATACCAGCCGGGAACCGGCCCGCATCGACGTGGGCGGAAACCCGAGCAACGATCCGCAGTGGCTCGCCTCCTACATCGACCGTATGCACCGCATGTATTACGCTTCCCATCTCCATCCGTCGGTGGTGATGTATGCTCCGGCCCGCGATTCGCGCAACGGCTACTGCCTGTATGAGAGTTATATGGAGCTTAAACGCCTCGCCCCCGGCATTCCCGTCTTTTACGACGGAGCCGACGGGGAGTGGAACAGCGATCTGACGGCGTCGGCGGTGCTCCGTTATCCTTACGGCGTGCCTCCTTCGGGCAGGGTTTCTCTTGTGTGGGAGATGGGCGCAAGGGAGCTCGTGGTGCTCAATAACCGGGAGTTGAGCGTGGCGAAGGGAACTTACCGGGTGTCGGTGCGGTCGGGTGTCCGTACCGTGCAGACCCTTTCCGGAGAACTCCGGCTCATGGGCGGTGCGGCATTCCATGTACCCCTCGCCCTGCCCGAAGAGCTGCGCAAGGGGAGCGTGGAGGTGGAGGTGAGTGTGCTGAAAGAGGTGTCGGCGCAGGAGACCGGACCGGGGGCCAAGGTGTCGGACCTGTACGAGGTAATCAAGGCGAAGTTCCCGCTCTGAGGGAACGGGAGTGCGGGATGGCCCCGTTCGCGTTCGCTTCTTGCTCTTCGGGAGCGGTTTCCGAGCTGTCGGCAAAGGCGGAGGACGGGCGAGGCAAAGAATGATTTTCTCGCCCGAGGGAAAGCGTTTCCGACAGAGGCGTGCGGTGCTTTTTCCCTCTCGGGTGCGTGCGGGGAGCAATGGGCGGCGGATTTCCGGATGATGGGCTTGGGTGAGTGATTGGCGCCGGTCGGAGAGGGACGAAGGCGGGAAGTCGTGATGCGGCGGACCTTTTCCGTTCGGTCGGCTGCGGAACGGATGCCGACCTGTGGCGGTGACCGGCGTTTGTCGGAGCAGGGCGGACCGGCAAGATGACGGGCGGCGGGAGATGCTTCTCCCGCCGCCCGTGCGTTTTACGATCCGTGGAACGGTTATTCCGGGATGTGTTTCTTGTTCTGGATTCCGCGGCCCGGCGCCGTGTCGAACGCATTGTCGGGAATGCTGAACTCCTTGTCGGCGAAGAGTGCCGCCAGCCCCGACACCTGCTTGAGCCGCAGCAGTTCGTCGCGGTCCATGCCGATGTTCTTCATGATCCACGCGTCGGACATCCCCGCCTGTTTCAGCTCGGCGACGATGTGGGTCATCAGTTCGATGGAGTGCGTACCGCGGGCCCTGTTGTGGCGGATGGTGGAAGCCATGCGGTTGGAGAGGTCTTTGTCGATCACTACCACCGGAAGCATTCCCTCTTCCCGGTCGTAGATCCGTTTCGAGGTCTTCATCACCATGTAGCGGTGGTAGCCGTCCACCAATTCGTAGAGGTCGTGCTCGCGGTCGTAATAACACACGCAGGGGCAGGTGTAACCGTCCTCCCAGATGGAGAGTTCGAGGAGCTTCATCTCCGGCGGCGCGACGACGTTGGGGTTGTAGGCGTTGGCGCTTATCTTCGACAGGGGCACGGCTATGATGTTGTAGACGGGGCTTTTGTATTTGTCCATCGGATTCTAAGTGAAGATTTTGTTGTAGTATTCCATGATGCGCCTCCGGTCGTCCGTCTCTTTCTTCGTGAGCGAAAATCCCATGTATTTGCAGGCGTGGTCGTTCTTGAGAATGCAGACGCACATGCGTTTGAAGGTGGGTAGCTCTTTGAAGCCGGGGATGTCGATGTCGTCCAGGTACTCCATGCGGACGGGCTTTTTGTCGGTGCGGTAGCCCGATTGTTCGCCTACCTCGATCTTGATCCCCATCTCCTGCAGCCTTCGGATGGTCTCCTCGGGGAGTACGCCTCCGCGCGTGCGCCAGAAGTTGATGCTGACCGAGAGTTTTCTCAGGTAGTTGCTGCGCGTGGAGGCGGGCAGGGTGGAGAGAAGGAAATGCATGTAGCTCTCCCAGGTGTGGCCGGTCGGGAGCTGGGTGCGGTAGCGGGCTACGGCGCTGCTCGAGCCGTAAATCCCGGTGAAGTTCACCCCGTTCACGCGGCAGATCATCTTGCCCCACGTGTCGGGATCGATGGCGCGGTAGAGGGCCAGGTTCTCCTGGGCGGCCGAGATGAAGGGACTCGCTACACGCTGCTTTTCGAGCGGCACGCCGGCCTGGTAGAAGAGGTCGTAGAGGTGGTTGTAGTCCCATCCGAAACGGCCGTTTGCCGTCCAGATGTCGGTCGTGAGCCAGTCGTAGAGGATGTAGGCGTTGTAGATGTCGGGGCTGTTGCGGCAGGTCCATGCGAGGTTGCGGTATTGCGACTGGCGACGGCCCGCATAGATGGTGCGCCACCTGTTGTAGCTCTCCTGGGTACGGATGCCCACCAGGCAACAGGTGCGTCGGGCCCCCTTATGGCGGTGGTGCCACTGGGCGAAAAGGTGCTGGAATTCGTAGTCCCACATCTCCTTGGAGTAGAAAGGAAAGTCGGCGACCGTATAGCACCCTTCGGGCATCGGGCGCACCCAAAGGTCGCGTTTCTCCTCCTCCCAGGGGCGCCAGTAGGTCTGGTACATCGACGTGCAGGTGGTCACCTTGAAGGGGACGCATACGCGATAGACTTCCAGCAGGTCGCGGTTGGCGGCCAGCACGCGGTCCACGTAGCGGGTGGTCTCCTCGTATTGCACCTCGTAGTCCATGTGGAAGACGCCCAGCTTGCGGGAGATGTGGTGGCGGCGCATGTAGTCGATGCACAGGTTCAGCATCACGGCACTGTCCTTGCCTCCCGAGAAGGAGACGTATACGTTGTCGAATTCGTTGAATATCGTGTCGATACGCTCTAAGGTCAGTTCATGAACGTTTTTCCTGGTCATCCTCGCTGTAGATCATTTTCACGTATTTTTCCCACTCGAACATGATCGAGAAGCCGCATTTGCGGAAGGCCTGTACGTGTCGGTTCTGGGTGACCGACAGGATGGCGAACTCTTTCCGGAGTTCTTCCGTCAGCCTGGCGAGCATCGCGCACAGGATGTGGGTGTCGTCATGGGCGACATAGTAGTTGTTTATCGTTGCCTTTCGGTTTTTCAGCTCGGCGGGAATGAATCCGAGCGTACGACCTTCGCTGTCGTATGCCACGAACCATACGTGCCCCGGCGAGGTTTTGAAAGGGTAGTTGTTGTTGCTGGCCAGGACGTCCTTGTTCATGACAAGGTGCGCTATACGCCGGTACAGTTCGGTGTCTTCGCCGTTGAGCTTTACGATCTCCATGAAGCGTTTGGTTTTCTTAAACTATCAAATTTAATGTTTTTTGGAAGATGTTCATTTTCTTAATTCGGTTTTTGGACCATATAGGTGAAGTATCGGTTGTCCTCGGTTCGATGCGGGGCGCCGGGCGACGTTTTCGGAGGCGAAGCGGGGGAGAGGCGTGCCGACGCGCGATTGTTGAAAAGTATGTGAAAACTTCCCGTGCGGAGGGAGGATTGCGGCGCGGGAATGGCTAATTTTGTTCCCGGCTTCAGGTTCCTCGGCCATCGGCCTCCGTGCCGCGAGGATTAAAAGGGAATCCTGTGAGAATCAGGAGCTATCCCCGTAGCTGTAAGTTCCATGTATCGCTCTCTCCGACGGGCGCACGTCTTCGCTCTTCGGGCGGAGGGACGATACGAAAGGTATGCATCCTTTGCCACTGGTCTTTCGGGGCCGGGAAGGCGCAGAACCCGGAACGAGCCAGAAGACCTGCCCGATGCCGTGTTAACGTAGCTTTCGGGCGAAAGGCTGTCGGACAGGGGACCTGTGTGTCGCCGTCTTATTCAATTTCCCGGAGTTACCATTTTTAATCTCTTAACATTCTGAGAAGATGAATGGACAGACTCATTTCACGCAGATCGTGAAGCGCAACGGCGACGTTGCCGATTTCAAACCGGAAAAGATCGAACAGGCCCTCTTCAGGGCGATGCGGGCGGCGGGCCGTCCCGACCGCGCCGCGGCACGCCGGCTGACGGACGAGGTCATCGGGGCCCTTGCGGCGGCCGGGGAGGCCGTGCCCCATGTGGAGCGGGTGCAGGATGAGGTGGAGCGGGCCATCTACCGCAGCGGCGATTTCGAGCTGCTCAAGACCTACATGCTCTACCGCAGGAAACACGAGGAGATCCGCCAGTCGCGGGAGCTCTTCACCAACCTCGACGTGATCGACGACTACCTCGGCCTGGACGACTGGCGGGTGAAGGAGAGTGCCAACTCCTCCTACTCCCTGCAGGGGCTCAACCAACACATCTCCACGAGCATTACCTCCCAATACTGGCTCGGCAGACTCTATACGGAGGAGATTGCGGAGGCTCATCGTTCCGGAGCGCTGCACATCCACGACCTGGGCTTCCTGAGCGTCTACTGCGTGGGCTGGGATCTGCGCGACCTGTTGCTGGTAGGCTTCCGCGGGGTCGAGGGCAAGGCGCAGAGCGCCCCCGCCCGCCATCTGCGTACCGCGCTGGGGCAGATCGTGAACTTTTTCTATACCATGCAGGGCGAGGCCGCCGGGGCGCAGGCCTTTTCCAATTTCGACACTTTTCTCGCCCCCTATGTCCGGTACGACCGGCTCGACTACGAGCAGGTGAAGCAGTGCTTGCAGGAGTTCCTTTTCAACCTGAACGTGCCGACGAGGGTGGGATTCCAGACGCCTTTCACGAATATCACCATGGATCTGACGGTGCCCGATTTCCTGAAGAACGAGCCTGTGGTGCATGGCGGTCGGGTGCGCGAGGATGCCGTATACGGCGATTTTCAGCAGGAGGTGACGCTCCTCAACAAGGCCTTTGCCGAAGTGATGTACGAAGGGGATGCGGCCGGGAGTCTTTTCTCCTTTCCGATACCCACCTATAACATCACGCCCGATTTCGACTGGGAGAACCCCGACTACGACGGCATCTGGCGGATGACCGCCAAGTACGGAATCCCTTACTTCTCCAATTTCGTCAATTCCGACATGAAGCCCGACGACGTGCGCAGCATGTGTTGCCGGCTGCGTCTCGACAAGCGCGAGCTGATGAAGCGCGGGGGCGGCCTCTTTGCGGCCAATCCGCTGACGGGATCGGTGGGGGTGGTGACCGTCAACATGCCGCGCCTGGGGTATGAGGCTCCCTCGGAGGAGGTTTTCTTCCAACGTCTGCGCCACCTGATGGAGATAGCCCGCGATAGCCTCGAAGTGAAGCGCAAGGTGATCGAAGGGTACACCGGAAAGGGGCTCTATCCCTACTCGAAGTTCTACTTGCGGCACGTGTACGACCGGTACGGCTGCTACTGGAAGAACCACTTCTCCACCATCGGCATCAACGGCATGAACGAGTGCTGCATGAACTTCCTCGGCGTGTCGATCGCCACCGAGGAGGGGAGTGCTTTCAGTCGCCGGGTGATGACGTTCATGCGGGAGGTGATGGCGGAGTTCCAGCAGCAGACGGGCAACATCTACAACCTCGAAGCCACGCCGGCGGAGAGCACGGCCTACCGTTTCGCCCGGATCGACACGCAGCGTTATCCCGACATCATTACCGCCAACCAGCAAGCCCGCAAGGAACAGGGGGCGAAACCCTACTATACCAACTCCACCCATCTGCCGGTGGGCTATTCGGACGATATTTTCGAGGTGCTCGAGAAGCAGGACCCCTTGCAGACCCTCTATACGGGCGGTACGGTGCTCCACATCTTCACCGGTGAGCGCGAAATGGCGCCCGAATCGGCCAAACGGCTCGTGAGGAAGGTGACGAACGGTTTCCGGTTGCCCTACATCACCCTCTCGCCCTCGTTCAGCGTCTGCCCGCAGGACGGTTATCTTTCGGGCGAACACTTTACCTGTCCCCGGTGCGGACGCAGCGCGGAGGTCTACAGCCGTATCGTGGGCTACATGCGCCCGGTGAGTCAGTGGAACGAGGGCAAGCGTGAGGAGTTCCGCGACCGCCGGCTCTTCGACCGGATGATAACGGGCCGGGAGGATGCGCCCCATGCGTCCTGCTGCGCCGCGGAACGGACCGAAACGGTATGAGCGGCATGGAGAAGGCGGACATCCGCATCGGGGGAGTGGTGAAACAGAGCCTCGTGGACTGGGACGGCGTACTGTCGGCGGTGGTCTTTACCAAAGGATGCAATTTCCGTTGCGGTTATTGCCACAATCCGGCGTTGGTGGTGCCGGAGCTGGTGGAGGAGCGGCCGGATGTGGCGGTCGGCGAGGTGCTCGACTACCTCGCCCGCCGCAACGGCTGGCTCGACGGGGTGGTGGTGACGGGCGGCGAACCCACGCTGCATGCCGGACTTCCCTCCTTTCTGAGGGAGGTGAAGGCGCTGGGCTACCGCGTGAAGCTCGATACGAACGGAACCAATCCCGTGATGCTCGGCCGGCTCATCGCCGAGGGGCTGGTGGATTTCGTGGCGATGGATGTCAAGCATATTCCGGATACGGTGCATTACGGAGCCGTCACGCCTCTCTCGCCGGCGATGATGGATAATGTGCTGCGTTCCCTGGGGATGCTGCGCTGTTGCGGGATGGAGTACGAACTGCGTACCACGCTCCTTCCGGGGGTGCATACTCCTGCGGTGCAGGAGGCGCTGAGGGGTATGTTCGCCGATGAACGGTACGTATTCCATGCGTTCCGGGAGCCGGGAGCCGACGGAGTGGTGGCCGATTATCGGCAGGCGTGAACCGGTAGTTCCGCGCAGGGAATCTTTCCGGTGGGAGTGTTCGCGGTTTCGCTTCGGGGGCGGCTTCCCAAAAGGATTGCCGGGGCGTGTTCCGGCGGGTCGGCGGCTTCCGGAGAGGGGTGCTCGATTCCGAAGCAGGACTTCTCGGAGGGGGCCGGGCATGCTTGTAGGCTGTCGTTCAGCTGTCCGATGAGCGGCTTGCGTCGGTCGGCATGTTGTCCCGTCTTCGCAGGTGGGGGCGTTGCGATTGCGTATTCTGAACCGATTTTGCCGATACGAAGAAGACCGGCCGTTTTTCACAACGGCCGGTCTTCTCGTTTCGGGTTGCGTCGGTCGGGACACGTGGCGACCGTCGGAGGGTTTCTACGGGCGGGGCGCATGTCGGGAACGGCTTCGTGTGGCGGGGCGGATGTAGCCTGTCGGAGCTTTTCGCGCGGGGTGAGGGCGCTGCTCCTTGGGCGGTGTCGTGTCGCTGTCGCGGCAGGGGTAGTTCCGGGTGTCCGATTTGCCGGTGGGGCCGGTGTCGTTTCCGGTGGCGGACGGGCGTTCCGCGCCGGCGATAAAATTTCTTCGCCATGCGACCCGTTAGTATGGTACGAGTATCCATTTCGTGCAATATCGTGACTTTTTCGGGGCATGCAGTAACAATCGGGTCGCTCCGGACGCTGGCGGTACAATCTTACCGGGTAAGCAGCAGATGATTTTCGATGACGGGCAATTGCGGTCGGCCGGACTTCGTGTCGGCGGCGACCGGATCGTGCCGTATGGACGAGCTTTCCCCGCCGGTAGCGCTCCCGCGGTGCGGACGGGGCGGTGCTTCGTCGCCGGAGGTTTTCCGGAGGATTCGGAGTGCGCTTTCCGGTCGGTAGAAGGGGGTGAAAATTATGGGAAGGAAATCCGCCAGTCGTTTTATGGTAAAATTTTTTTGTATATTTTTGCCTGTAACCAACAGTAAACTCGTTCACGATCTGTTAATTGGTGGCCGTTTTCGAGTTTTGTGTAAACGTATTGTGTGTGGTGCTGAAGTCCGAAATTCTTAATCGCATCATGGCGTATTACGGTTTTAGAAATAAGACCGAACTCGCCTCTTTTCTGGGAGTGAGTCCTCAGACGGTGTCGAATTGGTACAGCCGTAACTCCATCGACTACGATCTGGTATTCGAGCGGTGTGCCGGTCTGGATCTGAACTGGCTGATTGCGGGGACCGTGCCCGATTATGGGCATTCCGCTGGAGGAGTTGGCGTTGCGAGCGACGTGAACGGAGTGTACGATGTTTCTTCGACTCCCGGTTATGCCGGCGGGGCGGATGCGGAACATGTGTGCGGCCGTTTCGCCGGGGAGGGGTTGACTGCGGTGTTTGCCATGGGGCGGGATTTCATGGCCTTCATGGCGGACGATGCGATGCCTGCCCGTTTCCGGTCGGGCGATATATTGATTTGTAAACGCATTGTTAAGTTCGATGTCTCCGAGATCGATCCCGGTAAACCCTATGTGTTTACCTTGAAAGAGGGCGGTTCGCTGGCCCGGAGGCTGCATGTCGATAAAAAGAAGGCGGGCCGGTTGTGTCTTGTGGCGGAAAATCCCGACCGGAAAACGTTTCCCGACCGACTCGTTGCCGCTGGCGACCTGTGCGGTGTCTGGGAGATCCGGTGCGCGTTGACCTCCAGCGGCGGAGTGGAAAACCGTGTGGACGACCGTTTGTCGGAGTTGGAACGGAAAGTCGACGGCCTGGTGCGGCAGAATGCGCCCGAGGAGGAGGTGTAAGAGATTATCGCTGCCCTCGGCGAGAGAGGGCGTGGATTTATCGGGGCTGTCCGGAGAGAGCGGGCAGCCTCTTTTTTGTTCGGTATGGAAAGGCGTTCGGCGGACCTGGATGCAGACCTCGATGTGCAAGGGAAATAGAGTTGCCTTATAATTATAAGGTATGGAAGGTGTGCCGCATCGGGGAACGCTCGAAGGGGAGGGGTGAAAAAGAAAACACACCCCGATTCTGAAGAATCGGGGTGTGTCGTTCCAGTAGCGAGTCCGAGACTTGAACTCGGGACCTCATGATTATGAATCATGCGCTCTAACCAGCTGAGCTAACTCGCCGCAAAAGCAGGACAAAAGTAGTGATTATTTTGTTTCCTCCAAATAGAACAGCGTTTTTTTCTGCTATCCTGCTTCCGAAATCGCAGTATCTGTCCGGGATTCCCGGCGGAACGCTGCGAACGGGGGAGCAGCTTCGTCCGTCGCCGGGAGGCGTGAGGTCAGAAGGCGATGTAGAATTCGGCGATGAATTTGTCGTGGAAGACCGGGTTCGCCTTGACGGCTGCTGCCGGATTGCTGCCGAGAAAGTAATGTTCGTAGTTGAGCCTCAGCTCGCATTGCAGCAGTTTTTGCGCAAACCCGATCGTAATGCCTCCCGTGGCCCGCTGTGCGTTCAGGTGGAGGATGTCGTTCCCTTCGAGCAGGGCGATGTTGCGGGCGTAGTCCCATCGGGCCATCGGGGCGATGAAACGGATGGGACCCCAGTTCCGCACGGGCTGGCGATAGATGGCGTGTACGACCGCCAGGTCGAGCCGGTCGGTGCCTGCGTCGGTTCGCAGCCATCGGCTGGCGTATTCGCCTTCGACGATCCACCGTTCCTTGATGTAGCGCAGTTCGCCGCCGGCCATCGTGATGGCGTTGCTCAGCGGTGTACGCCCCGTATAGTAGCTGCCCGCGATGCCGAAACCGTCCAGGATGGTACCGGGATCGATCCACACCCGTGCGACGAAATTGACGTTCCTGTGCCACGTCATGTTGTTGGTCCCGTAGCCGTTGAACAGCCCCGCGAGGATGCCTACCGGCATCTTTTCCGAACCGTTATACCTGAGGAGCAGTCCGATATCCCGTGCTCCGAGGTTGCCCGCGGCGGCTGCCGCATTGCCCTCCTGCGGCATGTAGTAGCTGCCCACGTAGGTGGCCAGGAAGGAGTTGCTCGCAAAGTAGTTCAATTTCGCGCCGCGCCCCCACTCGGTGCCGAAGCGGTTGAGCTGTTGCCCGAGCAGGACTTCGAAGGGGCCCGAGGCATAGGAGGCGTAGGTGTCCAGAATGCTCAGTTTGCCGTCGGCGTTGAGGTCGGCCTGGAATTGGTAGCGGAAGAGGCCCGAGGCGGCGCCCAATTGCCCCTTGGCGCCCAGCCGGGCATGGTTTACCCTGAATCGCAGGTCGCCCGTCTGCGTGTCGGTTTCGAAGCGGGCTCTGATGCCGCCGAAAAGGCTGGGGAGGAGCGTGCGGCTCTCCTGGGCAGAAACTTTTGCCGGGCTGCAAAGCAGCAGGACGGCGGCGAGGTAAGCCGTCGCGAGGGGAGTGCGGAGTCTTTTCATCATGGCCGCAAAGATAGATACCCGCTGCGGATTTAGCAAAGCGATTCGACGGCGACATCTTGTTCGCAGCGTCCCGTCGGCGGGCGGTTCCGGCTCTTGTGCTGTCGTCGCTGGGGGGCGGCCCGGCCTTCGCAGTACAGTCGTTCTTGTGCAGGGCGATACGCCGGAGGGTTTGTGCGCCGCTGTTCGGGCAGCGGCTTTGCGCGTGCGGCCCTCGGCCGCCCGTTGCGGCAGGGGGCGGCAAAGAAAATACCCCGCGCATTCGGCGCGGGGTATCGTCCCTATATATAATAGGTGTGGTTATTTTCTCTCCGAGGTATCCTTTTTCAGCAGGTCGCGGATCTCGGTGAGGAGTTTCTCCTCGGCGGTGGGAGCGGGCGGTGTGGCCGGTGCCGGCGCAGCGGCCTGCTTGCGGCGCAGCGAGTTGATGCCTTTGACCATGAGGAAGATGGCCAGTGCGACGATGATGAAGTCCACGATGGTCTGCAAGAACGCACCGTAGCGGAGCAGGACCGCCGGGTCTTCGGCCGTGGCCCTTTTCAGCGTGATGGCCAGATCGGTGAAGTCCACCCCTCCGACCAGCAGCCCGATCGGCGGCATGATGACGTCGGCGACCAGCGAACTGACGATCTTGCCGAAGGCCGCTCCGATGATGATACCCACGGCCATGTCGATCATGTTGCCGCGCATTGCGAATTCCTTGAATTCCTGTAGAAACTTTTTCATGATAAACGAGTGTTTGGTTGTTGTTCGAACTTCTCTTTATGTGTTCTTTCCGTATGCGTATGCAAATCGGACGCCAAATTTGGCTTGGAATTTGTAAAGTGTGTAGGCAGACGGGAAACCCTGCGGGTGCCGTTCTGCAAATATAGTTTTTGCCTTGCGAAATGCTTGCGGAATGGAGCGTTTTTTTACGGAAAGCCCTCATAATGGTGCGGTTATTGAATAGATTGGCGGAAAAATAAAAGAGGGTATATCTGTTATTCGAAAAAATGTTTTACCTTAGCGGTGTTAAGTACCGACGTATTTTGATTGTAAAGACGATAAATACAAAAGTCCAATATTTATTAAAATCTAAATTATGAAGAAGTTACTAGTTTCGTTGATGGCTGTTTTCGCTATTGCAAACATTTCTGTAGCTCAGGAAGCTGCAATCAAGTGGAATCCTCTCTACCTGGGTCTGGGTTCGGTAAATCTTGGTATCGAGTTTTCCGTAGCTCCGAAGTGGACGTTGGCTTTTGAAGGCAACGCTGTCATCTTCAACCCGTGGAAAAACGGCGACAACTCCATCTATGCCAACGGCTGGACGGGTACTTTCGAAGCAAGGTGGTATACCTGCGAGGCATTCAACGGACATCACCTCGGTCTGTACGGTACGGTAGGTCGTTTCGGTGAGGCACACTCCAAGATGGATCTTTTCAATACGATCGCTTTCGGCGGTCACGGCATGAATGGGGCAACCAACGTGAAGGCTGCTATGCTCGGTCTCTCCTACGGTTACTACCTGAAGCTGAACCACGGTTGGGGTCTTGACTTCTACGTAGGCGGCGGCATCCTCTATGCGATGTACAACACGCCCGGTACGACCGAACTCACCAAGAGCGGTATCAAACCGGCGCTCTCCCGCTTGGGTGTAGTGCTCTCCTACAAGTTCTAAGGAATAGTATATAGCACACGATAGAGAGGTCGCCCCGCTGGGGCGACCTCTCGTTTTGTACCGGTATCCCGTGCGACGATCGGAATGGCAGGGCTTTTGTTCTCTTCGATTCGTTTGGAAAGGGCTTGCGTGCGGAGTCCCGGGAGGGTAGGGAAAGAGAGAAAATTATCCGTTCGGAGGTGCATAATGATGAAAAATAAATTATATTTGTTATTCAGGTAACAGGTACGGTTCGTGGAAATTTCGTTATAACTTAAATATCGCTTCAATATGGCAAGAATGTTAAAGATCAGGGACCTGACGCTGCGCGACGGCCAGCAGTCGGCTTTTGCAACCCGAATGACACAGTCGCAGATCGACCGTGTGTTACCGTTTTACAAGGATGCCAATTTCTATGCAATGGAGGTTTGGGGCGGCGCCGTGCCCGACTCCGTGATGCGTTATTTGGGCGAGAATCCGTGGGAGAGGCTCGAAAAGATCAAGGCCGTCGTGGGCGACGCCTCGAAGCTGACGGCCCTTTCGCGCGGTCGCAACCTTTTCGGATATGCACCCTATACGGACGAGATCATCGAGGGCTTCTGCCGCAACGCCATCGAGTCGGGGCTTGACATCATGCGCATATTCGATGCTCTGAACGATGTGGACAACGTGAAATCCACGATCAAATATGTGAAGAAATACGGCGGAATGGCCGACTGCGCCGTCTGCTATACCGTAGACCCGAAGTATCCGCCGCTGGGGCTGATGGACCGGTTGCGGGGAAAGAGGAATCCGAAGCCGGTGTTCACCGATGAATATTTCGTCGACAAGGCCCGCCAGATGGTGGCTCTCGGTGCCGACATGATTACCATCAAGGACATGAGCGGTCTGATCCCTCCGGCGCGTGTGGCGTCGCTCATCCGCAAGATGAAGGAGGGCGGAGTGAATGTGCCGATCGATTTCCACACCCACTGTACGCCCGGTTACGGCTTGGCTTCGGTGGTGTCGGCGATTGCGGCCGGAGCCGATGTCGTGGATACCAACATCTGGAACTTCGCCGGCGGTCCGGCGGCTCCCGCCATCGAACTGGTATACCTCTTCTGCGAGAAGATGGGCATAGAAACGGGGCTGAACCTCGAGGCCATCGGTAAAATAAACAAGGAGCTGTTCACGATCCGCGAGGAGCTTTGCGAGTACGATGCCGTGCACCAGTTCCCCAAACCTTTCGACCCGCTTCGGGACCGTTTGCCGGCGGAGATCGATGCCCAGTTCGACCGGGCCGTAAAGGCTGCCCTGGCCGGCGACGAGGCGACGTTGACGGATGCTTGTCACCGGATAGAGGCCCACTTCGGGTTCCCGGCTCCCAACGAGTTGGTGAAGCGGGCCGAGATACCGGGCGGTATGTATACCAACATGGTGGCGCAGCTCAAGCAGTTCAAGAGCGAAGACCTGTTGGAGAAGGCGATGGAGCTCATTCCGGAGGTGCGTTTGGCGGCCGGACTTCCGCCTTTGGTGACGCCGACGAGTCAGATCGTCGGTGCGCAGGCGGTGAACTGTGCGCTCGATGCCAAGAAGGGCAAACCGAAATATACGACCGTGTCGAACCAGTTCGTGAGCCTCGTGAAGGGCGAGTACGGTCACACCCCCGTGCCGGTCGATCCGGAGTTCCGTCAGAAGATAGCCGGTGTGCGCGAGGAGACCAATTACGATACTTCCAAATACAAGATGCAGCCCAATCCCGTGCTGGAGGAGTGCGGCGGCGTGAAACTCGCCGAGGATGAAAAGGAGGTGCTCCTGCTGGAGCTCTTCCCGATGGTGGCTAAGGATTTTCTGATGAAACGCAAGCGGGAGCGCTGGCAGGCGTCCCGTCCCGCCGCCGAGGCGGCCCCGGCGGAAGCGCCCGCTTCCGTGAGCGAGCCCCGGGAGGCCCGCATCACGGGCATGGTGGTGGCCGCTCCGCTGCCCGGTCGGGTGTTGCAGGTGAAGGTCAAGGCCGGCGACGTGATTGCCAAAGGGCAGGATGTGGTCGTGCTCGAGGCGATGAAGATGGAGAACAGCATCCCCAGCGAGGTGGCCGGACGTGTGAAGCGCGTGCTGGTCGGCGAGGGGGATACGGTGGCGGAGAATGCGCCGCTGGTGGAGGTCGAGAGTGCGGATGCCGCTCCGGAGATCGCGCCTGCGGGTGCGCCGGTCCCTGCCCACTCCAACAAGGTGGCGGCTCCGCTGCCGGGGCGGGTGATGGATATTCTCGTGAAGGTCGGCGACAAGGTGAAGGCGGGCCAGGATGTGGTCGTGCTCGAAGCGATGAAGATGGAGAACAGCATCGCTTCGGATTTCGAGGGAACGGTGCTGCGCATCGATGTGAATGTGGGCGATACCGTGTCGGAGAATGCGCCGCTGGTGGAGATCGGATAGCTCCGGGCAACGTCGGTATGCCGTGAGGAAGGCGGCCCGAAAGGGCCCCTCCGCCGCATTTCGGCTTTGCAACGATTCGGGCGTCTTTTTCGGGTGTTCCCGCTCGTCGTAAACCGGCGGCGTGCATCCGGGGACTCTCCGGAAATCCGCTGAAACGAATAGGGCAAAGAGGCTGTCTGCTTGTTACAAGCGGAGGCCTCTTTTGCTGTGACGGGGTGTGGGGACGAGTGAGCGGAGGTTCGCCGCATCGAGGCGGCTGCTGCCGGTGTGCCGCCATCGCGGCGGGGCGGAAAGGCAGGGGATGGCACTCCCGGCAGGGTAATTGCATCTCAATTTGCGGAGGCGGGTTTGGCCCGCGGAGATGTGCAGGGTGCGTGCCGGGCCTCCGGATGGCGGGAGAGAATTGTGTATTGCCCGTTGCGGTTGGGCGTCGGAGGAGGATAAATTTATATTTTTGCGCCCTGAAAACCGGCCCGGTTGGCCGGAAGATCGTCGAATCGCGGGGAAAAAGCGGGAAAAGCGGGAAAAGCGCACGGCCAAGTGGAGCGAGCATCGTAAAAAAACGATTCGTCGCAGCCCGATTCCGCCCCAGGCCGTTTTATGATTCGGTGAATATCGTATATTTGTATATCGCATAGAGAGTGAATGTAATGAATAACATAGAAGCAGCGACAGCGCTGGACAGCCTGCGTCCTTATACCGATGCCGAGATTCCTGCGGCCATGCGCCGTATGGCGGCCGATCCCACCCTCGACGAGGTGGTGGCTTTCGCCTTTCCCGGTGTGGATCCCGGGGCGGTCCGCGAAAAGCTGTTGCAGGTTCGCAGTGCCGACGGGTTTCAGCAGGCGTTCGTGCAGCCCATGCTGGAGAACATCATCCGCAGCAGCTCCTCCGGATTCACCTTCGGCGGGGAGCGTAACATCGGGCGCGGGGAGGGACATCTGTTCATCTCCGACCATCGGGACATCGTGCTCGACGGTGCATTGCTGCAACTGGTACTGATCTATTCCGGGTTGCCGACCTCGGAGATCACTTTCGGCAGCAATCTGGTGATTTCCGGCTTCGTGGAGGATTTCGGGCGTTCCAACAAGATGTACAAGATTATCCGCGGCGGCAGCGGTCGCGACCTGGTGCGTAATTCGCACATTCTCTCGGACCATATCCACGAAGTGGTGGGAGAGGGCAGGAGCATCTGGATTTCGCAGCGCGACGGACGTACCAAGGACGGCGACGATAGGACCGACCAGGGGCTGGTGAAGATGCTGACCCTCGGCGGAGAGGGGAGCCCGGCGGAGGCGTTGGACCGGCTGCACATCGTGCCTTTCGCCGTCTCCTACGAGTACGAAAGTTGCGACGCGCTCAAGGCGCGGGAGATTTACGTCCGGCGGCGCGCCGCCTACGAGAAGGCTCCGGGCGAGGACCTGCGCAGCATCATTACGGGGGTGAAACAGCCCAAGGGAGCCATTCACATCGAGGTGTGCCCGCCTCTGCGTTCCGAAGAACTGACGGAACTGGCTGCCGGCGAGGGGGGAAACGATATGATACGCGGCGTAGCCGCCCTGATCGACCGAAGGATCTACGAGGCCTACCGACTCTTCCCCACCAATTACATCGCCTATGACATACGTAGCGGAAGCGACGCTTATCGGGGGCGCGAATACGGTGCCCGGCAGCGGGAGGAGTTCGTCGCCTATCTGAAGGGGAGTGTCGCCGCGGTGGCGGGAGATCCCGACGAGTTGTTCGACATCATGGTCGATATTTATGCCAATCCGGTGAAGAACAAACTTGCGCTCGGATAGGGCGTCGGTTCTCGGAGCGGGGTTATTGGTGCCGGATGCGGGTGCGTAGCGGCGGCAAACGGACCCTCGTCGGTTCCGGAAACCTTTTCGGACGACCGAGTCGCTTTCCTGCACCGGAAAGCGACTCGGTCGTGCCCTCAGGACTTCTGGGGCGGAAGAGAGCATGCGGTTCCGGGGGCAAACGCACGGGCGGCGGAAGCTCCGTTTTGCCGGGCCGTTTCACCGAAGAAGATGATACGACAAGGGGTTGCAGGAAAGCCTGCAACCCCTTGTCGTATAGAAGTTCCCGATGCGGCTATGCGATGGGGGCGGGGGAGTTCTTTACGGCTGCCCAGCCCGTGATGACCATGATGAAGCCGATGATACCCAGGATGCCGGCAATGGTGGCCATTACGATGCCCACGAGCGGAATCCAGCTCAGAATAGTCATAAGCCCCACTGCGATGATGTTCAGCAGCATGGCGATGAAGAGCTGGTTGAAGCCGCTACGCGCCTTTTCCGGCATCGTCGTCGACTTTTTGAGGGTATTGAAGCCCACGAGCATGATGACGAATGCGGCGAAGTTGATGATGCCTGCGATCCAGCCCGACAGGCTGAAAAGCCCCAGGACGGCCGTCACGATGGTGAGGATGGCTGCCGTGCGTATCTGGCCGATGGCCGCGCGTTCTTTCTCCTCTACCATGGTGCGCAGGTCGCCCAGCCTGAGTATGTAGAGTACGTAGCCGGCTATCACGCCGATTTCGACGATCCATACGAGTACCCGCACGAAGGAGAAGCTCCCCAAGAGGGAGAGAATGCCGGCGGCGATGGAGCCTATCGAGAAGATAAGTACCGCAATGAAAATGTTGTTGGTCGTTCGCGACCAGTTTTGTACATTCTGTTCCATACTAAAACCGTTATTGATGAGTGTGTGAATTGTCGTTTCTCTTTTGCGGCCTTTGCTCCTTTCGCCGCGCTTCCTGTAGTTGCCGGATGTTGCCCGATACATATCCAAACAAAAGTAGCGATTATTTCGATAGGTGGACCGGCCGGGATTGAATTTGTTGCATGCCAGTCTGTTTTTCAGAAGAGGAGTGCCGGCATCGGATCGTGGGTTTCGGCCCGTGCGATGCCGGAGGGGGCGTAGGGATTGTCGCTGTCGAAGCTCTTTTCCACGGGCCACGCCTCCAGATCGTGCGCGGAGTAGGGAATGAGGTATGGTTCCACCTCCTCCTGACGGTCGGTCCCGGGAGCGAGCCATTGTTCGATGTACCCGTCGGGGATGATCAGGGGCATGCGGAAAGGATGGGAACCGCCGTTGTGGATTTCACGCAGCAACGGATTCGCGGCGACAGTGATCGTGGCGAACGAACGCAACGGTTCGTTCGTGGTCGGGTGGCGCCATTCGTCGTACAGGGCGGCGATGCAGAACGGAATGCCGCCGATGCGCTGGATGTAGTAGGGGCGTGCCATGCCGTATTCGTCGTAATGAGGCTCGAAAAAGCCCGTTACGGGGAGAAGACATCGCCGGTGTTGCCATAGTTTCCTCCACGGCCATGCGGTGAAGAGTTGTTCCGCCGGAACCTCCTTGTAGAGGTGTTCCTTGTCGTAACGTGCCTTCTCGCTCGTTGTGGCGGAATGGGGCGTGAGTCCCCAACGCATGACTTCCAGTTGGAGATCGCTGCTGATAATGAGCGCGTAGGGATCGGCCTGCGCCGGAATGACATACATACCCTCGCCCAGGCGGTAGGCATAGGGCGAAGTGCGGTCGTCGGTTGCGCTACGGGCTTCGCGTTCCAGGGCTGCCAGCTTGCGGCGGGCGCTTTCCACGCGACGGGTGTGGCGTCCGTATCGGCGGGCGATCGTTTCCGCCTGTAGGTGTTGTGAAATGTAGAAGCACATCGTGTAACGGGGGTTGGATTTCATTCTCCGTAGGATGCAATAGTTGTTCCGGATGTGCCCGCCAGCGAAAAAAGGCGCGTAAAACATGAGGGAGAGCAGGTGCGGAGGAAGATCGACCGCAGAAGGAGCCGATGGTCGGTGGATGCTGCGAGTGGGCGCCGGTTGGCCTCGTGCCGATGGCGGGAGTGGCGGTCGGACGTATTGTCGTTCAATCTCGATAGGATGACCGAAGGAGGAATGACGTGCTTCGCAGGGAGCGATCCGGAATACGAGATGTTCTTCAGCGGATTTAGCGGCTTCGATATGTAGTCTTCGTCGACCCACGCAGACGCATCAGGAAGCAATGGCGAGGTTCGAACTCAGCTACGGTCAGACCTGGTGTATGGGGCTATACCACTGATTATAATCGAAATGGCGCCGAGAGAATGCTTCTATTTCTCTCGGCGCCATTTACAACGCTTCAATCTTGCCAGATTGTATCAAAGAAATTGAGCTTTTTATTCTCCCGACAGGCCAGTCCCACCATTTTAATTCGAGTAGCCGTTTTATGACATCCGGGGCAAATCGCTTCCGAATCTCTTTTGCCGGTACACCGCCTACTATTGAATATGGCTCGATATCTTTGGTAACGACGGCTCGTGTGCCGATAATTGCACCGTCACCGATAGTCACTCCGGCCATGATTACTGCGTCATAGCCAATCCACACATCATTGCCAATAGCTATATCACCTTTGTTATCCCAGGCTGAGGCAACTTCCGACTTTGGCAAGTCCCATTCTTCGAAAAACAAAGGGAAGGTGTATAGGTTGATAGTGATTTCTGCGTATGGTTGGCGCAGTTGAACATGAATTTTGCTCCGCAGGCTATCGAGCAGAATTTACCGATAATAAGCCTGTCATTATTTATGGGATAATGATAAAGCACGTTATTTTTCTCAAAGTCTCGCGGATCATTCACAAAGTCATTGTAAATAGTAAAGTCTCCGACCTCAATGTTCGGTCGGCTTATTACTGACTTGAGATATATGGTCTGAGTATCACCGGAACGAGGATATACTTTATTATTGTACATAGTTTAATCCTTTAAACGTTTAATGAGCCATGCCATATTCCCGCCGAGATTGCGCATATTGGCAATTCCCTCATTATCTTTAAGAACATTGCCGATTTCTCGCCCATAAACCATGTTCCAGTATGTGGAACCAGCAACTATCATCTCCTTGTTTAAGAAAAAATGATTCATTGTATCGACCGCCGTCATACCTCCGGCACGACGTACTGCG
>CAJTLO010000009.1 GCA_910577285.1 uncultured Rikenellaceae bacterium | reverse complement strand
TGTTTTCGGACTGCCAAATCGTGTGCGGCAACTCTTTCCGGACTGCCCCCCCCCCCTGTTTTCCGCTACTGTCCGTGCTCCGAAATGATTTAGGTGTATTTGCTACAGCACAATCGCTTCGCGACCGTGCACCGTCCTTTCGGGCCGATTAGCATTTTCGTGTTTCAGTGAATATATTTACTATATTTGTATGGGATGCATCAACTGCATCGAATTGACTTCCCCAGTGTACGTTGCTGCGTTTTTTACCATGCCTTCTGCATGGTAGGTGGCAGACAATTAGAGTGTTCAGTGCTTGTGGTTGTGGTTTGATGTAGAATTAGGATGCAACTCATGCTCGGAGCGGTCTGCGGTCGACTCGGTTGTGGTTTGCTAAGATACACCGGAGAGTGGGTGAGTGTACGCTATGCGTGTTGTGGTTCGATGTAGAATTAGGATGAAGTATAACTGTCAAGTAGCCGATGATGCCGATGATGAGTTGTGGTTTGGTGTGGAATTAAGATGGAATACAACTGTGGAGTACAGGATCGGCAGTTCATCCAGTTGTGGCTTGAGAGGTTAGTGGATGACTGGTATAGGGAAATGCAAGCCAGATGAACGGCACAAGGGCGGCAGGGGAAACCTTGCCGCCCTTGTGCGTGATAGGGGATTCGGGAGAGTCCGCGGGTTATTTCATGGAGTTCATGCGGATGCTGGCTTTGATGAAGGCCAGCGCTTTGACCCGGTCGATGCTGACATCCTTGTCGGCATGGTGCGGATTCTGGCTGACGAGTTTGATGCAGCCGTCGTGTTGCGATTTCTGGATGTATTTTACCGTGATGTACTCTTCGCCGTCGATGTCGATCGAGAGCAGGTACATGTCGCCCCAAAAGATATCGTCGATGCTGTTCATCTTCTTGTACAGCACGATGTCGCCGCTCTTGAGCAGGGGATACATGCTGTCGCCGACGATGTAAATGGCTCCGTCGCATTTGGGCAGGTTGGGAATGTGGATATAGTCGACCGGACGGACGGGATTTTGGCCCGTGAAGAGCGGTACAAGACCGGCAGTGCCTTCGATGTTGTAGAGCGGTACGCTCTGCATGGGCAGCGTGCGGTCGGTGCGCCGGATGAACGGGACGAACGTTTCGAGCGGACTGTTGAAGATCTCCCCCTCGCCGCTCTCGATCCATTGGGGATTAAGGTTCAATTCCTGAACGAGGATGTTCTTGTTTCGTTCGGAAAGCGCCGCCCTTCCTGTTTCGATCATGGAGAGTGCACTCTTGCCTATACCGAGTATGCGGGATAGCTCATCTTGTTTCATTCCGAGTGTTTTACGCATCTCTTTGACGCGCGTTCCCACCTGTTCGCTCTTCATTGCCGGAGTTTTTTTCGTTCAACTATTGTTTTGTTCAAAAATTGATTATATATTTGCAGAGCAAAGTTAAGAACTTTAATGGAATAATCCAAGATATCTTGCTGCTTCGAGTCGATATTATAGTATTTTCCGGGCTGTTTTTGTCTGCTCGGGTGTAGGGGGAGGTGTTATTTGCTGTGCGTCTGCGGTTTATTCCGGGAGAGGTCAATGCTTGTTCTTTTTGTGAACATTGTTAAAGATATGAAATAATATTAAAAAGGGACGGTGTGTCCCAAACAAATGGAGATGCGATGGAAGGATTCGATTTTGTAGAAACCGTTTCGGGGAAGACGGACGGTAAATTTGCAGGAAACGGCCGGATGATAACGGTGGAAGATGCGGTTTATGCGGAGGCGGCTTCGGCGTTGCTGGAGGCCATTGGCGACGGGTATTATTACAACGGTACCGTAGAGGTGGATGGGGATGGATTCTATTCGACTCTCACGGCGACGCTGATCGTTTATCGGGACAAGGAGGCGTTGCCGGAGGGCGGTGCGGTATATCCCGTGTCGGATCTGGTGCCGGTATGGTGGGAATTCGCTACCGTCGTACCGGGGTGGGGGGAGGTGTTGAACGACTTCAGCTTCCGGCGGTTGCGCGATGCCGTGTTGGCTCGCGGATAGGAAACGGAAACGCTCGGGCGGTAGGGGCGTCCGAGGGCTTAATCTGAAATACGGATGGAGAGAGTGTGTGTGGAAAGAGGCGAGGTGCCGCCTTTTGCGGAGTTTGCGGAGCGGATGTGTCCGGATTTGGAGATGGGAGGGTTTCATGCGGCCTACTATCGTGTGCTGGAGGCGTTCGCATGGGGAGATGTCAGGCGGTTGATCGTAACCGTGCCGCCTCAGCACGGCAAATCGCTGGGGGCGACGACGCTCCTGCCTGCCTATATGTTGGGGTTGGAGCCCGATTTGCGGATAGCGATCGCGTCGTACAGTGCCGCGTTGGCCAACAGGTTCAACAAACGGGTGCAGCGGATGATGGATTCGGCGCTCTATCGGGCGATGTTTCCCGAAACGTCGATCAAGCATGCCGGGGCGCGGTCGGATTATGTGCGCACGGCCGACAGGGCCGAGGTGATCGGGCGCAACGGCGAGTTGCTTTCGGTGGGACGTGAAGGTTCGCTTACGGGGAACCGGGTGGATGTCTTCGTGCTGGACGACCTCTACAAGGATGCCCTGGAGGCCAATTCGCCGCTCATCCGGGACAATTGCTGGGAGTGGTACACGTCGGTGGTGCGTACGCGCATGCACAACGCCTCGCGCGAGCTTATCGTATTTACCCGATGGCACGAGGAGGACCTGATCGGCAAGCTGCTGGAGAAGGAGCGGGTGACGGAGCTCACTTCGTGGAGCCAGTTGGAGCGGGACGGCGGCAACGGCTGGCTGTTGCTGAACTTCGAAGCCGTGAAACGGTCGCCGCCTACCGAGATCGATCCCCGGGCCGAAGGGGAGCCGTTGTGGGGCGAGCGGCACAGTGCCGCGTTGCTGGCCGAACGCATGAAACTCGACCCGTACCGTTTCGAATGTATGTATCAGGGGCATCCTTCTGCGGCGCAGGGGTTGTTGTACGGCGACCGTTTCACACGCTACGATGCGCTTCCGCAAGAGCTGGTGCGGTATGCGAACTATACCGATACGGCCGATACGGGCGATGATTATCTCTGTTCGGTGTGTTATGCGGTGGATGCCGGGCAGGGCATCTATGTGACGGACGTGGTCTATTCGCGGGAGGGGATGGAGGTGACCGAGGAGCTGGTGGCCGCCATGCTTCGGCGCACGCCGCAGTGCGATGTGCTGGTGGAGAGCAACAACGGCGGACGCGGGTTCGCCCGGGCCGTGTCGCGGTTGTGCCCGCATCATCAGGTGGGGTGGTTCTGTCAGACGGCCAACAAGGAGGCGCGTATCCTTTCCAATGCTTCGGCGGTGATCCGGAATATCCGCATGCCTTCGGATTGGGTGGAGCGGTGGCCGGAATTTGCGCACGATGTGCTCTCCTACCGGCGTACTTTCCGTGCCAACAGGTGGCACGATGTGGCGGATGTTTTGACGGGAATCGCCGAACGGGAGGTGTGCGGAACGCTGGCTAAGAGGATACGGGCGCTCGGTTTCAAAAAGTAGAGGTGCGGGTTCTGCAGCCGGCGGGAAAAATCGAATGGGGAAGACTCGCGTCTGCCCCATCGTCATCAGGTTAGGTCAGTTAGGTTAATGAGGTACGGAAACCTCATTCCGTAAAAACATCGTAACAAATATAAAATTAAAATTCTAATATCCCAAAAACGCCCTTAGAAATTTAAGGTATTTGTTGCGTTATTTTTATTTCGTGTCGCTTATTTGAGGATATGTTATTTTCGATTTTTATTAATGTGGCGCTGTTTATTAATGTAATTTAATAATTGATGCTGCCGGATTGCAGACAGGGGGCCGTATCCGCTCTTGCGGATACGGCCCCCTGGGGTGTGTAGGGATCTCCTCTTTCCTTCGGCGTGGCCGGTCGGGGTCAGTTGTAAGCCGGTTCCCTTTCCGGCTGTCGGGCGTGTTCGCCGGATGTCGTGCCGCGTTGGTTGTTGCGGTAGACGGCGGGCGTAATGCCGTACTCCTGCTTGAATAGCTTGATGTAGTGCGAGGTGTTGGTGAACTTGCACTCGGAGGCGATGTCGGCGATGGATTTGTTGGTGGATACGAGCAACAGACGGGAGTGGGTCAGGCGTCGTTTGAGGAACCATTTGTGGGGCGGTTCATGGAAATGCTTGACGAACTCCTTCTTGAAAGAGGTCAGGCTCTTGTGGCACAGCGCGGCCAGCTCTTCGGTGCTCAGCCCGTCGAATATGTGTCGTTGGATGATCTGTTCGAATCCTTCGGCGGCCAGGTTGGCATCCTTCAGGATTCTGCTTTTGATGCAGCACTCCGGATGGGCGAGAAGCAGGTAGATGAGTTCGGTGGTCTTCAGCTTCTCGACGGTGGGTTCGTCGCTGAAGATGTCGTCTTTCAGGTACTGGTTGATGTTGCTGAAGAAATACCGGGCCATGTTCCAGGCCGGGTATACGATGTGCGAGAGATCGTTGTCGCAGGCGGGGCAGGAGTGGAAAGAGTTGATCTCCAGCCGGTAGTTCAGGCTGAGCGTGGTCAGGATCTCGTGCAGGTCTTCGGGCGAGTAGAAAAACACGATCTGTTCGTAGGGCTTTCCCTCTTCCGGTACATCCTCGATGTAGTGGTTGCCCGTGCCCAGATAGAACAGTTCGCCTTGTTTGACTTCGTAGCGGGTGTCGCCGTAGTAGATGTATTTCCGACCTCGCAGGACGTAGCCTATCGCGTGGCGGGTAAGGGTGTATACCTGGATGCCTATCCTTTGTGTCTGAACGGTTTTGGTGATGACCGGTTGTCGGGTCTGTTGTGTCTTGCTGTCCATCATCGTACTTATAGTTGGAACATGGGGATAAGCCGATTGTCATCCTGGGGCGGGACGCACGCAGCGGGGGCGCTGCCCGGGAAAAACGACGCACTGCAGGTTGTTGCGGTGCGGGCCGACGGAATGAGCTTCTTCCGTCCAAAGTTATGACAGTCTGCTTATTGTGTGTTTCAAATGTAGGGTATTTTTCCCAAACCGACAGCCCGCGGAACCACGAGTTGTTTCCGCGTTTTTCACAAGGAGTTGTGAGAGCTCAATTTGTTGGTTTTAAATACGATGTGAAATTGTAAAAATGCAATGTGAAAGTTTTGTGTCTTTTGGAGAGGCGTTTCGTGTTTTTGTGTTTTCGAGTATATGTTATCGTTGCGCATGAAATGCGGCATCAAGAATGGCCGAATGTATTTTTTCTTAGGCCTTGTGTGGTGCTTTCGGCCGGCCGGAAACCGGGATTTTGGCGGGAGGGGAGCGGGCGACGAAGCGTCGCCGATGGAATCAAAGTGCGGGGAACAGGTTGATATAGAGCATCAGTGCGACCATTGCGAGGTATATCGCGAGCGGAATCCAGCCACGGTGGCGGATGAAGAATGCCGTGACGATGACGCCGCACGGAATGGCCGGCAGACCGGGCAGGACGATGTTGCCTCCGGGGAGGAGGAGCGGTAAAAGGCACACGAGCAGCAGCCAGAGGAAGTGGACATAGATTTTGCCCGCCCGTGTGCGGAGTGTCGGCCGGATGCGCAGGATGACGAAGACGGAGTAGAGGGTGAGGGCTCCGTAGAGGGCGGCATAGAGTCGGGTCGGCACTCCGGAGTCGCGAAGGAGCCGGAACAGGGAGGGAGTTGTGTCGGAGGAGACGATTCCTCGGATGAGTTCGTCGGCCATATATCCGAAGGGGCTGCCCAGCATCCACCACACGACCGAACACAGGAGCAGGGGCAGGAGGAGTCCCACGGCAGCCACGGCTGCCTCGCGCGGCGTGCGCCGATAGAGGGAGAGCGTTACGGGGACGATGGGAACCAGGAGCGTGGCCGGGGCGTAGAGCATCGGCAGAAGCCCGATGCAAAAGGCGGATTTGAAGACGTGTTCGAACTGGTAGGAGCGTTTGAAGGCGGCGATGATCTGCGTGCTGCCTGCCGTGAGCAGGAGCGGTGCCAGTGCGGCGCTTACCGAGCCGGCCGGAAAGCAGATGCCGTAGGCGGCCATGGCGTAGAGGGTCATCGGAAGGTAGGTGCGTACTGCGCTGACCGAGTAGCGGACGATCATGCCAGCCAGCAAGGTGGCGTTCAGGAAGGCCGCCAGCAGACTTACCGCGACGGCGGGAATGCCCGGTCGGAAGAGGCTGTCGATCGCGCGGCCGAGCGGCATGTCGGCACCGAGTGCCGTTTCGGCCGGACCCGGTGCCGTCGTGACACGTACCATCACGCAGGCCATCATGACCGCGAAGGTGGCCAGGGTTACTCCTAAGGGCTGTTTGACGACGTCCGGTCTGTTCATGCGTTCGGGGGACCGGTACGGGACCGGAACCTGCGGCAAAGGTAATGATTCCCCCGCGGATTCCTTCTGTGGCGCGTGAGGAATATCGAGCAGGCGGAACGAGGAATGTGTGGGCGCGGCGGGGTGTAGCGGGGCGGCAGTGCCTCCGTACCCGGCTCCGTCGGAGGGAAGAGGGAAGAGGGAAGAGGGCCGTATCGCCGCGGGGCAGGGTGTCGGGCGGATATTTTCGTATTTTTGACTTTGTCTTAAATACTCCGTCTCGGCAAAATCCGCATGCTATTCGGTTTTGCACTCGACTTTTCGTATTTTTGACTTCTGTTAAAGCGAGCGTAACGTGTTGAAGGAGTATTTTCAGTGCGAGGTGCCCGAGGCGGGGTGCGACGAGGCCGGGCGCGGATGCCTGGCGGGGCCGGTGTTCGCCGCCGCCGTGGTGTTGCCCGCCGGCTTTGCGCATCCCCTGTTGAACGACTCCAAGAAGATGAGCGAGAAGAATCGTTATCTGTTGCGCGATATTATCGTTCGCGATGCCTTGGCGTGGGCAGTTGCGGAGGTGTCGCCGGAGGAGATCGACCGGATCAACATACTCAATGCTTCCTTTGCGGGAATGACGCGGGCCGTGGAGCAGCTCTCCCTGCGGCCGGGACTGTTGCTGATCGACGGCAACAGGTTCCGGAGTACGCTCGATATTCCGTTCGAATGCGTGGTGGGCGGCGACGGTATCTATGCCTCCATTGCGGCCGCTTCGGTGCTGGCCAAGACCTTCCGCGACGATCGGATGAAGTCCCTCCACCAGGAGTATCCCCTCTACGGCTGGGCGGCGAACAAAGGGTATCCTACCCGGCAGCATCGTTTGGCCGTGTTGCGCTACGGACTGACTCCTTATCATCGGCTGACCTTCAATTGCCTGCCCGGACAGATGTCGCTCTTCTGACCTTCCGTTTCCTTTTCGGTCTTTTTTCCTGTATGCGTTCTTTTCGGACCTGTCGGTCGGGAGGCGTTTCCGTTTTTCCGTGTCCGCGGGGCGTTTCGGCTGCTCTTGCAGTGCGATTGCAGTCGGATTGTAAGTTCATATTTTTATTCTGTCGGGCGAATGTGGAGCGGCTTTTTGTTTCTTGATAATATCATTGTTTATTAATGTTTTATGTGGAAATGGTGAATTATTTTTGTAAAAATATAATTCAAATATTGACAAATGAAGATTGGCGGTTTATCTTTGCAGTGTCGACGGGGGTGACCGGGTGGCGAGGAGCGGCATCGCGGCGGGAGCCGGGAGTGGCGGTTGAATAACGAAAGGAATCATCGATTATGGAGAGAGAACGTGTGACGGCAGCGGTGCGGGGCGCCGTGCAGGAGTTGGGGTATGCGTTTCATACCGGTTCCGAGGTGTGGGCGGTTGCGCAGACGATGCGTTTGCCGGCCGTGTGGCTTGCGGCACCGGTGCTGAAGCGGACGGCGGGGCGGCGGGAACGGCGGGATACCTACGGGGTGCGGCTTCGGTTCATGGCAGCCGCGATGGCTGAGGAAGCCGCCGCGGAAGGGGTGTGGGCGGCATTGGAGCGGGATGCCTCCGCACTGTGCGATGCGCTCCGGGCGGAGGCATGGGTACGGTCGGTGCGCGGCCTGAAGGCGGTACCGGAGGCGAAGCCCCTGACGCCGCGGGGCGAGGCGGTCGTGACGGCCGAATTCGAGGTGGAGGTGTTTTATTGCAATTGAGGGGAGCGGTATGGCTGTGATGTTTTCAAAAGTTCCGGAGTATTACGCTTCGGTGTTCGGGGAATTGACCTATACCATGACGGGAATCGAGTCGGGAACGGTGGCCGATGCGGAGGTCTATGCGGCGGGTGAGGATACTCCGCTGGGGGTGAAACGGGTGGCCGGCGGTGCGGCACCCACGGTGAACATCGCCTGCTACATGCGCAGGAGGATCGCGCCCGTTCCGTTTTCGGGGGAGCATACCGGGTTTTTTGCGGATGCGGGCCGCTCCGTTACCGCGGCGGTGGGCTGCGGCGGTTCGATGTCGCCCGTGAGGACCTTCACCGGGGCGGTGCGTCGCCTCTCGGAGTACGAAGTGCTCACCACGCTCCCCTTGGAGCGCTCCATCGCCTGGGAGGAGAGCGACGAAGTGTCGCTGCTCGTACCCGGATGCAGGATGACCTATTCCTGGAGGGCCTGCGGCACGGAGGACTACGAGTACCGGTCGGCGGAGTATGTCGCCAAGCGCGGAGTGGTGACGCTGGCGGTGGGGATGCCCTCGATCCGGCAGACCTTGGTTGCGGCGGGGGTGAATCCCGACGGCATCTCCGAGTTGCGGGTGACGGTACGGGTGGCCGGGGAGTCGGTGGCCGAGCTGCGGTACGGGTTGCGGCGGCGGGAACGGGATGCGGTGCGGCTGTGCTGGTTCAACCGGATGGGCGGAGTGGACTACCACACGTTCGACCGGCCGACGGCCGGGCATCTCGAGGCGTGGCGCGAGGTGTTCCGCGGTCGCGACGGGTATACGGCCTCGGCCGTGGGGCTCGCCTGCCGACGGGAGCTTTCGTCGGGGCTTCTGCCGCGTCTGTGGCTGGAAGGGCTGGCCTGTATTCCCGCCTCGCCCCGCGTGTGGCGCGTGGAGGAGGATGCGTTCGTGGCGGTGGACGTCTTTCCGCTGTCGCATGTTTTCCGCAACGGCGAGGCCGGGGCGATTACGTTCACCGTCAGGGACCGGAGGCCCCTGTTGTCTCAGAATCTTTAGCTTATGGAATTGTTCATCGATGAGTGTCGGGCGGAGATGGATGCCTCCTGTCCGGTGTCGGTATCCGTTTCGGTGGCTTCGATCACCTCTCCCGAGTATGGGCGTACGGGATACACCAAGGGCATCTCCATTCCCATGACGGCCGCCAACCGGGCGCTTATGGGCGACTGCGAACAGGTGTTGGGGCGCGACCGGTTCAATGCCTCGCTCCACACGGCGCGGCTGGAGGAGGACGGCTGCGTGATCATGGAGGGCCACATCCTGCTCACGGCCTGCGAACGGGAGGGGGAGGGCGGACGCTATCGCTTCAGCATCGTGGGGGCCGGGAAACGGTGGGCCGTGCATGCCGCCAACCACACCTTTGCGTCGCTCTTTCCCGATTACGCCTTCACCGTGGGCGGCGAGGCCATTGCGTCGAGCTGGACAGCGCCGACTCCCGTGCGGTGGCTTCCGGTACAGCGGCAGCGCTATGAGCCCCATCGGGCTTCCGTTGGTCTTTTGCCTGCCCAGCGTATTCTTTCGGAGGCGGATTACCACCCTTTCATTCATCTGAGGTCGGTGCTTCATGCGCTTTTCAGGGAGGCCGGATATACGCTCGTTTCCTCCTTCGTGGACAGCGCCTACTTCGATTCCCTCTACATGAGCGGCAACTATCCGCTGCGCGATACGGTGCGGTTGCGGGCCCGTATGGACTTTCTGGCGGCACGCTTTGCGGAGGCGCGTGCCGAGGCCGATGCCGGCGGGAGGGTGTATGCCGATCCGCTTGCGGCTTACAACACCGTGGGGAATATCGTCGATACGGCCGATCCGGACGAGGAACGGGACGGGGTGAAACTGAAAAAGGTCTTTACTAACGGCGGGTGTTTCCGCCGTGACGGCGACCGGGTGGTGTTCGTCCCTCCTGATGCCGTGTCGGTGGGGTTCGAGTACAGGTTGCGCTATGTGACCGGCTATCGCATAGCGGGGAGCGACCGGTTGGCGGGGTTCGATGCCGTCTACCTGGGCAACGGACAATTGCATCGCTTCCGGCTCGCCAACCCGTTTCCCGACAGGCGGAACGAATTCCGTCCCGGAAAGGAGTTCTTGTGCGTCGTCTTCGGTCACGAAACCGGATCGATCTACTGGCTCCAGGCCGATCACCGGTTGGAGAGCGGTGCGATGGCGCCGAGGGTGTTGGCCCAGTTCGCGGGGCGTTCCGTGCGGGTGAGTACGACGGTGGCGGGAACGTATGAGAACCTGCGCTTGCGGAAACGGGATGCGTCGGGGCAGAGCGTCGTTTTCGAGGGGGATTGGGCGCTTTATGACGGCCATGTGACCGAAACGGGCGAAACGGAGGTGGAGGTGACGCTTCGCAGCGCGGCCGAATGGGTGACGCCCGGAGAGCCGAAGTATTTCGACACCCTCTATTTCGCCGGTGCGGACGAGGGAATGCCCCTCCGGTTGGTGGAGGCCGAGGTGCGTCCCGTCTTCCAGTCCCATCCGGTGCAGGGGGCTTCGCTCTCCTTCGCCCAGGCGGGTGCGCACGATATGGACCGCATGCGGGTGGTGAATGCGCTCCGGGAGATGTTCGGCCTCTGTTTCTATACCGATGAACCGGGACGGCGGGTCTATGCCGAACCGCGGGAGGTGTTCTATCGCGACGACGTGGTGGTGGACTGGAGCGACCGGATCGACCTCTTGCGGCCGCTGAAGGTGAGCGAACTGGCCGCCGAGGTGCCTGGGACGCTGACCTGGGAGTATCGCGGCGGCGACGGGGCTTCGGCGGCATTCAATGTCGCGAACGGGGGCCGCCTGGGGCGATGGAGCGTGCGGACGGCCAACCCGTGGCGCGGATCGCAGGAACGGGTCTACGAGAATCCGCTCTTCACCCCTTCGGTCGGCCTTACGGGGCTCGTGTCGTCGGCCCCGTCGGCTTCGGCGGTGGGGGCGGGCGATGTGGATGCCGGAGAGGAGGGGGTGGACGACCTCGACTTTCCCGCCAAGGTGGTCCATTATTTCGGGCTGCGGAAGCTGCCCGACGGGGAGCGGTGGGGCTGGCCCGCTTTTTCGGACTCCTGGCCGTTCCTTGCTTTCCATGCGCCGGAACCGGTGGAGGACATCGTCGCTCCGGAGTCGCCCTGCGGCGGGGTGTCGGAGTATGTGCCTCCGGGCGGCGTTGCTGCCGGATATACGCTCTGTTACGAGGATCGGGACGGGGTGGAGGGCCTCCATCGCTGGTGGGACGGCCTGGTGGCTGCCTACGCCTCCGGATTGCGGTTGGAGGCGTGGGTACGGCTCCGACCCGACGATATTGAAGCGTTGATTCGTCCCAACCGCCTGATGAGGGATTTCCGGGCCCGTTTCCGGCTCCGTATCGACGGCGAATGGAGCGACTGGCGGCTGGAGGAGGTTTGCGATTACAATCCCGCAGCCGTTTCCACACGGTGCGTCTTTATGAAGATCGTTTAATAGTTTGGTTTTATGGAAGAAACAAGGAGAGGCGCCGCCCCGGAAGGGCGGGCGCAGGGGGGAGTCTTGCCCTATACGGGAGCAGTGCCGGAGGGGAGCGATCCCACCCTCGGCGTGCAGGAGGTCGGGTGGCCTGCGGTGCAGGAGTCGTTCGGCGGCGGGGCGCATTCCGTTACGGCGGCCGAAGTGGAGGAGATCGTGCGTCGCGTGCTTGCGGGAACGAAACTGTATGTGCTCGAGGCGGATATTACCGAAGCGCAGAACGCGGTGAAGGGAGTGGTTGAGCAGACCTTCTTTTAGAATTTCCGTTCCGGCCGGGGAGGCGGCGGGAGCGATAAAAAGTGCTGGAAAATGACATTGACGATTTACGAAAAGCGATTGATCGGGTGGGTGGAGGGGATGTATCCCGGCCGAGGGGCCGGCGAGGTGGCCGAGAGGCTCATACGCATGGGAGTGGTGGATGCGGTGCGATGCAAGGTGTTGGTGGTGAGGGAGTATGTCGACGGACTCGTCGGGCAGGGAGCGGGCAAGGTCGATGCCATGTATCGGGCTGCCGAACGGTTCTGCTGTTCTTACGAATATGTCCGGAAGTGTATGTACTACTACCGGGAGGTCAATCTGAAGTGACCGGACCCGGGACACCGGTTTATTGTCGAATGGTTTAAATGATTGAAAAAATGTTGTCAGACATAAGGGTCAGCGACAGCGCGGCTGAAGCTGTCATCGATATCGTGGGCGTGATAGGCGTTCCCGAACAGGCGCAGTTCGACCAGGCGGGAGAGCGGGTGGCGACCTATGCCCGTTTTGCGGATGCGCTGACTGCGGTGGCTGCGGTGCAGGCGCCGCGGGTGGTGGTGAATATCCGTTCCACGGGCGGCGATGTGAACGATGCCCTGTTGATATTCGATGCTTTGCGGGGACTGGGGGCGCAGGTCGTGACGCGCTGTTACGGGTATGTGGCCTCGGCGGCCACGGTCATCGCGCAGGCCGCATCGCCCGGTTGCCGCGAAATATCGTCGAATGCGCTCTACCTCATCCATTGTTCGGAGAGTGCGGCGGAGGGAAATGCCCGATCGCTGTCGCAAGCCAAGGAGCTGCTCGACAGGACGGACGAGCGGATTGCGGCGATCTATGCGTCGCGGTCGGGGCTGCCGGCCTCCGGGTTTGCCGCGTTGATGAACGAGAACGGAGGGAAGGGGCGGTGGCTGACCCCCGATGAAACGATCGCTGCGGGCCTGGCCGACAGGATCGTGCCCTCGCCGGCCGACAACTCGGTCGACGAACGCTCCTGCGGGGGCGGCGACATCGGTGCGCTGTGCAGGTTGTTCGGTATGACGCTTCCGCCGGATGCGGCTGGGGAGGAGCGACGGGAAAGTTTTGCGGAGCGCTTTCTTCGGAGAGCGGGGGTGGTATCGAAGATTCTCGGGCGCCTCTTCCCCGCGGAACCGGAGGGGGAGCCGGAAGCGGAACTTCCGAAGCAGGGGACCTGCGGCGGGGGTGCGGTGTCGGATAAGGCGTCGGTCGTGCCGCCTTCCGACAGTGTCCCGAGGGCTCCGTGGGGCGCGGGGCAGGACGAGGCCTTTCCGACGCAGACCGAAGCGGTGGAGGATCCTTGTCCGGACGATTACCGCCCTTCGCCGAACGAGGAGGCTTACCGGCAGGATGCCCTGAACATGCGGATGCGGGGGTGACCCCTCTCCGAAATCGTCCGTGCGGCATGCGCGGAGCGCCCCTCTCCGGGGGAAGATACGCGACAGGCAGAGGCGGCCCGCCTCGAAAGGGGCCGCGGATTTCAAACCTTAAAAATGATTCAAGGACAATGAGTAAGATCGAGAATGCCAAGACCTATCTTGGCAAGGAACTGGAGAACATCTTTTTCCGACCCATTTTTGCCGACGAGGGGGCGAGGGAGCTGGGCATCAAGGTGATGTATAACATGCCTGCTCCGACGAGGCTCCATTTCTGGCACCGTCCCGAGGATGTGTTGCGTAAATATACGTCGGCGGGATGGAACGGGTCCGCCTCGGCGGAGCGCTATACGAAGACGGTCGAACTGCAACGCGTGAAGGCGGAGATGAGCTATTCGGCCGACGAGTATTTTTCGCTCGTCTACGACAGCATCGCCCAGAGCGCCCTCACGCAGCTCGACGACCTGACCGGAACGGAGCTCGAAGCGGCCGAGACGGCCCTCTTCCGGAATGCCATTCTGGAGAGCGTGCGTGCCACCATGTGGTTGGGCAAAACGACGCGCGAGGGAGTGCTCAATACCTTCGACGGCTTCCTGCACCGGATCATCTCCGATATCAACAGCAGGGACATACCGGCCGAGGTCTACGAGTCGGTGACGACGGCCACCGCCGTCACGCGTCTGAAGTCGGTGTGGGACAACGCCTCCGAGGAGCTGCGCAATATGCGGGCCGAGGGGCAGCTCGTCTTCTTCGTGACGACCGACGTGCGTGACGCCTACGAGGAGAGCCTGGAGGCCGCCGACAACGAGGCCGCCTACCATCTTCGCCAGACGGGGCCCGGTTCGCTCATGTTCAAGGGGATTCCGGTGGTGGACATGAAGCTCAACAGCTACCTGCCCCGGTGCTACGACCTGGGTGTTTCGTTCATCCTGCTGACCGACCGGCGCAACCTCGCCCTTGCGCTCAACACGGGCGATTTTCCCGGCTCGGAGGTGCGCATGTGGTACAATCCCGACCTGATGGAGAACCGGCAACGCGCCATATTCATGGCCGGATGCGACTACCTGCTTCCCGAACTCGTGTCGATCGGCTATGCAAAATAACGGTGCATGGGGATGACCGGATTTACGAGGCCGCCGGAGCGGTGCGAAGGCGGCCTTTCGGATGTGTGGCTCGTTTCGGCGGCGGATGTCGTGGAGTGCGGATACGATCCCGCGGCGGAGGTGTTCCGTACCGTGACGCTCCGTGCCGGTGCCGCGTTCGTCCGTTATGAATTCGCGGAGGATACGGGCCGTTACCGGCAGTACGTTTCAGGCCGGGGCCCTGCGGCCTGCGTGGTACACGAGCTGTCGTTTGTACTCCGAAGAGCCGACAGTCGTTGTGCGGCGGCGCTCGATGCACTGCTCGGAGCATCCGGAGCCGGGTTCGTGGCGCTGGCGGGTACCGCTGCGGGCAGCCTCTTCGTGGCGGGCTGGTCGCCCGGTTTCGGCGGCGAGTGCCCGTTGAGGCTCGTCTCGGCGGAGTTCGATACGCAGACCGGGTATGACGAGGATTCCGGGGCGACCCTCGTGCTGCGCTCCGCGGATGCGGACTTTTCGAAACCTTTCGCCGGGCCGTCGCCCGGGCGGGACGAATAGATTCAGTGACTTAGTTTTAAAGAATTGCAGATGGAAAAGGATGAAGTACGGGCGGCCTATGTGCCGAAGCTCTTTACGCCGCGCAACGAGGCGCGGGATATTTTCCGGCCTGCGCCGCGGACCCTTTCCGGCGGCGGGTTTTGGCGGTGGGGCAACGACAACATGTATCCCTATGCCCTGGCGCAGATGTTCCGCCGTTCGACCACCCACCGTCGGATCGTCAACGACAAGGCCGACTATATCGCGGGCAAGGGATTCAACCACGAGGAGGGATTGCCGCGGCTGGCGGCTTTCCTGCGCCGCGTGAATCGCGACGGGGAAACGTTGCGGCAGGTGTTGCGCAAACTCGCGTTGGACAAGGTGCTTTTCGGAAACGCGTTCGTGGAGGTGGTGACCGATGGCGGAGGAACCTTCCTTGCGCTCTTTCACCAGGACGCCTCGCGGTGTCGGCTCGCGTCCGACGGCCGGCATGTGCTGCTGCACCACGACTGGTCGCAATACGATGCGGCGGAGGCCCGGTCGCTTCCGCTGTGGCCGCAGACCGAGCAGGGGACCGACGGGAAGCTGCATGCCGTCATCCATTACAAGGATTACGAACCCATGTTCGGCCACTACGGCGTGCCCTCCTACATCGCGGGTATGAACGTGTCAGCGATCGCCTACAAGACCGACTGCTGGAATATCAGCCGGCTCGACAACTCGTTCCAGCTTTCGGGCGTGATGTTGCTCGACGGGGGTGTGGACAACGAGCGGCAGGCGGAGGAGCTGGTGCACCGGGCCGAACGGAAGTTCGCCGGGAAGCCGGGGCAGGTGATGTTCATGATCAAGGACTGCGGGACGGGTGACGGTTCGCGCTACATTCCCATCGCCTCCTCCAACGAGGGCGACTGGAAGGAGCTGCACGAACAGGCCACTTCCGACATCGTGGTGGCCCATTCGTGGTTCCGCTCGCTGAGCGGACTCGACTATGCGTCGGGGTTCAATGCCGAACGGATCCTGCACGAGTACGAGGTGGCGCTCAACACGGTGATTCTCTCCGCGCAGGAGGAGCTGCTCGATCCGCTGAAGGCCGTCATGGACGAGGTGTTGCGCGAGGAGTGCGGTTCGCTGGCGGTGGTCAACCGTCCTCCCACCCGCAGCAAGCCTCTTTATATGAAGGTGTGGGAGGCGCGTAAGGCCGACGGGCTCGATTACGACCCGGAGAATGAACTGGAACAGCTTTTCGTGGCCCAGATCACGAAGTATGCGATGAGGAACATCGACTGACGGCGGCGGGACTACAGGTATCGTTCGAGTTCCCGGAGGATGTAGTAACGGTCGAAGAAGCAGCAGGAACCGTGCGCCTCGAGGTGGCGGTAGAGGGCTGCGGATGCTGCTGCGGTCCGGTGCCGGGTGTCGTCGTCGGATGCCGTTGCGGCGAGCAGGTAGAGCATTTGTGCGAATTTTTCGAGATCGCTCTCCCCGAAGCCGTGAACGGCGACGAGCGTGCGTGCGATCTCCGGGTCGGCGAGCAGGGGAGTCAGTTCGATGCCCAGCTCCTCCTTGGCTGCTGCTGCGGCAACGGCGTAGCTTCCCGTCTCGTTCCGCTGGCGCATCAGGCCGAGTTTCATCAGGATGGCCTCGAGGACTTTGCCTGTTCTCTCGATCTCCCGCAAAAGGATGTCTTCCATGGCATTGAGTCGGTTGTGTCCGTAAAGGTAGGTAAATTATTCCGGTATACGTGCCCCACGGGGCGATGCGTGGCGGAAACCAATTAAAAATGGAGTGTGATGATGGAGTTGTTGATGACCCCTGCCGAGGCGGCTGAAGCGGCCTTCGGCAGCGGGGACGCGGTCGGAGCGGGGATTGTGACGGAGGGCGCGGTGCGCGAGGCGCAGCAAAATTACCTTCGTCCCGTGCTGGGGGCTTCGTTCTGCGGAGCGCTGGAAGAGGGGCGTTACGGGGCTTTTGTCGCGGAATATCTGCGGCCTGCGCTCGCCCTGTTCGTGAAGTATCTCGTGCTGCCCGATGCGGCGGTGCATACCGGCCGGCTCGGCGTGGTGCGTTTCGAGGGCGAGTATTTCGCCCCGGCCGACGAGCAGACGTTGCGTTTGCTGCGGTCGCGCATCCGTGCCCGGGCCGAAACGCTGCTGGCCGCCGCCGTCGAACGGCTGGAGGCGGTGCCGGCGGATTTTCCGGACTACGATCCGCGCGAGAATGTGAAGCGGCGGGTTTCGATGGAGGGGGGCGTGGTGCTTTGACGGGGCATCGGCGCCCGTCGGCCGTCGGTCGGCGACTTCCGGTCGTCGGAGACGGAGCGCGTCGGGGGGGACGAATTTCCCTCTTCCGGATAGGACGGGGTACGCACCCGCGTGGCGGTCGATGGGGGCTTGCGGGCGTACCTGAGAAACCGCAGCAATGAAAAGAGGCTGTCCGTTGATTTTCGGACAGCCTCTTGGTCGTATAGGGGGACTATTCCTCCTCTTCCATGTACATCTCGCCCATGAGCGCGTCGATTTCGCGCCGCTCCTTTTTGGTGGGGCGGCCCGTGCCGCGGTCGCGCGAAATGAAGATGGTTTCGCGCGGGACGTTCAGCTTGTCCAGCTCCGCTTGCGGGGTGATGTTGTCGGCATAGAGCGGGACGTTCTTGGCGGGCTGTCGGTTCGATACGAGCCCTTTTACCCGGAACGAGTAGGTCACCGGGAGTTTGCGGACCTCCACGGTATCGCCTTCGCGCAGTTCGCGCGAGGGTTTGCAATAGCTGCCGTTCACCGTCACGCGGTTCATGCGGCAGGCTTCGGCGGCGTCGCTGCGCGACTTGAATATCCTGACCGCCCATAGCCATTTGTCGATCCTTACCTCCTCTTCCATCTCTTTTTGCGGTGTGTGAACGGGCTCCGGCGCAGCGTCCGGCTGTCGGGTGTCGCGCAGGCCGGCGGAACGCGATGGCCGCGGGGCGCTTCCGTTGTCCGGATACAAAGGTAGTCAGAATTTTTTTATGTCGGCTGCCCTTGTCGTGTATGCGGGAGTTGCGCGGCCGGCCGCGGCGGGAGGTGCGTTTTGCTTCCGTAACGTATAAATAAACGGAGTTAAATGTGAGAAAAAAGAATGTATTTTTATATTTTCGCAGGCGGTCTTCGGTGAGTTTAACTCATTCGGACCATTTACAGAGCAACAACGCATACAATAAAAACGGACTAACGATCCTTTGTGAGAATGAAACTTAATGCTTATTTGGCCATGATCGGCATGGCCGCACTTTGCGCTTCGTGTGTGAAAGAACCCCCGATGGAAGCGGGCGGACTCCGGCCATCGGAAACGGATGAGGGGTATGCCCAGTACGGCGACGACATCGTGAGAGGATGGGTGAGGGTCAAACTGGCCGAAGCCGCGACCCCGTTGAAGGTGGGAGCCTTCACGCGGGGCGAGGTGGAGTCGGGCGATCCCGCGCTCGATGCGATAGCCGCCCGGCTCGGTGCCACCGAGATACGTCGGGTGTATGCCGACGGCGGCCGTTTCGCCGCCCGGCGCCGCAGATTCGGACTGCACCTGTGGTACGATATCCGGATCGACGAGCAGGTGCCCGTTTCCCGTGCCGAGGCTTCGCTGGCAGAACTCGCGGGGGTGGTTTGCGTAGAGCCGATTTATAGGATCAAGCCGCTGGGCGGTCCCATCGTGCCGACCGAATACGTCTATGTGCCGGCCGCTACGGAGGCGCGGCAGGCGTTGGCGGCGGAGGAACTTCCCTTCGACGATCCCGACCTGCCCAGGCAGTGGCACTACAACAACGACGCCTCGCGCGAGGGATGGGTGCCCGGAGCCGACATCAACCTCTTCGAGGGATGGGAGGTGCTCGGTACCAAAGGCGACCCGGAGGTCATCGTGGCGGTGATCGACTCGGGCGTGCAGTGGGACCATCCCGATCTGGCGGACAACATGTGGATCAACGAGGCCGAAATGAACGGTACGAAGGGGGAGGACGACGATAACAACGGATACATCGACGATCTCTACGGCGCTTGTTTCATGCCCAAATACTATCCCCACAACAAGCCGGGCGGCATCCTGAAGCCCGGTACGCACGGTACCCACGTGGCGGGTACCATCGCCGCGGTGAACGGCAACGGCATCGGCGTCTGCGGCGTTGCCGGCGGTACGGGCAACCGCGACGGCGTGAAGATCATGACGCTCCAGATCATGCGCGACGATGCGGCCGACGATATTCCCCTGGACGACGTGTTCGCCTATGCGGCCGACAACGGGGCCTGCATCGCCTCCTGTAGCTGGACCCTCAGCCAGGAGGGGATAGGGCAGTCCACACGGGACGGTATCGACTATTTCCGGGCCAATGCCGGCTGGGACGATATCGACGGCGACGGGTTCAACGACGTGCAGACGGGACCCATGCAGGGCGGTCTGGTGATTGCCGGTGCGGGCAACAGCGGCACGAACAAGGTGTTCTATCCGGCCAAGCTCCCCGAAGTGGTGGGCGTGGGCGCCATCGATGCCGACATGACGGTGGCCTGGTACAGCGAATACGGCGAGGGCATCGATGTCATGGCCCCCGGCGGCAACCAGGCAGGTAACCAGGAGTACAACAGACCGGTGGAGTGGGGTGTTTACAGTACCTATCCCAACGACGGCTACGGCTACAGCGCGGGTACCTCCATGGCGACTCCGCACGTGTCCGGAATCGCCGCGCTGATCCTCTCCCGGTTCAAGGGCGAGGACTTTACGGCGGACGAGCTGCGTAGCCGGCTCGAACGCAGTTGCCGCCCGTTGGGTGAGTCCATGGCGCCGAAATACCATGGCGGGGTGGGGAACGGTCTCCTCGACGTGGCCCTCGTGCTCACCGAGAGACCCGCCGAAGGCCCCCAGGCGCCTCTGTTCGAGGCGATCCCTGCGCCCACGGCCGTGAAGATCACGGGACCGGTGCCGGTGGACGGCAACGGCATGGCGGTGGCCAAATACAACTTCGAGTATGCGGAGGTGGTGGACGGCAACGTCGGCGAGATGACCCGCACGGTGCTGAGCAACAACTACGCCGCCGGCGAAGAGTTCGTCTATCTCTTCCCGGGCGGGAGCGAGACCGAGTATGTATTCCGCATGAATGCGGTGGACCGTTACGGCAACGAAAGCGACTACATCGATCTGCGCTCCGTGACGCTGGAGTTCGAGAACCATGCTCCCGAATTGGAGCGGAACTTCTCGGATGTGGAGATCCGGCAGGCGGGCGAGAACTATACGAGGCTTTATCACCTGCTCAATTACTTCACGGATCGCGACGACCGGTACGGGGACGAAATGACGTTTACGGTCGTCAACGGCAACGAAGAAGTGGTCCGGACCGAGTTGAGGAACGGTCGGTCGCTGGCCATCGTGCCGCTCCGGAAAGGCTCCTGCGAGGTGACCGTCACGGCCACCGACACGCGGGGTGCCTCGACGAATGCTACCATCCGCGTGACGGTGTTGGCCGGTGAGGGTTCCGCACCCGTCTTCAACAGGCAGTTGGGTAGCCTGACGTTGCCGGCGGCCGGAAGTTTCGCGAAACGGTACGACCTGAGCGGCTATGTGACCGATGCCGACCTGCCCGACGACGAGCTCACCTTCACGGCTGTCAGCAGCGACGAGGGTGTTGTGGCAGCCGAGGTGAACGGCGCTCTGCTCGATGTGACCGGGCTGAAGAGGGGCAATGCCGTGGTGACGGTAACGGTTACCGACCGGGGCGGCAACACCGCCGAAAGCGAACTGGCCGTGTCGGTTTCCGGGGAGCCCGGCGAGGCGTCGGGCGCAGCGCTCCGGCTCTATCCCAATCCCGCGACCGACCACGTGAATGTGCTCCTCGGCGGAGCAAGCGCAGGTCGTGCCGAGGTGACTTTTTATGATTCGGCGGCTCGCAGTGTGCTGACGACCGCGGTCGAACTCGATGCGGCCGGTACGGCCCGCATCGACGCGATCCGGGACCTCGCTCCCGGCAGCTATACGGTAGCGGTACGCCGCAACGGCAATACGTATAAAGGTACGGTACTGAAACGGTAGACTGTCGTTACGGCCGGACGAACCGCGGCTTTACGGGATGGTTCTCTCTGTTGTCGGGCGATGCGTGGCATGGCGCCGGTTCCCGGGAGAGGAAGGAAACCGTAAAGCCGTAGTCGTATCCGGCCCGGAAGAGGAAACCTGGCGGAAGGTGAGACGATCGACCTGAAAACGAACGAAAAATGAAGAACGGATTGACCTTTACGCTCCTGGCGGCTCTTGTGCTGGCGGCCTGCGTGAAAGAACCGGCGGAAGTGCCGTCGGAGCGTCCCGGCGCCGGGGCGGTAGCCGATGCCGTCCCCGAGGCGGTCTATTTCGAGGGGTGGGTGAGGGTCCGACTCGCCGAGGATGCCCGGGCTTTGCGTGTGGGTACCTTCACCCGCGGTGCCGTGGCGTCGGGCGACGCGGAGATCGATGCCGTTGCGGCCCGGCTGGGGACCACCGAAATCCGGCGGGTCTTTGCCGAAGGGGGGCGTTTCGCCGCGAGGAGGCGGAGGTTCGGTCTGCACCTGTGGTACGATATCCGCATCGGCGACGATGTCCCCGTGACGAGGGCCCGCAGCGAGTTCGCCTCCGTGCCGGGGGTGGCGCACGTGCAGCCGATCTACAGACTGCAATGGGCGGATAACCCGGCCGTGCTGCCGGCGGAGTATCTTTATACGCCCGTGCGCGACAAGTTTGCCGACGGGGCGGCCCCTACCGACGATCCGGAGATAAGCAAACAGTGGCACTACCACAACGACGCCTCGCGGAGCGCGTGGAAGGCGGGAGCCGACATCAACCTTTTCGAGGCGTGGGAGAAATTCAATGCCGGGCGGCCGGAGGTCGTCGTGGCCGTGCTGGACATGGGCGTGCAGTACGACCATCCCGACCTGGCGGCCAACATGTGGGTGAACGAGGCCGAGCTGAACGGTACGCCCGGAGTGGACGACGACGGTAACGGATACGTCGACGACATGTACGGTTACAATTTCGAGGAGGATAGGGGGACGATAACGCCCGGCGGACACGGTACGCATTGCGCGGGAACCATCGCGGCCGTGAATAACAACGGTATCGGCGTGGCGGGCATCGCGGGCGGTACGGGCAACGGCGACGGGGCGCGTATCATGTCCCTTCAGATCGATCCCGGGGAATCCGGAGCGCGTTTCGTCGACGCATTCGCCTACGCGGCCGACAACGGCGCGGTGATCGCCTCCAACAGTTGGGTGCTCAGCATGGAGAAGATGCCGGAGGATGTGGGTGCGGCGATCGATTACTTCATCGCCACTGCGGGTACCGACGAGAACGGTGTGCAGAGGGGGCCGATGAAGGGCGGTATCTGCATCTTCGCCGCCGGAAACTACAACAACTCCGGTCCTTCGTATGTCGGGCGCATCTGGTATCCCGCCGCCGACGAGCGGGTGATCGCCGTGACCGCCATGGGGCCCGACTACAAAAAGACCGACTATTCGCAGTACGGCCAGCATGCCGACATCATGGCGCCCGGCGGCGAGGACACCGACGGATACGGCTGCGGGGTGTACAGTACCCTCACCGACGGCGGTTACGGCTACCTGTCGGGTACCTCCATGGCCACGCCCCATACCGCCGGCGTGGCGGCCCTGATGGTGTCGCAGTACGGCGGTTCCGGATTCACCGCCGGGGAGTTGCGCAAGGTGCTCCTGGCCAGCTACCGCAACGTCGGGGAGTATCAGGACGAGGCGTGTCGGAATCTCATCGGTGTGGGGCTGCTCGATGCGTCGCTGATGGACAGCTACTACCGCAATCCCGCCACGGCCCCCGGCGTCCCGCTCGATGCGGCCGTCGAGGGTCTTCCCGACGGGCTGCTCTTCTCGTGCCGGGTGCCGGCCGATGCGAACGGCGATCCCGCTGCATGGCTCCACCTCTCGTATGCGCCCGCCGACGGCACCGCGGCTCCGGTGGCCCTGCGGCTCTCCTGCAATGGTGCCGTGGGGAGCGCGTTCTCCTGTCGCGTGGAGGTCGCGGGCGATACCGGGTACGAGGCTCGGATGCGGGCGGAGGATCGTTACGGCAACCGTTCGGAATCCTGTGTCGTCGAGGTGCGGTCGCTGCCCCATGTCAACCGTCCGCCCGAACAGCGTGCCCCGATCAACGATGTCTTTATCGCGCAGGCAGGGAAGGAGAATACCCGGAGGTTGGAATTGTCGCGCTATTTCGGCGATCCCGATGCGGGGACCTTCGGCGACGAGCTTACCTATGCGCTCTCCTCCCGCAATGCGGAGGGGGTGGTGCTTCTCGGGCTGGAGGGAACCGAGGCCTTGTTCGAGCCGGTGGGCATCGGCAGGGCGGATGTGGCGGTTCGCGTTTCCGACCGCGCCGGCGAAACGGTGGAGAGCCGGTTCGCCGTGTGGGTGCATCACCGGTCGCTGCCCGACGTGACGATCGGGGGCGTCGGGCGGGAGCATGCGCTCTCCCTGCCGCTTGCGGAGTATTTCCATTTTGCCGACGGGACCGAGTGCAGGTATGCGGCGGAGAGTTCCGACCCCTCCCGGGTGCAGGTAAGTATCGATCGGGAGTTTCTTCGACTCGTGCCGGTGGGAGCGGGCGAGGCGACGGTTGAGATCGTTTGCAGGCCTGCGGGCGGCAATTCGGTAGGCTCGCGATTCCTCGTGACCGTGACCGGCGGTGCCGGCGAGGGGCCGGTTGCCGACGGCGAACTCCTTCTCCGGTCCAATCCGGTGGCGGAGCAGGTCGATATCCGCATGCAGGGGGGAGCGGGACGCGTCGCGGTGTGCATCTACGATGCGGCGGCCCGGCGGGTCTTCGAGGATACCCTCCGGCTCGATGCCGATGGCGCGGGGCGCCTGGATGTGTCGGCGTTGTCGCCCGGTGTCTATTCGCTGGTCGCCGAGCGGGCGGGCCGCCGAGCCGTGGCCGGTTTCGTGAAACGCTGAGCTCCGTTGTCGCGTCAGGACGCTTTCTGAATTCCGGCAACGGTGTTCGGTCCTTGCTCGGGTGCTTTTCCATTCCGGCAAGCCCCCTCGCCGGGGCCTGTCTGGATGTCCTCCTCGCATCGTCGAGGATGGATCGTCTGTCCGGGAATGCTTTTGTGGGCTGTCGAGGGGGCTGCCTCGCTTTGCCCGCCGGATTTGTGTTCGCGCTCTGCGACCCGACTCGAACGCTTTCTTTTCGCTATCGAAGGCTGCTTCGCCCGAGCTACTTTCCGTTGCGGGGGTGTCCGCCCTTCTCCGATGTCGGGACGCCCGGATGGATCGGCGGAAACACCGATGCCTCTCCCCGGTCGCCGCACGGGCAGAGGCGCATGGCGTTTCGTCGCGTCGCTGCTGTGCGGTGCGTGGTTTTGGAGCGGAATCCGTTGCGCAATCTTTTTTAGACGTGCATTTTATGGTGTTTTGTTGGGAATGTCCTGAACTTTTTATTAATTTCGCAAAGATGTAGTGCCTGTACTCGGGCAATAAGTACGGGAGCATAGTTGTTATTATTAGAAACAATAAGGATAATCTAATCCATAGAATAATGAAGCGATACTTTTTATATTTGTTCGCCGTGGCGGGTGTGTTGGCCTCCTGCGCGAAAGATCCGGCCGTTTTCGGCGACGACCGCAACGGCGGGAATGACCGGACCGAAGAGGACTACTGCGGCGACGTGGTGAAGGGGAAGATAAGGATTCGCCTGACCGACGACGCGATGGCACTCCGCACGGGAGCGTTTACACGCGGCGAAGCCGATTCGGGCGATCCCGCGCTCGACGAGCTGGCCGCACGGTTGGGGGCTACCAGCATCGAACATGTTTTCGGTACCGATCCCCGGTTTACCGAGCGGCATAAGAAATACGGTCTGCATCTGTGGTACGACGTGACGTTCGACAGCGAGGTGCCCGTGTCGCGTGCTCAGTCCGGATTCGCGTCGCTGCCCGGCGTGGCGTATGTGCGTCCGCTCTATCGGATCTACCCCGCCGACGGTTACGATACGCTCTATCCCGCAGGGGTGGGCGACCTTTCCGGCTGGGAGGGCAGCAAGGATGCGATGCCCTTCGATGACCCCGGCCTTCCCCGGCAGTGGCACTACCACAACGACGGGACGATGTATAACTGCGAAGGCGAAGTGGTCGCTAAGGCCGGAGCGGACATCAACCTGTTTGAAACGTGGAAGATGTATGGCCACGGCGGCCCCAGCGTGGTGGTGGCCGTCATGGATATGGGTATCCAGTACAACCATCCCGACCTGGCGGCCAACATGTGGGTGAACGAGGCCGAGTTGAACGGCGAACCCGGTAAGGACAACGACGGCAACGGCGTCAGGAACGACGTGTACGGTTATAACGGCCGGACCAGGGACGGCAACATCGAGCCCGGCAGCCACGGTACGCACGTGGCCGGTACGATAGCCGCCACCAACAACAACGGCATCGGTGTCTGCGGTGTGGCCGGCGGAACGGGTAACGGCGACGGCGTGCGGCTCATGTCGTGCCAGATCTTCGGGCCGGACAATACGGGGGGCGATTATCCCGACGTGTATCGCTATGCGGCCGACAACGGCGCGGTGATCAGCCAGAATAGCTGGGGATATTCCCAGATGTACACCGCCATCCCTCAGGATGTAGCCGTGGCGATGGATTACTTCATTGAGAATGCCGGTATCGGTCCCGACGGCGAACAGACCGGTCCGATGCGGGGCGGTATCATCATCTGCTCGGCTGGCAACGACTACTCCAGCCGTCTTACTTTTCCCGGGGCCGACGACAGGGTGATCGGTGTGACGGCCATGATGGCCAACTATGTAAAGGCTGCCTACTCCAACTACGGGACGGCTGCGGATATCTTTGCACCGGGCGGTTCGGAACGTTCCGATACCGAGTTCAGCCTCGACGGCCGGGTGTACAGCACCGATATCACCGATTCTTACGGTTACAAGGGAGGTACGTCGATGGCCTGTCCGCACGTGTCGGGCATCGCGGCCCTGCTGATATCGCATTACGGCGTGGACAAGCCGGGCTTTACGCCCGATAAACTGCGGGAGATCATGCTGCGCGGTTATCGCAACGTGGGCCATTACCAGAAAACGGCGGCCATTGCCGACGGTCTGGGCGTGGGACTGATCGACCCGACGCTGATGGGTGTGGAAGATCCCAAGACGCCTCCGCAGGCCCCGCAGGCGGTTGCGGCAGAGGGAACGGAGGAGCGTAAACTGACGCTCCGCATCACCGCTTCGGCCGATGCCAACAATCTGGCCGTTGCGAAGTACTACGTTTCCTATGCTCCGGAGGGTACCGCCGACGGAGCTTCGGAATGGAAGTCGCTGGAGCTTTACAACCGGGCCGAGATCGGTGCGACGAGCGAGTATACCGTCGGCAATCTCAGCCACGGAACCACCTACGTGTTCCGCGTGAAGAGCGTGGACCGTTTCGGCAACGAGTCGACCGGTTACACCGAGGGGCGCGGTACCACCGTCGAACATACCAACCTGAGTCCGGAGATCGTCAAGCCGCTCGCGCGGGTATCGCTTCCGGTCAACAACAGCTTCACCGCTACGGTGGCGCTGAACGAATTCTTTACCGATCCCGATCTGCCCGACGATGAACTCACCTTCTCGGCTGTCAGCAACGATGCCTCGATCGTTACGGCGCGGATGCTCGAGGGCGGCATACTGGAGGTGACCGGTCTGAAAAAGGGCGACACGTTCGTGGCGATTACCGTAAAGGATCGTGAGGGGCTTTCCCTGTCGAAGAACATGGGGGTTACCGTCGCTTCCGATCCGGTCGGGGGCGGAACGAACGTTACGCTGCCCGATAGCTCCCAGTCGTTCCGCAGCAGCGTGGCCCTCGACGAACTGTTCGGGGTGACGGGCGGTATGACCTATGCGGCCGTAAGTTCGGCTCCCGAAGTGGTGACTGTCGAGGTGAACGGCAATGTGTTGATCCTGAATGCCGTGAAGATGGGTAGCGCTTCGGTGACGGTGACAGGTACCGATGCGGCCGGCGTCTCCGCTACGCGGACGGTCGGGGTTACGGTAACGGCGAATCCCGGCAGCGGGGGAGAGCAGCCCGCGGAGGGCATCGACCTCTATCCCAATCCCGCTGTTGATGTGGTCAATATCCGTGTGAACGGTGCCACGGGCGGTATGGCCGGCGTGCGTATCTACGATGCGGCTTCCCGTCTGGTCGGCAACTTCTCCGTGACGCTCGACGGCAGCGGCGTGGCCGCTCGGAACGATGTCTCCGCTCTTGCCGCCGGTGCCTATTCGGTGGTCGTGGAGCATGAGGGACGTCGCTATACAAGCAACTTCATGAAAAGGTAGGACACAGGGTAAACCGATGTGAACGAACGCGCCGGACCTGAAAGTCCGGCGCGTTCGCTTGCTGTCGGGGGCGTTCTCTCTGTATCTCGATGCGTGACGGGGTGTTGCAGGGGGAGGAGCGGAGTGAATAAGGAAGTGACAGCGGCGAAAAGGTCCCGGAAGTATTCTTTGCGTAAGGGTTTTCCGATGCGTGGCGGCGGAGGCCGTGGTAAGGAAGGCATGAAAAGGGAATGACCGTTAACAGAAAGATTATGGAGGTGTTGACAGTGTAGGTTTCTCGATGCGTGACGGCATGCCGAAATAGCGGTAGGCTCGGGAGAGGGTTGAGCAACCGTTCCCCTCGAGTGGGTTCGTTCGATGTGAGGACTTGGCTGGTGTTAGGGTAGGGAAGGCGTGCCGCGTCGACCCCTTTGCAAGGGGGCTGTATCCGCTCGGGAAAAGCATTTTCATACCGTCGGCGCCGGTGGTACGGGATTTCGAAAGGAGCGAACAAGGCGAACGGAGGTGCCGGAGGTAGAAAGGGAGTGTGCGGAGCAAAGGGACTGTAAAGAGGGGGAGGAATGATGGGGGAACGGAGCAAGAAATTAAAAGGGCGGAAAGGTAAGAGAACAAAGGGGCGAGGGGCGCTCGCGGCTATTCGCCCGAATCTTGTGCGTGCCGACGGACGGAATTTGGAGAGCGGAACGGTCGGGTTATGCAGGGGGCGGGTTTGTTGTTTTCTTGAAAGGGGAGTGAAATTTAAGAAATATTTTTCCTATTTTCGCAATCGGTTGTCGTGTGGGGTTTGCTGCCGGCAACGTTTGTCATTACACTATACTATTTTTCAGCAAATGAAACGATATCTTGCATTGTTTTTCCTTGCGGCGGCCCTGGCGGGTGCGTCGTGTGTGAGGGATGCCGTGTCCGAAGCACCCGCAAAGGGGCCGGAAACGGGAAACCTTGACAGCAGCCTCATTGAGCCCGGTTGGGTGAGGATCCGCCTCGAAGACGGAAGTACTCCGCTGCGTACCGGTGTGTTTACGCGCGGGGATGTGGCTACGGGCGATGCCCGGCTCGATGAGGTGGCGGCCCGCCTGGGTGCTACCGAGATCAAGGTGGTGTTCCCCACAGACCCCCGTTTCGAGGCACGTCATCGCAGGTGGGGACTTCATCTTTGGTTCGATGTGAAGCTCGGCGAGGAGATACCCGTGTCCCGTGCTCAGGAGGAGTTCGCCGCATTGCCCGGCGTGGAGCATGTGCAGCCGATCTACCGGATCGTTGCGCTCGACGGTGCGGAGCGTCCGCTTCCGTCGGAGATAGGCACTCCGTCCGCCTGGGAGGGCAGCCTTCGCGAGATGCCTTTCGATGATCCGGGTCTGCCGTTGCAGTGGCATTACGACAACGACGGAACGATGACCGACGAGGCCGGTAAAGTGGTGGCCGTGGCGGGAGCGGACATCAATCTGTTCAAGGCATGGGAACTCTACGGTGCCGGCGACCCGCGCGTGATCGTGGCTGTCATGGATACCGGTGTCTTTACCGATCATGAGGACCTGCACGACAACATGTGGGTGAACGAAGCCGAGCTGAACGGCGCGGCGGGTAAAGACGATGACGGCAACGGATACGTAGACGACCTGCACGGATACGACTTTTACAAGAGGACGTCCCTCATAGACCCGGGCCAACACGGCACGCATGTGGCCGGCACGGTCGCGGCGGTCAATAACAACGGCATCGGAGTGGCCGGAGTAGCGGGCGGTACGGGCAACGGCGACGGCGCCCGGATCATGACCTGTGCGATCTACGACAAGGATGGATACGGTACGGCGCCTCCTACCGGATACGTCTACGCGGCCGACAACGGTGCGGTGATCAGCCAGAACAGCTGGAACTTTCCGATGACCAACATCCTGCCCCGGGATATGTCGGATGCTTTCGATTACTTCATCGAGAACGCCGGTATGGCCGATACCGATGGCGACGGGGTGAACGACTTGCAGACCGGTCCGATGAAGGGCGGAATCATCATCTTCGCCGCGGGCAACGAGTATACCTCGAAGGTGGGCTGCCCTGCGGACGATCCGCGGGTGGTGTGCGTCACCTCCATGATGCCCAACTACGTGAAGTCGGGCTTTTCCAACTTCGGTGTGGATGCGGATATCTTCGCCCCCGGCGGAGCGGGCGAACGCGACACCGAATTTCCCGCGCAGGGGCAGGTTTACAGTACCGGCCCGGAAAACACCTATATCCATCTTAGCGGCACCTCGATGGCGTGTCCCCATGTGTCGGGCGTCGCTGCTCTTATTGTTTCGCATTTCGGGGCGAATACCCCCGGCTTTACGAACGAGGATCTGAGGACGATTCTGTTGCGGAGCTACCGCAACGTGGATAGATGGCAGACGCGTCCCGACATCGCCGCCGGCCTGGGAGCGGGACTTGTGGACGCTTCCCTGATGGAACTGAAGAATCCCGAAGTGGCACCCGAGGCTCCCGCTTCGCTGGAAGTGGCGGCTGAAGTTTTGGAGGACCGCTTGACGGTATCGATCATCGGGCTGCCTGCCGACGGCAACGGCATGGGAATCGCCGGTGTGAACCTGCGCTACGTGCCGGTCGACAGCGCTTCGGCAGCGGATGCCTGGACGACCATGGTCGTTCCCAACCGCATGTCGCCCGGTCAGACACTGTCGTATACCGTTACCGGATTGACTGCCGCCACTACCTATCGTTTCGAGGCCCGTGCGGTAGACCGTTTCGGGAACGAATCCGAGCCGGTGAGCGGCGAGGGACGCACGGTCGACCATGTCAACCGCAAACCTGAGATCAGCAAACCGTTGCCCGTGGTAGACCTGCCCGTCGGAACGGGTGAGAACAGGTTCGTGACCACCGTGGAGATGGGCGACTATTTTACCGATCCCGATCTGCCGGACGACGTATTGACCTATGTGGCCGAGAGCAACGACGAGACGGTGGCGACGGTTTCCGTGAGCGGTTCCCTGCTCACCGTCGAGGGACACAAAAAAGGGTCGACCTACCTTTCGGTGACGGTGTCCGACCGTGTCGGGGAGACCATCGTGAAGAATATGGCCGTCAAGGTGCAGGAGGACAGGGAGCCGTCGGAGCCTATCCTGCCGCCGGATGAATCGCCTGCCCTTGAGGAGGGCGTGTTGACGCTCCTGGGGAATCCTGTCGGAGAGATGCTTTGCATCGGCGTCGGGGGCGAGGGAGGCCGGAGCGCCGACCTGCAGATTCACGATGCGGCGGCAAGGGAAGTCGGTCGTGTCGAGGGAGTGCCCTTCGGCAGCGAAGGCGAGTGGAAAGATAAGATCCGGTACGACGTTTCCGGGCTTGCGCCGGGCAGCTATACGGTGACGGTGCGGCTTGCCGACGGCCGGGTGTTGAGACATACGTTCGTAAAGGCCTGAGGACGTTGCGGGAGCGGAACCCATTCCGCTCCCGCAACGCTATGTGGCGTGCCGGAGCTGCGGCAGGGGGGCCTGCCGGTCCGTTTCCTTTCTTGAGTTTGCGGGGGCACCCGGAGCCGGAGAATTTTCGGTATCCGACTCAGGCTGGAAAGGGGAATCGGGCGCACCGGACCGATGCAGCGATTCTGTGGTGATGAAAAATGTGCTGATTCTCTTTGTCGTCCTGTTGCCGCTCTGCTTTTGCGGGGTACGTCCGTCTGCGGGCGTGCTGCGGCCGGAGACCGGCGACTCCCTTTCGGGGCCGGGGTACTCGGCGGAGGATCGTTTTCGGATACGGCTGGCCGATACGGTGGCGCTGCCCGAGGAGAGGCGCTTTCCGTCCGGAGGTGCCGATACGGGGACCGCATGGCTCGACAGGGCGTTGGATTCGGTGGGGGCGGTCGGTCTCGTCCGGGTCTTTGCCGGAGGCGGCCGGTTCGCCGAACGGCGACGGAGGTACGGTCTTCATCTGTGGTACGAGGTGCACACCGACGGCAGCATGCCCGTCGGGCAGTGCGTTCGACTCTTCGGCTCCTTGCCGGGGGTGACCGCCGCCGAGCGACTTGCGCGTGCGAAGCTTGCGGAAAGCGGTGAGAAGCGGTGAGTCCCGGTTCGCGGCGTAGTACTACGCCGCAGCGGAAATGCGTTAATATATATACGGATGTTAATGAATATATCAAATATAACTGTCAACTCATCATTATGAAAAGGATTTCTGTAATTTTATTGGCTGCTGCGGCTGCGTGGTCCTGTACGAAGGAACCGGTCGTGTCGGAGGCTCCCCGGCGGGAGAGGCCGGAGGCGTCGGTGCCCGACAACGACGACATCGTCAGCGGTTGGGTCAGGATAAAGCTCGCCGAAGATGCGGCGCCGCTCCGGGAGGGCGCCTTTACGCGCGGCGAGGTGGAGTCGGGCGATGCCCGGATCGATGCGATCGCGCAGGAGCTCGGCGCGACGGAGATACGCCGTGTTTTCCGCGACGGAGGGCGTTTCGAGGCGCGTCGCCGTCGCTACGGTCTGCACTTGTGGTACGACATCCGGATAGGCGACGACGTGCCCGTGTCGCGTGCCGAGGCTGGTATGGCGAGCGTTCCCGGCGTGGCTCATGTGCAACCCATCTATAAGGCGAAACTTACCGACCATAGGGTAGTGCCGGCGCTGGCAGCCGACATGAAGTACCAGCCGGCCGCACTGGATGCATCGCGTCCGAAGCTGGAGGCTGACCAGTATCCTTTCAACGACCCCGATCTGCCCAAGCAGTGGCACTACTATAACGACGGTTCCATGCCCAAGGCGGAGGAAGGGGCCGATATCAACCTTTTCAAAGCATGGGAAGAGGTGGGTGCCGGTCGTCCCGACGTCGTCGTGGCGGTCGTGGACATGGGTGTTCAGTTCGACCATCCCGACCTGGCTGCCAACATGTGGGTGAACGAGGCCGAGCTGAACGGCACGCCCGGCGTGGATGACGACGGCAACGGATACGTCGACGACATCTACGGCTGGAACTTCGCTCCCAATTACAACAGCGGCCAGATCGTGCCGGGGTATCACGGTACGCACATCGCCGGTACGATCGCCGCGGTGAACAACAACGGCGAGGGCGTCTGCGGCGTAGCGGGCGGTACGGGCAACGGCGACGGCGTGCGGATCATGTCGATCTGCTGGACGGCCAATAACAAGCAGGAGATTCCCAACTGGGACATGTTCGCCTATGCGGCCGACAACGGGGCGGTGATCGCTTCGTGCAGTTGGGAGGTCTCTTCGCCCTCCATCGCTCCCGACCTTCAGGACGGGCTCGACTACTTCATCGACAACGCCGGAATGGACGACAGCGACGGCGACGGGGTGAACGACGTGCAGACCGGCCCGATGGCCGGAGGACTCGTGGTGTTTGCCGCAGGCAACTCCGGAGCCAACCAGCTGAAGTTCCCCGGCTACTACGAACGGGTGGTGAGCGTTGCTTCGATGGCGCCCAACTACGACAAGGCCAGCTACTCCAACTATGCACCCGAGGTGGATATCCTCGCCCCCGGCGGCGAGCAGAAATTCGGCGACCAGTATGCCGTTTACAGTACCTACACCAACAGCGGGTATGCGTTCATAGAAGGTACCTCGATGGCCACCCCGCACGTTTCGGGTGTGGCGGCGCTCATCGTTTCCAAATACGGCAAGGAGGGCTTCTCCTCGGAGGATTGCCGCAAGCGGTTGCTGGCCAGCTTCCGGCCGATCAGCCCGGTGGTGAGCGAAAACTACTCCAACCAGATAGGCGTCGGGATGGTGGATGCCTCCCTCATCACCCTCGAAGATCCGGGTACGCCTCCCGCCGCGCTGGAGCATTACGGCGCGGAGGGGCTTCCCGACAGCGTGCGCATCTACTGCCGTGTGCCGGCCGACGGCAACGGCATGCCGGTGGTGAAATATGTGCTCCGGTATGCCGAGGTGCAGGACGGAACCCCCGGCGAATGGAAGTCGGTGGACCTTATCAACACGCAGGATGTGGGCGGGGATTATGAGTACCGCATGGTGCTCGTGCAGTTGACCACCTATGCCTTCGAGATGACGCCCGTGGACCGCTTCGGCCGCGAAGGCGAAACGGTATCGTTCCAAACCACGACGCTCCAGCACACCAACCGTTCGCCCCAACAGCGGGCCAACTTCCTCGATGTGTCGGTGGAGAAGGCCGGACCGAAATACTCCAAGAAGTTCAAACTTGCCTACTACTTCATCGAACCGGACGAGGCGTTCGGCGATGCGCTCACCTTTACGGTGACCTCTTCGGACGAAACGGTGATAAAAGTCGTGATGACCAACGGGAGCGATCTGGAACTCGTGCCCCTGAAGCAGGGAGTCGCCACCATTACCGTGCGTGCGACCGACAAGGGCGGACTGTACGTGGAGGATACCTTCACCTTCACCGTCAAGGAGGATGCGTTCCAGAACTTCGGACCGCGGGTTTCCAAGGAGTTCGGTACGGTGCGCATGACGGCCACCGGGGCCGACTACAGTCAGACCTTCGTGTTGTCGGAGTACTTCACCGACGCCAACCTGGGCGACGGCGACCAGCTCGCTTATTCGGTTGCCAACGCGAACGAGGCGATCGTGCGTGCGACGGTCGAAGAGGGTGTTCTCACGGTGGAACCGCTCGCCGAAGGGACGGCGTCCGTAACCGTGACGGCGACCGACCTGGCGGGTGAAACCGCCCAGTCGGTCATGACGGTATCGGTCGGCAACGTACCTACGGGAGGCGGCCTGCAGGTGGCTCCCAATCCGGCGGGCGAGGTGCTCGACATCAGCTTTGCTGCCGCAGCGGGTACGAGGGCCGAAGCCGCGGTCTACGATTCGGCGGCCCGCAAGGTACTCTCCGCTACGATCGCTTTCGGCGATAGCGGGACGGGGACGCTCGATGTGGCGTCGCTCGCTTCGGGTGTCTATACGCTGTCGGTACGGGCGGCCGGCGGAAACGGCAGTACGACGTTCCTGAAACGATAGAGGCGCTTGCCGGCGGGGCGGAACCCGTCGGAGCGGAATGAACGAGGATACCGGCCTTTACGGGCCGGTATCCTCGTTTTTGCTTTGCGCTCTCCCGGACGGGTTTCTGAACGGGGTTTCGGGGCGGGGTTCCGGGCGGCTGTTTGGGGGTAGCCCGTGTCGCTGCTACGGGGGCGTGCCGGTTGCCGGGGCGTGCGCGAAGCAAACTTGACGGCCCTGTGCACGTTCCGCGTATAAGGATGTAATGTCGTGTGTTTGTAAGCGTAGCGGGTTGTGTCGTTTGCGCATTTTTCATCCCGTGTTTTCCTGTGACCTATTCGTCGAACATGTGTTCGATACAGGCTCTTTGAGAATAAGGTCATGCCGGCCGTTTTCCATGTGACTCTTTGCTTGGCTCCTTCCCATAGTTCGAATTTTCGGGGATGATTTGTCGCTAAGTTCCTTTGTGCGCCTGCTGTGAATTGTCCTGGCTGTTGTTCCGATTGGGGCTGTGCCGGCTTTTGGATTATTTGCGACGCAAGCTCTCCGAGTCGACCTGTTTTCTGTGCCTGAATTCGTCGAACGCGTGTTCTTGCATGGGTGCTTCATGCGGAGTTCCCTATGCCGGTTTTTCGGGTGCAGCTCCTCGCGCAAGTTGTTTGCGCTGTGCTCGGAGTCGGCTCCTTCGGTATGGTTTCCCGTCAACTCGCAGTTTCTCTTTGCGTGGTTTGCCTTGCCGTTGCGCAACGGCAAAGGTTTTCCGGTTCCTCTATCGGTAGCTGCCGGTGCGAAGGAGGGAGTGTTTTGCTTCTTCGCTTTTGTGTTGCCTCCTTTCGGTTTTCTTCTCGCTTTCTCGGGCAGGTGTAGAGACGGATATGTTATCTTCGGATGAAAAAATAGGATGTGGAGATTAGTATATTTCTATATTTTCGTTATTTTTGCTTGTTATGCACATCGGACTTTCGGCCTCGTGCCGGGAAGACGTAAAAACGGGAAAACAGATGAATAACCCTATGAACTCCGGATTGTTTAAGGCCTTTGCGGCGGTTGTCGTATTGACGTGCTCCTGCACGAAAGAGCCTTCTGTCGTATGCGATGGTGCGGAGGAGGATGACGTACGGTATGTCGCCGAAGAGGGAGCGGTTCCCGGCTGGATAAGGATAAAGCTCTCGGAGGAGGGTTCCCGGACGCTTCGCACGGGTTGTTTTACGCGCGGCGAGATGGCGTCGGGGGACTCGCGGCTGGATGCAGTGGCGCAGGAGCTCGGTGCGACGGAGATCCGTCGCGTGTTCCGCGACGGGGGGCGTTTCGAGGCTCGTCGCCGTCGCTACGGTCTTCATCTGTGGTACGACATCCGGATCGACGAGGAGGTGCCCGTGTCGCGTGCGCAGGCCGAGATGGCCGCACTGCCGGGAGTCGAGGTCGTCGAGCCGATTTACCGGATGCGGCGGCTCGATGCCGTCGCGGTGCCGGCGGACGCCTTCTATGAGCCTCCTGTGGCGATGGAGGGCGAGGGGCAATTGCCGTTCGACGATCCCATGCTCGCCCAACAGTGGCATTACCATAACGACGGAAGCGTCAACCTCGCGAAAGCAGGGGCGGATATGAATCTCTTCGAGGGATGGAAGACTACGGCGGGCAGCCGGGAGGTTATCGTGGCCGTTACGGATGCCGGTGTGCAGTACGACCATCCCGATCTGGCGGCCAACATGTGGGTGAACGAGGCCGAGCTGAACGGCACGCCCGGGGTGGACGACGACGGCAACGGATACGTCGACGACGTCTACGGCTGGAATTTCGTTCGAGGCAACGCCACGATCGTGGGGGAGGACCACGGGACGCATGTGGCCGGCACGGTGGCGGCGGTCAATAACAACGGCATCGGCGTGTGCGGCGTGGCGGGCGGTACGGGCCACGACGACGGCGCACGGATCATGGCGTTGCAGATATTCGAGGGAAACGAGTCGGTAGGGGATACCGATGCGGAAAGTTTCGTCTATGCGGCCGATAACGGTGCGGTGATTTCGCAGAACAGTTGGACATGGACGCGGCTTTCGGCGCTTCCGCGAGCCTACAGCGTGGCTTTCGACTATTTCATCGAGAATGCCGGGATGGACGACAGCGACGGCGACGGGGTGAACGACGTGCAGACGGGCCCGATGCGGGGCGGCATCATCATCTGCGCAGCGGGCAACTCCGGCGGCCGGGTGGAGTTTCCGGCAGCCGACCCGCGGACGGTGACGGTGACCGCGATGGGGGCGGACTACACCCTCGAGGCCTACTCCAACCGCGGCCCCGAGGCCGATATCATGGCCCCCGGCGGGGTGAAGGCCGCCAATTACAAACGGAAGGTATGGAGCACGGTAGCCGGTAGCGATTACGACGCCATGTACGGTACTTCCATGGCTTGTCCGCACGTTTCGGGGCTGGCTGCGCTCATCGTTGCCGCATACGGCGGCGAAGGGTTCACCGCGGAGCAGTGCAGGGAGATCCTGCTCCGTTCCTACCGGCCTGTGGGCGGTCTGGCTGCCGATGCCGACCTGGATGTGCTGGGTGTCGGCCTGCTCGATGCGGGAGCGGCTTTCGTAGCCGATCCGCAGACACCGCCCGCCGCGGCGGAGCTCGGTGCGGTGGAGGTGACGGGCAACGAGGTGAAGATCGCGTTGAGGGTGCCGGCCGACGGCAACGGGAATCCCGTGGCACGCTTCGTCGCGGAGTATGCGTCCGCCGACGCTACGCCGCAGAAGACGGAGGTGGCGAACCGTCGCGAGGTGGGAGAGACCATGGTAGCCTCCTTTCAGGGGCGGTACAATACCGATTACGAAATAAACGTTATTGCTATAGACCGTTTCGGCAACGAGTCCGAACCGGTTTCCGGCTCGTTTTCCATAGGCGGATTCGAGAACCGGCCGCCGGTGAAGACCGCGGAGCGCATGCCCGACTTCACCCTGACCGGTACGCAGGAGTCGGATCGCCTGGAGGTGTCGCTGACCCCCTACTTTACCGACCCCGATCTCGAATACGGCGACGAACTCGCCTATTCGGCCGTGAGCACGAATGAAGAAGTCGTCGGCGTGGAGTTGCGGGGCGATGTGATGACGCTGGTGCCGCGGACGGCGGGCAGCAGCATGCTGACAGTCACGGCCACCGACCTGGCCGGGGCGGCGGTGAGCGCCACGGTCTATGCGAAGGTGACCGCAGAAGCGGCCCCCTCGGATGGGACGGAAGGGCTTGCGATCGAATCGAACCCCGTGGCCGAGCGGCTCGAAATCCGCCTGAAGGGGATGGAGGGCGTGGTGAACATACGCATCTACGACGGTGCGGCCCGCCGGGTGATGGCGGTTGCCGCAGAGGCGGCGGACGGGCGCGTAGCGCTCGATGTGAGCGGCCTGAGTCCCGGTCACTATACGCTTTCGGCGGAGAGGAACGGCACTATCCTGCGCGGAACTTTTGTGAAAAGATAAGGATGATGTAACTTTACGACCTCGCGCACGGGCCGGTGCCGCCCGCAGGGCGGAGGCGCGTGGCGACGGAGCCGTTCGGCTCCCGGAATAGGAGAGAGAATTTATTAACTATCATACCAAGGATGAAAAGAGTACAATATTTATTGGTGTCCGTTTGCGCCCTTGCGACGGTTTCCTGTACCAAGGAGGCGGCTTTTACGGAAGAGGTCGCTCCCGGGAAGCCGAAGACCGATATAGGTGCCGGCGAAGTGTGCGAAGGGTGGATAAGGATCAAGGTGAACGAGGATGCCGCTCCGTTGCGGGCCGGGGTGTTTACCCGCGGTGCCATGGAGTCCGGCAACGAGGAGATGGACCGCATCGCGGCCGAACTGGGCGCTACGGAGATACGCCGTGTGTTCAGCGACGGGGGCCGGTTCGCCGAGCGTCGCCGCCGGTACGGACTGCACCTGTGGTACGACGTGCGCTTCGATGAGGAGGTGCCCGTTTCGCGTGCGGCGGACCGCTTTGCCGATGTGGCGCAGATCGAGCACATCGAGCCCGTGTATGTCATTCGCAGCACGGATGCCGATGCGGTGTATATCCCCGGCACGGTCATTTATACTCCCACGGTAGCGATTCCGCATACCGTGATGCCCTTCGACGATCCGCAGCTTTCGCAGCAGTGGCACTACAACAACGACGGGGGTAAGAAAGGGTTCACGGCCGGTGCCGACATCAACCTTTTCGAGGCCTGGAAGGTGGAAACCGGCAAGCCGAACGTCATCGTTTCGGTGCATGACGAGGGTATCATGCTGACGCACGAAGACCTCGCCGCCCATATCTGGGTGAATGAGGCCGAACAGAACGGCGCCGATGGCGAAGACGACGACAACAACGGCTACAAGGACGACCTGCACGGCTGGAACTACGTGCATAATACGGCCAACATCACCCCCGACGGCCACGGCACCCACGTGTCGGGTACCATCAGTGCGGTGAACAACAACGGTATCGGCGTGTGCGGTGTGGCCGGCGGTACGGGCAACGGCGACGGCGTGCGGATCATGAGCCTTCAGATCTTGTACGGCAAACAGTTCGCCGAACTCGCCCCCGAAACCTATGTCTATGCGGCCGATAACGGTGCGGTGATCTCGCAGAACAGCTGGACGCTCGGTCTGACGGGAAAACTTCCCTACTCCTACGAACGTGCGTTCGACTACTTCAACGAGAACGCCGGCTGGGACGATACGGACGGTGACGGCGAGAACGATGTGCAGACCGGTCCGATGGCGGGCGGTATCATCATCTTCGCTTCGGGTAATGCGGGGGGACCGACCTTGTTGCCTGCCGCAAGCGACAAGGTGATCGCCGTGGCCTCCATGGGGCCGGATTATCAGAAAGGAAGCTATTCGAGCTGCGGTCCGGAGATCGATATATTCGCACCGGGCGGTGCTGGCGCTACGGGCGGGAGCGGAAATGTGCTCAGCTCTTATGTAGATCCCTATAGCGGGGCGGTGGGCTATTCCTTCCAGTGGGGAACGTCGATGGCTTGTCCGCATGTGTCGGGCGTGGCAGCGCTGATCGTTTCGCACTTCGGCGGCCAGGGCTTTACCGCGACCGAGTGCAAGAAGCGCCTGCTCAACGGTTACCGGCCTATGGGCGGTCTGATTCCCGATGACCAGCTCGGCGACATAGGCGTAGGTCTGGTCGATGCTGCCGCGGCGCTGATGGACGACCCGAAGACGGTGCCCGCCAATGTGGAGGATGCCCAGGCCAGCGGCGAGCTCAACAAGATCAACCTTACCTGGAAGGTGCCTGCCGACGGCAACGGTGCGGCGGTGGCCACCTATTACGTGACCTACGGCCCGCAGGGCGAGGAACCCGTAGAGCAGGAGATCAGAAACCTCTGCAACGTGGGTGACGAAGTGACCTATACGCTGGACGGCAAGTATCATACGTCCTACAATATCGCGATTCAGACGGAAGACCGTTGGGGCAACCGCACGACGGAGAGCAAGGAACTCACCGTGACCCTCGGGGGCTTCGAGAACGTGGCGCCGAAAGTGATGGAGAAGATAGGCGACAGCAGCATCCCGACAGCGGGTGAGGAGCATGCCTTGACATATACGCTTTCCAAGTATTTCACCGACCGCAACCTGACCGATGGCGACGTGCTCACCTTTACTGCCGAGAGCAGCAACGAAGCGGTCGTGGCGACGTCGGTGGCCGAAGGGGTACTCACGTTGACCCCCAAGGCGAGAGGAGCGGCCAACATTACCGTAAGGGCTACCGACCTGGCGGGCGAGTGGGCCGAGTTGAAGTTCCGGATTTCCGTAGTCAACGGTCCGGCTCCCGGCCAGGCGGCATCGACGCTCGCCATTGCGTCGAACCCCGTGGGCAATGAACTCGGATTCACGCTTTCGGGAGCTTCCGGAGCGACGGTGAAGGCTACGGTCTACGATGCCGCCGCGAGGAAGGTGTGGAGCGGCGACCTCGTGCTGGACGACAAGGGAGCGGGAACGATAGCCGCTGCGGCATGGAGTCCGGGGGTATATACGCTCGCAGTGGTCTATGCGGAGAATCAGGTGACGGGATCGTTTGTAAAGAAGTAGGAACGACGGTGACCGATCGCAGATGAACAATCCGATACAGGTTCCGGAACAGGCGTTCCGGAACCTGTATTGCGATAAGAACGTGGGACCCGGAGCCCCGGCGGCGAGCGGAGTCCTGTTTCGGGAATCGGTGTTCGGTTCGGAAAAATGAAGAGTATATGAAAGCTAAATTTTGGATAGTTGGAGCGGTGGCGCTGGCCGTGGTGGCGTGCGCGAAGGAGCCGCAGATGCCTGCCGGATCGCTTCCCGGAGGGGAGACTGCCGCCCCGGCCGATGCGGAGTCGGTGTTGGACGGATGGATAAGAATTAAGTTGCAGGAGGATACCCAGCCTCTTCGGGTGGGGGTATTCACCCGTGGAGAGGCCGATTCGGGCGACCCGGAGCTGGATCGGATCGCTGCGTCGCTCGGAGCGACGCAGATCCGACGCACGTTCGGCGACGGGGGCCGTTTCGCCGAACGCCGCCGCCGGTACGGCTTCCATTTGTGGTACGATATCCGGTTCGATGAGGATATTCCCGTGTCGCGTGCGCAGGAGGGGATCGCCACCTTGCCCGGTGTGGCGCATGTGCAACCCGTGTATCGCATCGAGCCGCTGGATCAGGGGGGCGGCGTACCCGCCGAGATGGTCTACACACCTGCGGCCCTGGGAGCGTCGCGTCCGCTGGAGGCGCCTTTCAACGACCCCTCGCTGGGGATGCAGTGGCATTACAATAACCCGGGCACCATGCGCAGGTCTGTGGAGGGTGCCGACATCAACCTCTTCGAGGCATGGAAGACTACGGCGGGCGATCCGGCCGTGATCGTGGCCGTGATGGACGGCGGCGTGCAGTGGGATCATCCCGACCTGGCAGCCAACATGTGGGTGAACGAGGCCGAGCTGAACGGTGCCGAAGGTGTGGACGACGACGGCAACGGCTATGAGGACGACGTGTACGGATGGAACACCATGCGGTGGAGCGGCGAACTGGCGCCCAACAGCCACGGTACGCACGTGGCCGGTACGGTGGCGGCGGTCAATAACAACGGCATCGGCGGTTGCGGCGTGGCCGGCGGTACGGGCAACGGCGACGGCGTGAGAATCATGTCGTGTCAGATATTCGATACGGAGGAGTCGGGTCGTGGGGCCGAAGCGTTTCTCTATGCGGCGGACAACGGCGCGGTGATCGCCCAGAACAGTTGGGTATACCGCGACATGACCATCCTGCCCAAGGATATGTCCGATGCTTTGGACTACTTTATCGAGAATGCCGGTATCGGTCCCGACGGCGAACAGACCGGTCCGATGCGGGGCGGTATCCTCATCTTTGCTGCGGGGAACAGCAATGTCGCGGTGGTGCAGCAGCCCGGTGCCGATCCTCGGACGCTGGCGGTGACCGCCATGAGTCCGGACTATATCAAGGCGGGGTACTCCAATTACGGTACGGCAGCCGATATTTATGCTCCGGGCGGATCGGACGGCAACGACACCTCCTATCCGCGGGAGTGTCAGGTGTACAGTACCGACCTGGGCGGCGGTTATGTCTATATGAGCGGTACGTCGATGGCCTGTCCGCACGTGTCGGGTATCGCGGCGCTGATCGTATCGCATTACGGGGTCGGCCATCCCGGGTTTACGCCCCAGCAGCTTAAGGAGCGGTTGCTGCGCAGCTTCCGGCCGGTGAGCGAGTATGTAGGGTCGAAGTACGACGGCAAGCTCGGTGTGGGCCTTGTCGATGCGGGGCTTATTTTCCTGGAGGATTCCGGCAGCGCTCCCGGAGCGATCACCGCCCCCGAGGTGGAGAGTGTCCGGAATGAGCTGAGGTTCTCGTGGCTGGTGCCGGCCGACGGACACGAAATGACCGTAGCCGGGTTCAAAGTGACCTACACCGGTAAAGGAGTGGGTAAATTCCAGGATCGCGAAGAGGTATCGGACGAGCTCTTCTTCGGCAACTACTGGGAGGTGGGCGATCGCGTTTCCTATAAGATGACGGGCACCTACAATACGGAGTATGCGTTGACGGTGAAGGCCGTGGACCGCTTCGGCAACGAGTCCGCACCGGTGGAACTCGACATTACGACCGGCGACTATGAGAACCAGAAGCCGCGTGTCAAGGAGCGTTTCGGCAACATCACCATCGCCGAGGCGGGCGAGGAGTTCGCCATGCGGTTCGTGCTGGCGGACTATTTTACCGATCCCAACTTTGAGGACGGCGATGTACTGACCTATAGCCTGACCAACCGGCAAGAGAAGATTGTAAGGGCGACCCTTGAGGAGAACGGCACGGTGTTGGTGCTGGTGCCGCAGGCCCGGGGTACGGCCAATGTCACCGTACTGGCTGCCGACCTCGACGGCGAGATGGTGCAATCCGCCATGACGGTGTTCGTGGAGAAGGGACCCGAGCCTTCCGAAGGCACGCTCCCCTCCGACGGAGAGTTCGCGCTCCAGTCCGGTCCGGTGGATAACCTGTTGCAGGTGTATTGCAGTGCTGCCCCGGGAGAGAGTCTCTCTTTCTCCGTATACGATGCGGCGGCCCGCAAGGTGCTCGGCGGGAAGCTCCTTTTCGATGACGAGGGCCATGCGAAGCTCGATGTTTCCTCGTTGGCACCGGGTGTCTATACCTTCGTGGGCGACGGCGGAAAAACCGCATGCAAGGGAACGTTCCTGAAGCGATAATGCTCCGTTGCGGAGTACGGAACAGGGGTTGCGCACTATGCGCAACCCCTGTATTGTATTACGGCTCGTTCCGATTGCACGGGCACCGAGCGGGGAGGGGCGGCTGCGTATCGGCGCTCCGTTCTCCGAGCCGGAGTCTGTTCCCGTGTTGCGGGCGGTCGGTGGTGCGTCTGCGAGGGCGTTTCGAGGGGCGGGACCGGGTGGCGGGAGGCGCTCCGCTCGATGGTGGCGTACCGACTCCGGGGAAGCGGTGCGTCGCAACCGGAGGCCCCGGAGAGTCGATCGGACAGAGTATCTCCGGGTGGCGGCGGGGATGCCCGGTCCGGCGACCCTTTCGGAAGCCTCATACCGCATGGCGCCCTTTTCGGACCGTAGACGGAAACAGGCCCCGGCAGGTATGTCGCAAAATGTCCGAAGCCGAGGAGAAAAGTGGGGGCGTTTTTACGACCGGATTATGACGGTAAGGTATTATATTTGTACATCTGCAACGGACGCCCGGTAGCGGCGTCTGCAAAACCATAAAAAACAGAGAACAATGGCAACGATACAGACTTTATACCTGGGCGACCTCCGGACGGAGATGACCCATGTGCAGTCGGGAACCCGGGTGATGACCGACGCTCCGACCGACAACAACGGGAAAGGCGAATTCTTCTCGCCCACCGACCTGGTGGCCGGCGCACTCGGCAGTTGTATGCTTACGCTGATGGCCCTGGCTGCACGCCGCCTGGAGATAGCGATCGAAGGAACACGGGTGGAGATACAGAAAGTGATGGCCGCCGATCCGCGCCGCATCGCCGAAATCCGGCTCGACTTCTATTTCCCCGGCAACTACACCGACAGGTGTAAAAAGATCATCGAAGGTGCAGGGGAAACCTGCCCCGTGGGAAAATCCCTCCATCCCGACGTGAAGCAGACGGTGGTTTACCACTACGCCGAGGCTTCCTCCTGTGAGCTGAAATAATCCCTGCTGCCGGGGTTGCGGAGAGAGGCGCACCCCTCGGCCGATCGAAAGACGTGACGGGCCGTACCGGAGAGGTACGGCCCGTGCCTGTAGAAACGGTCCCTTCGGGGCCGCTCATATCCGCTGCGTCTGCCATGCACCTCTCTTCAGGTAGCGGTAGGAGAGGATCAGCAGGACGAGGGCGTAGACCGCGTCGCTGGTCCAGCAGACCGCGATGTCGGCGCGGAGCCGGATGGCGATGAGGCAGATGTAGAGGACGTAGAGGGTGGTTGCGGCCAGTTCCATGAAGAAGGCCCGCCGTGTGTCGCCCGTGCCCGATACGGCCAGGAAGAAGACGTAGGCCGGTACGTTGATCGCGTAGATGAGCAGCATGACGTGCATGGAGGGGACGGCCGCGGCCGCCACTGCGGGGTCGTCGGTGAAGATGCGGATGACGAATTGCGGAAGTGCCATGGCCAGCAGGAAGAGGGGCAGGATGGTCGCCGCACACATCCGCATGATGCGGTAGCAGACGGGGACCACTTCCCCCGGTCGACCGTTGCCCATGAGGTTGCTGACGATGGCCGTACCGCTCGAGGCGAATGCCGACACGAACATGTAGAAAAAGGCGGAAACGTTGCGGACGATGTTCGAGACGGCCAGCGGTCTTTCGCCGAGGTGCTCGATGGCCAGGAAGAAGAAGAGCCAGGTGGCCGATGAGATGAAGTACTGCACCGTCGTCCAGCCCGAAACGCGGAAGAGCTGTTTGAGGATGGGGCCCGAAAGACGCGTGAAGCGGAACAGACCGTAGCGTTTGTAGTCCGTCCGCCGGCGGGTGTAGAGCAGAAAGAAGAGTACCGAGATGCCCTCCGCGGCGGTCGAACCGATCGCTGCTCCCGCGATGCCCATGGCGGGGAGACCGAGTTTTCCGAAGACGAAGAGGTAGTTGAGCGCCACGTTGGCCAGCACCATCACCAGACCGTTCAGCGTGAGGATGGAGGTGCGGGTGGTGGCCATGTAGAAGGCCCGGAACATGCAGGCGATGAGCGAGAAGAAAAGCCCCCAGATGCGCAGGTCGATGTAGGATACGGTCGCCTCGTAGACGGCCGGCGACGAGAGCAGGGAGCGTAGCAGCAGGGGGGACACGCAGTAGGAGAGCAGGATGACGGCGGCGGCTACCAGCAGCAGTACCGCGCTTCCCTGGAAGAAGATGTTGCCTATCGAACGGTACTGTCCTTCGCCGTTGCGGCGTCCCATGAGGATCTCGGCCCCCACGCTGAAGCCGAACCCCAGCATGTAGAGCACCATGTAGTAGATGCCGGCTATGGCCGAGGCGCCCAGCTCCACCTCCCCCACGTGTCCCATGAACGCCGTGTCGGTCATACCGATGAGGTGCTCCATGAGCAGGCTTATCAGCACCGGATAGGTGATGGTCCATATCTTGCGGCGGGAAAATTCCGTGGTATTCATCGGTCGGGGTGTGCGGTGGTGGCCGTTGGTGCGGCAAAGATAACGATAACCCTCCGCACCGCCATGTGCGGATGGATTTCCTGCGGCGGAATTCGTATCTTTGTCGTGGGGTGGGCCCGGTGCTTTTGCGGCCCGTACCGGGGCGGCGCTCTCCCTGTGGAACCGGAGTCCGACCGGGAAGGGACGGGAGGAGCTTGCCTGCGCGTTCCGGGCCGCGTAGTGTGTCAATGGAGTCTTATGGAATCGACCGTTGTCTATATCAGGAATATGGTGTGCGACCGATGCGTCATGGTCGTGCGCGACCTGTTGCGGGAGATGGGCATGGAGCCTTCGGACGTGCGACTGGGGGAGGCGGTGCTCGCCCGGCCTTTGTCGGCGGCCGAGCGTGTCTCCCTCGACGAGGCGTTGCGCAGGCTCGGTTTCGCACTCATAGACGGCCGGCGGGAACGGTTGGCCGAACGGATCCGTACGCTCATCATCGAACTGGTGCACCGGGAGAACGGCGATTTGCGGGTAAATCTTTCCGATTACCTCTCCGACCGGTTGCGGCACGATTACGACTACCTCAGCGGCATCTTCTCGGCGGTGGAGGGTACCACGGTCGAGAAGTATTTCATCGCGCAGAAGATCGAACGGGTGAAGGAGCTGCTCGCCTACGACGAACTTTCGCTGGGCGAGATCGCCGGAATGCTCAACTATTCGAGTCCGGCCCACCTCAGCGCCCAGTTCAAGCGGGTGACGGGACTCTCGCCGAGTGCGTTTCGGCGTTCGGGCCGTTCGGAGCGTCTTCCGTTGGATAAGGTGTGAGCGCCCTGCCGGGCGGTGTCCGCGCAAGGGGCGTGCGGTGCGCCGGGCGGCTTCGGAGCGTTCGGGAAATCCCGGAATCCCTTTCGGTGAGGAACGGAAAGGGTGCTGCTGCGGCATTTTGTGCCCGTCGGCAACCGCCTTTTGCGGACTGTTTTCCCGCCTTTCTGTTTTCCTGTCCTTATATGCGTTGTCCCGCCGGTCTCGGGAGGGAATCTTGTAAACTTTTCCGGGAATTATGTAACGGTCGGGGCGGGTTTTGTCACCATCTTTGCATCGTTACGGAACTTAAATGATTCTCGCTTATGGCAACGATTAAAAAGATATTTCCCGTATTGCAGATGGGGTGCGCCGCTTGTGCGGCGCGGGTGGAGAACGCGGTGAAGGAGATGCCCGGCGTCGGTTCGGCGTCGGTGAACTTCGCTTCGGCCGACCTGTCGGTGGAGTATGATCCCGCCGTCGTTTCTCCCGAAAGCGTACGCGATACGGTGCGCCGCGCAGGATACGATCTCCTGATCGAGGACGAGGGGGCGTCGCCCGATGCCCTCGACGAAATTCAAAAAAAAAAGTAAGCGCCCTTGAGCGCCGGACGACGTGGGCGATCGCCCTCTCGGCTCCGGTCGTGGCCATCGGCATGTTCTTCATGGAGATGCCCTATGCCGACGAGGTGATGTGGCTCCTTTCGACACCAGTACTCTTCTGGTGCGGAAGGGGCTTTTTCGTGAATGCCTGGAAACAGCTGCGGCACCGTTCCGCCACGATGGATACGCTCGTGGCCCTCAGCACGGGCATCGCTTATCTTTTCAGCCTTTTCAACATGCTCTTTCCGGGATTCTGGCTCTCGCGCGGCATTCATCCCCATGTCTATTTCGAGGCATCGAGCGTCATCGTCGCCTTCATCCTTCTGGGTAGGCTGCTGGAAGAGCGGGCGAAGGGGAGTACGACGTCGGCCATACGGAAACTGATGGGGCTTCAGCCCCGGACGGTGACGCTGGTGGCTCCGGACGGGAGTCGGCGGCAGGCATCGCTTGCGCAGGTGCGCGTGGGCGACAGGCTGCTGGTGAAGCCGGGCGAGCGGATACCCGTGGACGGAAAGGTGACGGACGGCGCCTCCTATGTGGACGAAAGCATGCTGACGGGGGAGCCGGTAGCCGTGCGTAAGGAGGCGGACGACGACGTTTTCGCCGGGACCGTCAACCAAAAGGGGAGTTTTACCTTTCGTGCCGAGAAGGTGGGGGGCGACACGTTGCTCGCCCGCATCATCCGTCGGGTACAGGATGCGCAGGGCAGCAAGGCACCCGTACAACGACTCGTGGATCGCATCGCCGCGGTTTTCGTGCCCGCGATCATGGGGATTGCCCTGCTGGCGTTCGTACTCTGGATGGTGCTCGATCCCTCGGACGGTTTCACGCACGGTCTGCTGGCGCTGGTGACCGTGCTGATTATCGCCTGTCCGTGTGCGCTGGGGCTCGCCACCCCGACCGCCATCACCGTGGGGATAGGCAAGGCGGCCGGGAGAGGCATCCTGATAAAAGATGCCGAGAGCCTTGAAACGGCCCGGAAGGTCGATACCGTCGTGTTGGACAAGACGGGGACTGTCACCGAGGGGCGTCCGGTGGTGACGGACGAGGTGTGGGCGGCCGACTGCGGGGAGGCGCCCGGAGTATTGGCCGCGATGGAGGCACTCTCGGAACATCCGCTTGCCGGGGCGGTGACGGCCCGGTATGCGGTGCCGGACGGGGTGGCGGTCGGGGAGTTCCGCAGCCTCACCGGCCGGGGCGTCAGCGGCCGGATTGGAGGACGAACCTATTATGCGGGCAACGAGCGCCTGCTTCGCGAACAGGGTATCGTGCCGGAAGCGGGGTTGGCTGCCCATGCCGCCCGATGGACGGCGCAGGCCAAGACGGTGATCTGGCTGGCCGATGCCGAGCGGACCCTGGGAGCGATCGCCGTGGCCGATACGGTGAAGGAGCGTTCGGCCGAGGCTGTCGGTCAGCTGCGCGATGCGGGGTTGGAGGTTTGGATGTTGACCGGCGACCACGAGGCGACGGCGCACGAGATAGCCGCGCGGGCGGGGATCGTCCGTTACCGGGCCGGTGTGCTGCCCGAAGGGAAGGCGGATTTCGTACGGGAGCTTCAGCGGCAGGGGCATGTGGTGGCCATGGTGGGCGACGGCATCAACGACAGTGCCGCTTTGGCGCAGGCCGACCTGGGGATTGCCATGGGGCGCGGGAGCGACATCGCGATGGATGCGGCTCAGATGACCATCGTATCTTCCGACCTCTCCAAAATTCCGGAGGCCATCCGCATCTCGGCGCAGACGGTGCGCACCATCCGGCAGAATCTCTTTTGGGCTTTCATCTATAATATGATCGGTGTGCCTGTCGCCGCGGGTATCCTCTATCCGGTGAACGGTTTTTTGCTCAACCCCATGATCGCAGGGGCCGCCATGGCACTGAGCAGCGTCAGTGTGGTGGCCAACAGTTTGCGGCTGAAGTGGAAGAAGTAGCCGGGCGAGCGACGGTTCGCATGGCCGGGCCTTGCGGGTGAGCGGGCGGTCCTCGTGTCGTGCCGTGTCGGTGCTCCGCCTGTCGTTGCGCGGTGAGTCGGGGCGAGGCGTGCGAAAGCGCCTTTCCGGCGGAAAAGCGCTTCGGGGCTTTTCGAGGGCCTCGGTTTGCTTGCGCAGGGCGTATCGGACCGGCACGGGGTTCGAGTTCTCAGAGAGTGCTGTGCGATATCGCCTGCGATCGCCGGTTCGCGAAGGGGACGGTCGGGATGGAGGAGAACGGTCTGCCGACTGCTTGCGTCCCGCAACGCAAATGGTTCCTGCGGGCGTGTCGCGCCAAGGCGTGGAGCCGGTTCGTCGGGGAGCGTTCGCGTGGAATTCCGTGTTGCGACGGTTTCGCTCTGCTTGCGACGGCGGGCATCCGGCAATCCCGGGCGGGGTGTCGCTTTCTATTCTTTGCGAGGTTTCGGGTTCTCGGCCGCGTTCCGGTTGCGGGTTGCGGTTAAAGGGAGCTCGCAGAATTAGGAGCGTGTCGCGCCAAGGCGTGGAGCCGGTTCGCCGGGGAGCGTTCGCGTGGGATTCCGTATTGCGACGGTTTCGCTCTGCTTGCGACGGCGGGCATCCGGCAATCCCGGGCGGGGTGTCGCTTTCTATTCTTTGCGAGGTTTCGGGTTCTCGGCCGCGTTCCGGTTGCGGGTTGCGGTTAAAGGGAGCTCGCAGAATTAGGAGCGTGTCGCGCCAAGGCGTGCGGGTCTCGGATTCGCGGGACTGCCCGGGAGGAACGGATAAGGGCATAAAAAGAGCGCCGCAACATTGCGGCGCTCTTTTCGGTTGCAAGACACCCGGGCCTATTCGGTGAGGGCGCGTTTGATCTGCCTTTTGGCGAGGGTGAGCGGTGCCAGCGAGCAGGGACCGTTCACGCAGCCGCCGTCGCAGGCCATTACCTCCACGAACTGCGCTACCGGCTTCTTGGCCATGGCCTTCAGCAGGGCGGCGTTCTTTTTGTCGAGTCCTTCGATGTTGATCGTGGTGTAGCCGTCGCCCACGGCATTCACGATGGCGTTGCGTACGCCGCCCGCCATGGCATAACCGCGGCTGAACTTCGTGATCTCCGGATTGAGCGGTTCCGTCACTTCGTTTTTGTCGACCTCGACGCCGTAGGCCACCATGAAGGCACCCAACTCCTCGAAGCTCATCACATAGTCCACCTCCGGTACCGAGTCGGCCTCGTTCCTCTTGGCAAGGCACGGACCGATGAATACCACTTCCATCTCCGGATCGGCCGCTTTCACCCGGCGGGCCGCATAGACCATCGGGCTGCGCGTTTCCGATACGAACGGTTTGAGCATCGGAGCGTGTTTGTCCACCCATCCCGTGTAGGCCGGGCAGCAGGAGGTCGTCATGAAGGGCTGGCCTTCGGCGATGCGTTCCTGGAGCTCGGCGGCCTCGTTGCGGGAGGTGTCCTCCGCGCCGAGCGCCACCTCGATCACATCGTCGAATCCGATGCGTTTGATGGCGGCGAGTATCTGGGCCGGCGAGGCGTCGAACTGGCCGTTGATGGCCGGAGCGACGATGGCGGTGATCTTCTTGTTCGGGTCGGAGAGGCTCTTGTGCACGTCGATGATCTTCGAACGCTCGGTGATGGCGCCGTAAGGACATGCCTGCATGCACTTGCCGCAGTAGATACATTTCTCCTTGTCGATGTGTTCCGTGCCGTCGGGCTGTTTGGAGATGGCCTTCACGGGACATACCTCCTCGCAGGGAACCGGCGTGTAGATGATCGCGTGGTAGGGACATACCTGCTGGCAGAGGCCGCAGCTCACGCAGTCCTCCTGGGAGATGGTCGCCTTACCGCCTTTGAACGAGATGGCGCTCTTGGGGCAGTTCATCATACACGGACGGGCTTCGCAGCCGCGGCACATGTTGGTGATGAAGTACTGCGACTGCATGCAGGCGTTGCATGCCTCGTGCACCACCGAAAGAATGTCCTCCTTCGTGTTCTTGTTCTCCAGCGACTTCTGTGCATAGTGGGAGAGCGGCACCAGGTCGATGTCCTCTTCGTTGCGGATGTCGAAACCGAGGATGGAGATGATCTTGTGACGGATGATATACCGGTCCTTGTGGACGCAGCAACTGTTCTTCTTGTCGCGCGGACGCATCTCGACCGGAATGTACCGGACGCCGTCCACGAGGTTGTTCTCCTTGAGTAATGTTACAAGTCGGATCAGCAGCTCACGTTTGGTGAGCATTGCATAATTGTCATAAAGCATTGTGCAATTCTTCCTTTAATATTTGTATGAGTCCAGTAGTACTTACGCGGGCTATCGTGCGGCCGTTGATCTGTACGTACGGGGGTTCGCCGCCGTCGTTACACATTCCCAGGCACGGAGAGTAGCTGACCTGGATCTTTTCCTGCTCATCCTGAGGCAGGGAGTCGATCGCCGCTTTCAACTCGGCACCGCCCATGACGTAGCACATCGTGCCCATACAGATTTTTACTTCGATTTTACCCATAGTTCTTCAAGCCATTTATTTAAAGTGTTTCAGGTCCTTGTTTCTACAAATACGTAATGTCCACGTCTTTCAGCCATTTGGTCTCGAGCAGCGTCTTGATCTTCTTGACCACGTTGCGGCGGATCTCCAGCTCCACCGGCAGGGTGGGGTCCTGGTGGGCGATGTTGATGCGCGTGCCTACCAGGAAGGTGATCTTGTCGCTGTCGGCGAGCATCTCCAGGATGCGGTCGGCAGGTCCTCCCCGGCGTTGCCCCTCGCCGCCTTCGCCCGAGAGCAGGCTCTCCACCCGGCTCAGGGTGAGGATGCCTTCCGTAATCAGGTCGATGCCCTCCATGCGCGAAGCCGGCGGAAGGTCCGGTTCCAGCCCGTCCATATCGAGGGTGATCTCCCGGCCCGTTTCGCGGGCGAGGATGTTGGCCGTCGTCCCTCCGCAGATGATCTTCCGCCCCGGAAACTCGGTCACGAGTTTGCTCAGGTAGGCGTCGTTCTTCTCGTCGAAGGGCGGTCCCGTGCAGACGAGCAGGTTGCGCGGCTTACGCATGTAGATGACGCAGCAGCTCGTGTCGTCCTTGAGCGTGTAGCCGTCGTTCTTCTCCGACTCGATGACCACCCGGCGAGCCAGCTCCTTGGCCGAGATCGACGGATTCTGCGCCACGCACTCCCGGATGAATGCCTTCGCGCCCTCCTCCCAGCCGAAAGGCATGTGGCGGTTGCCCATGCCCGACTGGCTGACGCCGTCGCTGAAAAAGATGATCCGATCCTCTTTTTCCATGGCGAATTCCGAGAGCCACATGGCCGTTTGGCCCATATCGTCGCGCCGGACGGGTATCCGGCGTTTCTCCACCTCCACGAACTGGCCGCCCCGGAAGAGGTAGTAGGCCGGGTTTTCGTACTCCGCGATCCGCGTGTTGCCGAAGCAGTCGATGTCGCAGAGGCAGAAAGTCGAGTAACTTATCTTGCGCACCTCGTCCCGCGGCAGCGTCTTGATGATCGATGCCGCGGCCGAGGTGATGTCTTCGTTCATCATCGAAAAGTTGAGCAGCATCGAGGAGGTCATGGTCGAGAGTACGCTCGCCTTGATGCCGCTGCCCAGTCCGTCGGAGAGTACGCTGATGACGCGTCCCTCCTCCTTGAACTTGTGCGATACGAAGGAGTCGCCGCATACGATGTTGTCTCCCTTGTTTTTCTGGAAACAATCGACCTCTATGAAATCTCCGTTGACCCTCACTTTTCGCAGGTGTTAAATCAGTTCGCGCCCTTGTCGCCCGGTTTGTCGTACGCCTCCATGATGGAACGCAGCGTCGCATCGGTATAGGCGGCGTTTTCGCCCAGCAGGCCGGCCACGCGCTGTACGGTCTGCATGTGGTTGCGGATCACTTCGCGGGTCTTCTCCACCATCCACTCCTTGCGTACCGTGGGTTCGTGTAGGTTCTGCAACAGGCCGAAGACCTGTTTCTGGGGCCTGATGTTGTAGATGGAGAGCAGCCATGTGCGGTCGCCTTCAGCGATGCGCCGTTCGCGGAGCTCCTCGCCCGTGGCGAGCACGGTGCGGAACAGGGCCTCGAACGGGCAGAGCCCCTTGAGCGAAGCCCCCTCCATGCCCGGGAACATGTCGTAAACCCCCAGCGTCTCTTCGCCCATGCAGGCGGCGAAGGTGCGGTTCATGTCGACTATCTTCAGCTCGTCGTTTACGATCACCACGCCGGCGGGTATCTTTTGCAGCAGTGCCGTGGCCTTGTCGTGGGCCACCTTCCGCATGTACGAGGCGCACATGTTGTCCTCGGCGCGTCCTTCCAGCAGGGCCGCCGCGAAGTCGCGGCAGGTGTCGTAGCCGCACGAACTGCAGTTGAGTTCGTCGGCGGAGGTCGTCTTGCCGATGGCCGCCAGGGCCTCTTTGATCCGGTATTCGGGGTGGGCGTTCTTCCGCTCCTGCGGATCGGCCGTAAATGCGGCATGCAGGTCCAGATGGCCGAGGTCCCGGACGGGGTTTCCGACTTTGTACCGGTCCAGGATGTCGTACCGTTTGAGGGCGAGCGACGTGGGCTTGAGTTGCGCCGGACCGTTGATGCAGCCGCCTTTGCAGGCGAGCAGCTCCAAGAAGAGCGTGTCGGGACGGCGGTTGTCGTCGCCGAGTCGTCCGAGGATATCCCGGATGGTGGGCAGGTCGGAGAAGGCCATGTGCGCGGCTCCCCGGCCCGGCGAACGGAATCCGGCGAGCATGCCTCCCTCCACCGGATACATCGCCCCTGCACCGGAGCGGTAGGGGACGAACTCCTCGCCTCCGTCGGTCGGCATTTGGGACGGGTCGATGCCTTCCCGCTCGAACCAGCTCCGCAGCTCCTTGAAAGTGATGGCCACTTCCACCAGACCGCCGTAGGCGTCGGCTTCCGACTTTTTGCCGATGCACGGACCGGCGAATATGATCTTGATCTGCTCGCCGTAGAGCTCCTTCAGCATCTTGGCGTGGGCGATCATGGGTGAAACGATCGGGGTGATGTCGGGCACCAGGTCGGGCGCGTATTTGCGGATGTAGTCCACCGCCACCGGGCAGGCCGACGAAAGGTAGATCCCCGGAGGGGCCGATGCCAGGAACCGTTCCGTCGCTGCGGTCACCAGTTCCGCTCCCAGGGCGGTTTCCGATACGCCCGCGAAACCGAGGCGCTTGATGGCACCGATCAGGCTGGCCGTGGGGATGTCGCCGAACTCGCTCACGTAGGACGGGGCGAGCGAGAGGTACATCCTGCCCGGATGTTTGGAAACGACGAGCTTCGCCCGCGTCAGGCCGTCGCGTATCTTTTTGGCGCCGGTAGGACACACCTGGGTGCAATGGCCGCAGTACACGCAGCGTTCGGCCAGGATGGAGGCTTTGTTGTTCTCGATCCTGATCGCCTTCACTGGGCACTCCCGGATGCATTTGTAGCAATCCTGGCAGTTTTCCGGTTCTGTGTATACGGGCCTTAGCATGCGAATTCCTCTTCAAGTATCTTGTGGAGCAGCGACAGGTTCACCTCTTCGTAGACCTGGTCGTCGATGCGGATGACGGGGCCTTTGTTGCACATGTTCTCGCACAACTGTCCCGTAAAGGTTACTTCCGCGTCGAGTCCCCGCTCGGCGAGGAACTCTTTGACGACCGCCCTGTTGGCGTTGTTCCCGCGTGCGAAGCAGGAACTGCCCAGGCAAATGCTGATGCGCCGTTTTTCCATGGTTTTCCGGTAGGCTTTAGGTTTTTCCTTGCTATAAAAATAGTAATAGTTGTCTACATAACGTCGAAAAAACACCAATAATTGCGGAGGAAATACTCCTTCGCATGTTCCTGCCGTTCGTACGCTCTTTCGGTGCCGCGGTTTTTTCGTCCGCTCCGCCGGGGCGGGCGTTCCTTCCGCTTCCCGGCTGCGCTCTGCGGAGGTGTTGCTCCCCGTTGCGCTACGATACCTCTGCTGTTGTCTGTGTCGTATTTTCGGTTTTTCTGCCGCAAAAATACGTACTTTCTCCCCGTATATGCAAAAATCCGTCGGATTTAATCCTGTCGGGCGATGCGGGCCTTGTCCCGCCGCCCGACGGGAGGACGTGTCGTGCCGGCGGAACGGTTCGCCGGATTTCCCTTTCCTGTCTGTTCGGGAATTCCTGGTGCTGTCGTTTCCGTTTCCGGCGTTGCATTCTTGTCCGATCGAACGTGCTCCCGCCGCGGGAGGAGGGGCTGTTGAGGATAGGCCGGATATTTTACAGGCATTTTGGGAGCTTTTCTGCAGGGGGCGTGCTTCTGCGGGTGCGGGGGCGGATACGCAACGATGCGCCGTCATAAGGGGCGGAAGAAGGGAGGTGAGTGTGCGATTTTTTGAAAAAAAACTCCGCTGAATTTCAGCGGAGTTATTGTGCCCAGGACAGGACTCGAACCTGCACACTATCACTAGCACTAGTACCTGAAACTAGCGTGTCTACCAATTCCACCACCTGGGCGTGGCCGGTAGCATTCGGGGTTTGGTTTCCCTGAACGGAGTGCAAATATACGCAAAAAATGGAATCGAACGAATTTTTCGCGTATTTTTTTCGATAAAAGCAGTGGTTTGTGTGTTAATTTATTGTAGGTCAGATTGTTGTTTTTTTGTCGGTTCGATGGGTAGTACGCATTGTCGCGCTACCGAAAGATGGGTCGTACCGATTAAATCGATGGAATGGCTGCGGTGGGGAGGAATACGGCAGCCGATGAAACGATAGGGGGTGTCTGTCGGAACAGAAGAGGCAGAGCGGGCGAGACGAAAAGATTGCGGGCAGGCAGAGGTGTGTGGGGCGTATGCCCGATCGAGGCGACGGACCGGATAGGGCGAAAACGGCGGGTGGGCGGTGAGGGGGAGCGGGCGAGTGGCTGTTGGAGCGGAGAGGGGCAAGGGCGGGGAGATTAGCGAGGGTGCCGATGCAGGGAGCGCTCTGCCTGCGCGGAGCATTTGCCGGGTGCAGGTAGGGATAAAAAAAAGGAAACGCGGTCGGGATAGAATCCTCGGACCGTATTTCCTTCACTAACCTAAAACTACTAACCTAAAATGAACCTTAAAACTTCGCTGCAAAGATAAACTGCTATTCCTGACTTTCCAAATTATTTTAATAATATTCTTAAATATTTTTAGGAATATTTTTCCGTAAAACGTTTGTCGTGGAGGGGTGAACGGGGTATATCGTTCTGTATTTACGCTATTTGACGGTATTCGTCGAGGTACTGCCTGCAGGCTGCTGCGCATTCGCTGCAAGCTTTTGCGCACTCCAGGCAATGGAGGTGCGAATGTTGACGGCATGCTGCCGCACATGCTTCGCAGGCCTGGATGCAGATGCCCAGTACGTCGTGGGTGAAGTCGCCGGTGTAGGCGAGCGACGAGGCCGTGTGTTCGCATATCTCGGCACACTGGACCGTCTGTTTGATACATTGCCTCAACATGTCGATATTTTCTTCTTCGAGGCAAGCGTTGAAGCAATATTTGCAAGCCGACTGGCATTCGTAGATGCTGTTCAAGAGCAGTAAAGTATTATCTTCCATAGTTGTATGTCTCTTTTGGGGTTGTTCTGTCTATCTAAAAACAAAAGCCGTGCCAAAACTATGCTCTCTTTGCTCTGGAAAATAGTGTCAGGGACTTTAAAAAGTTATTTTTCTGTGTATTATATTGATAATCAATGTTGTGTTGGATTGAGAAAAAATGCGGTAACCTTGCACGGGACGGAGTGCGTCGCGAGAGAAAGCGTACCGCCGCCGGCGGGAAGGGGGAGTTATGGCAAATAACGGGTAGATCCCCTTCCCGTACCTGCGGTCGGCATCTTTCATGGGTGCGGTGCGATGTCTCCGGAAAACGGCATCGGGTGCTTCGTTTTCGGGCGCCGCTCCCGTTTAGCGCTCTTTGAGCAGGTTGTAGTCGCTGACGCCGCATACCTCCGTGGAGAGCTCTCCGAGCCATCCGACCGTGGCCTGTACGCCCGTTTGAATCTTCACGAAATCGATGTACTTCAGCTCGGCGGGCCGGCCGTCGTAGGTCACGGCATCGCTTATGCGGAAGTGGTTGCCGGTGATGGCGGCGGTCGGGTTGTCGTCGTCGGTGAGTCGGTCGACGGGGCTGAAGTTGTCTGCATAGCCCCATTCGTAGGGGTGGCAGGTCCAATGGTTCTCGGCGATCATTTCGGTGCGCGGCTTCAGCTTGCGGCCCACCAGGGTGTAGCTGTCTTCCGTTATCCAGGCCGGATAGTAGGAGTCCTGCGTGTGGAAGGCGGGCAGGTACTCCACCCGGCCGCTGCCTCCTTCGTTGTCGGTCCATATCACGGGTTGGCCGGGCCCGGCCGGGCGGTAGTAGGTCACGGCGTAGTCGAGCCGGGTTTCGGCACCGCCCCATTCGCTTCCTTTCAGTTCGTACCATGTGTCGTCCGGCAGGCCGTTGCCGTTCTCGTCCTGCATGACCCATACGATCCCCGGCTCGGAGGACCCCTCGAAGGAGTTGCCGTCCACGCGAAGGTTGTAGCCACCGTCGTTCTCCACGCTGTGGTCGAATCCCACCACCAGGCAGCCCCCGAAGGCGCCGAGCGACACGTAGGCCCCCTCCCGCATCCGCTCCTGGGCATAGGCGCAGGCCATTGCCGCGTCGGTGGCCGTGTAGCGTTCGTTGACGAACTGGCCCGGTGCGGCGGTGAACTCGTACACTTTGTCGCACCGGGCCGAGCTGGCGGGTGACGGAGTTCTCCGGTAGGTGCCTTCTGCGGGGCAGCAATGAACCGTGAAGTGCTGCGTGCGCTCGACGTAGCTGTTGGTCATGACCGCTTCCACCCGGTAGGTGCCCTCCGCGGGAGGGGTGAAGGCGAGGATACAGGCGGGTGCGGGGCCGGCGTAGAGGTGTTCTACGGCAGGGGCTTCGATCGGCTGGCCGTTCACCTTCCATGTATAGCGGGCGTCGAAGGCGTTTTCCACCCGGTAGGGGCGGATGAAGGCGGTGCGTCCCGCGGCGACGTGGTAGACGGTCTGTTCGAACCGCCAGTCGAAGTTCATCTGCTCCTCGGTGCATACCCGCACGGTAAAAGCTACGGAGTCGGCTCCGTCCTCGTTGGTGGCGGTGAAGGAGAGGGCGTATCGTCCGGTTTCTTCGCCGCGGAACGTGTACTCCCGTTCTGCGGAGACGGTCGTGCCGTCGACCTGCCATTCGAAGGCGGCGCCTTCGGCGTTGGTCACCTGCGGGGAGAGGGTTATCTCGCTGCCCTGAAGGAGGGAGTAGCCGGCCGGGGGGACGGGGAGCGTGACGGTGGGGGCGCGGAGCGGCACGACGTCGATCCGCAATTCGGCTTCGGCCTGTCCGTTGTCGGCGACGACTTCGAAGAGAAGGTAGACCGATCCGGCCTCCGTGCCCGTGTAGGTGAAGGAGGGTGCGTATCCCACCGCCTTGCCCTCTATCGACCAGCGGTATGCGGCGTCGTTGCCGACGTTCTCTACCCTCGGAGCGAGGGTGAGCGGTTCGGCGACCCGGGTGCGGTAGATGGGTTCGTCGCCTTCGGGAATAATCCGCGGCGGTGCGGGTGCATGTGTTTCGGGGATTTTCGTACACGATGCGGCTGCACACAGGGCCGCGAGGGCGACGAAGGTAAACGGGCGTCTCGTTTTCATATTTATAAGGTGTTGTCGGTTGTCGCGTGGGGCACTCGTCCGTATCCCGTGTCCGACGGACTCTCCAGGGGGCGGAGCCGGGTGCGGGTGAAGGCGATGTGGGCGGGAATATCGCCCGCCGTGACCGACCATTTGCGTCGGCCGTGCCGGTCGTAGCAGTGGACCTTGCCGGGCGTCACGTAGTTCCCGGCATCGGTGACGAAGAGGTCGCCGTTGTCGGGGTTGGCCGCGATGCCGTAGGGGATCGCGATCTCTGCCTCCGTACCGTCGGTGATGAAGTTGCGAGTGACGATCTTTTTGCTCCGGGTGTCGACGATCGCGTAAGAGGCGGCGAACTCTTCGGTATGCCAGCTCCATTGGCTGCTGTAGACATAGAGCGAATCGCCCGAGAGGGTCATGTTGCTGTTGGGGAGCAGGTGCAGGATCTCCGTCACCCGGTCCGTGCGGCTGTCGATGACATAGGTTTTGGAGGGGGTGTCGTAGTAGTCGCCGCGCGAGGAGACGTAGATGTTGCCGAAGCGGTCGGCCTCCATCCGGTGGAGGTTGACGGCCACGTCTATCTTCTTGATTTCGGTGAAGGTCGCCAGGTCGATCACCGAGACCGTGCGGTCGTAGGCGGGGGCCCGGTAGCCTCCCGAGTTGGCCACGTAGAGTTTGTCGCCCGCTACGACCATCTCTTCGGGCTGGTAGCCCACCGTGCAGGTGTCCACGATCCGCATCGTCGCCGTATCCACTTTGGCCACGTATCCCAGTCGGGCGGCGGGGTCTATCTGGACCGGGCCGGCATAGGAACTGATGTAGGCGAAGCCGTCGTCGAATACGATGTAGCGGCAGTTGGGGATGTAGACGGTGGCCTCGTGGCGGGCGGTGGCGACATCCATCACCTCCACCAGGTTGCTGCAATTGATTACGGCGTAGAGCTTGTTGCCGTAGATTTGCAGGTCGTTGCCCACGTCGCCCAGTTCGTAGGTCACGCCGGGATTGCGTTCCGGGTAGATGTTCACGTGGTAGATGCCCGTTTCGTAGTCGTAGTAGTCGAGCGAGGCCTTGTTGCTGCCCATGTTTCCTTCGTTGAGCAGGAAGAATCCTTTGATCGCTCCGTTCGATTCGCTTCCGCCCACCTCGATGGAGGTGGAGGGCAGCACGAACTCTCCCTTGCGGCAGGAGACGAAGGGGAGGGCGGCGGCCAACAGCGCAACGGCCATGCGTAAGGAGTGTTTGTGTTTCATAGCGTGAGGCTTATCGTGATTCTGAAATTCGTGCCCGGCATCGGGTAACACTGCACCACCTCGTACTGCTGGTTGAGGAGGTTGTTCACCTCGGCGCAGATCCGCATGCGGCACCTGCGCAGCCCGATTTCGCGGGCGAGCGAGAGGTCGTGCGTATACCAGGGCTGCACGTAGTTGTAGCGTGTGTTGGCGGCCTGTTCGTAGCGCTCGCCGGTGTAGATGAAACTGTAGTTTAGGCTCCATTCCCCCCAGCCGATGCCGGCTACGGCCGAGCCGCTGTGCCACGGGATGTAGGGGATCTGGTCGCCGTAGTGTTCGGAAGCGGGGTCGGTGAAGTCCTGCGCCCTCTGGTAGGTGTAGGCGATCCGTAGGGTCGCCCGGAGCCGTCCGTGGGTCATGCCGAGGGTCGCCACCGCATCCGCGCCCCGTATCTCTACGTAGCCCAGGTTGAGCATCATCCAGCGGAACTGGTTGTCGGCGGGCATGGCTACGATCTTGTTCTTCACCCGGTTGAAGTAGCCGTCGAGCTGTACCTCGAGCCGGCAGGAGCCCTTCGGTCCGTACCACTCCCTGGCGTAGACGGCGCCTGCATCGTACTGCTCGGTGTATTCCGGCTTCAGGTTTTTGTTTCCTATCTGGGTGTAGTAGAGATCGTTGAAGGTAGGCATGCGGAAGATGCGTTTGTAGAAGGCCCGCAGCGAAAGGTCGTGGCGTCGCAGGGGCTTGCAGGAGGCGACGAGGGCGGGGGTGAATTCGTTTCGGGTTCCGGCCTGTGTGCCCTGTCGGCGGGTGACGTCGGTCACGTGGGTATAGAGCAGGCTTCCCTGCAGGGAGACCCGCTTGAGTTGGAGCGACGTGGCTGCGGCGGCGAGCACGGTGTAGCGCTTCGGGTAGGCGAAGTCCGCGAGGTCGGCTTCCAGTCCGTTCCACTGGGCATCCACCGAAAGGTCGACGCTCCAGCCCGGAAGGATGGAGAAGAGGTTGGCGGCGGAGAGATAGACTTCCTGCTGCCGGTAGCGGTTGTCGATGTACATACCGTCCTCCTCGTCGGAGAGGTAGTGCAGATAGTCGTAGGCGTATTTCCCCTTCAGGGAGAAGGTGTAGAAGGGGAGCGGACGGCGCAGCAGCGAGCCTTGCAGGAAGAGGTTCGTGTCCCACTGGCGGTCGGTGTTGCGCAGACGGCCCGGAATGTTGCGGTCTACGTAGCCGGGGTAGCCCCGTTCGGAGTCGTAGAAGTAGACTTTGGTCCGCCACGCTCCCTCGGGCAGGTCGCCGAAAAGAGCCGCTTCGGCCCGGAATAGCCTTACGTCGCCGTTCTTCCTGAGCTCGGTGGTGTCGTATCCGTCGCCTTTGGCGTAGCGGAAGCGATACTCGCCGGAGGTGTAGAGATACTCCGCATTCACCGAACTGCGTACCTTGTCGCCGCAGCGGTGCTCCCACAGCAGGGAGGGGTTGACGGTCTTGAACGAGCCGCCTTTGAGCGTCGCCTTGAGGTTGTCGGTGCGTGTGGAGTCGAAGCGGGGACGCCGCGTCTCCATGTAGATGGCGCTCGCCGATGCGAAATCCTTGGCCGACTGGAAAATGGCGCTCTTCTGTCCGTTGTGGAGCGTGACGGCTTCCATGTTGTCGAGCGAGAAGCGTCCCAGGTCCACCGTGCCGTTCTGGGCGTTGCCGATCTGTATGCCGTCGAAAAAGACGCCTACGTGCTGGCTTCCCATGCTGCGGATGTTGACAGTCTTCAGTCCGCCGATTCCCCCGTAGTCCTTGATCTGTATGCCCGAGAAGTAGCGGAGTGCGTCGGCCACGCTGTGGCTGCTCAGTGCTTCGAGCGCTTTGCCTTCGAGTTTCTGGGTGGGGATGATTTCGGCGGGACGGCGGGCCGTGACCACGATCTCCTCGATGTCGTGCGACACCTCTGTCCCGGCACTTGCGGCCGGTTGCTGGGCTTGCAGGCCGCAGGGGGCCGCAAGTGCCGGCAGACAGGCGAGTGCCAGCCGGCGGAGGAGCCGCAGCACGTAAAAGCGCTGCGGCTCCTTGCCGTGGCAGGGGCCCGAACGAGAGAGCCCTGGGTATGGTTGCGGATACCTCACGCCGCACCGTGTTATTTGGCGATGAACGTTTCCGAGAACCGGTAGGCGAAGTCCACGCCTGCCGGGGTGGCTTCGTCGTAATCGAAGACGGCGAGCGGTTCGGCGGGGGCGTCGGGATCGAAGATACCGATGCTGGAGCTGCTATAGGCGACGGACTGGCCCACCAGCAGCCGCTCGGAGGTGGGGTGGACGCCCATGTAGCCTGCGATGGAGTTGTAGCCCGAGAGGGTGACGAACTCTTGCGTCAGGGTGCGGGTCTCGTAGTTGAACCGCGAGGCGGAGGTGGCGGAGAACTCTTCGCCCGTAACCAGATAGAGGTAGGGCTGGGTGAAGCTCGCGCACATGCTCACGGAGGGTTGCCAGGTGGCTATCGGGAAGCGCACGCCGTCGGGCAGGTCGTAGGTGTAGAGGATGTTGCCTTCGTGGTCGAGGCCTACGATCCGGGAGCCGTCCGGGGTGGGGGCGCCGTAGGAGGGGGCTCCCTCGAAATCACCCGATACCGCAACGTGGAAGTTGCCGTCGGCCCCTTTGACGATACCCTTCACCTGTCCGCCGAAGTCGGTCCTGTGCAGGATGTTGCCGGTAGCGGGGTCGATGAAGAGCACAGCTTTAGCCAGGCCGGCCACCACCATGCCGCGCGAAACCCACATGCGGCCCTTGAGGGCGCCCTCCGAGGCGAATGCGCCGTAGCTCCCTTCGATGTCTTCGGAGGAGAGGGTGCCCGTCGCCAGGTCGAAGACCCGGATACCCGCGTTGGTTTCGAGCGCAATGTCGACGTACTGGATGAAGGCCTTGTCGCCCACCACGGCCAAATGCTGCGGGCAGCCGACGTTGTTCGAGCCTTCGGGGCGATTGAAGACGAGGTCGTCGTAGGCCTTCTCGAGTTTCAGGGTGTGGGCGTTGCAGACGACCACCTGTCCGTCGCCGCCGTTGCCCTTGCCGTTCTGGCAGAGGAATACCGCCCGGTCGCCGGCCAGCCACATGTCCTGCAACACGTTGCCCGGCGTACGGCCTTCGTTGGCCTTCTCATAGACGGAGGGGTGGGCTTGCATATACTGGTCGAAGTAGAATACGGTGCCGTTCTGGCTGCCCATGTTGCCTTCCGTAACCACGAATGTCCCTTCCGGATGGGTGAAGTCCACCACATAGACGGGCTGGTAGGCGATCAGGGTTTGTCCGTTGGCGGCAAGCCCGATGAGGGAAACCTTGCCCTCGGTGGCCGTGTCGGCACTCCACTCGGCGGGAGCCTGAAGCGTCACCGAGGCGTTTTGGGGATCGAACGAACCCGACCAACCCGCCGGTACGGAGAGCAGTTCGGCGAACTCGATGTTCCGGAGCGTTACGGGCAACGTCACGCTGCCGCCGTAATAGGCGTGCGGCGGTATGCCGTCCGGGGTGGCGACGAAGGCCAGGGTGGCGTTGTTGCGGGGCAGTACGAGCTGTTCTCCGCTCTTGAGGCGGAGCACCACGTAGTGTTCGTCCGATTCGTCGAGGTCGGCGAAGAAGGAGTCGCCTGCGGTGCCGGTGGCCTTGATGTCGCCGGGTATCCGCCGGGGGCCGTCGCCGTAATCCACGGTCCAGTACCCCTCGGTATCCACGCCCATGACGGGAGTGGTGCCGGGAGCGCCTGCGGCACCGTCGGCGCCCGTGACGGGAAGTTTGTGTTCCTCGTCGGGCAGCCAGCTCTCCGTGCCGTTCACCGTCATCGTCCAGTAGTAGCGGCCGTCGGTGTCTTTCCTCACGCCGATCACCGGGGCGTCCGCACCCGGTGCGCCGTTCTCGCCGTTGCGGACGACGATGGGGGTGTCGCTGTTGCTGACGGTGATTTCGTAGCCTTCGTCGGTCTGTTTTACGTCGGTTATCATGCCTCCCTTTTCGAGCGTGGCCACCAGGGCGTCGATGGCGCGGATGTCGCCGTTCATCTGTGCGACGCTCTTTTCGAGCGCCGTGAGGCGTTCGTCCAGGTCGTTCACGCTCTTCCACAGCGCGCTGTCGTCGTATTTGCTACAGCCGCCGAATGCCATCCCCAGCGCGATTGCGGTGAGGATCATGGTAAAGAATCTTTTCATCGTATGTTCGGTTTAAAAAATAGAAGCACGGAACCGGACGGGGACGACGGAGCGCGGGTACATCGAACCCGTGCCGGCCATGCGGCGGCGGTGGGGCGGCACGCGGCCGCCCGGAGGATGAACCAGACAAAACCCATCATTCGACCGTAATAAAGTTCGTCAAACGGAGTGCTGACGGAACAGGAGGGGTGCGAATGCCGGAGGGTTTGTCGGCCGGTAACGATGCGTCGATTACGTGGGTGCAGAAAACCGCCGGTATTCGCCTCCATTCTCCGCAGAAGCGAATCCGTAAAGGCACGGGCAGGTCTTCTGACTCGTTCCTGTTCCGGCGCCTTCCCGGCCCTATGGCCAGTGGCAAAGATTGCCGGAACTCGATGCGGAGGGGGAGAACCCCTCTCCGGGAACTTACAGCAGCGGGAACTGTTGCCGATTTTCACGGCATTCCCTTTTAATCCCCTGCCGCGCGTTGACGGCGGCACGGGGAACCTGTGCGGCGGCAAAGGTAATATTATTTTCCGGGCGGCGAAGAGCTGCGGTCGGAAAATTTCCGGCCGGGGCGGTCGGCCGGAGGACGAAGACGGCTGGATTTTACCTAATTTTACAGGAAACCTTATTGTATGAAACGGATGACGGTTATCGAATACGACAACAGTCCGGTCCGCCGGCAGGATCGGTTGCTGGAGGGAACACGGGCATTGGAGTTGCTGCACGGCGGGGAGTACGGATTTCTTGCGTTGGGCGGTGGCGGTGGTTACGGGGTTCCGGTCAATTACGCGGCCGAGGACGACCGCATCTATATCCACTGCGCCCCGCAAGGGGAGAAACTGCGGCGTATCGCCCGGGAGGCGGAGGCGTGTTTCTGCGTGGTGGGGCGTACCGCGCCGCAGCCGGCACGCTTTACCACCGAGTATGAAAGCATCATGGCCTTCGGGCCCGTTGCCGTGGTGACCGAGGACGAGGAGCGGCGGCATGCCCTCGCGCTGATCGTCGGAAAGTATGCGCCGGCCCATGCGGAACAAGGGATGGAGTATGCGCAGCGCTCCTTTGCGCGTACCGTCGTTTTGCGGCTGGATGTGAGGCGGATGACGGGCAAGTGCAAGAAACTCGACAGGTGACGCCGCTCCGGTGGGCGGCCGGGTGCGGGGTGCCGTGCGGAAGGGGCGGCCCGTTTGCTCCGGTACGGCTGGCAGGGTGACATAGATGAAGGTTGCGACGGTTCGGTGGCGAGGCGAACGCTCCGAAACGGATGGGGCGTCGTTTGTGCGGCGCGTCGTCGGGCGGTGTTGCTCGCTCGGTGGTCGGAGGCGTGCGGGGAGGGGGAACGGGCGATTGAAACGGACCGTGCACGAATGGGTGTATGCTTTCGGGCGGGCCCGGAAGCGGCCGGGGCTTTTGTCGGTATCGCGGAAGTTCCGGCCGGAGGGAATGCTTTTGCCGATAAAATGAAAAGGCCGCTGAAACTCAGCGACCTTTTCTGCTTTGGTGCCCAGGACGAGAGAAGATATAATGCGCTTAGAATCTGCATAATATGATATATTGGCGTTTTTTTGGCTATATTTGCCACGATTGTAAGTACATTGTTATCGTAAACGCTCCCCTTAACGCTCCCCACATGGCTGTCACATTTACCGTCAAAGACGCTAACAGAGAACGCTCCTATGTTCAGATTCTCGTGCGGTTCCGAGGGCAATTTTACAAAAAATCGTCTGGAGAAACAATACCGGTGAAATATTGGAATCCCAAAAAACACCGATGCAATGTCCCCAAGGATTTCCCCGCCGGGCAGCATGTGAACGAGGTGCTGGATAAATGGGAGGCCGCAACCAACGAAGCGATAGCTGCGTTTAAAGTCAAAATGGGCACTCCGTCGGCCCAAGAGTTTTGGGATGCCTGCAACCGCCTTTTCTATAAGGGCAGTTGCGATGTAAGTTATGTGGTGGATTACCTGACCGAATATATTGAAAGAGTAAGAGGTGCGAAAAGCGTCAGCACCATCAGCAAATACACTACCACACTCAATAAGTTGCAAGAATTTGAAGGGATAACCAAGCGACGTCTGAAGTTTCAGGACATCGACATCAATTTCTACATCAAATTCCGAACGTGGCTCTATGGACAGGGGTACTCGGCTAATTATTTCGGATCCCATATCAAAAACATCAAGCATATCATTCACGAAGCAGCCTACGAGGGGGTGTGCACGGACCTGCACGGTATTCAGCACCGGGATTTTATAACGATCAACGAGAGCAGCGATAATATCTATCTGTCTCTGGATGAGTTGAGGCGGATATATGAATTGGATATTACCGTTGAAACAGTTCGGAAACATTTAGACGTTGCCGACATCCGTAATGAGAACCTTCTTCGCAAGGTCGAGAGTCTGCGGTTGGTGCGGGACCGCTTTATCATCGGAGCCTTTACCGGGCTTCGGGTATCCGATTTCGGCCGACTAAGTGAGGCCAATATTGGGTCGGAGACTATTCGTATTAAAACGGCGAAGACCGGCGCCGTGGTTGTGATACCCATCCATCCATACGTTCGCGGAATTATCCAGAACGGGTTCGACGCATCGGTTCAGGTATCAGATCAGAAGATGAACAAACACCTCAAGGAGCTCGCCAAGATGGCCGGAATTGACGAGGAGGTCACCATTAACAAGAATGTGGGTGGTGTGAATGAGCAACGGATCTACAAGAAATATGAGCTGGTGTGTACCCACACCGCGCGACGCTCGTTTGCCACAAATGCCTATAAATCCGGCGTGCCCACAATAGCGATCATGAAGATCACCGGCCACACGAAAGAATCCACATTTTTACGTTACATCAAGGTTTCTGCTGAGGAGAACGCGGAGATGTTAATGGAACATCCATTTTTTAAGCATTGAGCCGATCATTTTGTTGACGTCAACAAAATGATACAGTCATCGAAATGATATGGGCGACCTTTTAGGTCGCCCATAATTTATTGCCTATTTTTTGTTATCACTCAATACCCTCTCCCGTGTAAATATAGCGGGCCGTATCGGCCGGTTTTGCCGGCCTCTTTTCATACAATTGGGTCTGAAGCTCTTCTCCGCTTCGGAGATATTCGTGGAGCGCGTTGATTGCGGCTTCCTGATTATTGTATAGCAAATCAAAACCTTCTTTAGTAAACACCGAGCAGGATTCATATCTCGGATATACCCTTATAACCCCATAAAGACCATCCTTAAAATCGATACGTATTACGTCGATGGATATTTGGGTAGCTACCTTCACATCCTCGTTCTGAGTAGTTACCGTTGGGTGTTGTGTTGTGTTGTGTTGTGTTGTGTTGTGTTGTGTTGTGTTGTGTTGTGTT
>CAJTLO010000008.1 GCA_910577285.1 uncultured Rikenellaceae bacterium | reverse complement strand
GCAGGAGCGTTCCGCGGCCCGTATCCATCTGCCGCGCCGGCCACGGCCGATCGAAGAAGGCTTTGCGCGTGAAGTTGCGGTTGAACTCGTCCAGCACTTCCACACGCAAGTCCGAAAGAATGTTTTTTATTAGAGGGTGCATGACTCTCGTTTTTTAGCAGTTTATTATAAAAATCAATAGCTATGGACTACAATAATCTTAATTTACGTGAACTCACGGTATTCGACCTCTGTACTGATGAAAAGTATTTAGAAAGACACTACCCTTGGGGGCAAGAAACGTATTTAATAGAGTTGCAACAGCGTCCGGATTTACGTTGGGACAGTATGCTTAGTTTGTCGGAGGAGCCCGGCTATGAAGGTTTAGAGGCGGCCGTCGAGAAACAGTTTGCCGAAGAGATTGCGGCTTCATTTGACGAATAGTTTTATAATAATTGTTGCAACAAGTCAACAAAGAATTTTTCAGAACATTCTTTACAATCTTTCATCCACTGCCCCAGTTCTCCTTTTTTCAGTACCGTTCCGTCTTTCCTTTTCGCCCCGCCTTTTAAGAGGGACTTTACCAGTCCCTCTTTTTGTCGGTCGTATGGTGTATTGAATAGGGCATCCTTCACGGCCTCCGTAACGGTTTCCCGGTCGGCTTGAGTGGCGTCTATCAAGGTGTCGAAGTTCCGGACCATTCGGTTATAACCGGTCGACGCACGGTTTACCGTCAGTTCCCTCGTTTGCAACTCACCGCCGAGAGCCTTAAAGAACTCCGGGAGCGTCTTTCGTGCTACGAACTCGTTAGCCAGCTCCATATACCTGGTTTCCGTTTTCCCCAACCGCATATTGCCCGGCTTATTACGGTTGTGCATGATTTCATGCCACAGCGTAGCCAGCGCATCCTCCTCGTCGAACGTCGCGTTCACCCCTTCGGCGATACGGTTTATTCCGCGTATAGAGCGCTCCATACGTTCCGGGGTCAAGTATATCCGCCCGTCCATACAGGTAAATCCGTTGACTCCTTTTTTGGGGGTCGTAAACAATTGTGCGGGACCGTGCTCGAACCAACTCCCGCCTATTCTGTTCAACTCGTCGGCCATCTGTGCCGGGGTTTTTATCGGGTCTAATTGCAGTTCGATGATACTTTTCTCTACTTGCTCGGCCTCCGCTTTCGACAGCTTATAGTATGGGTGCTTGGGCGGGAATATCTGGCCGTCGATGCCGGGGTTGAAACGGAAGATCCGTTTTTTCGGAGTATCGGTGGTCCGGTCGCCGGCCAGTATGGCGGCCTTGCTGTCGGAAGTGGGGTATTTCCCCTTGACGACCTGTACGGCCGTACAGCGGCATCCCCATCCGTTGGGCGGATAGTAGTATCTCCAAAAGTCATCCGACACGGGCAGCGTCACTCCGGCCAGGGGGCGGTGCTCCTCGCGGACATGGTCGTCGCCGGCGGTCCGGTACTGTAAGTCGTACCGGTTACCTGCGGCCTTCACCTCGGCCCACGAAGCGGCCATTTGCGAGGAACTCACCGCAAAATTGTACTCAGCACGCAAGTAGTTGACGTTATACGCCCGGTCGATACTCCTCACCTCGGTGAGGAACTTGGAGAAGCCTTTTACGGTCCCGTCGTCGTTGCGAAGACGCAAGGAAATATCTTTCAACTCCTGGGCGGTCTTGAACCCGGAGAACAGAAAAAGACTGTTCTCCAGCTTACGAGCCATAGCGTCGGGGATGACGTTATCGGCCACACCCGCAGTCATGGCCTGGCGCAAAACGCCGTAAGTTTCGCGTACCATGTCGGCCGCGGGGCATGTGTCTCGTCCTCCGGTTTTATTCGTATCTTCGGCTTTACTTTGGATACCTGGTCTCGGTAAAACCGAAATGCCATTCGTTTTTGCCCCCGACTTTTCGTATCTTTGACTTTGTCTTAAATACTCCGTCTCGGCAAAATCCGAATTGCATTCGGTTTTGCACTCGACTTTCCGTATCTTTGCCGGTCATGGAAAGATGTGGAATGGAGCGGGTTCAGGGACACGGAAAGATTGAACTGCTGGCGCCGGCCAGGGACCTGCAAAGTGCCCGTGCGGCCATCGACTGCGGTGCGGACGCCGTGTATATGGGCGGCCCGCGCTTCGGCGCCCGGCAGGCGGCGGGCAACAGTGTGGCGGATATTGCGGCGGCGGTGGAGTATGCACGTCGCTTCGGCGTGCGCGTCTATGTGACGCTCAACACCGTTCTGTTCGACGACGAACTCGCCGAGGCCGAGCGGGTTGCCCGGCAGGTGATCGCTGCCGGGGCGGATGCGCTCATCGTGCAGGATATGGCCTATGCCGAGATGGGACTTCAGGGGGTGGAGCTGCACGCCTCGACGCAGATGTTCAACGCGTCGCCGGAGAAGGCTGCCTTTCTGGCTGGCTGCGGCTTCTCGCGGGTGATTCTCGAACGCAACCTCTCCCTGCGGGAGATACGGCGCATACGGGCCGCCACGGACGTGGAGCTGGAGTGTTTCGTGCACGGGGCGATTTGCGTATGTTACAGCGGCCGGTGTTACATGAGCCGTACCATGTCGCCGCGCAGCGGCAACCGGGGCGACTGCATGCAGGCCTGCCGTCTTCCTTACGATCTGCTGGGCGCCGACGGTGAGGTGCTGATGGCGGGGAAACACCTGCTCTCGGTTCGGGATATGGATCTTTCGGGCCGGCTGGGGGAGTTGCTGGATGCCGGCGTCACCTCTTTCAAGATCGAGGGCCGGCTGAAGGACGAGTCGTACGTGAGAAACGTCATTGCCTGGTACCGTACCCGTCTCGATCGGGAGATCGCGGCCCGTCCCGGCCTTACAAGGGCCTCCGAGGGACGGAGCGTGCCGGGTTTCGAACCCGATATTGCGCGGACCTTCTCCCGAGGACATACCGAATACTTTTTCGACGGGCGTCGGGCGGGAGTCTCCACGCCCGATACTCCGAAGGCCGTCGGCAGCCTCGTATGCCGTGTGGCCCGTTCCGGAGCGGGGTGGTTCGAGCTGCAGGGGGAGGGGGAGTTCGTCCCCGGCGACGGAATCTGTTTCCTCTACGGCGGCGGACTCTCCGGTACGAACGTGAACGGGGTCCAGGGGCGGTGTGTGTGCATCAACAGGGAGTGGTGCATTCCGCCCGGGACGGAAATATACAGAAATTACGATCGCCGATTCACGGCGCAATTGGAGGCGGCCCGTACCCGTCGTTCGGTAGGGGTCGAGGTGACCGTGACGTTCGATGAAGGGGGCGTGCAGGCGGAGTTCCGGGACGACGACGGTTTCTCGGCGACCGCATCCGTGCCGTGCACTCACGGGGCTGCTCGCGAGCCGGCGCGGGTGTCGGAGATGCTCCGTACGCAGCTCTCCCGGTCGGGCGATACGATGTTCGATGTGATGCGGGTGCGGTTCGGGGAGGGCGCTGGCGAAGTGCCTTTCCTGCGGGTTTCGGAGGCCAATGCTCTGCGTCGGGAGGGGCTGGACGAGTTGCTGCGCCGGAGGGTGGAACGTACGCCGGAACGATGGCCGGCGCAACTCCGCTCCGGAAACCGCTATCCCTACGGCGTGCCGGCAGCCTCGGAGAATGTGACCAACCGCCTGGCACGCAGGTTTTACGATCGCTTCGGCGGCGAGGGCGCCGCTCCGGGATACGACTTGCAGACCGATTTGCGCGGGGTGACGGTGATGCGTACTCCCTTCTGCGTGAGGCGTGAGCACGGGATGTGCCTGAAGGGGCGGAAAGGGACGGGACCCTCGCAGTTGCGGCTCCGTCACGGGGCGTTCGTCTACCGCCTGGAGTTCGATTGCGCGGAGTGCATGATGAGCGTGGTTTTCGAGGGGCGTGCCCGGGACACCTTGCCTGCGGAGCGGGTCGCAGAGGATCAGTTGAAACGATAGAATCGAGTATGGATATGAAATGTACGGATGTTCCGGAGATATTGTCTCCCGCATGGGAGGATTACGAGTTGGTCGATTGCGGCGATTTCGAAAAGCTGGAGCGTTTCGGAAAGCATGTGACGGTGCGGCCCGAGCCGCAGGCCATCTGGCGCAAGTCGCTTCCCGAAGGGGAGTGGGAGCGCATGGCTTCCGCTGTTTTCCGGCGCGATGCCAACAGCGAGGAGCGCGGCCGGTGGCTGCTGGGGGCGGGAATGCCGGAGCAGTGGCGCATCGGCTACCGCTACCGGGGCATGTCGTTGCGGATGCGGTTGGGGCTCACCTCCTTCAAACATGTGGGCGTATTTCCAGAACAGGCCGAGAACTGGAACTTCATTTACGATAACGTGCTGCGGATGAAGGAGCGTCTGGGGCGGGCGCCGCGTGTGCTCAACCTGTTTGCCTATACGGGCGGTGCGTCGCTCGCGGCACGGAGCGCCGGTGCGGACGTGACGCATGTGGACTCGGTGCGTCAGGTGGTGACCTGGGCCCGCGAGAATATGGAGGCGAGCGGTCTGGAGGGTATCCGTTGGGTGGTGGAGGATGCGATGAAATTCGTCCGGCGGGAGGTGCGTCGGGGCCGGAGTTACGACGGCATCATCCTCGATCCGCCCGCTTACGGCCGAGGTCCGGAGGGCGAAAAGTGGGTGCTCGGTCAGGACATAGGAGCGATGCTCGAATGTTGTGCCCGGCTGCTGTCGGCCTCGGACGGCTTTCTCGTGCTCAACCTCTACTCCATGGGGCTTTCGGCGCTGCTGGCCAAAAGCATCGTCGGTCAGCTCTTTCCCGTCCCCGCGTCGGAGGCGTTCGGCGAACTCTTCTTTTATGACAGGGCGAAGAAGATGCTGCCCCTCGGCGTGTTCTACCGTGCCCTCTACGGTGCCGCAGCGAAAAGGAGCGGGGATGAGACGGCCCGAACGGAATAGAAACGTTTTTTATATGGGTTTTATTGTCAGTGGCTTGGGGTTTCTTCGGTAATTCAGCCGGAAGAAAAAGCGAAAAAAAGCGGCGGAAAAATTTGGAGCGAGAGAAAATCGCCCTATATTTGCATTCGCAATTGGGAAGCATAAGACGACTCCCGCAAGTTGATAAGTGTTTTCCAATTGCACCACGAGGGAGTATAGCTCAGCTGGTTCAGAGCATCTGCCTTACAAGCAGAGGGTCCGGGGTTCGAATCCCTGTGCTCCCACAAGAAAAAACGAATCCGAAACCACCCTGCAAGGGTGGTTTTTTCTTTTTGAGCCCGGGTAAAACGTCGTTGCGGTGCACTCCGGAGGGGAGTGCTCGGGAAAGGGTCCGGTTCGCGACGGACGGCGTTCTCCGCGAGTGGACCGCAGGGGCGTGGAGAGGAGCGGAAAGCGGACAAAGACGGGAATGTGCGCAGGGAGGCTATTCGCAAGAATGGCTGTTTGATCGTGCCCTTTTTTTGTTGGAAGATAACCCGCAAAGTTTCCCTTGAAACGATTGTTTCCGTTGTGTGGGCTGTTGGCGGCGGAGGCCTTTCGGGCCTGTTGATAGGGTGCCCGAAGAGAGAGGAGGAACCGGCAGTATGGGGGAGTGTTCCCCGTTGCGGTCGGGAGCGGTTTCGGGCGGATGTGCGGGCCGGTGTTTTCCGGGCGGTTTCGGGAGGCGGATCGGGAATGTCGCTCGGACGATGAAGATTTTAGCCGATAAAATTTGGAATAAGAAAAAATCGTCCTATCTTTGCACCCGCAATCGAGAATTACAAAGCGCGTCGATGTGTTTCTCCGATTGTCTTACGAGGGAGTATAGCTCAGCTGGTTCAGAGCATCTGCCTTACAAGCAGAGGGTCCGGGGTTCGAATCCCTGTGCTCCCACAAGAAAAAACGAATCCGAAACCACCCTGCAAGGGTGGTTTTTTCTTTTTGAGCCCGGGTAAAACGTCGTTGCGGTGCACTCCGGAGGGGAGTGTTCGGGAAAGGGTTCCGGCCTGCGACGGCCGACGTTCTCCGTGAGGCGGCCCGCAGGGGGCGTGGAGAGGATCGGAAAGCGGACAAAGACGGGACTGTGCGCAGGGCAAAGGCGACGCGTGCATCCTTCCGGAGAGGTTTCGGCGGGGGATGGAACGGTTTTTCCGCGGGAAGATGGTCCGCATTCCGCCGGAGGGCGTCTGTTGCGGAGTTGCGGAGCGGGCCGGTGCCTTTCCCCGCGCGTTCTTTCGGCTGCGGCGAAGACAACGTAATCCTTTTATCCTTAATTTTGCGCCGCTTTCGGACTCCGTGAAGAGCGGCATTTCCGGGGCGGAAGCGAAGGATAATCAAGAACATCGTCATGACCAAGGAGCGCCTCATCACCGCGAATTATTGTTGCATCATCGCGGCGAACTTTCTGCTGTATTTCGGGTTTTATCTCCTGATGCCGGTCTTCCCCTTCTACCTGACGGAGGTTTTCAATACCGGGAGCGCTACGATGGGAATCGCCCTCTCGTGCTATACGCTCGCCGCACTGACCATCCGTCCGTTCTCCGGCTATCTGTTGGATACTTTCGCCCGCAAACCTCTCTACATCTTCGCCTATTTCGTCTTTACGGGTGTCTTCGCCGGTTATATCGTGGCCGGTACGCTCGCGCTGTTCATCGTGCTGCGCGTGGTGCACGGACTGGCGTTCGGTACGGTGACCGTCTCGGGCAATACGCTGGTGATCGACATCACCCCCTCCTCCCGTCGCGGCGAAGCGCTGGGATATTACGGGTTGGCCAACAACATCGCCATGTCGATAGGTCCCATGGTGGGGCTCTTCATGCACGATGCAGGGCTGGGGTTCAACGTCCTTTTCGTGGCTTCGGTCGCTTCGTGTTCGCTCGGCCTCGTCTGCGCCCTGCTTGTCAAGACACCCGTAAAGCCCCAGGTGAAACGGGAGCCGATTTCGCTCGACCGTTTCTTTTTGGTCAAGGGCATTCCTGCCGGGCTCGACCTGCTGCTGCTATCCATTCCCTACGGCATGACCACCACCTATGTGGCCATGTACGCGCGGCAGATAGGCATCGTGGCCGGTAGCGGACTCTTCTTTACGCTGATGGCGGCGGGCATGGCCGTGTCGCGGCTCTTTTCGGGGCGACAGGTCGACAAAGGACGTATCGTGGCCGTCATCACGTTCGGCATCTACCTGGTGTGCTGTTGTTTCTTCGGGCTGTCGTCGTGCAAGTGGCTGATGGCGGAGTATCCTGTCCTCGGGCGATACGTCTTTTTCGGCATCGCGCTCCTGCTCGGTGTCGGGTTCGGGACGATGTTTCCGGCCTTCAATACGCTCTTCGTGAACCTCGCCCCCAACAGCAAACGCGGAACGGCCACCTCCACCTACCTCACTTCGTGGGACGTCGGGATCGGGGGCGGGCTGTTGCTGGGAGGCTACATCGGTCAGATCGGTACGCTGAATGCGGCCTATTTCGTGGGAGCATGCCTGACGGTGGTTTCGGCGCTGTTCTTCACGCTGAAGGTCGGTCCCCATTTCGAGCGGAACAAACTGCGGTGAGACGTCCGTTTCCCCCGGGAGAAAAGAGGGGAAGCCTATGCGGATGGTCGGGGAGGCGAGAGGAAGGTGTGCTTGCGTAGCGGCGTATTCGGAAATTACCGATTATGCATCGCAACGGATTCCCGAATTCGGGATCATGGCTTCGGTGGGGTTCTATGTGAACGTTTGGCGGATGGGAATCAATCCGACTTTCAATGTGCTCTATGCCGGTGGAGCGGGTGCGGGATTCTTCCTGTACGGTTTCATGCTGCCGTTGACGGTCGTTTTCTGACCGGTGCGGAAAATTTCGTGACGGGGGGCCTTTCGGCCCCTCGTTTGCGTTGGTCGGGGGTGTACACGGTTGGTGTTTATTGATTACATTTGTGCGCCGGTCGCGGAGCGCGTTCCGGAGCGGAATATTGAAGGAATAACGGTGATGAAACGTTTAGTCGTTGTATTGTGTATTGCGGCGGTGCCGTGGGTGGTTCTCTCCTCCTGCGGAAGGAATAGGAAGGCCGGCAGTATGGAGGCCGTAACGGGAAGGGTGCCTCTCGGAGAGGTGATCCTTGCCGACTCGTTGCCGGTGAAGGTGCCGGTGGCGGACGGCTGCGGCCGGGTGAGGATCGGCAAGCAGCCCGGCGTGCCGGTGGTGGCGGAGTTCGATCCGGGGATATGCGATCTGCTCTACGCGGAGATCGGCGGTGTCGGCGAGGAGGCCAACATCCGGTTCAATCAAATCGTCATGCCCGGCGGCGGTACCGACGGTCCGTTCGGCAGGAGCATCGAGTACGATCTCGTTCGGCGCGGGACCTATCGTCTGGTGATCGGCGAGAGCCTGATGGCGGGCGAGCCGTGGGGCGGCGAATTCATGCTGGAGTTGTGGCTCGGCTGCAAGGTTCCCTATACGGTGGGGCGGAACTATTTCGTGAATAACAGCTACACGGCGGACCGTTTGCCTGCCGCCACCATTACCACGCAGGGAGAGTTCGATGCCGTATTCGGCAAGGCGCCGGTGATGGGGGCGCTCCCTACGCCGGTCGATTTCGATACACAGTATGTGATCGCCCTGATCGAACCCATGACCGACGAGGCTGTCCGCTTTCAGGTGGAGAGCCTGGTGAAGATAGGCGACAAGGTGATTCTGACTTATGACCGGGAGGTAGGCGACAGGCGTTCCTACTTCGTGCGTCCCATGTTGATGCTCGTGGTGGACCGCGCATACTGGGGGCGTGTCGAGATGGTGACAAGATGATGTCCGGCCCGTCGCCTGGCGGTCGGAATGCCTGCCGGGTGTCAGGGGCGGTTGCGGTATGATGGAACGGTTCGGGTGGCAAGAGCGGCTTTGTACGGAGCGTCTGCGGGCGGATGCGTGGCTGGCTGGGGATGAGGCGGAGTTTGTCCGCATGAATGCCGACAGCCGCGTGATGCGCTATTTCCCGCGGCCGCTCGCACCGGAGGAGTCGCTGGAGTTCCTGGGCAGGATCCGTCGGGAGTTGGAGGAGTGCGGCTACGGCTTGTTCGCAGTCCGGGAACGTGCCGGGGACCGGTTCGTAGGATTCGTCGGATTGCACCGTTTCGATTTCGATGCGGATTTCGCTCCGGGAGTCGAGATCGGGTGGAGGTTGCTGCCCGAATACTGGGGGCGGGGCTATGCGCCGGAGATGGCGGCCGCCTGTCTGGTATATGCCCGCGAGGTGTTGCGTCTGCCCGGGGTGTTCGCTTTCACCGCCGTGCAGAACGGCCCTTCCGAGCGGGTGATGCGGAAAATCGGCATGCAGCGGGTGAAGGAGTTCGATCATCCGGCCCTGCCTGCGGGACACCCCCTTTCGCGGCATGTGCTCTACGAGGCGGCGTTTCGGTGAAAGGGAGGTAAAGCGGCATACGACGGCAGGGGCGGGATTATCCCGCCCCTGCCGTCGTATAGAAGGTTCCGCGCGGCCAGGGGCGGTGTATCCGAAAGGAAATCGGTGCGGGGGCCGGGCGGATTTTTTCAGGCGGGAACGGGGCGGGGATTTTCGTTTCCGGAGGTAAATGCTATCTTTGTACCTTTACGGCATTACGAACGCATAAAACGACTTTGCAAATGAAGAAAGGTATTTTATTGGCGGCCTCCCTCGTGGTCGCCGGCGGCATCGCCGCCGACGCACAGTCCATCACCGGAGAGGATGTGGCGCGGATGCGCGAGCGTTTCCACAGCGATCCCTCCGTGGTGGCTATCCAGAACGTGCTGACCTCCAACGGCGACATACGCGCCTTGGCGCTGAATCACGAGCTCGACGGAAAGATCGATCACTACTTCAAATATCGGGTGAATGTGAAGGGAATCACCGACCAGAAGCAGTCGGGGCGCTGCTGGATGTTCACCTCGATGAATGTGCTCCGGCCTTCGGTGATGGAGAAATACGGACTCGACGATTTCGACTTCTCGCACAACTACCTCTACTTTTGGGATATTCTCGAGAAGGCCAACCTGTTTCTCGAGAATGTGGCCGCGACGGCTTCCAAGCCGATGGATGACCGCGAGGTGGTGCACTACTTCTCCGCGCCGCTGGACGACGGCGGAGTGTGGAACCTTTACTACAACATAGCCGGCAAGTACGGGGTGGTGCCTGCGCAGGCGATGCCCGAGACGCCCCATTCGGAAAATACGGCCCAGATGGTGGCGCTTATCAACGAAAAGCTGCGTTCCGAGGGATACCGGTTGCGCGAGGCGGTCGCTTCGGCCAAAGGAAAGGCGCGTGCGGCCCTCGTGAAGGAGCGTAAGGAGGCTGCGTTGGCCGATGTCTACCGCATGCTCGCCCTCTGCCTGGGAGAGCCCCCTGCGGAGTTTGAGTGGCGTTTCCGCGACCGTTCGGGCGCGATCGTTTCCAAACACTATACGCCGCTCGAATTCTATGCGGAGATTACCCCCGCGGATTATTCGCCGGAGAACTACGTCATGATCATGAACGACCCCACGCGCGAGTATTACCGGGTGTACGACATCAGCAACTACCGCAATACCGTCGAGGGGATCAACTGGGTCTACCTCAACCTGCCCAACGAAGCGATAAAACGTGCGGCGCTCGCCTCCATCAAGAACAACGAGGCCATGTATGCTTCGTGCGACGTGCACAAGTACCTGAATCGCAAGACGGGAGTGATGGACCCTGCGATGTACGATTACCAGTCGCTCTTCGGCGTGGACATGTCGATGGATAAGAAAGCGCGGATACTGACCCGGCAGAGCGGTTCGAGCCATGCCATGACGCTCGTCGGCGTGGATACCGACTCCGACGACGTGCCGGTGAAGTGGGAGTTCGAGAACAGTTGGGGTACGGGGTACGGCAACAACGGGTACCTGACCTTTACCGACGATTGGTTCGACGAGTACATGTTCCGTCTGGTCATCCACAAGCGTTATCTCGACGGACAGGCCTTGGAAGCGTTGTCGGGCGAACCCGTCGTGCTGCCCGCCTGGGACTATATGCACTGACGCCGGGCCGGCGGAGAGGGTCGATGGCGACCCCCGGCATGCCGGTGCCGTAGGGAAGTATCGCAAGGTATGCGGCAGGAATTTTTCCTGCCGCATACCTTGCGTTTCGGTTTCCTGGGGGCGGGGATTGCGGTCGCGGATTCGCCGCGCACCTGCTTCGGCCGGATGGCGGACCTGTCCGGGAATTTTCGTAAAAACCAGTCGCAGAGGGATGTACGCATCAAGCGGGCGGCCCTTTGTCGCGGAGAGCCGGGGCGGTCAGAAGTAGTCGGAGAAATAGGGCTGCGTGTCGGGGATGATCTCTTCCAGCAGCCGCAGCGTCCGTTTGTCGGTGCGGAGCCGTTCGATGCGTGCCAGGTAGGAGGGGCGTTTGTAGCCCATGAGCATGGCCGAGAGCGTCTGGATGTCGAGTGTTACCGGCCGTCCTGCGGGCTGGTCGGTGACGATTGCGGCGCCCTCCCGATCGGTGGCCACGCTGAAGATTCCGGTGTTCCATTCCGCCATGGGGTCGGTGACGACGAAGTGGAAGGGGCGCACGCCCGGGGCGAAGGGGTAGAGGCGCAGGAACTCGGCCACGTCCACGATGCGGGCCATGAAGTAGGGCTCGATCGACTCCCGTATCTGGCTTTCGTCGAGCAGGAAGGCGAGCGGTTCGCCCGTATAGATGTGTCCGTTGACCGCGTCGATCATGGAGTAGTGCGCACGGATGAAGTTCCACAGTCCCTTGCGGGCCTCTTGGGTGAGGTAGACCATTTCGCGGATGTTGAAGATGTCCTCTTCCACCCAGTAGAGCAGGAATCCCTGCGGGATGCCCAGCGCATCGTAGTAGACCGCCGCCGTGCGCTCCTCCTCGTTCTCCCAGCGCCAGTACTCCATCCACTCGAAGTCGTTGCGGATGAGGGCGCCGTGGGTGGAGCGTGCGAAGCGGTCGTACGTTTCTTTCACGTCGCGGTCGCCCACGGCCCGCCGTTCCACGTGGCCGGGTACCTCGGCGGTGGCGGGAATCTCCGTATCCTTCAGGGTGAAGGTGATGTGGTCGGAGATGATCTCCCACCCCTTGCGCCGGTAGTAGGGAATGGAATAGGGATAGAGATAGGAGATGAACTGCCCGGCCTTGCGCATTTTCAGGAGTGCGTGCCGGATCAGGTCGTTCATCAGCCCCATGCCGGAGAACTCGGGATAGGTGCCTACGCCCGTCACGCCGCCCATGTGCAGGATGCGGTCGTGGATGTTTACCTCGCACGGATAGATGCAGATCTGCGAAACAAGTTTGTCGTCGCGGGTGAACCAGCCGAATACGTCGGCTTCCTGCAGGATGGGACGTTTGGAGCGCTTCAGCTCCCCGTCCTCGTAGCCGCTCTTTTCCAGCTCCCGGTCGGTGACCTGGAAGACGTACCGCAGCAGTTCGTTGTACTGGTCGAGGTGTTTCAGCCCCACGGGCCTGATCTTCAGACTCTCCTTGATCTTGTTTTCGTTCATCTGTACCGGATCGGTTGGGTGCGTGTCGGGCATTTCCCGGCCGCAGACGGGGAGCGAGGTCCGTCGTCCGGGGCCGAAACGGGAAGCGGGACGGAGCGTCCCGCCCGCAGGGTGTCAGTAGGTGCGTTCGCGTACGGCCACCACCTCCTGCCACTCCGGATGGCGGCGGATGTAGGAGGCGATGAATCCGCATTGGGGAATCATCTTGGCGCCACGGTTGCGGATGTCGGTGAGCGCCTTGAGGGCTATCTGGCTTCCGATACCCTGGTTGGTGTGGTTGTAAGGCACCTCGGTGTGGGTGAATGTCACTTCTCCGCCGGGCATGATGTAATACTCGATCGTGGCGATTTGTCCGTCTTCCAGGTCGAGTTCGTACCTCCGTTTGGTGGTATTGTTGGTGAATTTGTAATCTTTCATGGCAGTATGGCCGTTAAAGTTGGTATTGCTACAGGTAGAGCAATAACCCTGCCACTGCCGAGAGGACGATGATGAGGATGGGATTCGCTTTTTTGACCGAGGCGAGGAAGGCGGCGGCCAGGATCGCCCAGCTTTTCCAGTCGATGAAGGTGTCGGGGGTGAGGAGCAGGAGCGCCGCAGCCAGGATCATGCCGATCATCATCGGTTTCATCCCCTCCATCGCTCCCGCCATGTAGCGGTTGGAGCGCAGGCGCAGGTAGAATTTCGTGGCGGCGAGCATCAGTGTCAGCGACGGGATACAGGCCGCCAGCGTGGCGAGGGCCGCGCCCCACACCGTTCCGGTTACGGCGTAGCCCACGTAGGTGGCGCTGTTGATGGCGATGGGGCCCGGTGTGACCTGCGAGATGGCGATGATGTCGGTGAGCTGTTCGGCCGTGAGCCATTCGCGCTGCACCACGATCTCGTTCTGGATGAGCGACAGCATGGCATAGCCTCCGCCGAAGCCGAAGAAGCCTATCTTGAGGTAGGAGAGCAGCAGTTGGAGGTAGATCATCGTGTTCCCTCCTTTCCGTTGTGCTCGCCGCGTTTGTCGTAAAGGGCCAGCAGGATGCCGGCCGCCGCGCCGGCGATGATGAACCATACGGGGGATACGCCGAGCTGCCATACGGCGAGGGCGGCCGCGACGGCGAGGGCGAGTTTCCACCACCGCATGCCGCGGGCGAGGTTCAGCAGGGGGGCCGCGATGAGCGCCACCACCGCCGGACGCATGCCCTTGAAGGCGGCTTCCACGTAGCGGTTGTGGCGGATGTCGGTGAAGTAGATGGCGATGAGCAGGATGATGACGAACGAGGGCAGTACTACGCCTGCCACCGCTGCGAAGGCACCCCGGTAACCGGCTATCTTATAGCCGACGAATACCGCCGAGTTGAGGGCGATCGGTCCGGGTGCCGACTGGGCCAGGGCGAGCAGTTCCAGAAAGTCGCCGCGGGCGATCCAGCCGCGGCGGTCGATCATCTCCCGTTCGATGAGGGGGATCATGGCGAACCCTCCGCCGAAAGTGAAGGCGCCTATCTTGAAAAATGTCGTGAAGAGCGACAGGCAGACCCGCGCATCGCCCGTCCCTTTCGGTTCGACGTCGCGCAGGGATGTGGAATCGTTTTTCATGGATGTTCCGTATTGCTGTGTGGGGCGATGCCGTGCGATCGCTATTCCATGCCGTTGACGAGCGCGGCGGCCGTCACGACGGCCAGTGCCGCCGTTTCCGTGCGCAGACGGCTCTCTCCGAGGCTCACTTCGGTGAATCCCGCAGCCCGTGCCGCTGCGATCTCTTCTTCGGAGAAGTCGCCTTCGGGACCTATCAGCACGAGCGTGTCGCCGCCCCGGGGCAGGACGTTGCCGATGAACCGCCGCGGCGTGCCGGGGTGGCAGTGGGCGATCAGTTTCGTGCCCCGGAAGGGCATTGCTATCACCTCGCCGAGGGGGGTGAGTTCGTCCAGTTGCGGCCGGTAGGCCTTGAGCGACTGTTTGACGGCGCTCGTTACCACCCGTTCGCCCCGCTCGCGTTTGAGGATCCGCCGTTCGCTGTGGCGGCACTCGATGGGGATGATGCGGTCGATCCCCGTCTCGGTGGCCTTCTCGAGAAACCATTCGTAACGGTCGATATTCTTGGTCGGCGCCACGGCCACGGTGAGCCCGTAGGAGCGTTCGCCGTAGCGGGGGAGCGTTTCGGTGATGCGTACCCGGCATCGTTTCGGGTCTGGTTGCTGCACCACGGCCCGGTAGAGGTTGCCGCGGCCGTCGGTCAGGTACAGCTCGTCGCCCGCCCCCAGGCGCAGCACCTTCTGGCAGTGCGCCGACTCCTCTTCGGGGAGCGTGTATTCGGGCAGGGTGATTTCCGGAGTGTAAAATAATTGCATTTGTATCTTGTAAATCGTAACTTTGTACGTTTGACCGTGTGGAAACACAGGTGAATCGAAAAACCGCATAAAAGTATGAAAAAAATTCCATTGCTCTTAACCACCGTCGTGATGATGACAGCCCTTTCGTCGTGTGGAGGGAGGGAGGCGTCCAACGGCGCCAATCCGCTGCTCTCCGAATGGGATACACCTTACGGTGTCCCGCCGTTCGATAAAATCGAAGTGTCGGACTACATGCCGGCCTTCCGTGAAGCCATGAGGCTCCATGAGGAGGAGATCGAAGCCATTGCGGAAAATTCGCAGGAACCCGATTTCGAGAACACCGTACTGGCGTTCGACAACTCCGGGGAGATGCTCACGCGTGTGGAACTGGTATTCTGGAACGTGGCTGCGGCCGATACCGATCCCCAAATGCAGGCCGTGCAGGAGAAGGTGGCGCCCATGCTGTCGAAGCATTACGACGGCATAACGCTCAACGAAAAACTTTTCGACCGCATCCGGAAGGTGTACGAAAAGCGCGACGAGGCGGGTCTCGATCCGTTGCAGAAGCGCCTGGTGGAGAAGGTGTATAAGGATTTCGTGCGTTCGGGAGCCAATCTCACCGCCGAACAGAAGGCCGAGTTCAAGGAGATCAACAGCCGTTTGTCGGAACTTACTTTCCGTTTCGGGAAAAACCTGCTGGAGGAGAATGCCCGTTTCCGGATGGTGCTGGGCGAAGAGGAGGTGGAGGGACTTCCCTCGGGAGTTCGCAGCGCCGCCCGCAATGCCGCGCGGGAGGCGGGGCTGGGCGATGAGAAGTATCTCTTCGATATCGGCAAACCCAGCATGCTGCCTTTCCTGTCCTACTCCCCCCGCCGCGACCTGCGGCAGGAGCTCTATACCGCCTACATCGAGAAGTGCAACCATGACGACGAACTGGACAACGGGCGGTTGATCAACGAGATCATGGAGCTGCGTACGCGTCGGGCCCATCTGCTCGGCTACGGCTCCTACGCCGAGTATGTGCTCGACGACAACATGGCCAAGACTCCCGAAAACGTCTACGGATTGCTGGACGAGATTTGGGTGCCTGCGCTGGACCGGGCCCGCGAGGAGCTCGCCGAGATGAAGGAACTCAAGCGCAAGGAGGACGGCAGCGACGACTTCGCGTCGTGGGACTGGTGGTATTACGCCGAGAAGGTACGTAAGTCGCGGTACAACCTCGATCAGGAGGCGTTGCGGCCCTACTTCCCGCTGGAAAATGTGAAACAGGGAATCTTCGAACTGAGCAACCGGCTCTACGGCATCACGTTCCGTCCGGCGGTGCTCCCCGTCTACAACGACGAATGCGTGGCCTACGAGGTGTACGATGCCGACGGCAGCCTGCTCGGTATTCTGTATATGGACCTCCATCCGCGTGCCGGGCGAAAAGGACCGGGGGCGTGGTGCGGTACCTTCCGCGACCAGAGCTATAAGGACGGCGAACGGGTGATTCCGGTGGTATACATCGTGGGGAACTTTACCCGGCCGAACGGCAATATTCCCGCCCTGCTCGACCTGGACGAAACCACCACCTTCTTCCACGAGTTCGGACATGCCCTCCATGCGCTCTTCAGCGATGTGCCCTACCACGGCCTGCTCGCGGTGGAGAACGACTTCGTCGAGCTCCCCTCGCAGATCATGGAGAACTGGGCCACCGAGCCGGAGATGCTTCGCAGCTACGCCATCCATTGGCAGACGGGCAAGGTGATTCCCGAAACCCTTATCAAACGGATTCAGGAGAGCGCCTTCTTCAACCAGGGATTCGAAACCGTAGAGCTTGCGGCGGCCTCCTATTCCGATATGGACCTGCATGCCATGAAGGAGTATGTGCCTTTCGAAGCCGACCTCTTCGAGAAACGTGTGTTGAACGAGGAGCGCGGTTTGATTCCTCAGATCGAGCCGAGGTACCGTTATCCCTATTTCTCGCATATTTTCGACGGCGGCTATTCGGCCGGTTACTACGGCTATCTTTGGGCCGGAGTGCTCGACAAGGATGCGTACGAGGCGTTCCGGGAAACGGGCGAAATCTTCAATAAAAAGGTGGCTACCCGTTTCCGCGAGGAGATACTCTCCAAAGGCGGCACCGCCGACGGTATGGTGCTGTATGAGAATTTCCGCGGCCGGCAGCCCAGCCGCCGGCCGTTGCTCGTGTCGCGAGGACTGGTGAAGGAGTCCGCCGCGAGTGAGGAGTAATCCGGTTGCCGCGCAGTGCGGCCCATGAGAGGAAACCGTCGTAGTTCGGCGGATATCGGTAAGCGGGAGCACGGCAACGTGTTCCCGCTGTTTTGTGTAGTGCGGCGTGGTTCCGATCGCCGGGCGGGGGCTATGATTACCGTCCCCTGCGGTTTCCCGGCGTCGTGTCGCTGTGTGCGTAGGGGCGACGAGGCGTGGGAAGGGGCGGAAAACGGATGTTTCCGATGCGACGTACCGGACGTCGCTCCTTCCGGTCGACCGCACGGGCGGGGAATCGGCGCAACCGGTGGGGAAGTCGAACCGGCTGTCCTGCGTTCATGCTGCCGGTAGATGCGGAGCGGATGACCCGGAAGCGGATGCAGGCGGGCGGGTGCGGCGTGTATTGCGAGAGGGATGCAACGGGAACGATCGAGCAGTGTTACGGCGGCCCTTATTTTGCCGTGGAAATACGAACGACGCAAAACCTTCCCCGGTTGTGCGTCGTTCGTATTTGATTTGATCTTTAATCGGTTGTCAGTCGGCTTTCCGGTAATCGATCGAGATGTCTTTTCCTTCATACGACCAGTTTCCGGTCGTGAAATCCTCCGGAATTGCACTGTTGTCGAACCATGCCATTACCGGGAAGACCGATCCGTCGCCGGGATTGTGGCTGCATAATAATTCGCCTAAGTCGGAATTGCTGCTTATATTCAAAGCAGTCAGTTGGTTATGGATACAATGCAATATTGCCAGCGTGGAATTGTAGCTCAGGTCCAGCGCGGTCAGTTGATTGTGAGAGCAGGCCAACGCTATCAGAGCAGTATTGTTGCTCAAGTCCAATGCGGTTAACTGATTTTCGTCGCAGTTCAATGCTTGCAGTGCGGTATCGCCGCTGACGTTCAGTGCGGTCAACTGATTGTGGGAGCAGAGTAACTCTGTCAGTGCCGTATTGCTGCTTGTATCCAGAGAGGTCAACTGATTGAAGGCGCAGATCAATGTTGTCAGTTCTGTGTTGCGGGTCAGGTCAAGTGCGTTTAACTGATTGTAGTAGCAGTGTACGACTATCAGTGCTGTATTGTTGCTTAGGTCCAGTGAAGTCAGTTGATTGTGAGAGCAGTACAACCCTATCAGTGCGGTATTGGCACTCAGGTCCAGGAAGGGTAACTGATTTCCGTCGCACATCAAGTATGTCAACTCGGTATGACTGCTCAGCTCCAGTTCGGTTAGCTGGTTGTAAGCACAGTACAATTCGATGAGTCCGATATTGCTGCTCAGGTCCAATGAGGACAGCCGATTGTTGGAACAGCTCAGTCTCGTCAGTGCGGTGTTGTGACTTAAATCCAATGCAGATAACTGATTTTCGAAGCATTTCAACGTTAATAGTCGGGTGTTATTGCTTACATCCAGTGCGGTCAGCTGATTGCGGGAGCAATCCACTCGTGTCAGTGCGGTAGCGTTGCTTATGTTCAGCGTTGTCAGTTGGTTACCGGAGCACTCCAATTCAGTCAGCGCGGTGTTGCTGCTGACATCCAGTGTTGTCAGTCGGTTATTGACGCAAGCTAACTGTTGCAGGGATTTGAAATATTCGATGCCCTGTAGGGAGGTAAGGTCTCCTTCATAGATAGAGGAGTAGCTGTGTGATCTCTTTCACCTCTTCCGGCAGGATGCGTTTCGCATCGGCAATTACCCCTTCGTTTTGCAATACCTGTGCGAAAAGCGGATCGAAATGGGCGGTTATGCTCGGGTCCTGTACTGTTACCTCGCAGGTTGCCGTCCGTTGTCCGGCCTTTGCGGTGATCGTCGCCTCTCCGGGGCCGAGCGCCGTCACGAGCCCTTCGTCGGATACCGCAGCGACTTTGGGTTTGTCGCTCGTCCAGGTTACGGTTTTGTCTTCGGCATTCTCGGGCGTTACGGTAGCCGTGAGTTGTCCGGTTTCGCCCACGTTCAGCGAGAGTGTCGTTTTATTCAGTGCGATGTCCGATACGGGAATCGGTTCGTCCTGCTTGCATCCCACAAAACAGAGGGCGAGAGCAGCAAGGGTAGAAAGGTAAAGTTGTTTCATTGTGTCAAGTAGTTTATGAGTTGTTCATATACAAAGATTAAGGTTTTTTAATTATGAACATATATTATATTATGTTGTAGATGTATGTAAATTGTGTAAGGAGAGGGGCGTCGGTCGGGAGTCCTTGGCGGAGGGGGCATAGACCCGAAGTAGATCCGGCCCCGCTCCAAAAAAAGAGGAGCGGGGCCGGATGAGGGGGCGGTATACGGTTATCGTTCCCGTCGGATGTCGCCGAAGTAGCGGTCGAGCAGTTTACGGGCGGCGACGAACGAACTGAGCCGGTCGTCGAGCACCTCGCGTTCGAAGTCGGGGAGCGACGATTCGATGCCGGGGTCGCGGTAGAAGCTGTTGCGCAGCGCCTCGTCGATGGTTTCGTACATCCAGTATTTGCTTTGCCGGCGGCGGTTGGAGCGGAAGAAGCCGTTGCCGCGTGTGAAGGCGATGAATGCTTCGACCTCGTTCCACACCTCCTGCAGGCCGCTTCCGTCTACCGCCGAGCAGGTGAATACCTGCGGGCGGCGGCCCGATTCGGGTTGGGGAAAGAGGTGGAGGGCGTTGGCGAGCTGCGTGCGTGCGAGCTGCGCTTTGCGGATGTTCTCCCCGTCGGCTTTGGTGATGACTACCAGGTCGGCCATCTCCATGATGCCGCGTTTGATGCCCTGAAGCTCGTCGCCCGCGCCGGAGATCTGAAGCAGCATGAAGATGTCGACCATGGAGTGTACGGCCGTTTCGCTCTGTCCCACGCCGACGGTTTCGATGAAGATCGTGTCGAATCCGGCTGCTTCGCAGAGGATCACCGTTTCGCGCGTCTTGCGGGCCACGCCGCCGAGCGAACCCGCCGAAGGGGAGGGGCGGATGAAGACGTCCGGATTGGAGGAGATGCTCTCCATGCGCGTCTTGTCGCCCAGAATGGAACCGCCGCTCCGCTCGGAGCTGGGGTCGATGGCCAGTACCGCCAGCCGGTGCCCGAGCGAGGTCACCAGACCGCCCGTGGCCTCGATAAAGGTGGATTTTCCGGCTCCCGGCACTCCCGTGATACCCACGCGCACCGAATTGCCCGAGTGGGGCAGACACCGTTCGATGATCGCCTGCGCCTGTTCGTAGTGCTCCGGCAGGCTGCTCTCCACGAGGGTGATGGCCTGCGAGAGGATCGTGATGTCGCCGGCGAGGATGCCCGCCACGTATTGGTCGGTGGTGAGCAGGGGACGCCGCTTGCGCCGGAAATGGGGATTGACGGAGGGTTGGTCGGCTACGCCCTCGGTTACGTGCAGGGCACTCTCTTCGTTCGCTTCCCGGTGGCGGTGTTCCCAGTGTTCGGAATATTTCATCTCTCGTGTTTTTAGCGGATGATGTCGGCGATGTCGGCAACCGAGAGCGACGAGGGGTTGCCTACCCACAGGATGCGTCCCCGTTTGTCGTAAATCACCGAGTAGGGTACGTAGCGGGCCGAGAAGGTCGAGAAGACCGCCCCGTCGCTGTCGTAACCCACCCGGTAGGCGGGCGAGCCTTTCAGCAGGGAGGTCGTGGCGGCCTCGCCGTTCTCGCGCGTCACCACCACCACCGCGAGCCGGTCGCCGTGGGTCCTGGCCAGCTCGTCGAGCCGGGCGAGGCGTTCGTCCCCTTTCGGGGCGGAAGAGTGGTAGAACTCCACCATGACGGCCTTGCCGTTGGTGTCGGGGGCTCCGTTGAGCCATTGCGATACGCTCAGTTCCGGGGCGCGTTCGCCGATCACGAGTCGTTGTGCGTGCAGCGGTGCGGCGGTCAGCAGGGCCAGCAGCGCTATGGTCAGAAATCGTTTCATTGCGGTCGTTTTTTAGCTTTGACAATGCTGGGGTTCCCGCCGGGTGCGGCGGGAATGCCGGTCGGTAGGCCGGCAAATATCGCGCCCGAATCGGCGGACGCTCCGTAGTGCGAATGTACTATTTTTACCCGGAATTCCTATGCGCCGGCCCGTCGTTTTGTGGGACGCCTTCCCCGGAGGGGACGGGGCGGGTTCTCCGGTCGGGGGCCTTCCCTCCGTGCGGAGCTCCGGGGCGGGGCGGTGTGCGGAGCGGCAAAAACGGCGGGAGGTGTGGGGATTCCGATAGATTGTCTTATCTTTACGGCAACGGAACTTGTCATCAGTAAGGAGTTGGTATGAATATCGGGTTCGATGCCAAAAGGCTTTTTTTCAACGGAAGCGGATTGGGCAACTATTCGCGCAGTACGGTCGGACTGCTGCTCCGGTATGCCCCGGAGAACAGGTATACGCTGTTTACCCCCAAGGAGGGAAACAGTTGCGGCTTCGGCGTGCCGGAGCATGTCGGGGTGGTGACGCCGCAGGGGGTGCGTGCCCTCTCCGGTTCGCTGTGGCGGAGCTATGCCATGGGACGGGCCATCCGCCTGAGCGGGGTGGATGTTTTTCACGGACTCAGCAACGAACTGCCGGCCGACATCGGACGGGTGCGGGCGCGGAGCGTGGTGACGATGCACGACATCATTTTCGTCCATCATCCCGAGCTTTACAAGCCGGCGGACCGGTGGCTTTATACGCGCAAGTACTCCCGGAGTTGCCGGGAGGCCGACCGCATCATCGCCATCAGCCGCCAGACTGCGGGCGACCTGATCAACTACTGGCACATACCGGAGGAGAAGATCGAGGTGGTCTATCAGGGATGCGATCCGGCGTTCGAGAAACCGGTGGGTGAGAAACGGCGGCGCGAAGTGCGTGCGGCCTACGGCCTGCCGGAGCGGTATATCCTGAGCGTGGGTACGATCGAGGAGCGCAAAAACCTGATGCTGACCGTGAAGGCCATGGTGGCGGGAAAGCTCGACGTCGACCTGGTGGCTTGCGGCCGGCACACCCGTTATGCCGATCGCGTGATGGAGTATGCCGCGGCGCACGGTATCGGCAGTCGCGTGAAGATGCTTCACAGCGTGCCCTTCGGCGATTTGCCCGCCATTTACCAGATGGCCTCCGTGTTCGTTTATCCCTCTTTCTACGAAGGGTTCGGCATACCGATTCTCGAAGCGCTCAATTCGCGGGTGCCGGTCATCACCACCCGGGGCGGGGTGTTTCCCGAAACGGGCGGTGACGCCTGCATCTACGTGGCACCCGAGAGTACGGAAGAGATGCTTCATGCGCTGAAGAGCGTGCTCGACGACGCTGCGGCGGCCGAAGGCATGCGGACCCGGGGAGTGGCTTATGCCCGCAATTTCAGGGAACCGGTCATCGCGGCCAACCTGACGGCGGTCTACAAAAGTCTGCTGTAGCGGCGGAGCGTCCGCACGTCCCGACCGGAACGGAGCATGTTCGCAGCCAGGCGAGGCGGGGAAAAATAGCGGGTTTATTTCGGGCATCTGAAAAGAAAGATTATCTTTGTAACGTTCAGGGGTTCCCGATCGCGGAACGGATCGAGTAGGAATTCTGTCAAACCAAAAATATCAAAGAGATGAAAATTTCTCATATCGAACATCTCGGAATCGCCGTCAAAAGTCTGGAAGAGGCGATCCCTTTCTGGGAAAATATTCTGGGATTCAAGTGCTACAACATCGAAGAAGTCGCCGATCAGAAGGTGAAGACCGCTTTCTTCAAGGTCGGACAGACCAAGATAGAGCTTCTCGAACCCACGAACGAGGAGAGCACCATCGCCAAGTTCATCGCCAACAAGGGCGAAGGCGTCCATCATGTGGCCTATGCCGTGGAGAACATCGAGGAGGCGCTGGCCGAGGTCGAGGGCAAGGGCGTACGCCTGATCGACAAAACGCCGCGCCGGGGAGCCGAGGGGCTGACGATCGCTTTCCTCCATCCCAAATCCACCGGCGGCGTCCTGACGGAGCTTTGCGAGGACAAGCACGATAAGTGACACCGCAGCGTGTGATGGCGCCCCGCAGCCGCAGGGCGCCGTTCTTTCACGGATCGGTCCTCGTCACCCGACAGGGCGGCGGGACGGTCCTACGGTTAACCGAACGACAAAATCTTATTGAAACTATATGAGCGATAATCAGAACAAGGTCGCGGAGTTGATAGCGCTGCGCGAGGAAGCGAGGCAGGGCGGCGGTCAGAAAAGGATCGACGCACAGCACGCCAAGGGCAAGTACACTGCCCGTGAGAGGATACAGATGCTCCTGGACGAGGGCAGTTTCGAGGAGTTCGACATGTTCGTGACACACCGCTGTTACGATTTCGGCATGGAGAAGAGCCATACCTACGGCGACGGGGTGGTGACCGGCTACGGTACGATCGACGGCCGTCTGGTTTATATTTTCGCACAGGATTTCACCGTATCGGGCGGTTCGCTCTCCAAGACGATGTCCGAGAAGATATGCAAGGTGATGGACATGGCCATGCGGGCCGGCGCACCCTGCATCGGACTCAACGACTCCGGCGGTGCGCGTATTCAGGAGGGCGTGAATGCGCTGGCCGGCTATGCCGAGATTTTCCAGCGCAACGTGATGGCTTCGGGCGTCATTCCGCAGATCTCCGTCATCCTGGGTCCCTGCGCCGGTGGCGCGGTGTACTCGCCCGCGCTGACCGACTTCACCATCATGAAGCGCGACACGAGCTACATGTTCCTGACCGGTCCGGCGGTGGTGAAGACCGTAACGGGCGAAGAGGTGACGCAGGAGCAGCTCGGAGGTGCTTCGGTACACACCGGCAAGTCGGGTGTGGCCGATTTCGCCACCTCCACCGAAGAGGAGACGATGGAACTGATCCGCAAGCTCATCTCCTTCATTCCCCAGAACAACATGGAGGACGCTCCGCTGGCTCCCTGTACCGATTCCATCAGCAGGCTCGAGGATTCGCTCAACGAAATCATCCCCGCCAGCCCCAGCAAGCCTTACGACATGTACGAGGTGATCCGCGCCATCGTCGATAACGGCGACATGCTCGAGGTGCACGAGTCGTTCGCCAAGAATGTCATCACCTGTTTCGCCCGCTTCAACGGACAGAGCGTGGGTATTATCGCCAACCAGCCCAAATACATGGCCGGGGTGCTCGATATCAATGCTTCGCGCAAGGCGGCCCGTTTCGTGCGGTTCTGCGATGCGTTCAACATTCCGATCGTGACGCTGGTGGATGTGCCGGGCTTCCTGCCGGGTACGGGTCAGGAGTACGGCGGTGTCATCACGCACGGCGCGAAACTGCTCTTCGCCTACTGCGAGGCCACGGTGCCCAAGGTGACCGTGACCCTGCGCAAATCCTATGGAGGTGCCTATATCGTCATGTCTTCCAAACATATCCGCGGCGACATCAACTATGCCTGGCCGAGTGCGGAGATCGCCGTGATGGGTGCGAGCGGTGCCGTGGAGGTGCTCTTCGCCCGCGAGATCGCCAAGATAGAAGACCCGGCTCAGAAGGCGGCTTTCATCGCCGAGAAGGAGGAGGAGTACCGCAGGAAGTTCTCGAACCCCTACAATGCGGCCAAGTACGGCTACATCGACGATGTGATCGAGCCGCGCAACACGCGTTTCCGCATCATCCGTGCGTTGCAGTCGCTCGCTACCAAGCGCCTCACCAACCCTGCCAAGAAACACTCCAACATACCTTTGTAGGCTTATGAGGAAGTTCTGTCTTTTGATCGTCGCTGCACTGTGCGCACTGGGTGCGTCGGCGCAGGGCGTGCTGAATATGCGAATCAACGAAGTGCTCGTACTCAACGAGAACGACGTGGTGGACGACTACGGCGTCCGGGAGTCGTGGGTGGAGCTCTTCAATACGGGATACGAGCGCGTCGACGTGGGCGGCTGTTATCTGGGCGTCCGGTATGCCGATCGGTACGACGCGGAGGGTAACAAGCTGATCCGCAAATACTACATTCCGCGCAACAACCCCGCGACGAGTATCGAACCGCTCGGTTACAGGCTCTTTTTCTGCGAGGGTACCGATACCAAAGGGACCTTCTATACCAACTTCACCCTCAGCGACGAGGCGGTGGATATGGTCATTCTCTACAATGCCAACGGCAAGGATATCATCAGTGTTTTCAAATTCCCGGAGGGGTATACGCCTGTGCCGGACGTGGCGTGGGGTATCTTGGGTCACGAGGAGATCGAGTCCAAGGTGTTCCCGGAATTCACCCGTGCTGAACGGCGTGCGCTCCGCGGCGATGCCTACCTCGACACCATCGCCCAACGGCTGAAGTACCAGCCGCAGGAGATGGGGAAGAATACCCCGCTGGCTACCAACGAGGTGAACGAGGAGGTGCCGCGTCACGAGCAGTTCCGTCAGAAGGACGCTACGGGCGGCGTGATGGCCGTGACGGCCATGGGCGTGGTGTTCCTCGCACTGGTGACCATCTTCCTGGTGTTTAAGCTCATCGGGATGATCATGGTGAGGCGCACCAACCGCAAGTCGGCCCGGGAGGGCGGCGAACCCGTGGTGGGCAAACAGGCCCGCGACGGCGGCTATACCGGCGAGGAGATCGCAGCCATCGCACTTGCGCTCAGACTTTACCAGGAAGAGCTGCATGTGCACGAATCGACGGTCATCACCATCAACCACGTCAACAGGATGTATTCGCCGTGGAACTCCAAGATACACGGCATAACCGAATTACCCTCAAGGAAAAACAGATAGTCACAGTATGAAAGAGTTTCAATTCAAAATAAACGGCAATGCGTACAAGGTTGCCGTAGACAACGTAGAGGACGGAGTCGCCACGGTGTCGGTAAACGGCACCTCCTATAAGGTAGAGCTCGAGAACGATCTGGCCGGAGGACCGAAACCGGTGAAGCCGGTGCAGGTAGCTCCCGCCACCTACCAGGCCACGCCTCAGGCGGCACCCGTGAAGATCGCCTCCGCACCGGCGGCGGCCGGCAACGGCACCCAGCTTCGCAGCCCGCTGCCCGGTACGGTACTCGAACTCCGCGTGAAGGAGGGCGACACGGTGAAGGAAGGGCAGACGGTGATGATACTCGAAGCCATGAAGATGGAGAACAACATCGACGCCAGCAGAAGCGGTGTGGTGAAGAGTATTATGAAAGGTGCCGGCGACTCGGTGATGGAAGGGGATGTACTACTAACCATCGAATAGCCGTATGACCATGTTCCTGAATGGCGGGTTCGGTGCTTTCATCGGGCAGAACCTGCAAGAGCTCTGGGGGATAACGGGTTTCGCCAACGTGACGTGGGGTCACCTGGTCATGATCGTCGTGGGCCTGTTCTTCCTCTATCTCGGTATCAAACACAAGATGGAGCCGATGCTCCTCGTGCCGATAGGCTTCGGCATACTGATCGGCAATATTCCCTTTGCCGACGGCATGGAGATCGGTGTCTATGAAGAGGGTTCGGTGCTGAATTACCTCTATTTCGGGGTGAAGAACGGTCTCTATCCGCCCTTGATCTTCCTCGGCATCGGGGCGATGACCGACTTCTCGGCCCTTATCTCCAACCCGAAGCTGATGACGATAGGCGCTGCGGCCCAGTTCGGAATCTTCGGTGCCTACATGATCGCGCTCGCATGCGGCTTTACTGCTGCCGAGGCGGGGGCGATCGGTATTATCGGCGGTGCCGACGGTCCGACGGCCATCTTCCTTTCGAGCCGGCTCGCTCCGGACATGATGGGCGCCATAGCGATCGCCGCCTATTCCTACATGGCCCTCGTGCCGGTACTCCAGCCTTGGGTGATGAAGCTGTGTACGACCAAGAAGGAGCGTCTGATTCGTATGAGGCCGCCGAGGCCCATCTCCAAGAGCGAGAAGATCATGTTCCCGATCATCGGTCTGCTGCTCACCTGTTTCCTCGTGCCTTCGGGCCTGCCGTTGCTCGGCATGCTGTTCCTGGGGAACCTGCTCAAGGAGAGCGGTGTGACCAAGCGTTTGGCTACGACGGCCGGCGGTCCGCTCATCGATATCGTGACGATCCTCATCGGACTGACCGTAGGTGCTTCCACGCAGGCTACGACCTTCCTGACGGAGAAGTCGCTGCTCGTTTTCGTGATCGGTGCCACCTCGTTCATCATCGCGACTTTTGCGGGAGTGCTGTTCGTCAAATTCCTCAACCTGTTCCTCAAGAAAGGGAACAAGATCAATCCGTTGATCGGTAATGCGGGGGTTTCCGCCGTGCCGCATGCGGCGCGTATCTCCCAGGAGATGGGGTTGAAGTACGACAAGAGCAATTATCTGCTCATGCACGCCATGGGGCCGAATCTGGCGGGTGTCATCGGCAGTGCGGTGGCAGCGGGTATTATGCTCGGATTCCTCGGGTAGCCCGCAGGGCTTTTGTATGATAAGCGAGGGAAGTCTGCAAGGGCTTCCCTCGTTTCGTCACAAGCTATGCTGCGCTTCCGTCGGAAGGAGCTGCGTTTTGTCGAGGTTTTGTCTTCCGTTCCTGCCCCTTCCGCGTTTCCGTTCGTCAGGGGGCTGTCGGCGGCGGTTCGTGAAACGGGCCTTTCCGGTTCACGGTCTCCGGCTTTTATCCCGTCGGAGGGCTGTGGCCGGCTGTCGCGGCGGGACCGGTGGCGTCGCGGCCCGTGTCGGTTGTGCCTGCGGGCGGAAGGGGAAGGATTCCGGAAGGGAACAGCGATCTCGGTTTATTTCGTACTTTTGGAGGAGGTTCCGAGGCCGGTTCCTCGAAAAGGGGGGCTCGGAACAGTGAAACGAAAATCGAAACAGGTTATGAATAGCGTATTGGAATGTTTGAGGACGCGACGCAGCGTCCGTGGATACGATCCCGACCGGATGCCGGCGGAGGAGTTGATCGCACAGGTGGTGGAGGCGGGGATGTATGCCCCTACCGGACGGGGCATGCAGTCGCCCCGGATGGCGGTCGTGACGGACAGGGCGGTGCGCGACCGTCTTGCGGCGCTCAATGCCGCCGTGATGGGGAGCGCTTCCGATCCCTTCTACGGCGCTCCGGCGGTGGTCGTGGTGCTGGCCGATCGTACCCGGCCTACCTATCTCTACGACGGAACGTTGGTGATGGGCAACCTGCTCAATGCCGCCCATGCGTTGGGTCTGGGGGCATGCTGGATTCATCGGGCCCGGGAGGTGTTCGATTCGCCGGAGGGCAAAGCCCTCTTGGAGGCCTGGGGCATCGCGGGCGATTACGAGGGAATCGGTCATTGCGTGCTGGGGTATCCTTTGCCCGGAGCCGTGGCGCAGCAGCGGCCCCGCAAAACGGATTACGCCGTGTGGGTCGGGTAGGCGCACAGAGGGCATGGGCGGCCGGCGGCGGTCCGATCGGCGGGAAAGGGCGCGGAGATACGTCCTTCGGACGGGGCGCTTTGCCGCGGCATGTACTATCTTTGCAGGGCAAAATTGAGTTCGGGTTATGGCAGTCGATTCGTATATGACCTTGTCGCAGCTTCAGGGCCGCATCCGGGAGGTGCTGTGCCAGGGGTTTGCTGCGCCGTTGTGGATCACCGCCGAGATAGGCGAGTTGAAAGTGAACGCCCGTTCGGGACACTGCTATCTGCAACTCGTGGAGAAGGGAGGCCGTAACGGTGTGCCGCAGGCCCAGGCGCAGGCGGTGATCTGGGCGAGTCAGTACGGCATGCTCGCCTCCTATTTTCGTGGGGCGACGGGCGAGGAGCTCGCCGTGGGCATGAAAGTGCTGTTCCGTGCGTCGGTGAGCTATCATGAGCTCTACGGCCTGTCGCTGCGGATCGTGGACATCGATCCGCTCTACACGCTCGGCGACCTGGCGCGGCAGCGTCAGCAGACCATCGCTCAGCTTCGGGAGGACGGCGTGTTCGACCTGAATCGCGAGTTGGGCATTCCGCAGGTGCCTCAGCGCATCGCCGTCATCTCCTCGCCGCAGGCGGCCGGCTATCAGGATTTCATGAATGAGCTCGGTGCGTCGCCCTATCGTTTCGATGCGGTGCTGTTCGATGCCGTCATGCAGGGACACGGAGCCGAAGCGTCGATCATCGGTGCGCTGGAGGCGGTAGCCGACCGGATGGAGGAGTTCGATGCGGTAGTGATGATCCGTGGCGGCGGTTCGCAGAGCGACTTGAGTTTTCTGAACTCCTATCTGCTCAGTTTCCATGTCGCCCAGTTCCCCTTGCCCGTGATTGCCGGATTGGGACACGACAAGGATCAGAGCGTCGTGGATATGGTGGCAGCCCTTTCGTTGAAGACCCCTACGGCGGTGGCGGCCTTCTTGGCCGACCGGGTAGCCGGTTTCGACGCCCGACTGGAGGAACTCGGCGGGGAGATACGACGCTGTGTCCGGCGGACGCTCGACGGCGAGGAGAAGGAGGTGCAGCTGTACGGCACCCTGTTGCGCGAACGGGTGTCGGGGGCCGGGCTGCGGATGGAATGGCGGCTGCGGTCGCTCTCCGAAGGTTTGGCCGCGGGGGCACGCAGGGCGTTGCTGGCGCGAGGCGGTCGCCTGGATGCGCTCCGGGTACGTCTGGAAGAGAGTGCCGGTCGTGCCGTGGCGGGCGGAGAGGCCCGTTTGCTTCAGGCGCAGCGGTTGACCGAAGCTGCCGATCCGCGTAAAATCCTGGCCCGCGGTTTTGCGATCGTCCGGACCGGTGGACGTCCCCTGACCGATGCGGCGCGTACCGCGGCGGGCGAGGAGTTGGATATTACATTGTATAAAGGGAAGATAACTGCGAAAGTGACCGATCATGAAAAAGAGTGAGATGACATACGCCGAGGCGATGACCGAGATCGAGGCGATCCTTGCGAAGATGAACGAGGCTGATCCCGATATCGATGCGCTGGCCGGGCAGGTGCGCCGGGCGGGCGAGCTGATCCGCTTTTGCCGGGAGCGTCTCCGCAAGGCCGAGCAGGAGGTGGCCGAGGCGCTTGGCGAAGAGACGGCGGATAAATAGCGGGATAGCGGACGAAGCCGCTGTCCGGGGAAGAGGGCGCCGCGTTACCGTTCGGGTGCCCTCCTGCGCCCGGATCGGATGCGTCCCTGCCGGAGACACGACAGGGACGGCCGGGAGATGGAGGACGATCGTTTCATGTGCGTCTTCGTTGGGTTGTCATGCGAATCTTCCGATTCGTAAGCAAGACGCACGGCGGGGCCGTTTCGTCGCTCCTCCCTGCGATTTTTTGCACGTCCGGGGCCGGTGCACGTTCGGCTCACCCTTGCAGGGCCGCTCTCCGGGAATCTTCTCCGGCGGTCAGTTGTTTCCGAAGAAGCGTTCGTCGAAGTTCACGAGATAGATCTGTTCGCTGGCGCGGGTGATGGCGGTGTAGAGCCAGCGCATGAGGTCGCGGCTCATGGGTTCGTCGCCGAAGAGCATTCGGTCGATGAAGACGGCCTTCCACTCCCCGCCCTGCGCCTTGTGGGCCGTCACGGCATAGGCGAATTTCACCTGTACGGCATTGAAATGGGGATTCTCGCGCACCTCTTTGTAGCGTTTGGCTTTGCTCTTGATGTGCTCGTAGTCCTCGCTGACGGCATAGAAGAGCGCGTTGCTCTGGGCGTGGGTGAGGGCGGGAGCTTCGGAGGCGAGGGTGTCGAGCAGCATCCGGCACTCGATCTCGTAGTCGTCGTAGTCGGGGAAAGAGAGCCGCGCTTCGGCGAAGCGGAAGCCGTAGTACTCCTCGAAACGACGCAGCTTCACCAGGCGTGCCGTATCGCCGTTGGCCATGAAATCCATGCGGGGTTCCTCCTCCCGTTCCGTGAAGTAGTAGTTGTTCTTCACGACCATCAGCATGTCGCCCGACTCGATCTCCTCCTCGGCGAAGAGGACGTGCCGCCGGATGCCTTCGTTGAAACGGTTTGCCCGTTTGTTGGAACGGGTGATGACGATGGTCTCTTCGCGTCCGTAGCGGGAGTAGCACTCCTCCACTTTTTCGAGGAACTCTCCGCCGTCTATCGCTCGGAAGTCGGGATAGGACATCTCGAACAGGGGCGGTTCCGTGATTCCCGCCTCCAACAGACACCGCACCATGGTGGCATTGAACAGGATGCCCGAATCGTTGCCCTGACGCATCACCTCGTCCAGCGTGCCGTACTCCACCGCGCCGTAGGCCGCCATGAAGTCGGGATCGAGGGCCGGACTGCGGTCGTGCCCTACGGGCGGCAGCTGCGCATCGTCGCCCACGAAAAGGATGCGGCACCGCGTACCCTGCCTCACGTAACGGAACAGGTCCTCGAGCAGCGACCCACTCCCGAACGGGGAACCCGCATCGGTCGAGGCGGAGAGCATGGAGGCTTCGTCGACGATGAAACAGGCATCCTTCTCGCGGTTGAAGTTGAGCGAGAATCCCGGTTCGGGGTCGGCCGAACTTTTTTGGCGGTAGATTTTTTTGTGGATGGTGGAGGCGGGCATGCCCGAGTGGCGGGCCATGACTTTGGCTGCCCGTCCGGTAGGGGCGAGCATTATCGGTTTTATCTTTAACTTCTTAAGCGTCGCCACGAAGGCGGCGATAAGGGAGGTTTTGCCCGTTCCCGCATAGCCGTTGAGGATGAAGATGCGTTCGGTATCGGCGTCGGCGAGCCATGAGGCCAGCGCCTCGATGATTTTTTTTTGGCCGAGAGTTGGCGTAAATGCAAAATTGGCGTAAATTTGAGACGCGATATGTTCGTTTAACATTACGAGGATATTTGCTTGTGATCCGGTTCGTTTGCCTTAATGCGTTACAAACTTAAAAATTAAAAAATAGAGATGAAAAAAGTTATTCAGATTGTTCTCGCCGTTGTGATCGTGGCTCTTGCTTTCGTCGTGTACAGGCAGTTGACGATTCCGCTCCAGTTCCAGAAGGAGGTGCAGACGCGGTCGGCGGCCGTAATCGACCGTATCAAGGACATCCGTACCGCCGAGAGGGCCTACAAGCAGGTGAAGCAGGTGTATACCGGCAATTTCGATAGCCTCATCAACTTTGTGCTGAACGACTCGCTGGTTTACGAGAAGGCGTTCGGGTCGGCGGACGACTCGGTGGCCGTGGCCCGCGGTCTTGTCAGCCGGGAGACCTTCAAGGTGGCGGTGATCGATACCATCTTCGGTGCCAAACAGATGACCCCGGAAAAGGTGGAGATGATCCGTTATATCCCCTATACCGACGGTGTGGAGTATATCCTCGAAGCCGGCGAACTGAAGACCGAGTCGGGTGTGACGGTACAGGTGTTCGAGTGCCGTGCCCCTTACAAGGCCTTCCTTGCCGACCTCAACCGACAGGAGCTCATCAACCTGATCGACGAACGGGAAAATACGTTCAAGGACTATCCCGGCGTCAAGGTAGGTTCCATGACCAGCGCGACCAACGATGCGGGTAACTGGGAGTAGCGGGTGCGCCTCGCAAAAGATATTGTCCATTCGGCTCCGGCAGGGTGGACTTTCTTTTTATGCTCCGGCAGGCGAAGGATGCGAGGAGCGCTCGGAAGAGGTGCGCTTCCTGCCGCAGGAGGAGCGGAGCGCACGGCTTGCCGCGGCCTTCGAGACGTTTGCGGCCGCCTACGGGACGTACGACAGTCTGCGGATCTTCGTGGATACGGCCGATACGGTGTTCGTGCCGGAAGCGGTGGTGGATAGCTGTTCGCCCGAAACGTGGTTGGCCCGGATGGGGGTGGCGCTTTCGCAGCGGCAAACCGTGGTGGTGACGAAGGCATACGACGGCGTGTGCGCCCTCTTTCCCCTGGAAGCGGAGATCGTGTCGCGGTTCGAAGAGATGCCGGGCATGCGGGCGGAGTGGTACTCCCCGATGCAGGAGAGCATGGCGGCCTTCCGGCGGTCGACGGTATCGGGCGCGTGCTTCGTGGTTTATCCGACACAGGAGAACGTCTATGTTTCCCGCTACGATGCGGCGGAGGAGTTGGCGCTGGCGGAGGTCTATCCGCTGCGCGGAGAGGCCGACATGGTCTATTACCTGTCGGAGTTGGCAGAGGACGACCGCACTGCGACGATCTGCCTTTACGGGGACCGGCCGGTGAAATACAGGCCCGTTCTCAAACGGTATTTCGGGCGGGTGACGGTCATCTGATTCCGTATGCCGATTTTGGTAAATACGAACTACATGATATGAGGATAGTAGGCGGTCGGTTCGGCGGTCGGGTCATCAATCCCCCGCGCAACCTCAGGGCACGTCCCACGACGGATTTTGCGAAAGAGAATCTTTTCAACGTACTGGGCAACCTTCTCGAGCTGGAGGATATCGAGGTGCTCGACCTCTTTTCCGGGACCGGGTCCATCAGCTACGAATTCGTGTCGCGCGGTGCGGCGAGCGTCACCTCGGTGGAGGTCAATGCGGTGCACCACAACTTCATCCGTCGGACGGCGGCCTCTTTCGGGATGGATAACCTCTATGCCGTCCGGGCCAATGTGTTTCTCTATCTGAAGAGTGCGTCGAAGCGGTTCGACGTGATCTTTTCCGATGCGCCCTACGATCTGGAAGGTTCCGCTCAGGTGGTAGAGCTCGTGTTCGACCGCGGACTGCTGCGTCCGGGGGGCGTGTTGGTGTTCGAGCACTCCAAGGAACACTCCTTTGAGGGGCATCCGGCCCTGTTGCAGGTACGTACCTACGGTAGTGTCCGCTTCTCCATCTTCCGCATGCCGGAAGAGGAGTAGGTTTCTTTCCGGAGCGTGCGGGGGCCTGCCGGTGGAGCTGAGATTTCGACCCGTCCGGCGCAGAGGGGAGTGCCGGAGGGGCGGTTGTTTTCATCGATTTTTTCGGAAAGAGTGCTGTTATGCGTATTTTCCTTGCGGTCGCTTTCGCGATGCTGACCGTATTCTACGGTATCTATTTCGCCAAACAGGTGGCGATGCGTTCGGCCGGCATCCGGCCCGACCGGCTCGGCCGGGGCGAAAAGCCTCGCAGGGTGCTCCTGTCGGAGCGTGTGCTGGCGGCGGTGACGGTACTTACGGCTGTCGGGCAGTATGTCACGCTGTTGAGCGGCGGTCGTTTTCTGCTCCTTGCCGCGCCCCATCCGGCCTGGCAGGTGGCCGGCAGCGTGGTCGGGACCGTGGGGGTGCTCTATTTTGCAGTCGCGGTATCGGCAATGAAAACGAATTGGCGGGCCGGAATAGATGCCGGAGAGCGGACCGAGCTTGTCGAAACGGGGATTTACCGTTTCAGCCGCAATCCCGCCTTCGTGGGCTTCGACCTGCTCTATGCTGGGTTCGCCATGATGTGGCCCTCCTGGCCGGTGATCGTCCTCTCCGTGGCGGCGGCCATCCTGTTGCATTTGCAGGTGCTGCACGAGGAGGAATACCTGACGGCTCGGTTCGGGGAGGCCTATCGGGCGTATCGCCGTCGGACGCTGCGCTATTGATACCGATTCGAGGTTTCTGTTGCTGTGGCTCGCGTTTCACCGCTCAATTCCCTCGCATTAGGATGCTCTGGGGACTCGTATGGGAGTCGATCGCTCATGGAGTGCTGCCGTCGCGGATATAACAGACTTCGTCGTACATGTTCAGCCAACCTCCCGATGCTTTTGGTATATCGCCGACATTTCGAGCACGATGTCCTGGTAGCCCTCCTCGTCCCGGAACCTTTCGACGTCGACGAATGCGAAAGGTACGTCGTCAGGCAACTGTAGCAACCGCCCGCTCCGGTTCGCCTGGCGGATAATCCGTAGCCGTTTTACCGTCGTATCTTGTTTGGAGTTGATTGATTCTCTCTTGTGTTTTTCAGCTTTGTACTTTCTTGGAATTTTTCCATCGACGTTGATAGCTCTGTTATAATCACTTGATATAGAGAATTCTGTTATTGTGATTGTGCTTTCTCGTGTGTGTATAGAGTGGAGTTAAAATAAAGTTTATAATTGAGCTGGCGTAGGCTGCTATAGTTCCGATGATTATTGCAACGGCATTATTAAATTGCGGGACCCGGTAGGGCGTCCATAACCTGATTGAATGTAGTTTAAGCCGAATGCAATCTTGTATTGGCAATAGCAAAATAATTCGCGAAGTTGTTCTTTCATCATTGTGTAAATACGCAGCATATCAGTGGATTAAGATTGGTTTATCGGTAGATAGTTTGGTTATATGGGACGTGTAAATATGATATATGCGGGGCGATTGTCAGTTGGATGGAATTAATATACTCCATAAATAGGAGAGGTTGTGTGAGAATATGGCTGTGGCGAGTATAAATATTATGATGTTGATTATGGCATAAAAATATATAGCAATGCTTTTCAGCGTCTTGTGTTTCTCATTTTTGTATTTCTTATCTAATTCTTTATATTTTTCTTCATTGAAATCGAGAATACTATTAAATATATATGCTACGACGTCTGTTGTAACTATGACTATTAATGCAATAATTTCTAGGATGAGACTGTTGTCTATATTTAAGAAGAACGGAGTCAGCAGTAATAATATTAGTGCTGCCGGACTAAACGTTAAAATTATCGCTACGCACATTGAGGCATTACGAATATTGCTCGTCATTGCGTGCTTATTATTCGGATTAAGTTGTATAGGTTTTATGCCAGAGATAAATATATAATATATATAATAGGTGAACTGCGCTATTTCTGACGCTTTAATTGTAATTTTAATCCTTTGTAACCGTGACATAGTGTACTTATTTAAAGGTTACAGTACAGGAGTGTACGCTCCTGTACTGTAAATTATATCTTATTTGTTATCGTATAGTCTCCCTATTAATCGCAACGATGGCTCCCGGTATTCCTGTCATTAATGCACCAATACTTATACCGATACCTGCAACTATTAAGTTTTTCACGCCATTGTTTATTTGTTGTTTGTTTTGATTGATTATTCAACACCTACTTGCATGCCAGCCGGAAAAAGACTAATCCATCCCAATTTGCTGCTCAATTTTGACAGACTGGTTCCAATCTTATTAATACGATATGTTTTAATTCCGGCCTTACTGCCACCGCCCCAACCGCTCTTGTAAAACTTCGGACTAAATTTATCTCCATTTGCAATTCCATTGGTAAGTCGGATAGAGCTTTTTTGTATTTCCAAAACAGCCCCTGCTAAGGCAGTAGAATTGCCGGCAAGACTTGTTGCATTATACCCTAATCCGCTGATACCATAAAGAGTTTGTGTCCATTGAAAATTAACCTTATCCGCAACTGAATCGACTGGCCGTTCTCGAATTATAGACGTGGCAACTACTTCAATAGGGTCGATATAACAGGTGAATCCGGCCCAATATCCTCCGGGAACGCGCCCCCAAAAACCTGACGAAGACTCTTCCGGATTCAACCCGTATGGATCTATCAGCGAAATGGGATTATTCAAACAAAAATTATACGGACTCTCCTCTTCATACCATTCCGCCAGTGGTTCTACCGAATTCCACCTTGCGATAGTCGGGTCGTACAGTCTCGCGCCGAAGTCGAGCATTCCGATATCGCGACCGAGCATTTCTTCCTTTTCGTTGAACATGAACTTGTTCTTCGCAGCGGGGAATGTCACGTTCCGAAAGTGGTCGCAGCTGTATCCCTGATCGAAACGTCCGAAAGGCTCGTATTCGTTGAAAGCCGCCGGTCGGCCGTTCTGTAGGAGCACCCGGACGCTGCCGAGATGGTCTTTGAAATATCGCAATACTTCGTACTGGCCGGTCATTTGGTCGAAGGAGATCGTACCGTTTTCAAATTCCGTTTTGAATTTGCTTTCTGAAGTTTCGTATTCGTATACCAAAGAGCCGAGGTAGCCTTATAAGTAATTTCCGTTTCTGAGTCCAGCACTTTCGTTCCGTCGGCGAGCCATATGTAATGGAACTTTTGTCCTGCGATGCCATACCCGATAACAAATTTAAGAAATCGTGGTACGAATAAACAATACCAAGAGGTTTATTCTCCGGGTATTGTTTGTTCGTTTTTTGGCATTAATGGATGCTCATAAAATATTTTCGGCAATATCAATGTGTCGATTCTTACATATATATTCTTGTCTTCGGTAATTAAAGTATCGGAATTGATTATTTTATATTTCATTATTGTCGGATTTCTTTCTTCCAGTTCCATTACGGCATATATCAGAGAATCTATACGTTCTGATATTATCATTGTATCAAACTTTGTCATATATTCTTTTCCGTATCGGTCCGGCGATAAACTGTCCCTCATAAAATGTATCATCGACAACCGTCCATTTTCCTATTGCTATAGTTGGGGTGCCGACAATTTCGATTAAGTGCGGTCTCATAAATGTCGAATCTGCATATAATGTAAAGGCAAACCTATATCCTAAATCATATGTTTCATAGGAACCGATTATGTTAGGAGGTGTAAGAAATGCGGTACATAATAGCGTTATCAGCGATAACGACACAATTAATAATTTGATTTTTTTCATTGCTTCTGATTTTCTAACTGGCCTTTAATTTGCTTCGGCATATATGTATGATTATTGTATCTGAATACGCTATTTTGTTTTGTCGCTACATCGTATAAGTAGGCGTTGGTAACATTGCCTTTGAAATATGTATGAGATGACCAAGGTCGGGTTTTATGCTTTATAAATATAATATATATCGTTCGCTTTTGTTTTCGAAGTCGTATATCAAAGAACCGAGTCTTGTCGAGTATTTCGCAGAGCCGTTTTCTATGGTCATGTCGATCGCTTTCGTCCCGTCCGCGAGATACGTTACGTACCTTTGCTGCGCGACTGTCGCCGCACTATTCACAAATTTAATGAAAAAGCAGAGACAAATTTGTCTCCGCACAGTGAATAAAGTATGATGTTTATGCTGGGGATGATTTCAAAGTTGGAAAGAAGCCGCCAATAATAAAGAAATACCTTGAACATGAGAACCAAGTACGAGAGAAAATCGGCGCGGAACTAGATGAAGAAATTGTCAGTAAGCAGAATAAGGCGAATTGCGAGAACGGCAATGCCATTCTTTCCAGCGCGGCAAAATTACTCGGTAAGGGTAAATATGCAGATATGGAGAAAGAGAACACTGCCTTGAAAGAACGGCCTGTTAGCAGGGCTTTGTTGTCGGGTTGGCCTGCGTCGGTGTCCCAAGTATCTTGGAGGCGTCTGAAAAAAGGGGAGGGGATGGATAGAAAAAACCTCTGAATTTTAATCAAATTCAGAGGTTTTCAGTTGTTTGTCGAGTTGTGCTCCCTCTGGGGCTCGAACCCAGGACCCCAACATTAAGAGTGTCGTGCTCTACCAGCTGAGCTAAAGAAGCATTCCGTTTGTCCTTCGACAAGACCTTCGGTCCTTTAAAGACGCTGCAAATATAAGGAGTATTTCCGAAACTGCAAAGGGAAAAGAGATATTCCTTGCGTTTTTTATGCAGGGCGGATGATTGTGGCGGTGTAATGTGTTTTCTTTCAGTTTGTTGTTTTGTCGTAGTGTGTCGGGGCGGAAGGCACGGCAATCCCTCGTGAGGCGAAAGTTTCCGCCCGACGAGGCCCGGAAGGGCGGCCGGAGGCTATCGCTCTTGCGCCCGTTCCGTCTCTCTCGCTTTCCAGGCCGTCTCTATTTGACGGAGGGCCTGCTCGATGAGGGCCCGGGAGGTGGCCATGTTCATGCGCATGAAGCCGCGGCCCTGCGGCCCGAAGGCGCTGCCGTCGTTGAGTCCCACACCGGCTTCGTGGGCCATGAAGCGGAGCAGTTCTTCGTGTTCCATGCCCAGGCCGCGCAGGTCGAGCCACAGGAGGTAGGTGCCTTCGGGAATGTGTGCCTCGATCTGCGGAAGACGCTCTCGGAAAAACCGGAGGGCGAACTCCATGTTGGCGTGCACGTACTCGAGCATCTGGTCGAGCCACTCCTCCCCGTCGTTGTAGGCTGCGATGAGTGCCGCCGTACCGAAGACGTTGCCCTGTTCGACATGGTAGCGGCCCAGTTCCGTCCGCAGCGCCTGCCGAGCCGCAGGATCGGGGGTGATCGCGGTCGAGGTGGAGAGTCCCGCGATGTTGAAGGTTTTGGTGGGAGCGATCAGGGTGATGCACTTTTGTCCTTCGGTGCACAGGGCCCCGATGTGGGTGTGGCGGCCGGGAGCGAATACCAGGTCGGAGTGGATTTCGTCGCTCACGATGTGGACTCCGTGTTTGCGGCACAAGGCGGCTATCCGGGTCAGTTCTTGCGTGGTGAATACGCGTCCGGTGGGATTGTGGGGGTTGCAGAGCAGGAGTACCGTCGCCTGTTCCAGTTTGCGGTCGAGGTCGTCGAAGTCGATGCGGTAGTTTCCCGCTTCGGGAACGAGGGGGTTCTCCACCACCCGTCGGTCGTTGGCTTTTATCTGGGCGGCGAACGGCGGATAGACCGGAGGCATGATGACGATCCCGTCGCCGGGGGCCGAGAGGGCCCGCAGGGCGAAGACGAAACCGGCTACCACGCCCGGTGTGAAATCGAGCCAGTTGCCGTCGATATCCCAACCGTTGCGACGTTTTACCCAGCTCATGATCGCGCGGTAGTAGGATTCGCTGCGCATGCCGTATCCGAATACGCGGTGAGCGGCGCGGCGGGCGATGGCATCGCAGATGAAGTCGGGGGCCTCGAAGTCCATGTCGGCTATCCACAGCGGGATAATGTCGGCATTGCCGAAAGCCGATCGGTCGTCGTATTTGACGCATCCGCTCCCGCGGCGGTCTACGATGTGGTCGAAGTCGTATTTCATAGTCGTTTTATAGTGAACAAATCGGATAGAGAGACGTAAAAGTATGAAAAATGCGTTACATTTGTTGCCTGTATGGTATTAATACTTAAATAATGAAAGATTTCGGAAACAGGGATGGCCGTCCTCATCGGGAAGATACGGATGGTTCGCAGGAGGGACAGCCTGCCTATAAGGCATTTGTGAAAGACAGAAGGCCGCGGACGGAGGATGCGGCAGCCGGTGAGCGGACCGAGCGTCACCGGGACGGAGGCTTTTCCCGCGAGAACTCCCGTTACGGCGGGGAGAGGCGTTCTTACGGCTACCGTGGTGCGGCGTCGCACGAAGGCGGCGAGCAGGAGCGCAGCCGGACGGAAGGCGACTGGCAGCATCGCGAGCGGAAACCGTACGACCGCAACGGAGAGGGGAGCGGTTCCGGTCGCTACGGTCACCGGAGCGAGTACGGCAATCGGACGTATGGCGCCCCGCGTCGGCCGCAGGAGGGGGCCGGCGAAGGAGAGCCTCGTCGCAAATCCTATAACCCCAATTTCGATGAACATAACCGTCCCCTGGGCTCGGCGCGTCGCGATACGTTCCGCACGGCCGAAGGGGGTGAGGGCCGTGAAGGCGGATACCGTCGTTCGTACGGCGAGTCGGGCGGCCGGTATGGCGACCGTCCGCAGGAGGGTCGTTCGGAGCGTTATGCGCCGCGTGAGGGCCGTGAAGAGGGCGAACGCGGTGCGGGTCGCGGTTACGGAGAGCGCGAAGGCGGCAAACCCTACGGCCGTTCCGCCGGGGGCGACAGGCATTATGCCGGTGGCGAAAATCGTCCTTACGGCGAGCGTCCTTCGGGCGAGCGGAAGAGCTACGGCGAGAGACCCTACGCCACACGGGGCGGCGGATACGGCGGTCGGCAGAACGACCGGCGGCCGGCAGGTAAGCGTCCCGGTGCGCCCAAATTCGATTCGGAGCACTATCCCACGTTTCCCGCGCCGGTCATCGAGGACAAGATCCGGCTCAACCGCTACATCGCCATGTCGGGCATCTGCTCGCGCCGCGAGGCCGACGAGTTCATCCAGTCGGGCGTGGTGTCGGTCAACGGGCTGGTGGTGACCGAACTCGGAGCCAAGGTGTCGCAGGAGGACGAGATCCGTTTCAACGGCAATGTCATCCGCAACGAGCGCAAGGTCTATATCGTGATGAACAAGCCCAAAGGGTATGTGACGTCGGTGGAGGACCCTCACGCCGACAAGACGGTGATGGAGCTTCTGAAGGAGGGTTGCCGCGAAAGGGTCTATCCGGTGGGGCGCCTGGACAAGAACAGTCTGGGCGTGTTGCTCATCACCAACGACGGCGACATGGCGAAGAAGCTGATGCACCCCTCCTACGAGAAGAAGAAGGTGTATCAGGTGTCGTTGGATAAGCCGCTCACGCGTGCCGACATGGATGCGCTGGTGCAGGGATTCGAACTCGATGACGGGGAGATCCATGCCGATGCGGTGAGCTACGTGGGGACCAAGAAGACCGAGATAGGCATCGAGATTCACTCTGGCCGCAACCGTATCGTGCGACGCATGTTCGAACACCTGGGCTATAAGGTCACGAAGCTCGACAGGGTCTATTTCGCCGGATTGACCAAACAGCGGCTCAAACGCGGCGAATGGCGTTTCCTCACCCCGCGGGAGGTGCAGGCGCTGCGTTCGGGACAGTACGAGTAGCCGAACCGGATTCATAAATCGAAGAGGGCACGCAATTCGTTGCGTGCCCTCTTCGTATGCAGGGACGGGGACTTATTTCGCCGTGGCGCTCAGTACGAAGCAGGCGATGCATACGAAGGCGGCGAAGACGGCGGCAAAGAGCAGGATGCCCTCGATGCGACGCAGGGTTCCCTGCGCCCCGTTTCGGCCTTGTTCCCGTTCGGCGAGCTCGGCACCTTCCCTTTCGGTCTGCCGGATGATCTCCAGTTCTTCCGGCGTGAGTTGTCTTGGCATGATCGGCGGTGTTTTCGCAAAAGTAGCGATAAAATGGCGGACGGACAAATGCCGGAGGCGGAGGGAGCGGGCCCGCGCGGGTGCGGCGAGAAGCCTGTGCGGGTGTGGGCCGGTTGGATTTTCGGTGCCGTTTGCGTAATTTTGACGGAGAATGCAACGCAGAGAGATTTTGGAGAAGATACGCCGTGCCGTGCCCGATGCCTACACGGCGGGCGAGGCGCGTGCCATTGCCTTCGAGGTGGCCGAATGTTTTTGCGGCTTCCGCCGGGCGGAGGCCGTGACCGATCCCGGTGCGGAGGTCGTGTGCGACGGAGAGCGGTTGGAGGAGGCGTGCCGGCGGATCGCCGCGCATGTCCCCTTGCAGTATGTGACCGGGCGGACGGAGTTCTACGGAATGCCGTTCCGCGTCGGGGAAGGGGTGTTGATACCCCGTCCCGAAACGGAGGAGCTCGTGCAATGGATTGCGGCGGAGTATGCCGGCCGCGAAGGGGTGCGCCTGCTGGACGTGGGGACCGGAAGCGGTGCCATTGCCGTGGCGTTGGCGCGGTTGCTGGTCGCTTCCACGGTCGATGCGGCGGACATCTCGCCGCAGGCGCTGGATTTTGCGGCGGCGAATGCGGCGGCGAACGGCGTGACGTTGCGTCTGGTCCGTGCCGATGCGACGGCCCCCTACGGGACGTTCGCGGCGGCCTTGCCGCGCGACCGGTACGATACGATCGTGTCCAATCCCCCCTACATCCCGCGTTCGGAGTATGCGCTCATGCGCGACAACGTGCGGTTGTACGAGCCTGCCGAAGCGCTTTTCGTGGAGGATGCCGATCCGCTGCTTTTCTATCGCGAGATCGGACGCAAGGCCGCGCGGTTGCTGGTGCCCGGAGGAAGACTCTTTTTCGAGATACATGAAGATTTTGCCGAGGGCGTTTGCCGGCTCCTCGCGGAGGGCGGATTCGTCGATGTGGAGTGCCGGCACGATATGAACGGCCGACCGCGGATGGTGCAGTGCGTGAAGAGGTGAGCGATGGAAAAAGAGAGGGAAGAGTATCCTGAGCGTGTGAAGCGGGCCAGGAGTGCCGAGGAGGCGTTGTCGGGGCTGATGCGTTATGCGGCGCGGGCGGAGCGTTCCAGCGGCGATGCGATGCGGCTCATGCGACGGTGGAATGTGCCGGAAGCCGACAGGGAGCGGGTGTTGCAGCGCCTTTGCCAGGCGGGATTCATAGACGACAGGCGTTTTGCCGCTGCGTATGTGCGCGAAAAGGCTTCGTTGGCCGGATGGGGAATCCATAAGGTGCGGGCGGGGCTGCGTGCCAAGGGGATCGCCCCGGCCGTGGCCGAAGAGGCTCTCGCGCAGGAGTATCGGGCCGAGGGGATGGCCGATCGGTTGCAGGAGTTGCTCGACCGTAAGCTCAGGGGGCTTTCGGGCACGGTATATGAAATGAAAGGAAAACTCGTCCGTTTCGGCCTCTCCCGCGGCTACGACTACGATGCCGTCGTGGAGGCGGCCTCGCGGGCCCTGCAACGACGGGGTGCCGACGAAGAGGAGGAGTGAGCCGTTGTTGCGGTCCGTGGCGGAACGCTTGCGTGGCGGGAGCGCGTCGGAAGCAAGTTGCGGAGCGGTGCGCTTCCCGTGCGGTTGAGGCGGGATGCCGGCGGGCCGAAAGGGGAGCTTGCCGTTCGGGGGCCGACCGGCCGGTGGTGTGTCGTGAAGGCGCCTGCCCGCAGGGGCGGGTCGAACGGGAGAGAGATAGAAACGAGAAAAAGATAGCAAGATGAATGTTTCGATTATTTTCAGAAAATGGTTGTCGGTTTTCGCTGCGGTAGCGGTCGGAGCGGCGCTGCCGGACGGCGGTGCCTGTGCGCAGGATTACGGAATTCCGCTCGGAATTTCGGTATTGCAGAGCTCCTCCAATTTCGGGAAGCTCCGTTCCACCCGTTTCCATTCGGGTGTCGACTTCCGTACCGGGGGCGTCGAGGGCAAGAAGGTACTCGCCATCGAAGACGGGCAGATCTACCGGATCGGCGTGAAGCCTTACGGGTATGGCAATGTGGTCTATGTGGCGCACCCCGACGGCAATATCTCGGTCTACGGTCACCTCAGCAAGTTCACCCCGGAGGTGGAGGAGTATGTGCGCAGTGAGCGGTACCGGCAGCAGCGCAACGATATAGACCTCTTTCCCGCGGCGGGCCGTTTCCCCGTGAAGAGAGGCGAGGTGATCGGCCTGTCGGGCAACTCGGGCAATTCGTTCGGGCCGCATCTCCACTTCGAGATACGCGAAGGGGCGTCGCAGCGGACGGTGAATCCCATCGGCCGAGGGTACTACCGGGTGAAGGACGATCTGCCTCCCCGGATTTTCGGCGTCAGCTACTACCTGGTGGATACGCTCACGGGCGTTCCCGTGCACACCCTTGTCGCCAAGGCCGCTACGGTCGCGGAGGGCGATGCCCGTTATACGTTGGCCGCCCCCATGGTGTTGCCGGGCCGGGGCTATTTCTGCGTGGAGACGATGGATCGCAAGAACGACGTGAACGGTTCGATGGCCGCCTATCGCATCGCCCTTTCGGTGGACGGCGAGCCGCACGTGGAGTACCTGATGGACGGCTTTACCTTCGGGGAGAATCATTTCGCCAAGGTGGTTTCGGATTACGTGCTGAACGGTGCCACCTCCAACGATGTGTTCCGGTTGGCCGTGCTGAACGAGGGGGCGATGCCTTTCTACCCGCATGCGGTGGATCGCGGCCTGATAGACCCCGCCTCGGGAATCGAACGGGTGCGGATCGAAGTGGTGGACGACAGCGGTAACAGGGCGGTGCTGACCTTTCCCGTGACCTACGATCCGTCGGCGGCGGGGGCCACCGTCAGCATCCCGACGTCGGCCGAGGCGGTGGATTTCCGACGCCACTACGCCCGGACGACCGACGGCTTGAAAGTGACGATTCCTGCCGGGGCGCTCTACGAATCCCTTTTCTATGAGCAGCGGAAGCTGGCCTCGCCTCCGGCGGTAAGCGTGGGGAAGGGGACGCGTATCCTCTCGGATTTCTATGCCGTTCATCGGGCGTCGGTGCCTCTTCAGGCACCCGTGGTCCTCTCGTTCCGGGCGGATGTGCCGGAGGAGCTGCGCGATAAGGTCGTGATCGCCCGGCTGACCGACAAGGGGAGGCTTGCCGCCTCTGCCGCCAAGTATGCCGACGGTGCGGTGACGGGCCGGGCCTCCCTTTTCGGGGTGTGGTGCGCTGCGGCCGATACGGTGAAACCGACCATCGCTCCGTCGTTCCGGTCGGGGGCCGACCTCTCCGGCGAACGGCGCATCGGGTTCCGGATAAGCGACGATTTCTCCGGAGTAGCCTCCTATTCCGCCACGGTGGACGGAAAGTGGGTGATGCTCGAACACGATACGGTGCACGGAATGCTCTACCACTACTTCGACGACGAAGTGAGCGGTACGGGGCGTCGGCACGAAGTGGAGCTTCGGGTGAAGGACGGTGTCGGCAATACGGCCGTGTACAAGGGGAGTTATTACCGCTGAGCGGCGCGGGCCGGGGGCGGCGCTTTGCTCTCGCGTGCCTGATTCCTCGAGATTCGGCAGTGTGGCGCCAGTGCGCCTCCTCGTTCGGGGGGGGCGTCGCCCGGTGCCGGACGTTGCATCCCGATACAATGACAAGAGGTCGTCCCGCAGTGCGTCGGGCGGCCTCTTTTCGGTGTTTTTCGGATCTTCTTTCTTCCTTGTGGTTGTTTGTAGGAGAGTTTTTTGCGGCGGATTAGCATGCCCTTCGGAGGATTGTTTGGGCAAGGTGTGTCCGGAATATTGAAGTGGGTGCCGATGCGCCGTTCCGGTTTCGTGCACGGTGTCGGGGAGGAGGTGCGGGCGGGGGCTTCGTTTCTCGTGCGGGGACCTCGTACGGTCGCGTTCCGGACGCATGCGATACACGGTCGCGTTGTCCGTTGTCCGGGGCGGTTCGTGTCGGGGTACGGCATCGGCCGCCCCTGTTGCAGGTAGGACTGGGTGCGTCGGCGAAGGGGCGTCGGGGCCCGGCAGCTCGCCGTAGCCGCTTCGCGGGGTGCGTCGGGGTGCAGAGCGTGTCGCGGAGGCGGGGCGGTCAGAGCTGCAATCCCTCTTCGGTGAGGGTGCCGAGCACCTTTTCGATGCGTAGCGCGAGCAGGTTGTAGAAGTAGTAGTTCCCCAAGGAGAGGAGGCTTTGGAGTCCCGTGTGGTTGAATACCATCAGCTCGTCGGCATCGGGGAGCTCCGAGGCGGCGATGGGGCGTTCCGTGACGGGGATGCCCGCCAAGGAGCAGGCCCGGAACATCAGGTCGCGTTCGGTGCAGGCGGCAAACGTTTCGGCGGGCGGGGTGAAGAGGACGCCGTCGCGGGCGAGGAAAACGGGGTATTCGCCGCACGACACCAGGTATCCGGCCCGGTTGCAATGCAGGGCGACGTGGCATCCGGAACGTTCGGCGAATGCCTGCATGTAGCGCGAGGTGGTGAGCGAAACGGCGGTGCGGTGACCGCAGAAAGGGATTTCGTAATTGGTCAGCACCGCTTTGGGGCGGATGCTCGCCAGCTCGTAACCGCGGTAAATGGTGGAGTGGTCGACCGAAAGCAGCAGGTCGGGCGCCGAGGTGCCGTTCCGTTGCGGGGGCAGCAGGTAGAGGCGGACGATGTTGCCCAGTCGCGGCATGCGGTCGGCATCCAGCAGGGCCGCTATGTGTTCGCGCAGGCGTGCCGCGTCGAATTGCGGCGCCGAGCCGTAGAGCTTGCTGTAGGATGCGGCGGCGTAGGCGAGGTGTTTGTTGAGGTGGAGCGCCCGGTGGGCTGCGGTGTTCACCGTGGCATGGATGTAGTTGTCGTGCAGGAGCCTTTCCGGGGCGGGATCTCCTTGCCGACCGTCGCAGAGGGTGCCGTTGAGGAGTATGTGCGGTGTGGGGCTCATGCCATGAAGATCTTGAGGAGCAGTTCCCGCAACAGTTCGTTCTCGTCCTGGGAAACGCCTCCGATACCCTTGCTGCGCATGTCGTATTCGCGCAACAGTCCGAGAATGTGGAATACCTTGCGGTTGGGATAGAGCGTGGCGGCCTGTTTGTATTCGTTGAGGAAAAAGGGGTTGGGGAGCTTCAGCAGGGCGCTCAGTTCGGCGTCCGAGGGGGGAGGGGTGTTCTTGTGACGGACCTCCCATCGTTTGTAGTTGACGATGAAGATGCGCTGGAAATGGGTGAAGAGGGCGCTGATCGTCACCGTGAGCGGGTTGTCTTTCGGGTTGCGCCGGAAGTGGTCGGCGATGAGCATGGCGCGGGCCATGTTCTTTTCCGAGACGGCCTTCGTCAGTTCGAAGTTGTTGAAGTCCTTGCTGATGCCTATGTTGTCCTCGATGTGCTGCGCGGTGATCTGCTTCGTGCCCTCGGGCAGGTAGGTGAGCAGCTTGTTCAGCTCGTTGGATATACGGGCGATGTCGGTGCCGAGGTGGTCGGTGAGCATGCCCAGTGCTTTGGGGTCGATGCCGCACCCCTTCGACTTGACGAAGTCGCCCAGCCAGGCCGTGATCTCGTAGTCGCGCGGACGCACCGACTCGAGCACCTCTCCCTTTTGGGCGATGTGTTTGTAGAGTTGCGTGCGTTTGTCGAGGCTCTTGCCCTTGTAGCAGATGACGAGAATGGTCGATGGCGAAGGGGCCGCCGTGTAGAGGGAGAGTTGCTCGGGTTTGCGCAGCGACTGCGCCTCCTTGACGATGATGACCTCGTAACGCCCCATCATGGGCATCTGGCGGGCGTAGTTGATGATGGTGCCCTCGTCGGTGTCCTTACCGTAGACCACGATCTGGTTGAAGTCCCGTTCGGCCTCGGTGAGTACCGAGCCGGCCAGCAGGTCGGCGATGCGGTCGATGAAGTAGCCCTCTTCGCCCATGAGCAGGTAGACGGGAGCGTAGGTGCCCCCGGCGATCTCCCGGCGCAGCCGCTCGTAGGCGGCTACCGTGTCTTTGAATGTGGTCTTTCCGCTCCCTTTCGCCATCTTTCCCGTGTGTTCTTTGCCCTGTCCGTTACAGGATTTCCCTCTTCAGCAGAAGAATGTTTTCGGTCTTGTCCGACACCCGGTAGCGGTCGTCGATGCGCCTGCCTACCACCCACACGATCTCCTCGCCGCTGACGAGTACGAACTGCCGGCTCTTTTCGGGCATCGATACCTTTTCGTTGATCAGAAAGTCGCTGACTCTTTTGTGGCCGTTCATCCCGAAGGGGACGAACGTGTCGCCCTCGTGCCATCTGCGCAGTTTCAACGGCCACTGCAGCAGATCGGCGTCCAGTAGGGCGACGTTCTCGGGTTGGCAGAGGCTCTCGATGTTGTCGATGTCGGTGTGGCGGGCGAGTATCACGCTGTTGCCGCAGTAGACCTTGTGTGCGGTGGCCGGGAGCTCCGTTTCGCAGGGGTCCTCCACCGCGATCGGAACGACCACGATCCGCCCCCGGTCGATGTAGGCGGCGTAGTCTTTGGAGTAGAACCGCCGGCCCGTGGCACCGCGCTGGAGCGCTTCCAGCAGGCCGTCCACCACGTCCCCCTTGAAGCCGTAGCCGGAGCTCATGATCTCGTAAATCACGTAGCTGAGCGGCATCCGGTCGCCTATGGCCGCCGGATCGATCGTGACGATCCCCTCCGAAAGGCTCACCGCCCGTTGTGTGATGGATTCGATGCAGCGGTCGATGAAGAGCTGGGCGTCGGTCAGCCGGCTGATGTTGGCCCCCATGAGCTCGGTGAAGTTCGGATTGATGGTGCGCAGAATGGGCACGATGCCGAGCCGTATCTTGTTGCGCATGTATTTCGTCGAACGGTTCGAGGAGTCTTCCCGGAAGGGGATGCCGTGTGCGGTGGCGTAGTCGAGTATCTCGCGGCGGGAGGCGAAGAGCAGCGGACGGATGATCCGGCCGTTCACCTTGTGGATGCCGGTGAGCCCCTTGAGGCCCGTGCCGCGCATGAGGTTGATGAAGAACGTCTCGATGGAGTCGTCGGCATGGTGGGCGATGGCGATCGCGTCGTAGCCGTGCTCGGCGCTCAACTCGCGGAACCATTCGTAGCGCAGTCGCCGTGCGGCGATCTGCACCGATTCCCCGGTGGATTCCATCTCGCCCTGCGTGTCGAATCTGCGGTTGAAGAAGGGGAGCCCGTAGTTTGCGGCACGTGTTTCCACGAGCGTTTCGTCCTCGTCGGACTCCTCGCCGCGCAGCTGGAAGTTGCAGTGGGCGACTCCCACTCTGTAACCGGCCGATACGAAAAGGTCCATCATGACCATCGAATCCACTCCGCCGCTGACGGTGAGCAGAATCCTGTCGCCCGGCTCCACCAGTGCGTGTTCCCGGATGTATCGTTGAAATTTCTCTTCGAGCATACCCTCGTTTTTGTGATCGCGGCGGTTGCCGTGTCCGTTCTTCTGTCGTTGCAGGTCCTGCATCTGTGCAGGGTCCCGTTCTACCATATGTTCACTTCGGTCGCTATCCGGATGCCGAACCGGGTCTGCACGTCGCGGATGATCCTTCGGGCCAGCGCCGTTATGTCGCTTCCGCTTGCGCCGCCCAGGTTCACCAGAATGAGTGCCTGTTTGTCGTAGATGCCCGCCCGTCCGAGCGCGGCTCCTTTCCACCCCGTCTTCTCGATCAGCCATCCGGCCGGTATCTTCACCCCCTCCTGCGCCGGGAAAGAGGGCATGTCGGGGTATTCCCGCCGGATCGTTGCGGCGACGTCTTCCGCCACTACGGGATTCTTGAAGAAACTCCCGGCGTTGCCCGTCACGGCCGGATCGGGCAGCTTCCCGCCGCGTATCCTGCGGACGGTCGCGCGGATGTTCTCCAGCGAGGGACCGCCGGCGAGCTCCACCTCCCGTGCGAGGGCGGCATAGCCCAGGTTGGGACGCGGGGTGCGGGAGAGGTTGAATGTGACGGCGGTGATGACCGTTCGCCCGCTCAGAATCCCTTTGAAGATGCTCTCGCGGTAGCCGAAGCCGCAGTGACAGCCTGCGATGGAGGCCTCCTTGAGCGTGGCCAGGTCGAGGGTCTCGACGGACTCGACGATGTCTTTCGCCTCGGCGCCGTAGGCACCGATGTTTTGTACCGGGGCCGCGCCCACCGTGCCGGGTATTCCCGTCAGGTTCTCCGCGCCCCACAGGCCCAGTCCGATGCAGCGCTCCACGAAATCCTCCCAGTCCATGCCTGCCGCGGCCCTTACCGTCGTGCGGTCGTCCGATGTGCCCGTCACGCGGAAATCGGTGCCCGTAGGGTGCAGCAGCGTGCCATGGAAGTCGGTCGTAAAGAGGATGTTGTTGCCGCCCCCCAGTACGGCGGTCTTCCCCCGGCGGATCTCCTCGTGTTCGGCGAGGTAGTCGCGCAGAGAGGTGGCGTCGTCGAACTCCACGATGCGGTCGGCGACGGCGGCGACGCCGAAACTGTTCCGCCCCGTCAGGTCGGCATGCAGGATCTCTTTTATCATAACGATGCAAATTTATCCAAAATTTCCGGAATTGTCCCTGCCGCCGATAATATTGACACCCGCTCCGGCAGGGGTGCGTGCAGGTGTCGCCGAGGTGGCCGGGCCGGGCTGCGGGGTGGATTTTTTTGAGGTTTTCCGGTGCGGGACGATTGAAAATTGCTAACTTTGAAAATCGTTGGTTTCAAATAGACAGAGGGTATGCTGGATAAGCGCGATTCGGACAGTATAAGGGCGCACGGGCTTCGGGAGGAAGCGGTGCGGGAACAGCTCGCCGTTTTCAGGAGCGGGTTCCCCTACCTCGACGTGGTACGTCCCGCCTCCGTGGGCGACGGCATCCTTCGTCTTGATGCCGAACGGTTGACCGCCCTGGGCCGGAGGTACGAGGCCGCATGCGACAGGTGTCGCGTGGTGAAGTTCGTGCCGGCTTCCGGTGCGGCGACGCGGATGTTCCGCGACCTCTTCGAGTTTCTCGACTCGGGAACGGGGAACGAAACGGTCGCCGGAGTGCTGGAGTCGCTGGAGCGCTTTGCGTTCTGCGTCCCGTTGCGGCGGTCGATTTCCCCGGATGCGTCGGCGGCGGAGATTCTCCGCGGCATCGTCGGCCCCGGCGGCCTCGACTACGGGAACATGCCCAAGGCGCTGATTCCCTTCCATCGTTATGCGCAGGAGGTGCGTACCGCGCTGGAAGAGCACCTCGTCGAAGGGGCGCAGTATGCCGTGTGCGGAGGGCGCGTGGCGATTCACTTCACCGTGTCGCCGGAGCATGTCGAGGGGTTTCGCAGCTTGCTCGAGAAGGCGGTTCCGAGATACGGTGCCCGATTCGGCGTGGCGTACGACGTCGCCCTGTCGGTGCAGAAGGGATCGACCGATACGATCGCCGTGAATCCGGACAACACCCCTTTCCGGAATGCGGACGGTTCGCTCCTGTTTCGGCCCGCGGGCCACGGGGCGCTTCTGGAAAATCTGAACGAGATCGACGCCGATCTGATCTTTATCAAGAACATAGATAACGTGACGACCGATTCCCGGCGCGGAGATACGGTGACCTATAAGAAAGCGCTGGGGGGGCTGCTGCTTCAGGTGCAAGAGGAGGTCTATGGCTGGCTGCATCGGCTGGAGGAGGGTACTCCTTCCGACGAAGAGGTCGAGCGGGCGACGGCTTTCGTGCGCGATACGCTGTGTGCGGGGCTTCCCGAAGGGTTCGGGCTGCTCGCGGCATCGGAACGGATCGCGTGCCTATGCAGGATGCTCGACCGTCCGGTGCGGGTGTGCGGCATGGTGCGCAACGAAGGGGAGCCGGGCGGCGGGCCGTTTTTCGCCCGCGGTGCTTCCGGCGCGGTGTCGTTGCAGATCGTCGAGTCGTCGCAGATAGAACCCGTCCGACGGGCGGAGGCGATGGCGGGCGCCACCCATTTCAATCCCGTGGACGTCGTGTGCGGCGTGCGCGACCGCAGAGGGCGCAAATACGACCTGGCGCGTTACGTGGACCGCATGGCGGGTTTCATCTCCGAGAAGTCCAGGGACGGAAGGCCTTTGAAGGCGATGGAGCGACCGGGACTGTGGAACGGGGCCATGTCGGACTGGAATACCCTTTTCGTAGAGGTTCCCGCCGCCACCTTCACGCCGGTGAAGACGGTGACCGACCTGTTGCGTCCCGGCCATCGGGAGTAGGGAGGGGCGGTCGCGCAGAAGAAAAAGTCGGCGGAGGGATACTATTTCGGCGGGGAGGCCGTTACCCCCATGTCTGCCGGAGGCGGGAAGGCTGCGGACGGCGCTGAAAATCGGAAAATAAGGAAATATAAAAGATAACGCACTATGGAAAACAAACTTCAGGAACTGACCAACAAACTCTATGAGGATGGTCTTGCCAAGGGCCGCAGCGATGCGGAGAAACTCGTTGCCGATGCGCAGACGCAGGCCGATGCCCTCGTGAGGGAGGCCCGGGAGCGGGCGGACGCCATCGTGGAGGAGGCTCGCAGGAAAGCCGAGGAGCTTCGCCGGAATACGATGACCGAGGTGGCGCTTGCGGGCCGTCAGGCGGTCGGGGCGCTCCGGGAGCGCATTGCGGAGATGATCGTTGCCAGGACCGTTTCCGGGTCGCTACACGAGGCGGTGGTGGATCCCGCCTTCATCCGGGAGATGCTGCTCGCCGTGGCCGCCGGTTGGCGGGGTGATTCGGCCGGCAAGGTGACGCTCTCGGCGTTGCTTCCGGCCCAGTGGCAGGAGCGTTTCGGCAGGGAGTTCGAAGAGGCGGCCCGCAGCCTGCTCTCGCAGGGGATCGAGGTCGGTTATTCCGACAGCGTCCGCAGCGGGTTCCGGATAGGCGAGAAGGGAGGCGGATACTATATCAGCTTCTCCGCGGCCGATTTCGACGCATTGCTTTCCGAATTTCTGAAAGAGCGCGTGGCAAGGATGCTTTACGCCGAAAAGTAGGGAGGTATGTTGTTCCGGAAAGAGTATTATTGCCTTGTCGCGGGGCTTAAGGAGTATACCCTCGACTCGGATCGAAAGGGGTTCGATGCGCCGGCCCTCATCGCGGAGATCAAGGAGGATCTTTCGCGGCGTGACCGTAGAACGGTGGAACTCCTTTATACCTATTACGACATAGAGAATCTCATCGGCCTGCGGGCCGGGCGGGAGCACTTCTCCCGGTTGGGCAATCTCTCGCGGGAGGAGCTGCAGGAAGAGCTTCTCGCTCCTTCGCGCCTGCCCGCCTCCCTGGGGCGGGTGATCGCCGCTTTCAATGCCGCCGACAAGGAGGGTGCGGGAGCGGATGTCGGCGAGGACGCGGACATGGAGCAATCTTTCGAACGCAACCTTTTCGCCGCCTATTACGCCGAGTGCGCCCGGTCGTCGTCGCAGTTCCTGCGCCGCTGGTCGGCTTTCGACCGCACTCTGCGCAACGTGGCGGCCGCTTTTGCCGCACGCAGGCGCGGCATTCCCGTGGCGGAGGTGGTCGTGGGGACGGGCGACATCGAGAGTGCGCTCGCACGCAGCTCCGCGGCCGATTTCGGAATAAAGGGCGAGGTGGCCTACGTGGACCAGGTGATGCAGGCGGTGTCCGATGCGGGCAATCTGGTGGAGAAGGAGAACCGGATGGATGCCATACGCTGGAACATGGCCGAAGAGCTGACCCTGACGAACTATTTCGACCTGGATTTTATTCTCGGCTACCTGGTCCGGGTGAACATCATTCACCGCTGGACGGCGCTCGATCCGCAGCGCGGCAGGGAGATGCTCCACCGGCTCGTGGAGGGCCTGACGGAGAGGGGCACACGCTGCGAAATGCAAACCGACAAAAATAAAGAAACAGACATATGAAGACGAAAGGTAAAGTAACCGGTATCATTTCCAACATCGTGATCGTGCGGGCCGACGGCCCGGTGGCGCAGAACGAGATAGCCACCGTAACGCTGGGCGAGGTGAGTATGATGGCCGAGGTCATCAAGGTGATCGGCGACGACGCCTACGTGCAGGTGTTCGACAGTACCCGCGGCCTGCGGGTGGGAGCCGAAGTGGAGTTCGAGGGACACATGCTCGAGGCCACGCTCGGTCCGGGCATCCTCTCGAAGAACTACGACGGGTTGCAGAACGACCTGGCCGATATGGACGGTCTGTTCATCCGGCGCGGGCAGCGCACCTCCCCGCTGGACGAAACGACCTTGTGGGAGTTCGAACCGTTGGCCAAACCGGGCGACCGGGTGGAGGCCGGCGACTGGCTCGGGCAGGTGAAGGAGCAGTGGATCATGCACAAGATCATGGTGCCTTTCGCCTTCGAGGGAAGTTATACCGTCAAGAGCGTGGTCGGCCCCGGCGAGTACAACATCCGTCATACGGTGGCCGTGCTCGAAGATGCGCAGGGACGGGAGCATCCGGTGACGATGGTGCAGCGGTGGCCGGTGAAACGTCCCGTCAAGGCGTATGTTTCCAAACCGCGTCCTTCGCGCATACTCGAAACGGGCGTGCGGCCGATCGATACCTTCAACCCGATAGCCGACGGCGGTACGGGATTCATCCCGGGGCCTTTCGGGGCGGGAAAGACGGTGTTGCAGCATGCCATCGCCAAGCAGGCCGAGGCCGACATCATCATCATGATCGCTTGCGGCGAGCGTGCCAACGAGGTGGTGGAGATCTTCGCGGAGTTTCCCCATCTGGACGACCCCCATACGGGGCACAAGCTGATGGAGCGCACGACCATCATCTGCAACACCTCCAACATGCCCGTGGCCTCGCGCGAGGCTTCCGTGTATACGGGCATGACCATCGGAGAGTATTACCGGGCCATGGGCCTCAAGGTGCTGATTCTGGCCGACTCCACTTCGCGCTGGGCGCAGGCGTTGCGTGAGATGAGTAACCGTCTGGAGGAGCTGCCCGGGCAGGATGCCTTCCCGATGGACCTTTCGGCCATCATATCCAACTTCTATGCGCGTGCGGGACTGGTGCATCTGCGCAACGGCGCGACGGGGTCGGTGACCTTCCTCGGTACGGTGTCGCCTGCGGGAGGTAACCTCAAGGAGCCGGTGACGGAGGCCACGCAGAAGGCCGCCCGCTGTTTCTACGCTCTTTCCCAGCAGCGTGCCGACAGCAAGCGTTATCCGGCCATCGATCCGCTGGACAGCTACTCCAAATACCTCGAATATCCCGAGATCGTCGAGTACCTCGACGGGCGGATCGAGGCAGGCTGGGTAGGACTCGTGAACAAGGGCAAGACCATCGTACAGCGCGGCAAGGAGGCTGCCGAGCAGATCGACATCCTCGGCGACGACGGCGTACCGGTAGAGTATCACGACCGTTTCTGGAAGAGCGAGCTGATCGACTTCGTGATCCTTCAGCAGGACGCTTTCGACGCGATAGACGCCAATACCCCGCTCGACAGGCAGCGGTACATGTACAACCTCGTGCTCGACATCTGCGATCGGAGGTTCGATTTTGACGACTTCCAGGGCTGTGCCGAGTTCTACAAATCGCTTATCAACCTCTTCCGGCAGCTCAACTATTCCGAGTGGGAAAGCGAAAAGTTCGCCGAGTACCGTGCGCGTATCGATGAGCTCGTGGCCACGAAGGAGTCCAACAAATAAATCCGCCACTACCATGACAACGAAAGCATTTCAGAAGATATACACCAAAATCGACAACATAACCAAAGCCACCGTGACGGTTCGGGCGCAGGGGGTCGGCAACGACGAGCTGGCCACCGTGGGCGGCAAGCTGGCGCAGGTGGTGCGCATTTCGGGCGACGAGATCACCTTGCAGGTGTTCCAGGGCACGGAGGGGATCGCTACCGATTCGGAAGTGGTCTTCCACGGGGAGCCGCCGGTACTGAAGGTGGGGGATGACCTTGCGGGGCGTTTTTTCGATGCTTACGGTGCCCCGCTCGACGGCGGCATGCCCGTCGAGGGCGAAGCGCGGGAGATAGGCGGTCCGACGGTGAACCCTTTCAAGCGTATCCAGCCCTCGGAACTTATCGCCACCGGTATCGCCGGCATCGACCTCAACAATACGATCGTGTCCGGGCAGAAGATACCTTTCTTCGCCGACCCCGACCAGCCCTACAACCAGGTGATGGCCGATGTGGCGTTGCGTGCGCAGGCCGATAAGATCATTCTGGGCGGTATGGGTATGACCAACGACGACTACCTCTATTTCCGGAACCTGTTCGAGAATGCCGGGGTGCTCGACCGCATCGTATGTTTCGTGAATACCACCGAGAATCCGCCCGTGGAGCGGCTTCTGGTGCCCGACATGGCGCTCACGGCCGCCGAATATTTCGCCGTGGACAAGGGCGAGAAGGTGCTTGTGCTGTTGACGGACATGACGCTCTACGCCGATGCGCTGGCTATCGTGTCGAACCGCATGGACCAGATTCCTTCGAAAGACTCCATGCCGGGTTCGCTCTATTCCGACCTGGCGAAGATCTACGAAAAGGCCGTGCAGCTTCCCAACGGCGGTTCGATCACCATCATCGCCGTAACGACCCTTTCGGGCGGCGACATCACCAATGCCGTGCCCGACAACACGGGATACATCACCGAGGGACAGTTGTTCCTGCGTAAGGACAGCGATACGGGAAAGGTCATCGTAGACCCCTTCCGGAGCCTTTCGCGTCTGAAGCAGCTCGTGATAGGGAAGAAGACCCGCGAGGACCATCCGCAGGTGATGAACGCCGCGGTGAGGCTCTATTCCGATGCGGCCAATGCGAGGACCAAGTTGGAAAACGGTTTCGACCTCTCCGATTACGACGAGCGGACGCTGAAATTCGCCCGGGAATACTCCGAAAGACTGTTAGCCATCGACGTCAATATCGAGGTCACCGAGATGCTCGATACCGCATGGCGGCTCTTTGCGAAGTACTTCACCAAGAGCGAGGTGGCCATCAAGGAGGCGTTGACCGAGAAGTATTGGCCCCGGACGGCCTGATTCGGAGAGGGAACGGAAGGGGCATGCCGTGCGGCCGACTGCCGGGTGTGCGGATGCGCTTTGTAGGGTCCCCGTGCCGGGAAGCGGCGGTTCTCTCCGCAGGGGTGTGTGTCGCAGGTGATGCCGGAGGCGGCGAGTCGGTCTTTGGCACTCCCCGCAAGCGGCAGGAATGCGGTCCGGGAAGATAACGGACAGGAAAAAAGCAAGTGAAATGGCAATTAAATTTCAATATAACAAGACGTCGCTCGGCGATATGCGCAAGAAGCTCCAGATGCGCCAGCGTGCCCTCCCGACCATCAAGAGCAAGGAGTCGGCGCTGCGCCTGGAGGTAAAGAAGGCGCGTGATGCGGCGGCTTTGGCGCAGGAGCGCATGACGGAGATGCTCGGCCGTTACGAATACATGGCGGCGTTGTGGGGGGAGTTCGATCCCGCGCTGCTGGCCGTTCGGGGAGTGGACCTGCGCATGTCGAAGATAGCCGGCGTGAATGTGCCGCTGCTCGGAGGGGTGGAGTTCGAGGAGAAGGAGTTCGATCTGTTCAGCAGCCCGGTGTGGTATGCCGACGGTATCGCGCTGCTCCGGGAGCTCGCACGGCTGGGTATCGAGTATGAGGTGTATATCCGTCGGATGGAGTTGCTCGACCATGCACGCAAGAAGACCACCCAGAAGGTGAATCTGTACGAGAAGGTGCAGATACCGGGCTACGAAGCCGCCATCCTCAAGATAAAGCGCTTCCTGGAGGACGAGGAGAACCTCTCCAAGAGCGCACAGAAGATAGTGAAAGGAAAACACGAACGACAGGAACCGGAAGCCGTATGATAGTAAGGATGAGTAAATACACTTTTGTACTCTACCACGAGAGGCAAAAGGAGTTCCTCGCGGCGTTGCAGGAGCTCGGCTTGGTCGACATCACGACTACGGGCTGGGAGGCGAACGACCGGGAGCGGGCGATGCTGGCCGAACTGGAGCAGCATCGTGCGGCGAAGAGCTACTTTGCGGAACTCGCCGCAGAGGAGGGTTTTGTACCGGGCGAGCCGTTCGGTGACGGAGAGGAGGCTTTCGGGCAATACCTCCGGGCCGCTGTCGCGTTGGAGGAGCTGAAGGGAAAGCTCGAGAAGGCCCGCAAGGAGGCCGAAGAGCTTGCCGTGTGGGGCGATTTCTCGCCGGCGACCCTTCGCCGGCTGGCCGACGAGGGCATCGTACTGCGTTTCTTCTCCGTTTACGACAGCGAGTTTCCTGCGGTCATGCAGGCGGCGGGCGATGCGATTATCGTCGAGCAGGTGGCCCGGAGCGGCGGCCGTACCTTTTTCGTGACCGTAGGCCGCGGCGAGGGAGAGCTGCCTTTCGATGCGCAGGAGTACAAGGCGCCGGATATGACGGCGGATGACAAACGGCGGCAGATGGCCGCCCTGGAGGCGCAGATGGAGCAGGCGCGGGGCGTCATGGCCCGGGCGTATGCCTCGCGCGAGGCCATCGAGGCGCACGGCGAGCGGCTCCGGGAGCAGCTCGATTTCAGCCGTGCGGGCAACAGCGGACGGCGGGAAGCGGAGGACCGGCTTGTCATTCTGGAGGGATGGGCCACGGAAGCGACCTCCGCTCAGGTGGATGAACTGCTGGCGGCGTATCCGGACGTGGTCTATTTCAAGGAGCGGCCCACGCCCCAGGACGATACGCCCGTGGTGTTGAAGAACAATCGGTTCGTCAATCCGTTCGAGGTGATCGGGCAGTTCTATGCGTTGCCCCGGTACGGTACGATGGACCTGACCGCTTTCTTCGGACCCTTCTACATGCTGTTCTTCGGTTTCTGTCTGGGCGATGCCGGGTACGGGTTGCTGCTCACGCTGGCTTCGTTCTTCCTGCGCAGGAAAAGGACCGAGGCCATGAAGCAGATCGCCAACCTTACGCTTCTTTGCGGTCTGTCCGCAGTGCTTTTCGGCTTTCTGGCCGGTTCGTTCTTCGGGGTACAGCTCGCCGGGCTGAAGATGTTCGCCGGCATGCGCGAGAAGTTCCTCGATACGGACATGTTGTTCACGCTGTCGTTGGGGCTCGGTTTCGTACAGATCGTCTTCGCATTGGTGCTGAATATCGTCAACGTATCGCGCCAGTTCGGTTTCAAATACTCGCTCGGTACGCTCGGTTGGCTGATGATACTCGTCGGCGGACTCGGCATGGTCTTCCTGCCGGGGCTGGGTGTCGTGCTGCCTGCGGCACTCTATTATGCCGTGATGGGCGTCGGGGCCGTGCTGATGATCTTCCTCCACAATCCCGACAGGAATCCGCTGGTCAACTTCGGCAGCGGGCTGTGGAATACCTACAACAATGTCACGGGGTTGCTGGGCGACGTGTTGAGCTATATCCGGCTCTTCGCGCTCTGCCTGTCGGGCGGTACGCTCGCGCTGGTCTTCAACGACCTCGCTTTCGGTCTTACGGCCGATTTGCCCGTGGTGTTGAGTCAGATCGTAGCGATCGTCATTCTGCTCTTCGGCCACAGCATCAACCTGTTCATGTCGGCGCTCGGGGCCTTCGTCCATCCGATGCGTCTGACCTTCGTGGAGTTCTACAAGAACGCCGGCTTCGAGAGTACGCAACGGGAATTCACCCCCCTGAAGAAAACGGGAAAGTAAATCGTAACGAAATAATCAACAAACTAAAAACAAAAACATTATGGAACCAATTTATGTAGCTTACATCGGCATTGCGCTCATGGTAGCCCTGTCGGGTATCGGAAGTTCTTTCGGTGTCTCTTATCCGGCGAACGCGGCCGTGGGGGCGATGAAGAAGAACAAGGGAGCGTTCGGTAGTTATATGATTCTCACCGCGCTGCCCGGTACGCAGGGTTTGTACGGTTTCGTATGCTTCTTCCTCGTGAAGAACTACCTCACGCCGGGCATCACGGTGTTGCAGGCGGCTGCCATTCTCGGTATGGGTCTTTTGGTGGGACTGGTCTGCCTGCTGAGCTCCATCCGCCAGGGGCAGATATGCGCCAACGGTGTGGCTGCCATCGGCAACGGGCATAACGTGATGGGTAATACGCTTATCCTTGCGGCTTTCCCGGAGCTTTACTCCATTCTTACGGTGGCTGCGGTCTTCCTGCTTCGCAGTTTGCTGGGCGCTATCGTCATGTAGTATCGGGTCCGTCGGACCGTTGCCGGGGGAGGTGCATCGTGCGCCTCCCCCGGTGTCGTATGGGGTCGGAGCGAACTCCTTTCCTGCCGGTAGCGGGAGAGGGGGCGTAGTGCCCGGAGGATGTGCGGGCGGGGCGGTCGTCGCATTTCCCCGTGCCGGCGTGCCGTTGTCCGAGGCGGCCGGAAAAGGGTACGGAAAGGGGGCAATGCCGGCGTCTGTGCAGGGAGCACGCCATGCCGAGGGTAGCCGTTCCGATAGGAGCGGCATGTATAAATAAAAAGGGACCCGTCGGAAAACGGGTCCCTTTGCGTGCGGAATGTTGCTACATGGTCAGCTTGAGCCCCGCGAAGAACATGCGCGGCAGGGCGGGACCGTAGACGTAGCCGGCATCCTTCATGGGGCCGAAGTCGAGGTCCTTCTGGTAGCTGTTGAAGATGTTCTTCACCCCTGCGCTCACTTCGAGGTTGATGCTCGTCGAGAGCCGGAACGTGTAGGCGAGCTTGAGTCCCAGGTCGAAAAAGTCGGGCGTCACGCTTTCGGAGTCCACCAAGCTTCCCGTCTGTTCGTTGTAGAAGGTGTGCTGGACGAGCATGGAGCCCGTGTAGGTCCCGAAGAGCGAGGCGCGGAAGTGCGGGGTGACGTTCCAGGTGGAGGTGATGTAACCGTAGTTGTTCGGCGTGCGGAACATCCTGCGCTGGGCGGGCAGGTGGGAGTTTTCGGCCCACTCGAAGGGGCGATCGTAGAGGCTGCGTTGCAGGGTGTATCCCAACTGGATCTCGAACAGGTTGGGAATTCCGATCTTGCCTTCGAGGTTGATCCCTTTCACGGTGGCTCCGGAGGCGTTGCGGCGTTCCATGATGAAGTTGCCCTCCTCGTCTTCGCCTATCTGGACGAGGGTGAACACGTCGTCGAGCTTGGTGTAGAACCCTTCGACGAGCAGGTTGGTCTGCAACCGGCCGAAGTTGTGGTAAAGGTCGGCCGAGAGGCTGAAACTGTTGGAGTATTCGGGCTTCAGATCCGGGGAGAGTACGATCAGTTTGAGGGCACCGCCCACGGCATCCACGTGCAGGTCCTCGTCGTAGGCTTGCGGGGCGCGGAAACCGCTGGAATAGCTGGCCCGCAGGCCGACGGACTCCGAAGGGCTGTAGCGGATGTTGGCTCGCGGACTGAATACCGCCCGACGCATCAGGTTGTGTTTGTCGAGGCGTCCGCCGATGAGCAGGCTGAACTTCTCCGTCCGCCATTCGTTCTGCAGGAAGCCGCCCACCACGTGCGTTACCTGATCCATCGAGCGGTTCAGCCCGAGGTAGCGGTCGGTGAGGTGGTTGTAGTTATACTCCACGCCTGCGGTCAGTTCGGCGGGCATGAAGAGCAGTCGGTCCATGTCGTAGGTGTATTGTCCGCCGGCGACGAAGGTACGGTCGCTTGTGGCGCCGTAGGAGTCGAGCATCTTCTCCGTACCGAAATAGCTCTGGCGGCCGATGGCCTGGGCGGAGGTGTAGAGAGCTCCTTTGTGGTGCGTGTCGGGCGAGAAGAGGTCGAACCGCAAGCCGCCTCCGTCTATGGTGTTGTTGAGCTGTTCGGCGATGATGGCTTCGTGCGGGGGGCGCTCGAAGAGGTTTTCGCCGTCGCTGCCGGTCATCTCGCCGCCGCGCCGGAACTCATGGATGTGGTGGTACTCGGCGGTGAGCTTGGAACGGAGTCCGGTACGGTAGTAGCCGCGGAATCCCACCGTTTCCGACTTGATACCGGGGACGTCGGAGAAGTTGTCGCCGTTGTGGTCGTAGGGGGTGCGCTCCTTCACCATGCCGAAGATGTACATGCCCGCCCGGTGGTCGTCCGATACGAAAGCGCCTCCGATGGAGGTGTTCGTGTCGAATTTGTTGCTGCCGAACACGTTGGTGATGTTGGATACGTTCAGTGTGTTGTAGAGCGGCTCTTTGGTGATGATGTTCACCACGCCCCCGATGGCATTGGCGCCGTAGAGGGCCGAACCGCCTCCGCGCACCACTTCCACCCGTTCGATCATGGATACGGGGAGTTGGTCGAGTCCGTAGACTGTGGCCAGCGAGCTGAATATCGGACGGCTGTCGAGCAGGATCTGCGAGTAGTGGCCTTCGAGCCCGTTGATGCGGAGCTGGGTGACGGCGCAGTTGCCGCAGTTGTTCTCTATCCGCAGACCCGGGGTGAAGTTCATGGACTCGGAGAGGGTCGAGGAGCCCGTGGCCGAGAAGAGTTTGCCCGAGGTGATGTTTACGATGGTAGAGCTCTCTTTCTTGTTGGTTTCGTTGCGGTTGGCCGTAACTACGATCTCGTCCATGCGTTCGGAATCCTCCTGCAGGACGAAGTTGACTTCGATGGTCTTGCCGCTTCGGGTGGTGACGCTCTTCTCCACCGTTCCGTAGCCGAGCATCGATGCTTCGAGGATGAACTCGCCCTCGGGCAGGTGTTTGAGAAAGTAGTGGCCCGTCGCGTCGGTCGCCGTACCGATGGTGGTGCCTTTGATGACGATGGTGATGTAGGGGAGGTGTTCGCCTGTGGCGGCGTCCTGAACGTGACCGGTGATGTTGGCGTCGCTGAGCGGTTTGCGGGGGCTCTCGTCGGTGTTCTCCGCAAGAAGCAGGACCGGGAACAGCAACGTGAACAGCAGCCCGGAAAATATCTTTTTCATGGTTGTAGGTATCGTTTGAGTAGTATGAATACATCGACCCGCATCGAAACGAGGGGGCGGGTGCGGACACTAAATTGAGATAAGAATGAAAAACGGATGGAAATCAGGCGAGTACCGGCGGACCCCGGAGGGCGACGGCGGTCGTGCACCATTGCCGGAGGCCGTAGGGGCGGGAGCGGCGGACGAGCCGGATCGCGGCCGGCAGAGCGACCGCGGCGAACGCCGCCGTGAGGACGAGCGCCGCGAATAGAGACAGCAGACCGATGGTCAGGAACTGGGTCGCGGTGTGGGAGTGGCCCGGCTGTTCGGCGCTGCCCTGATAGGGGTGGGAGTGGGTGATGTGGAAATTGCCTACCGTGTGGGTGTGTTGGAAAAAGAAGGTACAGCACTGATACCATACCGTCATCGACAGCAGCAGGATTGCGATATGTCGGATGCTCTTTCTTCCCACGGTCTGTTTGCCGGCCCGGCGATTTCGGACCGGCAAAGATACGAATATATAATCTTTCCGCAAACCCGAAGAACGCAGAACGCAGCCGACCCCCTGAAGGGCCTGAGGCGTGCACGCATCAGAACGTTTTGCCGAGGCTGAAGTAGATGCCCAGCGTCCGGCTGTTCCCGGAGTAGTCGAAGAGGAGCGAAATGGGGCCGATGGGGGAGTTGTAGGCATATTTCAGCCCTGCCCCGAAGATGTTGCGGCTCTCGGTGAACATGTTGAAGAAGTTCTCGTTCTGGATGCCGTAGGCCCCTTTGAAAGAGAGGTAGTGCCGGGCGAAGATTCGTATGCGGGCCTCCAGGTGCAGGGTGAGGATCGACCGGGCGGCCGTTTCCATGTGGTTGATGCCCACGAACGGGATCTGCTGGTCCATGTAGCGGCCCGCGATCTCGCCTCCTACGTAGTTGTAGTAGGAGTAAGCCACCTCGTTACCGATCAGGGTACGGCCGTATATCGACGGAATGAACGTCAGCCGGTCGTTGGTCGAGAGGGCCCAGCGGCAATGATAGGCTATCGATGCGAAAGGTGTCCCCTGGTTGTAGCCGTATCCGTTGTCGGTGTGGAGCATCGCTTTCGCGTAGACCGATACGCCGCGGGTGGGGAAGTAGTGGTCGTTCAGCGTTTCGAGGCTCCCCGTCAGATAGTAGTTGATGAACCCGCGAGGCTTTACGGCGAGGCGGTCGTCGTCGGAGGCGAAGAGGAACGAATTGTAGTTGAAGTGCTCGTAGTTGACGCCGACCTTCGGGTTGAACATGATGGGGTTGGCCGGCGAGAAGAAGAGTTCGATCCGGTTCTGTCCGCAGGTGATGTTGTTGGTGCCCCGACCGTTGCGGTAGAGCCGGTAGTTGTTGCTCTTGTACATGTAGGAGAGGCTGAGCCGTCCCATCAGGATGTTGCTGGAGCTGAAGTCGAGTTTGACGTAGGGGTTCTCGTTCAGGCGTACCGTCAGTCCGAGCCGCGGTCCCTGAAATCCGCGCAGGGAGAGGGTGGTGTTGAGCAGGATGCTCGCCATCTCCTCCGTGTCGAACCGGAAGCCCACGTTCACCATCGCCTCCTGTTTTTCGTCCACCGAAACGGTGAGCGTATAGGGCGGACGGTTGTTGAGCGTATAGGTCACGTAGGAGAATGCCCCCGAACCTCTCAGCCGGCTGATGGCATCGTTCAGGCGTCCTTTGGTTATCACGCTCTCCTCGTGGATGCCGAACGACGGACGCAGGAACGCCTCCTCGTTGCGGGTCAGCCCGATGAACTCGATGTTGCCGATGCGGACCGAGTCGGAGTCGTCGGCCAGGATGCGCTCTTTGCGCACCATGTAGGTGTTATCGCTGTAGATGCAGTCCTGCAGGGCCACGATGCGTTCCCAGCTCTCCCGTGCGCACCGTTCGCCGCGCACCAGCAGGCTGTCCACCGCTTCGGGGGTGAAGCTGCTCGAGGTGTAGGGTTTGATGTCGGGCTTGAGGTAGAGATCGACCTGTTGCAGGTTCTGCGTGTATTTCTCGCGGCCGAGGAAGGTGGTTATCTGGTCGATGAGACCCATCATGGAGGTGAGTCCCTCCATGTCGTGCAGACCTGCGGCGAGGTCTACGCCGATGATTACCTCCGCTCCCATGTCGCGTGCTACGTCCACGGGGAAGTTGTTGTAGATGCCGCCGTCCACCAACACCATGCTGTCGCGTATCACCGGGGCGAACGCACCGGGAATCGACATGCTCGCGCGAATGGCCAGCGGCAGGTTGCCGCGGCGGTAGACCTTCTCCTCGCCCTTGACCATGTCGTAGGCGACGCATGCGAAGGGAATCGGCAGCGAATCGAAGTCCAGGTCGTCGGAGTGATAGCCCAGCGTCATTTCGTTGAGCAGGTTGAGTACGCTCTGCCCGGCGAGTACGCCGGAAGGGATGGAGAACCGCTTGTCGAAAGAGAGCGGGACGGAGAGGATGTAGGTGTCGGCTATCTCCTTTTCGGCCAGTAGCTTGTCGCGACGCGGAATCTTGTCGCTCAGCAGGGCCATCCAGTCCTGGTTTCTGACCAGCGAGTCGAGCTCCTGCGAAGACCAGCCGATCGAGTAGAGGCCGCCGATAATGGCGCCCATGCTGGTACCGGCAATGTAGTCGATGGGGATGCCGGCCTCCTCCAGTACCTTGATGACACCGATGTGCGCGACCCCTTTGGCGCCGCCGCCGCTCAGCACGAGCCCCACCTTCCTGCGTCGCTGCTCCCCGGAGGGGGGATTCTCCGTTGCGGAACTTTCGGGAAATCGTACGAACAGCTTCCCGGCAGACGTTTCGGCCGTTGCCGTGCCGTATTCCGTGCCGGTCGTCCTCGGGCGGCCATGCGTTTCCCGTTCCGCAGCGCATGCGGCTACGGATGCGAAGGCCAGCAAAAGGGCCGTGAGCAGGGGGTGGACGAGTTTTTCCATCGTTGTCAGCGTTTCGGTCGGACCGTGCATCGGGCCGGAAGAGCGGAATGCGACCGATACGAAAGGACGGTCACTTCATAGATGCGTTTCGGACCGTTTTCGTTGCATGCAAAAGTAATTTTTTTGACGGCATTTCCTATCCTCGTTTTTCCGGTTGCGTCGGTTTGCGGGAACACGCCGTTCCCGGCTCGTCCTTTAGCTATTTTCGTGCCATGGATGAGGCAAGCTGCGGAATGTTGCGCGGCGATCGTCGGGAAGGGGCGCAGGGGCTCTCCGTACATGCGTCCCGGCCGTGTTCCTGCTGCGTAGGCCGGGTGCGGCGTTTCAAAAAGAGGGGAGTGTCCGCTTTCCAAAGCGGACACTCCCGGTTGGCCCTTCCGAAGACGAGACGATTGGCCGATATATAATCCGCAAAACCAAATGTTCGTCGAATTTTGAAACGACGCGATTTTATGACAAAACGAAGCGTACCTTTTAGGTGCGCTTCGTTTGCTATATAAATATCGGTTGAATGATATTAGAATAGGGTTTCTTGTGGCGTCTCCCGGTAGTTGCATACCATCCACTCCTCCTGCCGGCGCCGGCTGGCTTTGGAAGCGCTAATCGTCCGTTCGACCCGGTGGATGATCCATCCGTTCTTCTGGGCATACCGGTCAATCATATCGAACGGGAACATTGTCAGCATAAATTTTCCTTTGACCGTCTCGAGCAGCTGCAGGAGCTGCTCCATGTTCCGCTCGTTGAACGTATCCTCATAGTGGCCGCAGTCGGAGTTCACGTAGGGCGGATCGACGAAGTGGAACGCATCCGGGGCGTCGTAGCAGGCGATCACATCGAGGGCATTGCGGTTCTCGATGGTCACGCGCTCCAGTCGCCCGCAAAGCTGCTCCGTGAACTCGTCTTTTGCATTGCGCAGCTTCTTGGCCATCGTGCCGGAGAAGTCGTAGCCGAAGCTCCCGTCCATCATCGAGGCGAACGACATCTTGCAGAGCGCCCATACGGCCCACGCCCGCTCAGCCGGTGCGAAGAACTGAGGATAGGCATTGATATGGGCGGCGTGCGCGTGGATATCACGGCTATGGAGTGTTTTGTCAATCTCCCGCTTCAAATCATCATAGTAGACTTGCGCGCACCAGTAAAAGTTCGTCAGCTCCATGTTGATGTCGTTGATGACCTCGGCCTCGGCCGGACGTTTGGCGAACAGGACGGCCGCCCCGCCGCAGAACGCCTCGGTGTAGATGCGGTGTCGGGGAATGAGCGGCAGGATGTGTTTCAGCATGGTTTGCTTGCCCCCGTAGTAGGAAATAGGTGTTCTCATTGTTTCAGTTTCGGTTTTAATGGTTATCTTTGTGGCATCTCACCTACGTGCAAGGATAGCACAAAAGCGCACAATCGCGTCAGAGGACTATGTCCCCGGTCGGCGGTCGTGCGCTCTTGTGTTAGTACGTAGGTGAGATGACTACTAACAGGCCGGGGGCTTTTTTGTCCCCGGATATTTTATCAGTTACAGTATTCTATTCATCGTCGGAACGGTTTATTCTACGCTTATCGCATATGCATTGCCCGGCGTCGGGTAGAACATGAATCCTGCGATCTGCAGTACGACGCCGGCCGTTTTTTTCGTGAACATGACAGCCCCGCAATAGTTGATGTTCTGTCGGTAATCGAAAACCCTTGTTCCCGAACCCGGGGTGGTGGTGTGCGAACACTCTATCACCAAGTTGCTTGCGGCAATTGAGATATTCGAACTCAGCTCGAACACATAAACAGGATACCCAATATTGATGCTGATATTCGTGCTTAATCCGCCGCTCGATAGTGTTTTAGTACCGTAACCCGGTATGAACATTTTCGCCGCGCGGCCGACGTTCCATCCAATCGCCAGTGACTGCAAACCGTACTGCGGATATCCCGCGGCAGTCAGGGCACCGATACTTGCCGGCGTGATATTGATTGTCCGCGCCACCGAGCCGTCATAAACAGGCTGACTTGCTCCGCCTAACTGAATCGTCAGAGTTTTCTGCAGCCCATCCAGCTTGCGCTTGTCGGCGGCAGCCATCAGCCCGGCGGCCGACTGGGTGGCAACGGCCGTTGAGGCCTTGCCACTCCAGGCCGTTTTTTCGGCGTCAGTCACGAAGCGATGCGTTGCGTCCTGCGTGACTTTTGAGGCTAAAATTGCCCCTTCAAAATTCCCCCCCCCCCGGCATATTGGAGGGCATTCCAGGCTGTCGTGCCGTCACCCACTTTATGCTTTCGGGTATCGGATTCATAGACTACTTCACCTTTGAGTAGTACGGGGTTCTTGGCCGCGAGCGCAGCGGCGGTATATACCGGATGCTGAATCCGGGTCTGAATGGTTTTGCTCATGATCTCAAGAATGTTTGAATGGCGTTTAATGGTTCTTCTTTTGATGCTTGACCGCACGAAAAGACAGGGATCGCACAGTGAATAGCGACCTCTTGATTCAATATGCTGTCCGGAACTTCGAATACGAAACCGGCCGTTCGTGTGTCGCCGTTTATTCTGATCCTTACTCCCGGTTCGATTCCCGGCTGACTGATGTACATAGCGTAAGTATCTACGACAGCCATCGACTGAATCGAATGCGAAGGCGTTGTGATCACAGCGTTTTTATCGGTGAATGTGATCCGGGTGCGGATAATTACCAAACCGGCCGCTATTTTCATTTCGACTCGGCTGCAGACCGCTCCGAGCATGACAGAGAACGGAATTGATCTATAATCGCTACTCGCGTTGTTCGGCATGCCGTCAAGCTTCGTTTTGTCGCCCGCAGACATCAACCCGTCGGTCACCCGTGTGACAACCGCAGCTCCGGCGTACGGGAGAGCGTTCCATGCCGTCACACCGTCGCCCACCTTGTGCTTGCGCGCATCGGCCTCATAGACCACCTCTCCTTTCAGGAGCACGGGATTCTTGGCCGCAAGTGCCGCCGCCGTATAGACGGGGTGCTGCATTCGGGTCGTGAGTGTTTTTTTGCTTGCCATAATCAGTTCATTTCAGGGATTAAACATTGTACGATGAGTTCGCCGCTGGTGAGGTCGTCGATCTTCTTCTTGTCTCCCGCCGACATCAGCCCGTTCGCCGACTGGGTTGCGACGGCAGTCGAGGCCTTGCCGTTCCACGTCGATTTTTCGGAGTCGCTTACAAACCGGTGTGTACCGTCCTGCGTGATGATCGAGGCCGGATGGCTTGACGGATGGGTGTAGTTGTTGGCGCCGGCTGCGACGCCCGCCAGCTTCGCCTTTTCCGCCGAGGTGTAGTCCTCGGTGGAAAGACCCTTGCCTGCCACCTTATCGACCTTTGTCCCGATCTGTGTGGCGACGGTGGTTGCGAAATTCGGATCGTCTCCCAGGGCATTCGACAACTCTTTGAGCGTGTCGAGTGCCGCAGGGCTGCCGTCGATCAACTCGGCGATTGCCCGATCGACGTACTCTTTCGCGGACTGGAGCGTGGTGCGGTCACCGCTCTCGCGGGCCGTGCGTTCCGATGCGATTTCCGTATCGGTGTGGCTTCGGGCTGACTGAAGCGTCGCGGCATCGCCGGCCGCCAGTTCCTGCCGGATGGTCGCCTCCTCGCCCGTCGCGCGGGTCGTCTCGGCCGTAATCCGGCCGTCGAGGCGTTCGTCTTCGGCCTCGAGCTCCCCGAGGCTTTCATGAATCGACGCAAAATCAATCTCGTTTTCTTTGACGTGCACCTCGAACGATTCGGCGAGTCGCTGGTGCTTACGTTCCAGTTCTTCGCCGTCCGTGCGGGCATACTTGTCGTTGAGCCGCCCCGACAGTCCTTCGACCGAGGAGATCGGCACCTTGTCCTCCTTGTGAAAAAAACTGTCGATCCAGTCCGCGAACTGCGCTTCGGTTGGATAACTGCCGCGCTTGAACCACGCTTTTAATTGCGCTATGCTTCTTATCGCCATTCTTGAATTGGTTTATCGGTTATCGTACCCGCATGATGTATGCGAGCACGTAATAGGGCGGACGGTTCTCGTGAGAAGAGCCATTTCCCCGCGATTCCGTGTCGTGCCGCAGATAATACATATATTGGTTGTCATGATCGGTTTTCGCCGCTCCGATCGATTTCTCGGGAAAATAATCACGTCCGTCACGTCCCGCTTCGTCGTAGGCCTCCGAGAAAAAATAGTCTTTCACTTGGTGGCTATGCGAGGGCATTTCTTTGATCGTGAGCGTATGCTGCTTTTCGCCGCCCGCTTTGCCGTAGCTGTTGTAATCCGCATCGCTCGGGTTGTGACCTACGATGAACCGCCCCCGCAGATCGGGCATGCGGAAATAACCGGCCGAAGTGGAATAACGCGCCCCAGTCGCGCTGTACGAGTTGTTGAACGTCGAGCCGAGAGCCTTGTACAAATCCGGGTAGTCGGTGATTTTAAGCTGTTGCCCCTCGCAAAGCTCGTAACCCGCCGGAACCGTCTTGCCTGCCCACGTTTCAACGATACCCAACGGGGCGCTCTGCAGCTTCGCAATGGCCGCGCGCAGATTCTCGATCTCGGCGCGCAAAGCCGGAATCGTCGTTGCGTCCGTGAATTCCTCCCATTTGTAATTCTCGCTCCCGACGCCCGGCTTGAGCGACCGCACGGTATACGCCCGCGGAAAATCGTAGCCCTGCGCTGTAACCGGGATGATCTCCTGATTGACGTACATGCCGCCGGAGCTCGTGCCGCCCTCCCAGTAAATGACCTCGCCCTCCGGGAAATCCCGCGTCCTCAGAAAGACGTATCCCGCCTTGCGGCGCGTGCCGTTCTGCTCCGCTTCACAGCCCAGCAGAACAGCCTTGTCTCCGGCAAGGTTGCCGAGTACGGCGAGCATTGCCTGGTTTTGCTGGATGTAATCGAATGTCTCCGCATCAATGGGGAAATCCTTGTTCCCCTGCGTCAGATAATGGCCTAATGTCGTTTTCATTAGAAATAACTTATTGCGAATCGTTTTGAAACCAATTTGTAGGTATTGACCACTGCCTTGAGTCGGGATTCATCTAATCCGCGCATCTCCAAGGGGATATTGATGGCGAAATCGTATCCGCTGACGCCGCCAAAGCCTCGGCGGTTGATTAGAAGCATCGTCCCCGCATCGCGATGCGGGACAAGCATACCCTGTGCCTCCTCCCGGAGCCACACGAACAATACGCCGACGTACTGCGCGGTGTCGGTAACGGTGATGCGACGCAGCTCCGGGTCGAATGTGTCGTTCAACACCGCGCGCAGGTAGCATACCTGCCCGTTGTGGCCGAGGCGGTAGGCTGCGTCCTGGCGGAAAATCATGAACCGCGTGTGCAGATAGCTCAGCGGGGTCAATACTGCGTAGAGTAGCGACGTCATAAGCGGTCGCCGCAGGAACGTGGGGAGAAGGAGCAGCCCGAGGCGCTTGATATTGACATCATACGCGCTCATAAGCCTTCATCGTAAGAGTTATTTGTCCGGCCCGGAAATAGCCGGCGGCCGGAACATGACGGGCATCGATAGTCGTGACCGTCGCGGCGCCGGCAGCAACCGTGGTCGCTTGCCGGAACTCTGCGATCTTTACGCCCTCGACTCCTTGCAGTGTATCAATCAACGCCATGTTGGTGTACTCGCCATTGAAGGGTAGATTTTCGATGTAGTTACGGATGGCCGCTTCGCAGGCGCGCTGCACGTTCTCGGGCAACAGCATGGCATTGTAGTAGATGTCCACCGAGCAGTTGAACGTGTCGGCATCGGCGTTTACCAGGTTGATGCGCACGCCTGCGTCCTTGATTTCGGCCAAGTAGCCTTCCAGTTGCGTTTCCACCTCGTCCGACAGGCGACAGCGATGCCCGGCCTCTTCTCCGGCAACCTTGATCGTCACGATGGAGGTATCCTTGTTTTCGTCGGCCGTGGCGTATTTCACTACGTGCGCAGCGGCGATGGCCTCGGCCTTCATATCGGTCGTATCGTAGCAGTCGGTGTCGGGAATCAGCACCTTGTCCTTCATGAACTCCAATACCTTGCTTTTGTACCATTTGGCTCGATGCGGGATGATTTCTTCGATGCGCGCCTCAACCTCTGATTTGTGCGCCTCGAACAGCCGCTCCAACACCCACGCCGCAGAGGCAAAGACGTAGAACAGGATATTGATGATCGACACCTTGCTGAAGTGTGTTGTAAAATTGTCGCCTGCCGGAAATCCGAACAGGCCTGCTACCGTTTCGTTCTTCATGAAATCGGCCGCAATGCTCTCTTTGATTTGGTCGATGGTTCTCATTATTTTACAATAAAATCTATTTCGATGCCCATGAATCCGATGCCGCCCCAGGGCACGAGCGCCGCATCTTCGGCCGATACCGCCGTGGCGGGTTTTACTCCCATGGCGGCCAACGCGGTTACGATTCGCTTTTTGCCCATATCTTCCGGCGTGACCTCCAGCTCCTGCCCGGCCGCGAGGTCATCGGTCAGGGCTATTCCGTTACGCTCGGACAGAGCAAAGGCCGCTTCGACCGAACCGCACTCCTGGACGGCTATGTCCAGGAGTGACTGCCTGCTATGAATCGTACTCCGCATCGATTGTCAGTTTGTTATTGTTTAAATCAAGTTCTACAGTCTTCACTTTCATGCCGTCGGTCTCCAGCTGCAGGGCGATTTCCCGACGCCAGCCCGTCTCCTCGTTGTCGCCGAGCAGATCCGAAATACCGACGCCGAGCGTCGGGTACTCCTTGAATTCCCCTTTGGAGGCCTGGAGAATCAACGCTTGGTTCTGAAAAGTCGCGGTGCCGATCTCCAGTCCCCGGACGATCAGCCCCGTGCCGTCGCGCTGTGCGGATATCAACAAATCGCCCGTCATGGGGTCGAGCAATATTCCTGTACTCTTTGCCATCAGTATCAGTGGGTTATTTTGCTATTTTCCAGGTCTTCAATTCGGATCGCCGCGGCAGACATTGCAGTCTCGAACGCTGTTGCGCCTGTCGCGCCGTTGGCTGCGGTGCCGGCACCGACGGAGTTCAATCCGGAGGAGACGGCCTGCTTCAGTTGCTCGCAGTAGCTTTTCAAACTTTCGAGCGATCGCTCCAGCGCCTCGATCTTGACCAGCCCGCCGTTGTCTCCATTATTGAACGTCACCTTGCTATCCTCGATACGCATCCGACTGCTGCCTACCTCGACCGTCGCGCCCTCCGCGTCAGCCATGAGGGTGGTCTTGCCCTGGTGGAAACGGACCGATTCGACCTCGGAATAGCCGATGGCGCACAACTCGCGCAGGTTGCCGCACGAGAGGTCGGCCACCAGGATGATACTTCCGCGGGCCGGAACGACAAGCAGCCCGTTTTCCGAACCACTGGGGATAGACGAGAGGCGGATGTCGGGGAGCTCGAAGTCGTCAATCTTCGCCCGGCACAAGTCGCCTTCGACCCCGACAACCTCCATCAGCCGGAAACCGAACGAAGGCTTGTCCGTGCCCGCAATAGAGCGCAGCAGGCTCCGTATCTGTGTCGTCTTGTCCATTCTCTATCCGATCTTTTTGCCTATGGTTATCTTCCGGCTTCCGCCGGTGGAGGAAAAAGCCGTCTCTACAGCCACCACGTAGTATTTCCCTTTCTTGTATTCGTAGTCCGCATCGCGCAGCTCCACGATATCCGTCGGCTCGATACGTGGCACGAGCCATCCCGTAAAATTCCCTTCATAGCCCGAATAAGCACGGATTTTCAACTCCTCTTCGGCCCGGCGTTCCAGCGTCGCCTTGTCCGATACGCCCGGCAACTTGATGGTGAACTTATCGCCGCCGGGCGTTCCTTTGGTGACTTTCACCGCTTTGCCCATGGAATCAGTTCCCTCGACGGTCGCGATGAATTTCCGCTTCCGGGCATCTTTGTACTTGAGATCGGATTTCTCGATGTTCATTCCAAAGTCGTAAATCACCGTTCGGCCCGTTTCGGCATACTGCGGATGGACATGGAGCGTCGAGCTGCGCAGGTAAATGTTGGCGCGGGTCTCCTCCTGCACCTTCTTCAATACGTCGAACCCCGTAGCTTCGTAGATGGTGAATTTGTCATAATTGAACTCGTAATCGCACGAAAGTGTGAACCCGTCCAATTCCCGGAGGACATGCTCCAGCAGTTCTTTCACGCTGACGGACGTAAGCACGGTATTTTTCAAATCCCGGCGGAACTTATAGATTTCGTCCTCGCAGCGGATCTTGACCGAACCGTCATCCGTGGCGATGCTTTCGACATAACCCTCGAACTCCACGGGCAACTCCTGCAGGTGGGCATCGTAGCCGAAGCGGATGTGCACGGCATCGCCTTCCTTGATTTTGCTCTCGACCTCCAGCGCCCGGTTGTAGGCCGCACCGGGCAGCGTGATCGTGGCCGTGTCGGCCAGGTTCTCCACGCTGCACGTCACGACGACGCTTTCCAGCATCGTGAGCCGGAAAGAGCCGATCGTTATGTCGAAATCCATTGCGAACATCGTTTGAACGCCGTTAAATCGATATTAGAAGTTCCGCGGGGTTATCGCTGTAGGCCTTGATCTCATAGTTTTGGTTGTTCATCCCTTTGGTATGGGGAAACGAAGCACTTTCGATGGCCAGGTAGTGGATGCCAAACAGCTGGAGAATCTCCTGCTCGACCTCGACGGCCTGCCGTTCGTCGAATAGCTCTAACAGCCTGCGGAGTTGGTTTTCGGGGTATTTCGATTCGTCGGCACCCGACACGACGCCCCGAATCGTCACCTCGTAATCATCCTGGCTCCACCGCTCCTTGATCGTGCCGCCCGTTCTGGACTTGGCTACCTTGCGCCGGACGATGGTATTCCGACCGCTAACCGATACCAGCGGCTCCAGCGGCAGCGTGAACCACTGCTTGTCAGCGGGGCGCTTTAAACGCATCGGCATGACCGAATGGATAACGCCCGAGGCTGTATAATCATCCAGGATTTCACCGGCATCGTACACCCGGGTGATGATCTCCTCCTTTCGGGGAATGAAGAACGGCGGAACGGCACCGTAACGCCCCAGCGCTTTATTGATCCTTAGCTGCGCTGGATCGAATGGGTTGCCGCTATACCCAACATCCACTCGGGGGACAAACTGGCCCAAATTGAATTCTACCTTTGCCATTACAATGCGGAATTAGCCATTTGCAACACGCGAATCAGAGCGCTCTCCAGGTCGTGCTGCATCTCGTCTCGGTTCTGTTCGTAACCGCCCTCGAAGACCACCTGCTCAATTAGCGAGCGTAGGTTGATGTTAATCGATGTCGATCGATTGCCGCCGGTAGCGATTGCCGAAGCAGTACCGGTACCGGCTGATCCATTACCGTTGTCGGTGTTGCCATTCGGATTGCCTACTCCCATCGAGACCATGCCGGGTACGGCCGGCACTTCGATGCCGAGTTTTTTCTTGAATCCCCCGACCACGTTACCCAGGGATTTCTCGGAGTTCCACGACATGTTGATGCCGGCCAGCGATTCCTTAGCTTTGCGGGCATTTTCAGCCACCTTTTTCGCTCCGTCCACGATGGCCTGTTGCCGGGCTTCGACGTCGGCATTGATCTTCGCAATGGCCGCCTGGTTCTCTGAGCTGTCGCCGATGCCGCACGCCTCCTTGAACTTGTACCAGCCGAGTTTGATTTTATCGAGGCCGATCATGATGCCGTTGACAAGCGTCGTAAAATAAACACATAGCGAAATAGTAAATTTGAGAAAAGCGTAGCGAATGTACTG
>CAJTLO010000007.1:11244-93767 GCA_910577285.1 uncultured Rikenellaceae bacterium | reverse complement strand
GCAGGAGCGTTCCGCGGCCCGTATCCATCTGCCGCGCCGGCCACGGCCGATCGAAAAAGGCTTTGCGCGTGAAGTTCCGGTTGAACTCGTCCAGCACCTCCACACGCAAGTCGGAAAGAATGTTTTTAATTAGAGGGTGCATAACTCTCGTTTTTTGAGCAGTATCATAAAAATCAATAGCTATGGATTACAATAATCTTAATTTACGTGAACTCACTGTGTTCGACCTCTGTACCGATGACCAGCTATTAAATGAATATTTTCCATTGGGTAAAGAGGTCTATATTAACGAAATTAAGGAACATCCGGATTTGAGGTGGAATAGTATGCTTAGTTTGTCGGAGGAGCCCGGATATGAAGGTTTAGAGGCGGCTGTCGAGAAACAGTTTGCCGAGGAGATTGCGGCTTCATTTGACGAATAACTTATAGCGTTTTAAGTAGCATATTTTTAAACAGGTCTTCGTGAAAGTCGACGCAATATTTTATCCACTGCCCCAGTTCTCCTTTTTTCAGTACCGTTCCGTCTTTCCTTTTCGCCCCGCCTTTTAAGAGGGACTTTACCAGTCCCTCTTTTTGTCGGTCGTATGGTGTATTGAATAGGGCATCCTTCACGGCCTCCGTAACGGTTTCCCGGTCGGCTTGAGTGGCGTCTATCAAGGTGTCGAAGTTCCGGACCATTCGGTTATAACCGGTCGACGCACGGTTTACCGTCAGTTCCCTCGTTTGCAACTCACCGCCGAGAGCCTTAAAGAACTCCGGGAGCGTCTTTCGTGCTACGAACTCGTTAGCCAGCTCCATATACCTGGTTTCCGTTTTCCCCAACCGCATATTGCCCGGCTTATTACGGTTGTGCATGATTTCATGCCACAGCGTAGCCAGCGCATCCTCCTCGTCGAACGTCGCGTTCACCCCTTCGGCGATACGGTTTATTCCGCGTATAGAGCGCTCCATACGTTCCGGGGTCAAGTATATCCGCCCGTCCATACAGGTAAATCCGTTGACTCCTTTTTTGGGGGTCGTAAACAATTGTGCGGGACCGTGCTCGAACCAACTCCCGCCTATTCTGTTCAACTCGTCGGCCATCTGTGCCGGGGTTTTTATCGGGTCTAATTGCAGTTCGATGATACTTTTCTCTACTTGCTCGGCCTCCGCTTTCGACAGCTTATAGTATGGGTGCTTGGGCGGGAATATCTGGCCGTCGATGCCGGGGTTGAAACGGAAGATCCGTTTTTTCGGAGTATCGGTGGTCCGGTCGCCGGCCAGTATGGCGGCCTTGCTGTCGGAAGTGGGGTATTTCCCCTTGACGACCTGTACGGCCGTACAGCGGCATCCCCATCCGTTGGGCGGATAGTAGTATCTCCAAAAGTCATCCGACACGGGCAGCGTCACTCCGGCCAGGGGGCGGTGCTCCTCGCGGACATGGTCGTCGCCGGCGGTCCGGTACTGTAAGTCGTACCGGTTACCTGCGGCCTTCACCTCGGCCCACGAAGCGGCCATTTGCGAGGAACTCACCGCAAAATTGTACTCCGACCGCAGGTAGTTGACGTTATACGCCCGGTCGATACTCCTCACCTCTGAGAGGAATCTGGAAAAGCCTTTTACGGTCCCGTCGTCATTGCGAAGGCGCAGAGAAATATCTTTCAGTTCCTGTGCGGTCTTGAACCCGGAGAACAGAAAAAGACTGTTCTCCAGCTTGCGAACCATAGCGTCGGGGATGACGTTATCGGCCACACCCGCAGCCATCGCCCGGCGCAAAACACTGTAAGTTTCACGCACCATGTCGGCCGCGGGTCCTTCCTCCAGCATCTCGGCGGAGAACCCGCCCCGCTCGTGTACCCATCGTGCGGCCCGGTCGAACACTTCTACCCGGAAGCGGCGCCCGGCGTCGTTGTCGGCGGCCAGCGTGACCGGCTTTTGCGGGAGCCCGTACAGATCGTTTATCGCGGCGTGCAACCCCGCGTAATAACCTGCCGGGCTCAGGCGAAAAAAGCATCGCGGGCACCCAGTTGCAGCCCTCCGGCCGTCAGATCCTTCTCGGCGGTAACCTCGATGCCGAATTTCGTGCGGATCCACTCGGGCTCTACATGGTAATACTGCATGGCCTCGTGGGCCTGCTTCCAGAGCTTCTCCAGGTCCTCCTCTTGCTGGTATTCGTATACCACACCGGCGGGAACGACCCCAATCCGGGCGAGAGCCGGCAAAATACATTCGTTCCAATAGCCCTGTACGCGGCTGCGGTCGGCCTGGATAATCTTATCGAAAAGTTTCTGACTGCTCTCCTCCTTCGAGCGATTGCCGTTTAACGTGTCCTGTCCCAGCTGCGCACCGCAGATGAGCAGCGACGTAGCCTCTTTGCAAACTCGGATAAGGTTGTTGTACACGTCGCCGTTCGTATCGGCGCCCTTCGCAAACTCGAAGGCCTCGTTCGTGTCGATGATGTACCAGGCCGCCGCGCCCATATCGCGCATCATCATTTCGGCCCGGTCGAGCATTTCCGGGTCTTGCGTATTGGTCTTCAAAACGCGGGGCGGTATGGCGTATATTTCGCAGAGCTCCGACCAACACGACTGTGCGAATCGCGAAAATAAGACATGCGGGACGGCCTTGTTCAGTAATCCGTAATCCGAGCGGCTTCCAAACTCCAATACCCACGTGCCGTACTCTCGGGCCTCTCGGTAGCGGATGCCGGTGTCGTCGTCTTCGGAAAGCAGGAGTACGCCGGCCGTCGGTATGACGTTCGTCCGCGGGAGCAACTCCACCTTCGGCGTTCCCTCCGGCGTGGTGGTCAGTTCGACAAGGGAATGACCGTACAGAATCTCCTCCCACGCAAATCTGTCAAGCTCTCGTTTCCATGCCGCGGATGCTAAACGGGCGGTACTCTCTTCGTCGATTTCGCCGTTTCGTTTCAGCGTGAAGGGCGCCCCCAGCAACGACTGGAGGCGCAGTTCGACGAGCGAGGTGAGGTGGGCATCCTGCATGATGTCCGTATAAAGCCGCTGCAACCGGGCGCGTCGCGGATGATCCACGCTGTCGGCGGCCCGCAAGGCGGCTTTCCACGTCGCAATATCCGATCGTGTCCGGGTAACGTATTTCGGGACGATGCGCGTAACATACCCCTCCCGTCGGGCTGGAGTCCGGGATTGCTGTTTTCGGCCGTTTTCCGGCCCTCTTTTTTCTCGACCGTGGGATTTGTCGGGTGCGGTGGGTTTATTCACGATTCAAGCCGATTAAAGGGTGTTTAAAGGGTGTTGCATCATCGAGACCGTGGTCGAACTTGGGGTGACTACCGAAACGGAGCCGGGTGGCGACGCCGGAACCGTCCCCCCGGTCGTGCCTGCGAAGGGGCAGATCCGGCGCTATCGTTTCGTTTTCGGTGCCGATTCCGGCCACCAGCCGCAGCCAGTCGATAGCGGCTTTGTAATATTCTTTCGCCCGCTCAAAAATGATGTCGGTGTTCGCACGCTTGATGATGTACCACACGGCAATGCTCTTAACGTGTTCCACCAACAGCGGGTGCCGGTCGTCACCTCGAGCCGAGAAGATGGCGCGTATGTCGTATTTGGCGTTCAGATAGCTGGAGGCCTCCGATACGGCTGCGGCCACGGCGTGCCGAACGGCGATGTCGTCCACATCGCCGCCGATAATGTCGGCCACCTGGTATTCGTAAATGGCCGTCTGTAGTTCTTCCCTCGTAATGAACATTACAACAGGTCTTTATATTCGTCCTCCGCATTGAAGCAGGGACATTCTTTGATGTACTCGAAAGGCTCGATCACCCCGTTCCCGTTTTTGTCGGGAGAGAAATCCCGATGTCCGCGGATGCGTGCCCGCGGAAACTCCTCGCGGAGCTTTTGGAGCAGGTAACAGATGGCGGCACGCTGTTCGGGGGTACGGGTGTCCTTCGGCCGTCCCTCGGCATCCAGGCCGCCGATGTAGCAGATTCCTATGGAGGTGGCGTTATGGCCGCGTACATGGGCACCTACCGCCCAAATGGGGCGCCCCGTATGGATCGATCCGTCGGCATAGACTACGTAGTGATAGCCGATCTTTTTATAACCGGCCTCCCGGTGCCATCGGTCGATATCCCCGACCGTTACCCGCTGCCCTTCTTTTGTCGCGCTGCAATGCAGCACGATGTCTGTAATTTTTCGCATGTCGTTTAGTATTTAGTATTTTCGTGAATCTCTGAATCCCACCCGGTAGGTAGCCTTCTGCGTCCTGGTCACGCTGTTGAGCTCTGAAAGGGCCCCTTCGACGGCGTCTGGGCCGTCTACCATTGAGCCGCTCCCCTTTTCAAAAGCGAGATATTGGTCCACCAGCTCTACCTGATCGGGGCTCTCCTTCTCGTCGATATTGAGCCACACATTTCGCCGCTCGAAATAGGATTGCGTGGCCTCGATACGATCGTACTTATCGCCCTTGGGCCGCTTGTCGGCCCGCACGGGGATATGGTACCCGCGTGCATCGCCTTCGGCGTCGAAATCGCTGATAAATTCGTCCATACTGAACAGACCTTCGATCATGTAGCGGATTTTGCGGCAGCGATGTAATTCACGGTCTTCGTACAGATCGTAGAGCCATTTGGCCAATACAGCCCGCGTGGACTGGCGCAGGAAGGTGTGGATGATGTGGAACTCGCGGCCCTTTTTCCCGACGAGCATCATGCCCTTAAAACACGCGGCCGCTTTGTAAGAGAGGTCGCCGTAAAATACGAGGGCATCGTATTCGCTGTAAGGAAGCATCTTTTTCCACTGCATGTCCGCGGCCTGGAACACCGCCCCGTCCTCCATGTGGACGTGCATATATTCCCGCATGAACGAGCGCGACGGGGTATTTTGAAACTTGTTACGCCAATATTCGGCCGATGTTTTTTCCGGCCAGTTCGGCTCGAAAGTGGTAAGGTCCTTTACGGCCGGCACGGATATGATCCGGTATTTCGAGGGTACGCCTGCCTCGCGGGCCTTTGCGATCTGCACTTTGAACTTGTCCTTAAGGCGATTGGTGATGCTGTTTTTGTGAAAATTGTTGTTTGCATAAATGAGTCGTTTCACACTTCCGTCGGCCTCGTCGAAACATCCCATGAGGTCCTCGAAAAGCCATTCCACGCCCTCGCGCATGATGCGGTTGTTGTTGACGTGCTTTTTGTTGTCGACGTCGTCGACAACTATATAGTCCGGTCGGCATTCCTCCTCACGGACACCGCGCGCGTCCTGGCCGAAACCGAGACACATGAATCGCACGCCGTCGGTGGTGAGAAACTTCCCGGCCGACCAATCCCCATGCTGGTAACGGTTCCCGTAATCGTTGATAAGTCGTTTGTTATATTTCAGCTGCGCCTGACAGGCCGAGAGGAGTTTCTGTGCCTTTTCCTCGGTCTGGCCGATGAGTAGCATGAATTTGAGACGCCCTTTGAACATGAGATACAGAGGTATACCCATGTCGGCGTGCACGGATTTGGCGCCGGAGCGATATATCTCCAACATTTCATATATCTCGTCACTGTCGGTAATGTCGTCGGCTATCTTGCGATGAAACCATGCGCACGGGGCTTTGGCGAAGTTTAGAAAATAGTATTCAAACCAGGCCACGTAATCGCTCTCCAACGCCTTTATGCGGGCGATGCGTTCGGCGGGCGTTTCGTTCAGATTGATGACCGTGGCGCGGGCGATGCGCCGGCAATGGGCGTCGTAGTCGCCCAGGAGTTTTTGTAATTTGATATCTACAGCCATCGCAGGATTATCGGTTGGAGTCTATTTCGGCACGGTGGTTAACGAAAAGGCGGTGTGCTTCGGAAATCTCGACCGCCCGCGCAGGATCTACGCCCGCCATCCACGTATCGAACTCTTTAAATACTGATATGATAACACTTAGCGATACGCGGCCGTCGAAATAGTTGAGCGATTTGGCCACCTTGCTCAGCGCGTCGGCATCTACGCGGGGAGCGCCGCCGGCGGCGATGTGTTGTAATTCGCATGTGAGGATCTTGCGGATGGTGCCGGGCGCGGCGAGAGCCGCCTCCCGGAGGGTATCCCACTTCATAGTATTGCGCCACTTCGATAAGGTGGCTTCGGTAATGGATAGTTGTTCGGCGATCGCCGCGCACGTCATACCCTGTTCTACAAAGAGAGTTTCCGCATCCTTGTATAGCTTGTGTTTCGGGGTTGCCATTCTTCTTTTTTCTGCAAAGAAAGGCCCTTCGCGGCGCGTCTACTAAAAACACCTAAACCGTTCAAATATAAATTGCTGAACCTGTTTTCTCGCCCGATATTTGCCGAAAAATAAACCGAATGCCTCTGCCACGATTTATAGCAAACGACCAGCGCGTAAAGAACTCCCACGGTTTCTATTTGGAAAATGCCGGAGGGAATTTCGAGCGGTTCACCGCCAACCCGGTAATGCTCGACAACCACAACCCGGACCGCCTTATCGGCTGCTGGGAGGGGCTTGCGGTAGATGGTGACTTACTGACGGCCCTACCTGTGTTCGACGAGGGTACGGAGCTTGGGCGGGAGCGGAAAGGGCAGGTCGAGCGGGGCTTTCTGAAAGGGGCTTCGATAGGCCTGTATATCCACGCTGCGGAATACCGCCCGAATCCGGTAACCGGCGAGCCGGAGATATATGTTACCAGTTGGGAAATGCTCGAACTCTCGGTAACGCCCATCCCGAGCAACTCCGGCTCTCTATCGCTGTGTATCTACAATTCGGAGCGGCAGCCGGTCGAGGGCGAGCAGTTGGCCGCCCATCTTGAAAATATCGTACAATTAACACTAAACAATAAGAATATGCCAAGTATCAACACCGGCGGGATACAGACGCCCGCCACGGTATCGCTCACCGCCCCGGCTTTGGTGGCACTGGGAATTTCGGAAGGTGCGGACAGTGCGGCCATCTCGGCCGCCGTGGTCGCTCTTTCGGCCAATTATGAAAGAGAGAAGACCGCCCGCGAGAGGTTGGAAGCCGAAGCGAAGGCGGCCCGTGAGAAGGCGAGTGCCGACATGATCGCCCTCGCCATGAAGGAGGGACGCATCACGGCCGACCAGCGCCCGACTTACGAAAGATTGGCCGCGGCGGACTTCGAGGCCACGAAGGCAGCCCTGGAAGCCATCCCGGCAAAGACCTCGCTCTCGGCACTGGTGAAAGGGGCGACAGGCTCGACAAGCATTCCCGCCGAGCGCAAGGCGTGGAACCTGCACGCTTGGATGCAGAACGACATGGCCGGTCTGCGTAAACTGAAAGCGGAAGACCCGGACGCCTACGCCGAAATTCTCGGACGTGTATAACATAAATCACTATAAAACATGGCAATAGAAAAACAGGTCTGGATTGCGATGATTAAAGAGGGCTTTATACCCTCCACATCCTTCCTCTCGCGCTCGGTCGATATGTCCGAGTTTGTGGACCATAATAAAATCAACCTGGCCGAGGCGGGGGTAGACCCTAAAGTCCTGGTAGATAACACCACCTTCCCGATTCCGGCCGCCCAACGAACAGACACCCCGCTGGAGTTACCGTTGCACACCTTCGATACGGAAAACACGATCGTGCGCAATATCGAGGAGATGGAGTCGTTATACAAAAAGATGGAGAGTGTGGTCCGTGCTCACCGGAACGCTTTGCACCGGCAAACCGCCTCGTTCGCGGCCAATAATTGGGCCCCCTCGAAAAGTGAGGCCCTGACGCCTGTACGGGCTACTACGGGCGCTCCGAATTCCGCCGGCCAGAAAGGCCTCTCCTTCGAGGACATTCTCCGGCTGCGTAGCTGGTTCACAGGGCGCGACGTGCCGGTGGATTCGCTGGTGCTCGTTCTCAACAGCATACACGAGGCCGACCTGTTGGCCGAGGATATGAAGCTATTCAAGGATATGATGGCCTCCGGCAAAATCTGGGGCATCAGCACCTACACATCCTCCGTCCTGCCTTACTATACGGCCGCCACCGGCGCAAAGAAGGCTTACGGTTCGGCCATTGTGGAGGCCACCGATACGCAGGCATCTCTGATGTATTGCGACACGGAGGTGATGCGTGCGGTAGGTACGACGGAAGTATTCGCAAAATACAAGGACCCCGAACAGCGCGGCGACATACTCGGATACCAGCAGCGTTTTACGGCGCTTCCGATTCGCGGCAAATATACCGCTGCTATCTATTCCGAAAAGACCGCCCCCGTTGGTGGTGGGGGTGCGGAGGAACCGGGCAAATAATGAATCATGGCCAACATTAAGGAATTTCTAACGGTGATGGGGTTGGCCGTGGTGGCCTACCTCTCACCCCTGTACGAGATGTTTGTGGCACTGATGCTCTTCGTTGCCGCCGATATGGTGACGGGGGTACTGGCCTCGAAAAGGCGGCGGATTCCCCGTTCTTCGCGACGTCTGCGTCGAAGCGTGGCCAAACTGGTAAATTATATATTGGCCATGACGCTGGCGTATACTGCCGAACACGCCTTTGATGTGGAGTGGTTCGTGGCCCACCGGGCTATCGGCGCCTTCATCTGCGCGGTGGAAATGCTTTCCATTTTGGAAAATATGGCAGTTAGCACAGGGCACCCGGTATTTCTCGCCATTGTGAAATGGTTCCGTGGTAAAGTATCTGAAAAAGACGATGTTATAAAAGAGATTATCAATGAAAAGAATGATTTGGCTATTGGCGACAGTGCTGGCGATGATGTTGCCAGGCTGCGCGGCAAAAAGCCGCGTGACGGCTTCGGGGGAGACGCGGCAGAGTGATAGCGTTTTTGTCCGGGAGGCTATCCGGGACACGGTAGTCACGGTTCCGGCAGACAGTTCGATGGTCCGCGCCCTGCTGGAGTGCGATAGCTCGGGGCAGATTCGGGTGCGCGAAGTGGAGGAATACCGATCGGGGACCCGGCTTCCGCCCCCGCGGTTAAAGATCCGCGATAATGTGGTGACGGCCTCGGCGGAGATCGACAGCATGAATATCTATCTGGCGCTGAAAGACCGCTACCAAGCGACAACGAAGGCCGAGAGGGAGGTGGTTATAAAAACTGTCGAGGTGAATCGCCTTACGCGCTGGCAGACGCTTTGGATGCGTTTTGGGCAGGTGTTGACCGCCGCCGTTGTGGCGGTCGGAGGTTACGTAATTGTCAAACTTGTAAAGCGTAAATGACTATGAAAAAAAACGATACGGAAAAGGCCGAGATATCCCAGGTGGTGCCGTCCCCCGAAGTTCCGGAAGTCCCGGAAAACCTCCCGACGTCGGAGGCTCCGGCAGAGGCTCCTGAAGACGACGTTCCCGGTCAGGAGGAAGCGCCGGAGGCAGAGGCTCCGAAAAAGGCCGTGAAGGAGGCCTCGAAAAAGAGGGTTGCCGCCAAAGCGGAAACCGAGTATCCGGACTTCCTCTCGAGCTACATAACTGCCTACCCGCATAACAAGACCTTCCACGTCACCACCGACCGTATGGTCTTTCTGGAGGGGGACCTCGGGTTGGCGATAATACATCAAAATAGCCTTGCGGGTGGTGGCAAGGTGGAAACCTACAAACCGTAAAGCTATGGCAAGACCGAACGTAAATATTTCGCTTGGAAACGGCAATATGGGCCGCAGTGCGGCAACGGCCGACGGTGTGGCGGGTATGGTACTCACGGGTGTGGCGGTTGCCGGTAAATTGGAACTGAACAAGCACTACCAACTCTCCGGGACGGCCGACCTGGTAACGCTCGGCGTAACGGCTGACAATAACCCGCTCGTTTACAAAGAGGTGACCGCCTTTTATGAACAGGCCGGGGATGGTTCGGAGCTGCACCTGCTGGTAGTGGCCGAGGCGACCACCCTCGCGCAGATGTGCGACAGTGTGGCCGGTTCTCCGCTTCGCAAACTTATCGATGCCAGCGGCGGTCGCGTGCGGCTGGTTGGCGTAAACAAACTGCCGCCGGCCGACTATACGGCGGACACTTCGCAGGGCATCGACGGGGACGCAATCACGGCCGCCGAGAAAGTGCAGGCCGTCATCGAGAGTTATGCGACCGGGCAGGTGAATCCCTTTCGCGTTTTGATGCCGGCGCCGGCCTTCGACGCGGAGGCGGAAAACCTTTTCAAACCGCGGGAGGCATCTTATAACGGGGTATGTCTGGTACTGGCGTCGGACGACGTGGCGACCCATACAGCGGCCATCGGACGCATCCTGGGCCGGGCGGCCTCGCTGGCGGTGCACCAGTCTATCGGGCGGGTGAGGTCCGGATCGATTGCCTCGCAGATGTACCTCACCGACGGTCGAAGCTACACCGATGCGGCCGGACTTACCGACAGCCTGCATGACGCGGGGTATATCATTCCGATCGCCTATCCGCGCAAGAACGGTGCCTACCTGAATGGCGACCCGACGGCGGCACCCGTTACGGACGATTACGCGCAGCTGCGTTATGGGCGGGTAGTGGATAAGGCGCGGATCATCGTTTACGATACGTTGATTGCCGAGGTTCTTGACAACGTGGAAACGGGCGATGACGGTGACCTATCCGCCGGGCAGCGTGCCAGCTACGAAGGTATGATCGAAAATGCGGTACTCCAGCAGATGACCGATGAGATTTCCGCTTTCGTGGCCACCCTTCCCGCCGGGCAGAACATCTTGGGCGGTGAGCATATACGTGTCGTGTGCCGTATCACTCCGCGCGGAGTGGTCGACACGTTCGACGTAATACTGGAGTATTCAAACCCTAAAACCGCATAAGATGAGCAGAACTGTTATAAATCGGAGAGAGTATGCCTACGGCGACATCAACGTCTACATCTTCGGCCAGCGCATCGCCGGGCTGCGGGGTATCGACTACAAGCCGGCCAAAAACAAGGACTATGTCCGGGGCGCGGGGAACCTCCCCCGTGGCATCCAGCACGGAGAGCGGTCCTACGAAGGAACGCTCACCATCCTGCAAAGCGAGCTCGACGCACTGAACCGGACGGCTCGCGAAAAGGGCTATAAGGATATCCTGGACGTGGATTTTGACATAGTCGTAACCTATGGCGACGAAAACGGCACGGTAGTAACCGATCGGATTTACCAGGCCTCGATCAAGGACGCCGGCAAGGGCATGAAGAGCGGCGACCTGTATAGCGAACACGCCTTGCCGTTTATCGCGTTGGATGTCGACTTCGACATCTAAAGCCACGCCTTGAAACAATATTGAATTACCAACTAATAACCATTGAAAATGGATAATAACACGATGACTTCCGCCCCTGCGGGGGCGGACATCACCCCCGCAATGATCGAGGGGTGGAAGAAGAAGTACGGCGATGTATTCATCGTCGAGGCCGACGGCAAACGTGCCTACCTGCGCAGACCTGATCGTCAGACCATTGCCGCCGCGGCCGTAATCGGCGGTGCGGACGGGTTTAAGCAGAAAGAAATTGTTATCCGTAATTGCTGGCTGGGCGGCGACCGGGAGCTTGTCGAGGCGGATAAATACTTTCTGAGCCTGGCCGCGCAGGTCGATTCGATCGTGGAAATTGTGGAAGTTTCCTTAAAAAAGGCTTAGAGGGGTCTGGGCTGGAGGATACGCGCGGATGGCTGCACGCAGGCAGTGCGTTGATTCGGTCGGTTCTCCACCTCGACCCCGATACGCTCAATGACAAAGAGTGGTGTTTTCATGTAAAAATGGCTGCTTGGGCGGAGGGACGCCTGGCCGAGAGAATCGCTAAAATGATTGCCGGATAGGTAGATGGCTGGAAAAATTGAATATGTGCTAAGTGTGGCCGACCGGGCCTCTGCGCCGTTGTTGAAAATTAGCGGGGCATCGGACCGGACGCTGGGCACCTTTTCGCGCCTGACGACCCAGAGCCGGACGGTGCAGGCTGCGGCAAAGGACCTTGGCGGTTCATTGTCGGTACTGCGTCAACGGCTGGATATGCTCCGGTCCGGTCGGGAGGTTATCGACCCGCGCAACATCAACCAAATGCGCCGGTACAATCGAGAGATCGACAGCCTTACGCGCCAAATAAACCGGTTGGAGAATGCCGGCCGCGGTGGCGGCCTGCGGCAGTTGTTCAGCGACCTGACGGGCGGCCTGGGTCGGTTCATCAATCCCGCCACGGCCGCAGCCGCGGCCGTGGGGTTCGGGGTTAAGAACGCCATGAGTATCGACGAGGGTATGGCGAAGGTGAACATCACTGCCCAACTGGACGAACAGAGCCTTGCCGAGGCTACGGCGCGACTAAAAGCCATCACATCGGCAAACAAGGCGGACGTAACGATGGCCCCGGCGGCCTTGGAGCAGATCATTTCGCAAACGGGCGACCTGGAGCTCTCGTTGTCGATTCTCGACGCCGCGCAAAAGGGTTCTAAGGCGCAGTTTGCGGATATGAACGTGGTTTCCGGCGCCCTGGCGCGTACCCTCTCCATCGTGGGCAAGGAGAAGACCACCGCTCAGGAGGTTCTCGATACATTCATCGAGGCCAAGCGCGTAGGCGCCGGCGAGTTTTCCGACTTCGCGCGTTATATGCCCGACCTGATCGCCGGAGCGGACGCGCTCGGCTATAATTACAAAGAGGTGGCCGGCGTGTTTTCATACATGACCGGTAAGGGCCAGAGTGCCGAACGTGCCGCTACGATGATGGGGAACCTGTTTACCGTGCTGGGGCGCGGCGAGGTGGTTTCCAAAATGGAAAAGGCGGGTATTAACGTTTTCGATGATGCCGGCCGCATCCGGTCCACCCTCGACATATTCAAGGACCTGCGGGCAGTAATGGACGGTTTCGGCGACAACAACGAGAAGAAGGCCGGCCTGCTGGAGAACCTCGGAATTACCGATAAAGAGGCCAAGAGCGCCTTCATGGTGATGTCCGCAGATCTCGACAAACTCTCCTCCTCGCTTACGCAGGTGGCCGATGCGTCCGGCGCTACGGAGCGGGCGTTGGAACTTTCGCGGAACTCCGTACAGCGGGTACAGGAGTTGTGGAACTCCTTCAAGGGGCATCTCTCGGAGGCGGGTGCCGCCGTTCTGCCGATTGTCGAAATAGGGGTTACCGTTTTGGGTAAGGTACTGACGGTGCTGGCCGCTGTGATCGGTGGCGTAACCGACGCGGGCGGGTGGTGGTTCGACCAGTTGCGCGAGGGAAATCTGGCTATTAGCGTCATTACGGCCGGCCTGGGGGCCTTGGGAGTGGTCATGGCGGCCCACCAAATTAAGGTGATCGCCGTAACGGCCGTACATAAATTGGCGGCAGCCGGTTCTACCATCCTCGCCGGCGCGATCAAGATGCTTAACTCCGCTTTCGTATCGTCGCCGATCGGATGGCTGATTCTCGGCGTGGGAGCCCTCGCCGGGGTCATTTACAGTTTAGCCGGTAAAACGGATCGGGCTACGGCTTCCTTCGCAGCATTTAACGCGGAGGTGGCCCGGTCGAGGGACGCCACGCAAGCGGAGTTCGACGCGGCGCTCAATGCCGCGGAAGGGAGCGACGAACGGGCCGCCGCTATCGACCGGATCAATACTCAGTACGGAACCTACCTGCCCGCCCTGCTGACCGAGACGGCCACGAACGACGACCTGCGCGACGCGCTCGACAGAGTGAATAACGAGCTTGAGCGGAAGCTGCTGAACAAGTTCCGCGACCAAGCCTTGACCGAGGCGATGGAGGACCTTGAGAAGATCCGCACGAAGGTTTTCGATAAGCTGGCGAGGCGCGTCGACGACGAGCAGAAGCGGCAGTTTGCCGGGGATTTCAATCGGATGTTCGACAAAATGAGGGCCGGCGAGGATTGGCAGGCGGATGCGACGGATATCCAGGGAAAGTATGGCATAGGCGGTATTTGGGACGAGGTGGCCCGCGGTCTCACCTTCACAATCCACCGCGGCGTGGCCGGCCGCCTGCGCCAGTTGAGCAACGGCATGATAGACTATAACGCAGCCACCGAACGTATCGATCTGCTTTATGGCCCGGCACCTGTAGCGGGCGCCATCCCCACGCCGCTCGCCGCGGAGAAGGGCACGCAGGCGCCGGTAAATCCTTTGGGCAGTAAGACGTATGAGGAATTGATGGCGGCCCTATCCGGCGGCAAGAGTGGCGGCGGATCGCGGAACGTATTCGACCTGGATAGCGTGGCCGTGAATGAGAAAGGTACGACATCCTACACCGCTATCGCCGCCCGCCTGGGACGTGTGCGTGCGGCGGGACTGGCCGCGGCCGCATCCCTTGCCGTAGGTGCCGCGCCGCTGCTCCCGACATCCGGCGCCACTGGGGATACGGCAACCGCTATGCCGGTTGCCGTGGCCGACAGCCGGGATTACGAGGACGATAACCGGCGAATCGTGGCCGACAAGTTTTGTGACCAGATTGTTATAAACATTGCTTCGGCCGACGGCAAGGGGGCCGAGGAGATCAAACAGGTAGTGATAGATGCATTGATGGAGGTTACCGATGGGCAGGCGTGATAATTATGCGGGTATGTCGCACCGCTTCGACGTGACGAATGTATTGCTGGAGGCTGTACGGCGCCGGGGGTACGGTTATCCGGGTATGCCGGCCGCCGGTCAGGAACCGGGAACCCTCGGTAAAGGCTTCTATGGCGGCATGCCCCCGGCGCCGCAGCGCCCGGAAACGACCGCCGGCGGAACGCCCCTTCGTAGGCAGGACGCTTTGGGACGCTGGTACTTCATGCCGATCTTGGTATCGTCTGCGCTCGGAACCGACATAGAAATACCCTGCGCGGCCATTAGCATCTCCTCGAAAAAACAGATTGTAGAAACGACCCTTACCGGCCGGCGCGGAACGGTGAATGAGTTGGTGAACGGTGGAAAATACGAAGTCCGCATCACGGCGGCCCTCGTGGGCGAGAACGGTAATTATCCGGAGGAGGCCGTCCGGCAGCTCCAAGCGCTGTGGAACCTTCAGGAGGCCGTAACGATCATTTCCGCGCTGACGGATATTGTGGTCGATAAGGAAGACCGGTTTGTTTTTGGGGAAATCGAGTACCCCGCGGTGGGTGGTTCGGAAAATGTGCAGATTGTGAAATTGAAGGCGCATACGGATTCTGCGCTGGAGTTGGTCATCGAGTAGATATGCGGGTATTGACATGCGACATACGTATCGGCGACAAGCGTTTTTCGGCGGTTCATAGCGTGACCGTCAAACGCTCGGTGTACGCCCTCGGCGCGACAGCATCTATTAAAGTTCCCGTTACGGCGGTTCTCCGGCAAGCCGATTTGCCGGCTACGCGCGTGGAAACCGCTCAAGCGGTTGCGGTAGGCGACCGCGTGGAGATATACCTCGGTTACAATGGTCGTAACCGGCTGGAGTTCCGCGGTTACGTCAAAGCTCTCAATCTATGTACGCCGCTGGAAATCCTTTGCGAGGATGAGTTTTGGCAGTGCCGCCGCCGTAATGTTACCAGTAGCGGCACGACCACTCTCGCCGCCCTGCTCGCAAAATGTGGTCTGGAGGTCGGCTATGCCGAAGGGCTGACGCTGGCAAACTACGCAGTACCCGATAAGCCGGTATCCTCCGTCCTTGCCAACCTGACCAAGAAATACGGACTTTCGGTGTTTTTCGACTTGGCCGGGAGGGTATACGCTTGCCGCCCGGAGAAGGTGGTCGGCGACGCGGTAAATTACGAGTTACGTTATAACGTCATCCATGACGACAAATTGCAGTACCTGAATAAGAAGGATTTGAAGGTTCAGATAAAGGCGGTTTGTTTCAAAAAGGACGGGACGCAGGTGGAGGCTAAGAAGGGTACGGAGGGCGGCCAGGCACGCACGCTCTATTTTTACGACGTGCGGGACATACAAGAATTGGCCGTGCTTGCGCAGAATGAGTTGGAGCGGGAAACGGCGGACGGCTACGATGGGTGTATCACAACCTTTCTCGAACCGTATGCCGCGCCCGGTATGGTGGCGCACCTGGTGGATCCGGTCTATAAGGACCGGTCCGGAACTTATTACATAACGGCGGTAACGACCACTTTCGGCACCGGCGGAGGGCGGCGGACCGTAGAAATAGGGACGGCGGTATGAGTGCGGCGGATATTTGGGAACTGCGGCGGCGTCTGTCGGCCATGGGAACACCTCCGGGCGGGGAAACCTTCCCGGCCACGGTGAGGGAGGTTGACGGCGAACGTTGTACGTGTACGGTCGAGGCTGCCGGGGTAACGTATGAGGAGGTACTCCTGCGCGCGGCAACTCTCGATGACCCGGAGGGGAAGGGGGCCTACCTGCTGCCCGAAGTGGGTAGCGTGGTTCTGGTGTCTCGCCTGGGTGGCAGTAACGAACTGTATGTGGCTATGTTTTCGGAAGTGGACGCGGCGCATCTGCGCATCGGCGACAGCACTCTTGCCGTCACTCGTGAAGGGTTTGTGGTGGAGTGTGGTGCAAGCGGCCTGCTTTCCACGCTGGAGAGGCTCCTCGACGCATTATGTGCGCTGACCGTAACGACCGGCGTAGGACCTTCCGGAACGCCGGTAAATATGGCCGATTTCAAGGCTATTAAAGAGGACTTGAAGAACTATTTAAGGTAGATTGTATGGCTTTGGAAAAAATGACGATCAAGACGGCGGTCCGGGCGGCCTTCGCGGAAGTGATGGACCAGGAGCAGGACCGGGAGGCTGCTCTCGACAAGGTGGCGGATCGGTTGGCCGATGCGGTCATAGCGGCTATTCGTTCGGTAACCATCGTTTATACGTCCGGACTGACGGCTCCACCTACCGGCGGGCCGGTAACGGGGGTTTTCGGTTGTGAAATAAATTGATAGGGATGCGTGATATACTATTGACTGATTCTGGCGATATAGACCTTACGGGCGGCGACCTGTCGGCGGCATATACCGAGCGCGCCACCGGCCAGCATAAACGGGATATCCTGCTCGCTGCGCCGGGTGACTTTCACCAAGCGCCCACCCTCGGCGTGGACGCTGCGGGGTACGTACAAGACGATGCGGGGCTCTTCCTGCGCGACGTGCGCAGGAACATGGAGGTGGACGGAATCACCGTTACCCGCGTAGCATTTGATAATAACGGTAATTTGGTGATCGATGGCGGCTACAAACACGATTAGGGCGACGGCGAATCAAACGATTTACGACGTTGCTGTGAAATATTACGGTACCACCGACGCGGTGGGGGAACTGCTCGCCCTGAACCCCGACCTACGTAACGATCCGGCGGCCCTCGCGGCTTTGGGGATAGACTACCTCGCGGATGATAGCTTTTTTCCGGACGTGGCGCTGGCGCCGGGGCTGACGGTGACCATCGATACGGGCAGCAGTCTACTCAGGCAGGAGGTGGCCCGCCAGCTTCGCAGTCGTGAAATAAACACTTTCAATATATAATATACAAGGCATGGCACGCACGACGAACGACATACAACAGGCGATGATCGACGGCCTGCTGGCAGAACGGCCCGACCTCTCCCCCTCCGGGGTGGCCGAGTGGCGGCTGTGGACGCGGGTAGTGGCTTCCGCCATCCATCTTTTCGAGGTGCTGCTCGACCGCTTCCGGGTCGAAATGGAGGAGGTGGCCGATAAGGTCACGCCGGGCACGGCCCGGTGGTATGCCGACCAGTGCCGGCGCTTTCAGAATGGTCACGAACTATTATTCGATGAGCACTCCGCGCAACTGTATTATGCCGAAGACGACCCCGCCACCCGTATTATCGACGTGGTGGCCGTCACCGAAGGGGCGGGGGTGCTGAGTATCAAAGTGGCCAAAATGGACGGCGGTAAGGTGGTACCCCTGACGGCCGACGAACTGCGCAACTTCACCGGATATGTCGAAAGTGTCAAATTCGCCGGGGCGCAGATTACAACCGTTTCGACCGCTGCCGACCGAATGCGTTATACGATGGAGGTTTTTTACGATCCGGTAGTTCCGCTCACCACGGTCCGGGAGCGCGTTACGGCCGCTCTGGATGCCTTCCGCACAGGTCGGGATTTCGATGCGCGGTTTTATCGTCAGAAATTTATTGCGGCAATCATGGCCGTAGACGGCGTGGTGACGGTCGATTTGAAGACTATCGAGCGAAAGGGTACGAGCATGGCCGATTATCAACCGGTCGGCGTCGCGGAAGAGCTGGAAGCCGGGTATTTCGACTACTCGAACGATTGCGTGCTCACATTCACATCCTCAAAACGCGCATAATGAGAAATATTCGTATCGATTATCGGAACCTTGTCCGGCAACTCCTTCCTGACCACAAGCGCCAGCCCGGCCGCCTGTGGTGGCTGCGGGGACTTACCACGCCTCTGGCGGGACTCTTCGCCGACTTCGAGCGTTGGCGGGCCGACACGCGCAGGATTGTGAATGTGACTGCGCAAATGCGGATCCTCGAAGGGTATTTGCGCACGAAGTACGGCCAGCCTGTCGCGATTCGTATCGAAACGTACCAGGATGGCGGGCTCGGGGTGTGTTTGGAGGCGGAGGGCGACGCACAGCGGCTTGACCTTGCTCTTGAGGCGGAGGGGGCACCGGCGGCGGATGTCCCGCTCGAGGGAGAGGTGCGGGAACGGTTTGGTGACGTGGATTTTGTGGTCTATCTGCCCGCCGGAGTAGATGCAGAGCGCGTTACGGCAGATATAGAGCGCTTCCGGCAGGCGCTTACAAAGTATGGAATTGTTCAGAATTAATTAAAATTATGAAACGACAGGTACAACAAACAGGAGTCCGTAAATACTTCGGTGATGATTTGGTCGGGTTGCAGGAGGAGCCGTTGAAGGCGGTAGATGCCTTTTTCGCGGAACACGGTCCCTGCATTATCCAAGGCTGTGAAGTGCGGCCCGGCGCAGCGGGAACGCATGACATAACCGCCGGTATGGTGGCCCTGAATGCTGAGGATACGATGGGTGCCTTGCGCGTGATGGTAATGCCATTTGCCGGTGCTGCCGGGGTCGGCCTCCCTGTATATCTTACCGCTCAAAAACAACCCGTATCCCGCGTTTATGGGGACGGGAAGGTCAAGCCCATAGCCTACGACTACAAGGCCGTCGTATCGGCCGTGAAACCGGCCGGGGGTACGTCGTATCTCGAAATCACCGCAGCCGGCGGCGTGCGCTTCGCGGACGCCGTGCAGGATGCCGGGCACCGGTTCGTTACGGATCGGGAGCGGGCGGCATGGGATGCGAAGGAGACCCCCGACGGGGCGCAGGAGAAGGCCGACAGCGCCGAAGAGCAGGCCGTGCGCGATGCGGTATTGGGGCGGCAGATCACCTCGGCGGTGATGGGAAAAGGGTTGTTCAAAAGTTCTGCTCCGGCACTCACGACCGACCTGAAAGAAAAGCCGCACACTACCGTCGTTCTCTTCACCACGCCCTCCGCGGAGGAGGTGGGCATGAAGGGCGTATACGGCGAAGGCCCCGATGCGACTACCGGCTTCGGCACGTTCATATGGTGTTCGGGCGGTAATGTGGTGGTATCCATACGCGGCGGCAACTATAAAACGACTAAGGTGCCTCCGCAGACGCTTTGCATGGCCGCCTTATCCTACCGAAACGACCGGGCAATCATGGCGATCAACGGTTCTATATCTGTTGCCGAAAATCCACCGTACCCCTACCTCCATAACCCGCAGCGCGTGCTGGTGGGCGGTACCGAGAGAGATTCCACGAACGGCAAACTGTGCACCTTCCGCGTTGTTGCGGTGCGGAAATTCAATTTCGCCGCTACTGCCGACCAGTTGACAGAAATGTGGAACGGCGGCCATCCGGAACTGTGGACGGTGCCGGACCGGTTGCGGGACGTGGCGGGAACTGACCGCGTGCTGCTCGACCTCTCCCCGGCCGGGCTCACGCCCACCCGGTGGTACGATGCCAGCGGCGCGGGGAACGACCTGCCGTATGTTCCTTCCGGGATAAATCCCGACGGTGTAGAGCTGTCCGAATCTCTCGACGGGTTTCCGACCACCACGGCGGCGGATCGGGAGCGTCTTCTGCATTACGCGACCAGCTACACCAAAGGCCGCGAAGAGCTGTTGCTCAGGTTGGCCGCCGAGGCTGCCGACCGCGGCGATGCGGATCTCAAGCGATATGCGGACGAGATCGGAAATACTGCGCTGGACGCTGCGACGGCCTATACCGACGAGCAGCTGGATGATAAGCAGGATAAGGTGGCCAACATCACCATCACCGATTTCGACGCCTTCAATCCGTCCGCAGTAGCGGAGGTGATGGAGTTGCCAGATGGCGGTTTCATCACGTTCTCCAGCTATGAAGCCATCGGCCGGCCGGATACCACCAATTCGACCCCGGCGAAGATATGTACCGGGCGCATCACCCGCCTGCGAAGCGGCTATTACCGTCTGGAGGCGATGTGCGGAACCTCCAGCCTGACGACCCCGCAGGCATACACACGCATGTACGTAAGCGGCCAGGCGCAGCCGTGGCAGGCGGCGACAGAAACGTTCAATTACGGAACGAATGGTTATGTAAAACTCCCTTCCGGGCTGATGATTCAGTGGGGTAGATATTCCCCGGCTACGGGTCCTTCGTCCCTTCCTGTACAAATCACGTTCCCCAAAGCTTTCAGGGTCTACCCGCTTGGCGTATCTCTCACACGCATCGACGGGGCCGCCGAGCCGGAACTATGGACGCTAACCATCCGATCGCTATCGGAAACCCGCATGGAAGTGATACCGACCCGCCTCGCCGATACCGGTTCGGTGTGGACGGCCGCATGCCCATTCTTTTGGATGGCAATCGGCCAGGCCTGACCATGGCTGAAAAATAAAAGACATATAACACCCCAAGTTATAACAAATATAGAGAGAGGGTCGGGGTGTTTCCAAATTTAAAGGCGCCAAAATTTATTTTTGGCGCCTTTAAAGCATCGTTATTTATGTCGTTTTTTCAAGCCGAAACCTTGAAATATCTCGATTTTTGGGTGTAGTTTTGGAATGGCGGATTATAGCGGTCGCTCGAAAAAGGATACGTGACGCAGGAGGATGCCTCCGACGACGGCCATCCGTGACGATGGAGGGTATGCGTCGGGCGGTGCCCGCGAAAAAAACAGGGAGGTTCCGGCAGGGCCTCCCTGTTTCGTATCCCGTTTTTTTCGGGCGGCGGCGAAGGTTTCGGCGGCATATTTGCAGAGTCTATCCCGGAGGCCGCGGAGGCCGGACAATGACGGAAATATCAATTAAAGATTTATGCTATGATGAAACGGATCGTAACGGCCGCGCTCGCGGTCGCCGCTGCGGCGGTATGGCCTCAGGGGGCGGCAGCCTGCACGGGCATCACATTGAAAGCCAAAGACGGCGGGTATGTCGTGGCTCGGACCATCGAGTGGGGCGGAAGTAATCTCAACAGTCGGTATGTGATCGTTCCCCGGGGGCACGTGCAGCGCTCCTACACGCCTCAGGGGGTGGACGGCATGGAGTTTACCGCGCGTTACGGCTATGTGGGAATGGCGGTCGAACAGGAGGAGTTCGTGGCCGAAGGCTTGAACGAAGCGGGGCTCTCGGCCGGATTGTTCTATTTCCCCGGCTACGGTCGGTACGAGACGTTCGATGCGGCGCAGAAGGCTACGAGCATCTCCGACCTGCAACTCGTGCCCTGGATACTGGGGTGCTGTGCGAGTGTGGAGGAGGTGAAGGCCGCCGTAGAGAGGGTGCATGTGGTCGGTGTCTATCCGGGTGCCTCGACGGTGCATTGGCGTTTCGCGGATGCGTCGGGCCGTCAGTTGGTGCTGGAGATCATCGACGGCAAGCCGATCTTTTATGAGAACGAACTGGGCGTGCTGACCAATTCGCCCGGATTCGAGTGGCAACTCACCAACCTCAACAATTATGTCAATCTCTATCCGGGGGGCGCTCCCTCCCAGATGCTCGGTGCCTTGAAGCTGAGCGCTTTCGGTGCGGGCAGCGGCTTTCTCGGTATTCCGGGCGACGTGACGCCTCCTTCGCGTTTCGTGCGTGCGGCCTTCTATCAGGCCTCCGCACCGTTGCAGGCCACCGCGGCAGATGCCGTGTCGCAGTGTTTCCATATCCTGAACAACTTCGATATACCGATCGGCATCGAAACCGCCCGCGGTGAGGAAGCGGTGGATGTTCCCAGTGCGACGCAGTGGACTTCGGCCACCGATGTGAAGAACCGGATCATCTACTACCGGACCATGTACGACAGCAACATCCGGGCGTTCGACCTTCGTTCGATCGATTTCGGAAAGGTCGGTTACCGGACCGAACCGCTCGATCGGGTACGGGAACAGCCCGTACATTTCATCGCGGTACAGTAGGAAAGCGTTTGCGGACCATAGCAGACGGGAGGCGACACTCATGTGTCGCCTCCCGTGTCGTTCTCCCTTTTCGTGCGGAAGAGGGCGGTCCCTCTGCGGGGGGCGAACGATGGGCGTTCTCTGTGCAGAAGGGCGTATACGGCAAGTGGGCACGAAACCGATGGTTCGTGCCCACTTGGGAAAGGGAGGACTACCTGCCGTTGGGAATTTCACACTCCATTCCGCCGGCAGCGGCCATTGTCGCCAGACGGTGTACCACTTTGGTGCGGCAGACGAGTGCCGCACGGTAGGCGTGCCAGTTGGTGATGGGCTGGCGGGCGACACCGGAATCCATGGCCGCCTGCGCCACGGCGCACGTTACTTCGGTGATGAGCCGCGGGTCGAGGGCCTTGGGGATAAGGTATTCGCGGCCGAACGCGATGCACTCCTTGTTGTAGGCGGTCAACACCATGTCCGGAACCGGTTGTTTGGCCAGCAGGGCCAGGGCATGTACGGCTGCCACCTTCATCTCTTCGTTGATCTTGCGGGCACGTACGTCGAGCGCTCCGCGGAAGATGTAGGGGAAGCCCAGGACGTTGTTCACCTGGTTGGGGTAGTCGGAACGTCCCGTGGCGAAGATGATGTCGCTCCGCGATGCGACGGCTTTCTCGTAGGATATTTCGGGATTGGGATTGGCAAGTGCGAAGACGATCGGATTCGCGGCCATGGAGCGCACCATGTCGGGGGTGAGGACGTCGGCCACGGAGAGACCGAGGAATACGTCCGCCCCATGCAATGCATCTTCGAGCGTGTGCAGGTCGTGGTCGGTGGCGAACCGGGCCTTCATGCCGCCCAGACCGGGCCGGTCGCGCCGGATGACCCCCTTGCTGTCGCACATGACCAGGTTCTCGGGCCTTACGCCGAGGGTAAGGTACATCCGCGAGCAGGATATGGCGGCGGCACCCGCGCCGTTCACCACCACCCGGACCTCGCCGATCGCCTTGCCGGCCACCTCCAGGGCGTTGAGCAGCGCTGCGGAGGAGATGATGGCCGTGCCGTGCTGGTCGTCGTGCATGACGGGAATGTCGAGCTCCTCGCGCAGCCGTTCTTCGATGACGAAGCACTCCGGAGCCTTGATATCCTCCAGGTTGATGCCGCCGAAGGTGGGGGAGATGTTTTTCACGGTGCGGATGAACTCGTCGGGATCACGGGTGTCCACCTCGATGTCGAATACGTCGATGTCGGCGAAGGTCTTGAAGAGGAGTCCTTTCCCCTCCATGACGGGCTTGCCGGCAAGGGCGCCGATGTCGCCCAGCCCCAGGACGGCGGTTCCGTTGGAGATCACGGCCACGAGGTTGGTCTTCGAGGTATAGCGGTAGGCGTCGTCGGGATTCTTCTCGATCTCCAGGCAAGGGTAGGCCACACCGGGAGAGTAGGCCAGCGAGAGGTCCTTTTGCGAACTGTAGGGTTTGATGGGGAGTACCTCCAGTTTGCCGGGGCGTCCCTCGGAGTGGTAGCGCAGGGCTTCCTCTTTCAGCCTGTTTTTGTTATCGTCGTTCTTCATCGCTGTTTGTCTTCGGTTTCGCGTACAAAGCTACCAATTATTCTTCGGATTTTTCCATGAAGAGGGTGCCCGCAGACGAGAACCCTGCCGGAGTGGGGCGGCATACGTCGCGGATATATATTGTTGGTTTACGGAAGGATTGATGTTATATTTGTATTATCGTCTTCGTTGTCGGCGATACAGGGGGAACGGAGAGCGATGGAGATCGTCTAATATTAATTAAAAAAGGGATGTCATGAAAAAGAGCATGTTTTGTATGTTGCTGGCACTTCTCGTGATAGGGTGCGGCAAGGGAAAAGAGAACGACGATACCGATAACAGCGGCGGAATGAAAGGGACGACCTGGGCCGCTTTAGTGACGGAGCATCCGTTTCTGGGCGATTTCCCCGCCTACGACAACATCATAGACAATTATACCTATAACAAGACGTTCAGTCTGGAGTCGGTCGCCTTTTTTGATTACGACTGTGACAAGGCCGAATATGCGAAGTATGCCGGGAAGCTGGAAGCTGCCGGTTTCGAGGCGAACCCGAACATGCCCTCCGAAACCAGTGCGATCTACTCCAAGACTACGGAGAGCGCCGACTTGAGTGTTTCGATGGCCTATACGACCGGTTCGCTGGCTATCGTGTTGGGTGCCGACGCAAATTAAGCGCCCGGGCCGTTGTGTGCCGTTGAGGCGTGCGGGGCGGTGGAGGCTTCCACCCGGCAAGCGGCATGGAATTTCGTAACGACGGAGGGGAGGTCCCGCGGGACCTCCCCTCCGTCGTTCTTTTTCCGGAAAGAATAGGACCATGGGAGCTGCGGGACGTTGCCCGGCGGGATGGGCGGACGCGATCCCTGTAATTGCTGCGGCCCTCGTTTTTTCTTGGCCTGGCGGTTCTCGAAAGGGAAACAGGCGGGCGGAGCTCGTTTTATGAATCCCGAAGACGGTGTCATGGGGGTGTAGGTGGAATCGAAAGCGTCTGGGAAAGAGCTTGAATTTAGTTTAAGGTATGATAAGTATAAAATAATTTTAATATCTTTGCCGCGCAGTTCGGTAGTCGAAATGTGTAAAAGTAGTGGGTATTGAATCGGTGGCGGGGCGGTGACTCGACGGAACATGCTGTCGGAGGTTTGCGTCACGCGCCTTGCGGTTGAGGGGTTGTATTTGTAGAATAAGGATATGGCAGTATGCGGTGGAAAGATGAAGCGTGCTTCGGGGCCGGGATTGCCGGTCGCCCCTTCCTGGATGGTCCGGGCAACGAGGTGGGCTGCCGAAGCGGTGCGGATGGTTCGGATCTTTACGAAGTTGATGCGGGAGGTAGGATGCTTTGTCGTCGAGACCGGCAAATGTGTGGCGACTGTCTTGGTGGTCGCCCGTCTGATCGGAGGCATTCTCTTTCTTGGCCAGCTCGACCGCAATCCGATTGGACTGTGGTGGTTTTGTGAAAGCATCGTTTTGATTGTGGGGATGATTCCGCTATTCTCGATAGATACGAAGCGTCTGCTGCCGGAAGGGGAAAATGGGTAGGGTATCGGATTTTGGGGATGTTGTACAGAACAGGTTTGCTGCGAAGGTTCCCAAATGAAAAAGATCTTTCCGGACATTGTCCGGAAAGATCTTGCTGAGGTGCGAAGCGGAATCGAACCGCTGTAGAAGGTTTTGCAGACCTTTGCCTAACCGCTCGGCCATCGCACCGTGGAAAGTATGTTTGCGTCCCGTATCCGGAACGGTGTGCAAATATAGTCAATAATCTTCATTCTCCAAAAAAGCGGAGATTCTTTGAGAATAAATTGAATCCCGAAGTGGACTGGGGCGAGGGCGACGGCGCGTGTTTGCAGGCGGTTTGTTCGTCCGGTGGTGCCGGCCGCGGTTATTTGGAGCATCTCTTCGGTGCCGTTCGAGGTGGGGCGCAAGGGCGGATCGGGTCGGGAGAGGCTGCGATGCGTCGTCTGTTCGGGGAGTGGTGCTGGCCGGCGGGTAGGAGGGGGCGCCGTTGCCGGGGCGGGCGAAAAGCGTGGAGGCGGTAACTATACCGCCGCGATACGCGGGATGTCCGAGGCTACGAATCGTTTCAACGCGCGTGTTGAAGCCACCGGGAACCGGGTGGACGAGCTCTTCCGGCGCAGGCTGGACTGGATTTGTCAAGGGTGCGGTAGCGGGGGTAAACGGCGCTGCGGGCCGCCTTTCGGCTTCGGGCATATCGTTCGATTGCCAAATACACAACTTTCGTGCGGTTGCGTGCCGGGCGGAGGGCCTCTTGCTGGGCGTTTCGGAACGGGGGCTTTCCCGAGGAGATGCGGGGCGGGTTTCGAAAGGATGCCGTGTTCATGATTTGGAGTTGTCGTTGGCGGCGGGCGGTGTCGTTCCCTCTCCGGAGGGCGTACGAGCCTTAGGGTAAACTGAGTGTAAACTTGGGGTGGACTTGGGGCGGGTGTCGGATGCGCCTCGGGAGGGCTCCGGTGCAGTTCCGGGTGGAGAGCGGTCGTGTCGGCGGCGGAAAGGAAGGAGGGGACGGGAAGAGCTTGGGGAGCGTGCCGGTCGGTGGCCCGGTCGGCGTGGAGCGGTTCTTTCCGTTCCGGCGATTTTTCGTATCTTTACCGTAAAAAGCGGGGTATGACGGCAGACGATATAGCGTTGACGCTTCAGCGGGGACTCGGAGTCCGAGGGGCGGTACATCTGCTCGCCCTGGCGGGCAGTGCGGAAGCGGTCTATGCCGCCTCCGAGGAGGAGTTGGTCGGAGCATTCGGGTTGCGCCGCGACGTCGCGCACGGTATCGTGTGCCGTTCGGCGCACCGGCAGGCCGAAGCCGAACTTCGTCATATGAAACGCAACGGAATCTCGGCCCTCGCATCGACCGATGCGGCGTATCCCGCGCTGTTGCGGGAGTGTCCCGATTATCCCCATGTGCTCTATTTCGTCGGTGACCCGGCCGCTTTCGGCGGACGCTCCCTCGGCGTGGTGGGGACGCGGGCGGCTACCGTCTACGGATAGCGGATGTGCGATGCGGTGGTGGGACGCATGGCGGAGCTCCTGCCCGATACCGTGATCGTCAGCGGGTTGGCCTACGGCATCGATGCCGATGCCCATCGTGCGGCGTTGCGTTACGGATTGCGGACGGTGGGCGTGATCGCCAATCCTCTTCCCGGCGTCACCCCTGCGCAGCACCGGGCATTGGCGCACGACATTGCGGAGAGGGGCGGGGCGGTGGTCACGGAGCTCCATTCCGGGACGAAGCAGAACGGAGCGTATTTCATTCCGCGCAACCGGATCATTGCCGGTATGGGGGAAGGGACGCTCGTGGTGGAGTCGCCTGCCGGTGGCGGAGCGCTCTCCACCGCTGCGCTCGCCGACGGTTACGGGCGTACGGTGATGGCGGTGCCGGGCCGTGCGGACGACCGCTGTTCGGCGGGGACCAATCGGTTGGTCATGGACCGCCGGGCCGCGATGGTGTGTTCGGGCGACGATGTCGTGCGCGAACTCGGCTGGGATATTGTCGAGCCGGGTGCGATCCCTGCGAGGGAGGCGCCGCCGCCTTTGCTGAGTGCCGATGAGAAACGGCTGTTGGAGTGTATGCCGGACGGTGAGGCGTCCGACATGGATACCCTGGCTCTGCGCAGCGGAATCCCCGTGGGGCAACTCTCGGCCCTGCTCCTCGGACTGGAGCTCGCCGGTCGGGTTCGCGCCCTGCCCGGAAAGAGGTACGAGCGGTGTTGAGGCAAGGCGGTCGGGGCGTTTTTTGTTGCCCGGAAAAATATTGAAAAAGGTATGGATAGGATCATAGATACGCATACGCATCCGTTCGACGAGGCGTTCGATGCCGATCGGGCACAGACGGTGGAGCGTGCGCTGGAGGCGGGGGTGGCCCGGATGCTGTGCCCCGCGATCGATTCGGAGTCGCATGCAGCCCTGTTCGCCCTGTGCGATGCCTGGCCGGAGGTCTGCCTGCCCATGATGGGATTGCATCCCACTTCGGTGAACGACAATCCCGATTGGCGTCGGGAGCTGGCTCGCGTGGAGGAGTACTTCTCGGAAGGTGCCTCGCGGCGGTTTTATGCAGTAGGCGAGGTGGGGCTCGACCTCTATTGGAGCCGGGAGTGGTACCGGGAGCAGGAGGAGGCGTTCGTCCGGCAGGCCGAACTGTCGCTCCGCTGCGGGTTGCCGCTGGTGGTGCATACGCGGGAGGCGTGGCCGGAGATGCTCGCCCTGCTGCGGGAGTTCCGCGGGCGCGGGCTGCGGGGCGTCATGCACGCTTTCAGCGGAACGTGGGAGGATTACGAGGCCGTGTGCGCGTGCGGCGACTTCCTCTTCGGCATAGGCGGCGTGGTGACCTATAAGAAGAGCGCGGTGGCGGAGGTGGCGGCCCGGATGCCGCTCGACCGGATGGTGCTCGAAACGGATGCACCCTACCTTCCGCCGGTACCCTACCGCGGCAAACGCAACGAGCCGGCCTACATTACCCGCGTCTGCGAGAAAGTGGCCGAATTGAAGGGGATAGCGCCGGCTGAGGTCGCGGCAGCCACCTCGGCCAATGCCTGCCGCATGTTCGGTCTTTGACCGGGCGTCGTTCCGTTTTTCATGCGTCGTCGAGGGGCCGGTGGCGCAGATAAACGAAAAAGTCGCTAAATTGCACCCTGTTTCCGGGCCGCTGCGGCGGTGCGGGCGTTTTATGTATATATGTTTTAATGATAGTTGATCGTTTGCTATGGGAAGATCGTCAGTGCTTTTGATATATACCGGTGGTACGATAGGAATGAAGACCGACCCCGTGACGGGGACGCTCGTACCGTTCGATTTTAACGGTATCTACGACGAATTCCCTTCGTTGCGTCGTCTCGACGTGGAGTTGGAGGTGCTTCCTTTCGAACCGATCGATTCGTCGAACGTGGAGCCCGAGTTGTGGGTGAGCCTGGCCCGGATCATCCGTGAGAATTACGATCGTTACGACGGATTCGTGGTGCTTCACGGTACCGACACCATGTCCTACTCCTCTTCGGCACTGAGCTTCATGCTCGACAACCTGGGCAAGCCGGTGGTCTTCACCGGGAGCCAGATTCCTATCGGGGTACTGCGGACCGACGGCCGGGAGAACCTCATCACCGCCATCGAGATCGCTGCGGCCCGGGAGGCGGGGCGTGCCATCGTGCCGGAGGTGTCGCTCTACTTTCAGAACCGGCTCTTCCGGGCGAACCGTACGAAAAAGCACAGTGCGGAGGAGCTCAGCGCTTTCGCGTCGCATAACTATCCGGCCCTGGCCGACGTGGGGGTGGGGATTCATTACCGTACCGGAGCCATCGCACGCTGCGAGGGGGAAGGCGCCTTTGCGATCGATACGGCCGTGTCGCGGGAGGTGGCGGTCGTCAAAGTCTTTCCGGGGTTGACCGAACCGGTGTTCCGGACGATGTTGCAGGCCGAGGGCGTGAAGGGCGTGGTGCTCGAAACCTACGGGGCGGGCAATGCGCCGACGTTCGACTGGTTCATACAGGCACTGGAGCAGACCGTGTCGCGCGGGGTGCATGTGGTGAACGTGACGCAGTGCGTGAGCGGTTCGGTGAATATGGATATATACGAAACGGGACGCCGCCTGCAGGATGCGGGGGTGATCAGCGGACGCGATATGACCACCGAGGCCGCGTTGACGAAGATGATGTGCCTGCTCGGGCGCGGGTATGCGCCGGAGGAGTTCGTGCGGCGGATGGGGCATTCCATGCGCGGTGAGATGACCGAAGAGTAGGGGTTGCCCGTTCCGTTCCTTTGCGGGAGCGAGCGGGAGCCGTGTCCGCCAGGGAGGCCTTTCTACGGCGCGGGTAAATTTTTTTGGAAGAAAAAAAATTTCTATATTTCGGAAATTTTTATGGTGCCGGTATGCCCTTTCCGTAACATAAGGGCGTCGTTCCATGCGGGTTTGGTTCCTAATTGGTTGGATGCCATGTTTTTTGTTCTTTGCAATGGAGAAATGACCGAGTGGCTGAAGGTGCGCGCCTGGAAAGTGCGTATACCCCAAAAGGGTATCGTGGGTTCGAATCCCGCTTTCTCCGCAGATATTCGTCCGGCGCTCCCGGGTGGGGACGGCGGCGTTTGTTGGAAATTTTTAGGAAGAGGACGGTCCGTGGACTCCGGCGGGTCCGGAGGAGCGGCGGGAAGATGCTTTATATTTTGACTAACGATAAAAACAATAAGTCTAATCAATTCTAAATTAAAGCTATGAAAAAACTTTTTTTGATTCTGGCAGCAGTAGGCGTTATGGGCTTTTCGGCTGTGAATGTGTACGCCCAGGAGACAGAATCTCAGGCGCCCGAAGCTGACGCTACGGAGCAGGTGGTAGCCGAGGTAGAGACCGAAGTGGTGGGTGTCAACCCCGAAACCGAGGTCGCAGGTACTCCGATGCACCAGGCCATCAAACAGAAATTCCTCGAAGGCGGTGCAGGCTGGATGACCCCCGTGTTGCTCTGTCTTATCTTCGGTCTCGCTATCGCCATCGAACGTATACTCTACCTCAACCTCGCGTCCATCAACACCAAGAAGTTCATGGCACAGATCGAGGATGCCCTCAGGAACGGCGGCGTTTCCGCAGCCATGGAGGTCGCACGCAACCAGCGCGGTCCGGTGGCCAGCATCTACTATCAGGGACTGAGCCGTTACGGCGAAGGACTGGATGTCGTTGAGAAGAGCGTAGCTTCCTACGGTTCCGTGCAGATGGGACTCATGGAGAAGGGCCTGACGTGGATTTCGCTCTTCATCGCGCTCTCCCCGATGTTGGGATTTATGGGTACCGTGGTCGGTATGATCGAGGCGTTCGACGCCATCCAGGCAGCCGGCGACGTATCCGCTACTCTCGTTGCGGGCGGTATCAAGGTGGCCCTTCTGACGACGCTGGCCGGTCTTATCGCCGCTGTGGTGCTCCAGCTCTTCTACAACTACATCGTTTCCAAAATCGATACGCTCGTCGTAAATATGGAAGACAGCTCCATCATCCTGGTGGATATGCTTACGGAATACAATAAGAAATAATCACACCGTCTGTCAGAATTATGAACAATAAGATCTTCAAATATATCAAATACCTCAGCTACGTGCTGTTGCTGCTCGGTGTGGGGGTATTCGGATATTTTGTCGTCGCTTCGGCCCTCTATCCGGAGCCTGCGACGGAATTTCCGGTGGGTACCGTCGGCAATGCGATGGGTGTGAACGTCATGTTGATTTACGCATACGTGGTGTTCGCCGTCGCGCTAGTACTTGCGATCGTCTTCCCGGTGATCAATATTCTCAGCAACCCGAAGGGCGCGATGCGTACGCTCGTAGGACTCGTCGCCATGATCGTGATATTCGGGATCAGCTATCTGCTCGCCAGCGATGCGCCGGTGCCGAACCCCGCCGAAAACGGATTCTTCACCAATGCGGCTACGCTTAAGCTGACCGACGTAGGCCTCTATTCGGCTTATGCCATCTTCGTTATCGCCATCCTCGTCATTCTCTGGGGAGAGATCAGGAGCGCAGTGAAAAGAAGCTGATTTGAAAAGTAGATTTTAATATGGCATTAGATAAAAGAAAAATCCCGGAAATCAATGCGGGCTCGATGGCCGACATTGCCTTCCTGTTGCTGATTTTCTTCCTTGTCGCCACCACCATGAATACGGACACGGGTATTCAGCGTGTCCTGCCGCCCTGGGTCGAGACGGCCGATGCGCCTCCCATCAAGGAGCGCAACCTGATGCAGGTGAAGGTCAACCAGTACGACCAGATCCAGGTGCAGGGTAAACTGGTGCATCTGTCGCAGGTGAAGGACCTCGCGAAGGATTTTATCCTGAACGTGGGAGACAGCGAGGAGTTGCCCGAAAAGGTGGTGACCGACATCGAGCTCGTGGGCTCCTATCCGGTCAGCGAGGGAGTGATATCGCTTCAGAACGACCGCGGAACGAGCTACGACATGTACATCAAGGTGCAGAACGAATTGACGCGTGCCTTCAACGAGATACGTGATAACGTGGCGCGTGAACGGTTCGGGGCTTCGTTCGAAGAGCTCGACGAGGCGAAACGCAAGGCTATCCAGAAGGCCGTTCCGCCCAAGATCTCCGAGGCCGAACCTAAAAACATAGGAGGAAATTAGTATGGCAGTTATAAGGAAAAAAGGAGGTAAGGGCGTACCGCCCATTTCGACGGCTTCTCTGCCCGACGTGATCTTCATGATCCTGTTCTTCTTTATGACGACCACATCCATGAAGGAGACGGAGCTGAGGGTGGCGTTCACGTTGCCGGAGGCTACCGAAATCCAGAAACTGGAGAAGAAGAGTCTTGTGAGCTACATCTATGTGGGGCAGCCCGCCAAGCAGCTTCAGGCGCAGTTCGGTACGGCACCCCGTATTCAGCTGAACGATACGTACCGTACCCCGCAGGACATTCTGGACTTTATCGCTTCCGAGCGCGACAAGCTCAACGAGAGCGACCGGAATGCGATGTCGGTTTGTATCAAGGCCGACCGCTACACCAGGATGGGTATCATCACCGATGTGAAGCAGGAGCTTCGTAAGGCGAATGCGCTTCGTGTGACGTATGCCGCTTCCAAATCGTTGGGATACAATTGATCCTCGACTCGCGGATATTGTTCGGGCCATCTTTCGGGATGGCCCGAATTTTTTATGGCATACCGGGGAAGAGGGAGGGCGGTGCGGGGGGCGTACCGGAGGTGTCCGGGCGGGTTGGGCAAAGGGGGCGAGCGGCCCCGGACCGGAGGCAGTTGCCGGGGCTTCGAGCGGTGGCAGGCGAGCAGCGCGAGCATGCAGATCGTCTGTCTGAAATGCGGGCGGAATCTTGTCGCGCTCTTGCAGGAAGCTGGTCTCTATGAATATTCGGGTTTTCTCTCTTTGTCTTTTTATTCCATAGATCGGGGCGTTCGCGAAGAGGGGGAGCTTGCTCGAGGGGCCTTTCCGGAGTGTGTCGGGTGTTGTTTTTTCAGGGCAAGCGTGCCGACTGAGGAGTGCGTGCCGGGATGGCATCGTGCGGGGAGGATGGCATGGGCACGTGGAAGAATCGCGAAACCGACAGGCCTTCCGCATGGGGCGAGAGGCGTAGGTTTCTTGTCTGTGGAAGGGGCGAAGGCCGTCCGATGTTTTGCAGCCGGGGCGGGATGGTTGAGGGCCAGACTGGTTTCCGGTTCAGGACGGACGGGAGGCGAACAGGTGCCGCCGGACCTGTTTTCCGGAGGCATCTTGCCGGGGCGGGGAAAGAAAAAACCTTACATATCGTTGATACATAAGGTTTTTCTCTTGTGTGCTCCTTTTCAGGAGTTTTCGGGTGGAAGATGGGGCTCGAACCCACGACCTTCGGAACCACAATCCGACGCTCTAACCAACTGAGCTACATCCACCATCTGGCATAACTCGCTCGGCGGGTTATGCGGATGCAAAAGTAATACACTTTTTTGTTTTTACAAAAAAAGCGGCAAAATATGTCGTCCGTTCCGCGTCGTCCGTGCGGTGTGTCTCTCCGTGCGTGTTGCCTCTTCGCTCATGCACGTTTGGCGGGCAGGATCACTTGCAGGGCCCGGTGTTCGCACACGATGTCGATCGGGAACGGGGGACCGGGCTGGCCGTCCACATCGGTGTGTTCGTCCCGGTCGCATGTGGCGTGCAGCCGGCTGCAACGGATGTGGACGATCCCTTCCGGGTAGCGTCGGCGGTGGATCAGGCGCGGCAGGTAGCCGATGGCGGTGTGGAGGGTGTCGAGCGGGGTGTCGCCCTTGAGGACCAGGATGTCGAGCAGGCCGTCGTCCCCCTCGGAGAGGTAGGCCAGGGGCAATGTGCCCGCCGTGCGGCCGTTGAAGACGAAGAAGATGATGGCGTTGCCGCGGAAGTCGCCCCCGTCCGAGGCGATGTCGAGTTCCATGCGGCGGAACCGCGGCAGGTCGCCCAGGCCGTTGAGGTAGTAGGCGATTTTGCCGAGGTTGTTTTTCCATGCGGTCGGCGTCTTCTGAGATACGTCGGTGAAGAGTCCGCAGCTGAATACGTTCACGAAGTAGCGGTCGTTCACCCGACCCAGGTCCATGGCGTGGAGCTCTCCTTCGAGGATGGCCCGGCACGCCTCTTCCAGGTCGGCCGGCATGCCGAGCAGGGTGGCGAAGTCGTTGGCCGTGCCGGCGGGCAGTACCGCGACGGGGAGTTCCACGCCCCTTTGCTTGATCAGGTTCACCACGTAGTTGATGCTCCCGTCGCCCCCGGCCAGAAGCAGGTGGGCGAAGCTGTCGTCCACGGCATCGAGGGCGTCGGCGTCGGTTTCGTCGAACGAAATCCGGTGGAAAAGAAGGTGCAGTCCGTGGGCCTGGTAGAGGCGGATGATGCGGTCGAAATGGCCGGTTATCGGATTCTCCCCGGAGGAGGGGTTGTAGAGAAAAAGGACTTTGCGTAACATGGTGTTTGTGGTGTTAGGGAGCGGAGCGTGGCTGCCGCGCCCGGTCGGGGTGTTCGGCGTGTCGTCGTTTGGGGGCCGGTGTCGTCGGTCAGGCTGTCGGGCGGAAGCGGGGCGGAGCCGATGGCTGCATGTATTGCTCCATGGCGGGGGAGACGTAGAGGTTCATCTCCCCGTGTTCCCCGGCGTGGATGAGTAGGACCGCGAAGTCGGGGTGTTCCTCCAGCAGCGTCAGCGAAGCCTCCAGTCCCAGGACCATGTACATGGTCGCCATGGCGTCGGCGAGCGTGCAGCTCTCCGCTACCACCGTGGCCGAGAGAAGGTTGCTCTCGGTGTTCCCGCCGGTAGCGGGATCGATGATGTGCGTGTATTTCCGGCCGTCCGGTCCCGTGTGGAAGTTGCGGTAGTTGCCGGAGGTGGCGACCCCGACTTCCGATACGTGGAGCAGGGTGCTGGTGTTCGCTCCCGGCGACCAGTTGCCTTCGTAGGGGGTGTCGATGGCGATGCGCCACCGCTCTCCGGAGGCATTGCCGCCCCGACAGAAGATCTCGCCGCCTACGTTGACCAGATAGTCCCGGACGCCCTCCCGTTCGAGCATGCGGGCGATCTTGTCCACGGTGTATCCTTTGGCGATGGAGTTGAGTCCGATCTGTATCTCGGGGTGCTGCTTTACGAGCCGTCCGTCGCGGACGGCTATCTTGTCGTAACCGACGTATCGCAGAAGCGAATCGATGTCGGGCGCGGCCTCCTGCCGCCCGCCGATGAAGCCGTAGGCGTCCACGAGCGGTTGTACGGTGATGTCGTATTTGCCGCCGGAGAGTTCGCTGACGCGGCGGGCGAGCGCGATGTTGCGGGCGATGTCTTCGGTGAGCGAGTCGGTTTCGTTGCGGTTGATGCGGCTCAGCAGCGAACGGGGGTTGAATACCGACATGGTGCTGTCGGCCTCGGCGCAGACCGCTTCCACCTTGGTCCGCAGGTCGGCCGGTGCCGGCCCCGACACGGTCACCTGGTAGAGGGTGCCCAGGGCGAATCCCTCGATCGTTTCCGTACCGCCGGCGGAGTGTGTGCAGGCGGCGAACAGCGTGGTTGCGCAAAGGGTTGCGGTGCGGGCGAATCTTTCGGCCGCGCGTCGCAGGCGGCCGTGGGCGAAGAGGCGGTGCTTCATGGTGTGCGTTTTTTGATAGGTCGGTCGGGTCATTCCGTTTGCTCCCGGCAGTAGAGCACGCCGTTCTCGTCGCGCACGACCACTACGCGTGTGCCCTTGTCGATAAAGGCGGCGTTATCGCCTGCGGCCTCGTAATGGCGTCCTGCGATCACTACTTTCCCGGCCGGGCGGAGTGGCGTGGAGGCGATCGCTTCCATGCCCACCAGCCCCCGTTCGGCGGCGACGGAGACGTATCCGTCGGTCGGTTTCATGTCGGACACGAGCACGATGCGTCGGCGCAGTGCCGATTTCCCGCGCAGGAATCGGTTGCCGAGCCAGATCGACAGGAGAAGTCCCGCACCTGTGGCGATGATGACCGTCAGGAACGGTCCGAGTACGATCGATGCAGGCAGTTCGCCCGTGGGGATGTAGTGCAGCAGGCTGGTGTCGATGAGTGCGAAAGTCAGCCCCGTGACGACGGCGACGATGCCCAGGATGCCCAGTACCCCGAAGCCGGGCGTGACGAAGAGTTCGAGGACGATCAATACGATGCCGGCAAGGAACAGGAGCAGCTCCCAATGGGCTGCCACTCCTTCGGCATAGAGCGGTGCGAAGTAGAGTACCGCGCCCAGAACGGCGACCGCGAGCGGAAAGCCGATGCCCGGTGTCTGAAGTTCGAAGTAGATGCCGCCGATTATGAGCATGATGCAGATCGCCTGCAGGGTGGGGTGGGTGAGGAATCCCATGAACCGGTCGAGCCGGGTGGGCTTGTATTCGTACAGTTCGTAGTTCCGGATGCCGGTCAGGGCGAGCAGCTCCTCCACCGAGGAGGCTTTCCCTTCGCAGAATCCCCATGCGACGGCTTCGTCGGCGGTCATGGTAACGACCTTCGTGTCGTCCACGAGTCCGGGAATCTCCACCGAGGGGTCCACCATGGCTTCGGCTATCTGCGGGTCGCGCCGCCATCGCCATACCGTGTCGCCCCGTTCGACCGAAGCGGTCTTCCCGTGGGCCTCGGCGGTGGCCCGCATCATGGAGCGCATGAAGCTCTGGTATTTGTCGGGCATCACCTCGCCGCGCTGGTCGACTACCGTGGCCGCACCGATGCTCGCCCCGGGGCGCATGTAGATGCTGTCGGTGGCCAGGGCGATCAACGCTCCGGCGCTGGCCGCCTGGTTGTTCACGAAGGTGACGGTGGGGGCGGGGTAGTTCAGCAGCATGGTGCGGATCGAGTCGGCCGCGTCGAGCAGGCCGCCGTAGGTGTTCATGTCGACTACGACGCAGGCGGCTTCTAGTGCTGCGGCTTCCGCCAGGCAGCGGGAGACCAGGCGCGTCGTTGCGGGCATGATCTCTTCGCGGATGGGAAGGACGTAGATCAGTGCGTCGTCGTGCGTGCAGGTCGTCGGGGCGTGCGGTCGTTCGCTTTCCGTGCAATGTCCTGCCGCGGGAGCGGCCAGGAGCAGGAGCGAGAGGAGTAGGGAGTGAAGGGCGTTGTGCATGGTTGCGGAGTGGGTATCGGGGATGCGTGCCGCACCTTGCTCGGTGCGGGGGTGTTCCGGTTGCAAATATAGCCAATCGGACGCTGTTTTTCTTCCTTCGTTCCGGGGAGCGGGGTTATTAAAAAATTTTAGGAATCGAGGCTTCGCTCCGTGTTTCCTCCTTCGTGGGGGCGGCTTCGTCTAAAATGATGATAATAAATAATTTTAAAAGGCCGCTTCTTTGCTTGGAGAAGAAAAAAGATTTATCTTTGCGCCACGCTTTGGTGTCACCCGGTAAGGCGGATGCATCGTAAAGCGGAACACTAAAATAACAATTTAGTCATGAGCTATTTAACAGCTGAGAAAAAGCAGGAGCTTTTTGGGCAGTACGGTTCTTCGAATACCGACACTGGTTCGCCCGAGAGCCAGATCGCGTTATTCACTTACCGTATCAACCACCTTACGGAACATCTGAAGAGGAACAGGCACGATTACGGTACCCAGCGCGCGTTGCTGAGGCTCGTAGGTAAGCGCCGCAAGTCGCTCGACTACCTCAAGCAGGTCGACATAGAGCGTTACAGGGCCATTGTGAAAGCCCTTAACCTGAGGAAATAGTCCGGCCCTGCAGGCTGACGGTCAAGTGAAGGCAATTAGACAAATAATTGCCTTCGCTTTTATTGGATAAGACATTTTTAGAGGTTTAAGATAATGACGATGTACAAAGAAACGACGAAGGTCATTCCGCTGGGGGATGACCGCGAGATTACCATCTCGACTGGTAAACTTGCCAAGCAGGCCGACGGTGCGGTCGTGGTCAAGCAGGGGGATACGATGCTCCTTGCGACCGTAGTCGCCGCCAAGGACGCCAAACCGGACGTGGATTTCATGCCGCTTTCGGTGGAATACAAGGAGAAATACGCCGCTGCCGGCCGTTATCCGGGCGGCTTCCTCAAGAGGGAGGCGCGTCCGTCGGACAGCGAGATACTCGTGGCCCGACTCATCGACAGGGCCCTTCGTCCGCTCTTCCCTGCGGATTACCATGCGGAGGTTTTCGTGACGGTGAACCTTATTTCGGCCGCACGCGACATCCAGCCCGATGCCCTGGCCGGACTGGCCGCTTCTGCGGCGCTGGCCGTGTCGGACATTCCGTTCGGCGGCCCCATCTCGGAGGTGCGCGTAGCGCGTATCGACGGCAAGTTCGTCATCAACCCGACCTTCAGCGATAACGCCCGTGCGGATATCGACATCATGGTCGGCGCCACGATCGACAACATTCTCATGGTCGAGGGCGAGATGAACGAGGTGAGCGAGGCCGACATGCTGGAGGCCATCAAGTTCGCCCACGAGGAGATCAAGAAACAGTGCGCCGTGCAGATCGAGCTCATGAAGGAGCTGGGCAAGGATGTGAAGCGGACCTACTGCCACGAGGCCAGCGACGAGGAGCTGCGTCAGCTCGTCATCCGGGAGACCTACGACAAGGTCTACGCGGTGGCTACGAGCGCATCGGGCAAACACGAGCGTACCGAGAAATTCGAAGAGATAGAGGCCGAGTTCTGCGCCCGTTATACCGAGGAGGAGCTCGCCGAGAAGCTGCCCCTCATCAAACGTTACTTCCACGACGACGTGCTGAAGAAGGCGATGCGTCGCATGATCCTCGACGAGGGCAAGCGTCTCGACGGCCGTCGCACGGACGAGATCCGTCCGATCTGGTGCGAAGTGGGCCCGCTGCCCGCCGCACACGGTTCGGCGATCTTTACCCGCGGCGAAACCCAGTCGCTCACGACCGTAACGCTCGGCACGAAACTCGATGAGAAACAGATCGACCAGGTGCTCGTACAGGGCTCCGAGCAGTTCGTGCTCCACTACAACTTCCCGCCCTTCTCGACGGGCGAGGCGAAGCCCGCCCGCGGTCTTTCGCGTCGCGAGATAGGACACGGCAACCTCGCATGGAGGGCGCTCAAGCCCATGGTGCCGGTAGGGGAGGAGAACCCGTATGCGGTGCGTGTGGTGTCGGATATCCTCGAATCGAACGGCTCGTCTTCGATGGCTACGGTGTGCGCCGGTACGCTGGCCCTCATGGATTCGGGTCTGAAGCTCAAGAAGCCCGTTTCGGGTATCGCCATGGGACTCATCTCCGATTCCGAGTCGGATAAATATGCCATTCTCTCCGATATTCTCGGCGACGAGGACCACCTGGGCGATATGGACTTCAAAGTGGCCGGTACCCGCGACGGTATCACCGCCACGCAGATGGACATCAAGGTGGACGGCCTCTCTTACGAGGTGCTGGCCAGGGCGCTCGAACAGGCGCGCGTGGGTCGTCTGCACATCATGGACAAGCTGACCGATACGATCGCCGAACCGCGCGAAGACTTCCGTCCGTTCGTGCCGCGTATCGTACAGATCGTCATTCCGTCCGACTTTATCGGTGCCGTGATCGGCCCCGGCGGAAAGGTGATCCAGGAGATCCAGAAGACTACCGGTACGACCATCACCATCACCGAGGAGGACAATAAGGGTATTGTGGATATCTTCGGTGAGAACAAAGAGGGGATGGATGCGGCCCTCGCCCGTATCAAGGGCATCGTGGCCGTTCCCGAAGTGGGCGAGGTGTACAACGGCAAGATCCGCTCCATCGTGGCGTTCGGCGCCTTTGTGGAGATCCTTCCCGGCAAGGATGCGCTCCTGCACATCTCCGAGATCGACTACAAGCGTTTCGAGACGATGGACGAAACCGGCCTGAAAGAGGGCGATATGATCGAGGTCAAGCTGATCGGTCAGGACGCCAAGACCGGCAAGCTCAAGCTCTCCCACAAGGCGTTGCTTCCGAAACCGGAAGGTTACGAGGAGCCGGAGAAGCGCGAAAGGCGCGACCGGGGCGAAAAACGTGATGGCAGGCACGAAAAACGCGAACATAGGAAATAATGGTATGGTTTTTGCCTATTGATTTGGACCGCAGGATGGGAACTCCGGAAACGAAGCACGCGTTTCCGGAGCCTTTCCGGCAAAGAAAGAATTGTAGGTGAAAATTATGCGTAAATAAAAATATATTCTTATTTTTGCTTTGCTAACGTTGTTTAGTTTTTCGGGAAAAAGATTCATAAAATAATAATAACTATCTTAATACATTAATTATGAGAAGATTAGCTCAGGTGGGCCTGGCGCTTACCACAATGATGGTTCTGCTCGTCGGATGTAATCCGTACAACAAAATGCAGAAGAATGTCGGCAAGATAGATGCTTATGCTACCCCGGAGGTGCTTACGCTTAAGGGACAGAGCGTTGAGGCCGATATTACGTATACCTTCCCCAAGAAGTACTTCTATGAGGAGATGATTCTTAAGGTGACTCCCGTGCTCGTGTTCGAGGGCGGCGAAGTGGTAGGTACGCCGAAATATTTCCAGGGCGAGGATGTAAGGGACAACTACACTCCCGTTTCGTGGAAGAAGGGCGGTGTTTTCACCCAGAAAGTAGTGTTCCCGTATGACGAGAGGGCCAATCTGTCGACGCTCGTGCTCCGCGTAGAGGGCCGTACCGCAGACCAGTGCCGTCGCGACAAGTTCAAAACTTTCGGCGATTTCGGTTCGGTGGTAGTGGCTCAGGGTATCAGCACCGTACAGACGCTGGCCGATATGCCCTACATGATCCTCATGGACCACAACTTCAAGAGGGTAAGGACCGTGACCGGCGAGGCCGACATCCACTACCAGATCAACAGCCCGGTAGTGCGCAAGAGCCAACTCTCCGACGAGCAGGTGAAGCTCTTCGAGGCATTCGTTCGTGAGAACTCCGCTGCCGAGGACGTGACGATGGGTACCATCTATGCGAAGGGTTACGCTTCGCCCGACGGTCCCGAGAACTTCAACCAGAAGCTCTCCGCAGAGCGTAGCAAGAGCGGTGAGAAAGCCATCCGTCAGAACCTCAAGGGTATCGACGTACAGTACGATGCTGCCGCTTACGGCGAGGACTGGGAAGGTTTCCGCGAACTGGTTGCCGCTTCCGATATCGCCGACAAGGACCTCATCCTTCAGGTGCTCTCCATGTATGATTCCTCCGCACGTCGCGAGCAGGAGATCAAGAACCTGTCGGTAGTATACAACGAACTCAAGACCAAGATTCTTCCCGAGCTCCGTCGTACCCAGATCGTCGCTTCCGCCGATGTAATCGGTCTCAGCGATGAGGAGGTGGTAGCTGCCGTAGAGGCGAAGGACGGCACGCTCAGGCTCGACGAAATGCTTTACGGTGCAACCCTCATCAACGATCCGGCGAAGAAGATCGCCGCTTACAGGATGGCTGCCGAGAAGTACAACGATGTAGCTGCTTACAACAACCTCGCTGTCGCTTTGATGATGAACGGTGACGTGGCCGGTGCAAAACAGGCTATCGACAAAGCGGCTCGCATCAATGCCAACCCGACGGTTACGAACAACCTCGCAGCGGTTGCCATCGCACAGGGCGACCTGGAGTCGGCAAAGAAATACCTGTCCGCACTCAACAGCAAGGAAGCGAAGATGAACAAGGGTCTCGTCGCTCTCCACGAAGGTGACTACGTGGTAGCTACCCGCGACCTCGAAGGTTACAACCTCGCAGTGGTAGAGGTGCTGAACGGCAACTATGCGAAAGCAAAACAGGCGCTCGGCAACTGCAAATGCGCAGATTCCGAATACCTCCGTGGCGTGATCGCCATGAGGGAGGGCGATAGCCAGGGTGCTCTCAGCTACCTGCGCAACGCGATTGCTCTCAAGCCGTCGCTCCGGGAGGCTGCCAAGAACGATGTAGAGTTCGCAAGGCTCTTCAACTCGCCCGAATTCCAGGCTCTCTAAGGTCGGAAACGATAACTCAGAAGGCGGTGCTTCGAAGCACCGCCTTTTTTGTTTGAAGAGGCTGCTCCGACCGACGTGTGGCGCTGGAAAGAGGGGGCCGCATGGTATCGGGGCGTGGGCCGGATGTTTGGTCGGGTGCGATGGTCTGGGAGCTTTGGTGGAGGGTGCTGAGATTGGATTGGTTTCGTAGATAGTGCGGGGTGGGAGGAGCAGGGGACGATACCGTGCAATATTGAATGGCGATCGTATGGCGTAGGGAAATAGCGATGGATGTGCCGGAGGTTTGGGAATGTTGGCCGGGGAGCGTTGGGGGCGATGAAGGAGAGGGTGCACTGTAGCAGGGGAGGCGGAACGGCCGCGAGGTGTCGGTGAAAGGGAACTTTCGGCGGAGGGAGTTGTTGGAAACTGCCGGTAGGGAAGTGCCGTGTGCGGGTACGGGTGCAAGGCGGGGCTTCGGGCCGGAAAGGGTGGGCGGCGACGTTCCGACGGACCGCAGGCCAGGGGCGTCCGGGGTGATAATAGGCGCTCGGCCGATGGTGCGTTCTCCCTTTTTTCCTATAATTGGATCGCTCCGCGACTGTGTATCGGACTTACGGTACGACTGCGCTTTCGATTTTAAGTGAATATGATAGTCATCTTTGATTTTATCTTAGGTACTCCGTCTCGGCAAAACCCGCATGCTATTCGGTTTTGCACTCTACTTTCCGTATCTTTGACTTTCGTCTTAGATACTCCGTCTCGGCAAAACCCGCATGCTATTCGGTTTTGCACTCTACTTTCCGTATCTTTGACTTTCGTCTTAGATACTCCGTCTGGGCACAACCCGCATGCTGTTCGGTTTTGCGCTCGACTTTCCGCATTTTTGATTTTATCTTAGATACTCCGTCTGGGCAAAACCCGTATGCTATTCGGTTTTGCACTCTACTTTCCGTATCTTTGTGCGCGTTATATCGCAGAAATCTTATGTCGGGGCCGAAAGATTATACAAGGAGCGCATGCTACATGGCTTTACTGATTATCGGGCTGTTGGTGTGCGTTTCGTTCGTTCCGGGGGGGCGTGTGGGACATGTGTCGTTCAAGCGGGCGAATATTCTCTCCGATGTGGTGACGTTTCAGGACGAACGACTGGTGCCTGTTTCCGATGTCGAGTCGCTCGACGATCCCTCGGGAGAGGCGCTTCCGCCCCTTCCCTTGCAGGAGGAGGTGGATGCTACGGGGGGGACGCTCTCCGAGGAGGACGGGACGGAGCCGGCTCCGCCGGGGTTGTCGGTGCCTCGTGTGGAAGGGGCCGATATCGTCCGGATTACGGATTACAGTGCCGACGGACAGATGATGGCCCGTTTCTATCATGCGCTGGCCTACGAAGCCGATCGGCGGCCGGTGCGGATCGCCGTGCTCGGGGACTCGTTCATCGAGGCGGATATCATTACGGCCGACCTGCGCGAACAACTCCAGATGGCCTATGGGGGCAATGGGGTAGGATTCGTTCCTTTCTCCACTCCGCTTTCCAAATACCGCGGTACGGTGTCCCATACCCATGGCGGATGGACGGATTACAACCTGATCAGGCGCAAGACCGTTCCCGAAGAGTACAAGGAGTGGTTTTTCGTGTCGGGCATGCTCGCCATTCCCGGCGAGGGCGCTTCGACGGAGTACCGCGGCGTGCAGTTCCGGCGTCGCATCGAGAAGAGCAATACGGCCACGCTTTTCTTCGTGAACCGCGAGCATACGCAACTGGACGTGGCGATCAATGGGGGGGAGCCGTGCCGCTACATACCCGATTCCGGCGAACAGGTGCAACGGATCGCCCTCGGCGAACCCGGCATTTCGGAACTCCGCATCGATCTTGCGAATCCTGCCGGCTTTATCGGTTACGGTGTGGTGCTCGAAGACAGCGTGGGGGTGAGCGTCCACAACTTTTCGGTGCGCAGCAACAGCGGACTCGCCCTGCTGGGAACCTCCCGGGAGATCAACCGGCAGTTCGCCGATTACCTGAATTACGACATGGTGATCCTTCAATACGGTCTGAACGCCATGTCGGCGGACGTGACCGACTACGGTCATTACCAGAAGCAGCTCGTGCGGATCATCGACTATATCAAACGGTGTTTTCCCGGGAGTGCCGTCGTGGTGATGAGCGTGGGCGACCGGAGTACCATGCAGAACGGCACGGCCGTGACCATGCCTGCCGTGCGGGCCATGCTGCGGACCCAGGAGCGTGCTGCCGAGGTGTGCGGCGTGGGTTTCTGGAACACCTACCAGGCGATGGGGGGCGACAACTCGATGCCCAAGTTCGTGGAGCGCCATTGGGCGGCGAAGGATTATACCCATATCGGTTATCCGGGGGGCAAATATATTGCCGAACAGTTCGTGAAGTTCATTTTTGCAGCCGTAGAGAGCGTGCGGGAGCAGGATGCGGAGCGGGCCCGGCTTGAAGAACAACGCTTGCAGGAGGAGATGAGGATACGTGCGGAGAGCCTCCTCGGCCGGGGCACCTTGCTCGACGATACGCTTTCCGACAGGTTGCGGGAGGTTTCCGGCGGCGTATTCTCGTTCGGGGCCTCCGCAGAGGAGGTTTCCACCGGGAAGACGCTTGCGGGAAAGGAGGCCGGAGAACAGGGCCGGGAGGCTCTGTCGGAAGATTGTCCGGCGGCCGAGGGGAGCGATACGTGCGGAGAGCGGGTGTCCTCTTCCGCAGACAAGTTCCCCGGCGGGGAGTGCGAACGATAGGCTCTTCAGAGAAACGAGATGGTGGATATTTCCCGCATAATGGAGAACGTCGTCGGATTGTTGAGGTACGATCCGGCCAACCCGCTGATCTTCAGCAGCGGACTCTTCCTGTTTCTCTTCGCGGGATTCACGTTGTTCTATGCGTTCATGCGTCGCACACCCGTGCTGCGCATGGTCTATGTTTCGCTCTTCTCGGTCTACTTCTACTACAAGACGGGGGGCTTCTACTTTTTCCTGCTGGTGCTCGTATCCGTTACCGACTTTCTCATAGGGCGGCTGCTTGCAAAGACCGAGGTGCGGCCCTACCGGCGGGGACTGGTGGCGCTGAGCGTGCTGATCAATCTCGGCATGCTGGCCTATTTCAAGTATACCAATCTTTTCATCCAGGTGGCCAACGACCTGGCCGGGCGCGATGTGCTGGCTTTCCGGAATATCTTCCTGCCGGTGGGAATCTCCTTTTTCGTTTTCCAGTCGATGAGCTATACGATCGACATCTACCGTCGGCAACTCCGTCCGCTGCGGCACTGGCTCGACTACTTTTTCTATCTTTCGTTTTTCCCTCAGCTCGTTGCGGGGCCTATCGTGCGTGCTCGCGACTTCATTCCGCAGATACGGCAGACTCCCCTGCGGGTGACCCGGGAGATGTTCGGGCGGGGCCTCTTTCTCATCATGACCGGTCTGGTCAAGAAGGCGATCATCTCGGACTACATCAGTGTCAACTTCGTCGACCGGGTTTTCGACAATCCGATGCTCTACACCGGATTCGAGAACCTGATGGGGATTTACGGTTATGCGCTCCAGATCTATTGCGACTTCTCCGGTTACTCGGATATGGCCATCGGTATCGCCCTGCTGCTGGGATTCCGTTTCCCCAAGAACTTCGATTCGCCTTACAAGTCGGCCACCATTACCGAGTTCTGGCGGCGGTGGCACATCTCGCTTTCGGCATGGCTCAAGGATTACCTCTATATTTCGCTCGGCGGCAACCGAAAGGGGCGGTTCCGTACCTACGTGAACCTGGTGGTCACCATGCTGCTGGGCGGTCTGTGGCATGGAGCGGCGCTGCGGTTCATTCTCTGGGGCGGCTTTCACGGGGTGCTGCTGGCCCTGCACAAATTCCTGATGCGGCTTTTCCCGCGGATGAAGGTCGTCGGTGCGGATATGAAGCGGGGATGGCGCGTAGCGGGTATCGTGGTGACTTTCCATCTCGTGTGTCTGGGGTGGATCTTCTTCCGTGCACGCGACGTGGGGACGGGGGTGGAGATACTCGAACAGGTGTTCACCAATTTCGACGTGTCGCTCATTCCCAACATCGTGGTCGGATACTGGGAAATCTTTGCCCTCATGCTGGCGGGCTACCTCGCTCATTTCACTCCCCAGCGGGTGCAGGAGGGGGTGTGCGGTCGTGTGGTCCGCAATCCGTTGGTCGTGAATGCGCTGCTCCTGGCCTTGATCATCTGGGCGGTCATGCAGGTAAAGTCGGCGGAGATACAGCCCTTCATTTATTTTCAATTCTGACGATCGGACAGGAATACAAACTCTTTGATATATGAATGAACTGGACAGGAGCTTGATGCTCGCTCTTAATTTCGACGGAGGTCCCGTCATGGACGCCATCATGTGGTTCGCCTCCGGAATCCCGAACTGGATCCCGCTCTACCTGGTGGTACTGTATATCGTCTACCGCAATTACGGGTGGAAGTATATGCTCTTCGCATTGCTCTTCGTGGGGCTGGGCGTGGGGCTGTGCGATCAGGTGTGCAACTTTTTCAAACGGAACGTTCCCTATCTTCGTCCCACCCATACGGAGGATATGCTGCCTTACCTGCATACGGTCAAGGGGTACCTGGGCGGGTTGATGGGGACGGTGTCGGGGCATGCCTCCACCAGTTTCTGCATCTTCCTTTTCACGTCGCTCGTCGTGCGCAGGAAGTGGTTCACGTGGATGATGCTTGTCTACATGCTGCTTACCACCTATTCGCGCATCTACCTCGGCGTGCACTGGCCTTTCCAGATCCTGTTCGGTTGGATATTGGGCGTGCTCGTCGCGCTTTTGATGTGGTGGCTCTTCTCCCGGTTGAACGAGCGTTACCGTTGGGCGATGCCGCGGGGAGCCGAGGCGCCCCGGGCGGAGAAGTGCTGAGCGGAGAACCTTGTGCCGGTGGAGCGATGCGGGGGCCTGCCGTGTCCGTTGCGGAGACGGAGCGGGAGGCGTGCCTTGCGTCGGAGACGACGAACCCTGCACCGGTGCTCCGGGGAAAATACGATATGGATACGCTGCTTTCGATACTGGCACTGTTGTGCTGTCTGACAGGCGTTGCGGGGTGCTTTCTGCCCGTCGTGCCGGGACCGCCCGTGGCCTATCTCGGGATGCTGCTGGTCCATTGGACCGGTTATGCGCACTTTTCGGGGGAGTCCCTCGCGCTGTGGGCCGTCGTAACGGGCGCGGTGACGCTGGCGGATTACCTGCTTCCGGCCTGGATAACCGGCTGGCTGGGAGGTTCGCGGCAAGCCACCCGCGGCGCGGCGATCGGCACCCTGGCGGGGCTCTTCCTGCTGCCGTGGGGGTTGGTGCTCGGTCCTTTCGCCGGAGCGCTCATCGGGGAGATGCTCCACGACCGCAGCGACAATGCGAAGGCTTTCCGGGTGGCGTTCGGTTCCTTCCTCGCCTTTATCCTCGGAACGGGTTTGAAACTCGCGGCGTGCATCGCGATGACCGTTGTCGTCGTGAGGACGATGTTCCTCTGAATCCCTTTGCATCGCGGGAGGTCGGGTTCCCCGGCGTCGGCGTCGGGCGGGGGAGTACGTCGCGGCTGCGGAGACCGATGCGGGCGGGATGTAGGTAAAGTCCCCGATAAGCGTTATCTTTGCGGTATGGCACTCGACAGGGACAAACGGAACATGGAGAGCGATTCGGAGTTCGAGAACCGGATACGCCCGCAGGAGCTCGACAGCTTCCGCGGCCAGGAGAAGGCGGCGGAGAACCTGCGCGTCTTTATTCGGGCGGCGCTCATGCGCGGCGATTCGCTCGATCATGTGTTGCTGCACGGGCCTCCGGGCCTGGGCAAGACCACCCTCGCCAACATCATCGCCAACGAGATGGGGTCTACGTTGCGCGTCACCAGCGGTCCTGTGCTCGACAAACCGGGCGATCTGGCCGGATTGCTTACCAACCTCAATGCCGGCGACGTGCTCTTCATCGACGAGATTCACCGTCTGAGCCCCATCGTGGAGGAGTATCTCTACTCCGCCATGGAAGATTACAAGATAGACATCGTTCTCGATAAAGGCCCTTCGGCCCGGTCGATCCAATTGGAGCTGAATCCGTTCACGCTGATAGGCGCCACGACCCGCAGCGGGTTGCTGACCTCGCCGTTGCGTGCCCGTTTCGGCATCCAGTGCCATCTGGAGTATTACGACGCCGGTGTGCTGACGGGGATTATCCGTCGGTCGGCCTCCATTCTCGCCATTGCGATAGAGGACGATGCCGCCCGCGAGATCGCCATGCGTAGCCGCGGTACGCCCCGTATCGCCAACTCCCTGCTCCGGCGCGTGCGGGATTTCGCTATGGTGAAGGGTGACGGTACGATCGATCTCCCCATCACCCGGACGGCCCTGGGGGCCCTCGACATCGATTCGCGCGGTCTGGACCAGATGGACAACAAGATACTCTCCACGATCATTCATAAGTTCGGCGGCGGGCCGGTGGGGATCAACACCATCGCTACGGCCGTCGGCGAGGATGCCGGTACCATCGAGGAGGTGTACGAACCGTTCCTGATCAAGGAGGGCTTCCTGAAGCGTACTCCGCGCGGTCGGGAGGTGACTGCGCTCGCCTATTCGCATCTGGGCGTTGCGCCGCCGTCGGACGGAACGACGCTTTTCTGAGCGGTTTCCTCACTTTGAAACGATCTCCCGTACCGCCTTCCCCATCGGGGCGGGAGGCGGCGCATGGGGCGGTTTGAAAGCGTTTGGTCCGTCCGGTCCTGCATACGGAATAAGTATTTGCATAAAAACGCGAATGCAACGCAAATAATCAAAAAAACATGCAGTTACCTCTTGTGAATATGGATTATATGTATATATTTGCAATATAGAAATTTTTAATACATCATCTCTTATAACCATATCTCCTTCCGGCTGGAGGGATGATTAATGGAAAAAACAAAGGTTTGCTGCAATATTATAGGGTGTAATGATTGGAGATGATTCGAATCCCGTATCCGCGAAGGACACGGGATTTTTATTTCCCGCAATCGGGCTGCGGGCGACGGTCCGCCGCCGTTGCGGCGGTTCACCTCATTTTCGTCCGGGGGGCTCCGGCAGGCCCGTCCGTTCCGTTCCCGCTTTCCGAGGACCGGTGGCGAGCGTTTCGTAGTGCGGCCCGAAGCGGTGCGGCGAAGCCCTTGCGGAGCACGTTCCGCTCCGGATGCCGGGAGGGGCTCTCTTAGAGGCGGGGCCTTTCTTTAATCCGGAAGGGCCCTGCCGCTTTCGCGGCGGAGCCCTTCCGGAGAACGAGGCATCGATTGATTCGCGATGCTCGTCGTGCGAAGGGTCAGAGGTAGGTGAATTCGATTACGTCGGTGTAGGTGAAACGTGCCGTAGCATCTTCTCCCGTGCCCTCCTTCGGTGCGCTTTTCATGGAGACGGTCATGCGGGCGATGCGTCCGGCGGCGTCGACTTCGTATCCGATCGCGGTTTCGCTCGTCATCGTATCGTAATCAACGGTTGTCCGGGGCCCTTGGATGCTGCTGAGGAGTTTCTCGCAGGTCATGCGGGGAAAAACCGGCATTACTTTGTCGAACGGGTGCTGTATGAAATTGTCGAGCAGACTGTTCGGGTCTATGCTGTAGCGGTTGTCGTATTCACTATAGGTGCATGTAATCTTTTCTGCATAGATGTTCAGATCTGCGTTGCTGATTGTCATCTGCGTGATGTTTTCTTCGGTCCATTGCATAGCGTCATAGCGGTATTCGAGGCCGCGGAAGGTGCCCTCCCCGAACTGGCAGAGTTTGCCGTCGTGCCGGTAGTTGTAGGGGTGGTAGGTGTAGGTCTTGTCGGCCAATAGGTCCATCTGTTTGATCGTGCCGTTCTTGTTGAACTTCAGTTTGGCCGAGCGGGGACGGTCGGGTTGGTCTTCGAAGGTACCCGAAACGAAAACCTCTCCTTTGTCGTAGACGTAATGGTCGTGACGGGTACGTTCTGTTCCTTCTTTGTCGGTGGTGACGAGTACCTCTGCGAATTGCCGAACGCCCGTTTCGTCGGGTTCGGTATAGGTAATGGCGTACTCCCATGAAGCGGTCGAGCCGTCGGCGAAGGTGCGCAGTTGCTTGAGAGAGGCGATGTAGTGTATGCCGTTTTTGTCGACGGGAGGCATCGGTTCTTTTTCTTGGTTGCAGGCGGTGACGCCCGGCAGGATCGCCGCCGCGGCGAGGAGCGAAAGATAAAGGGAGCTTTTCATAAGTGTGTGGTTTTGGTTAATGGTGAATATTGGGACAATGATAGGTTTTTATCGTTTAATTTGCAATAATATATGGTGTAGGGAAAAAAGTTGCGCTCCGTCGCCGGGGAGGCCTTCGCTGCCGGCGGGAGCCGGCCGACTTTCCCGCATTATTCGTACCTTTGCCGGCGGAGAATTCGATGGTATGGCAGAGGAGAGAGTAAGAAGGCCCATGATCGTAGCCGGGCCGTGCAGTGTCGAGAGCCGGGAACAGACGCTTGCCACGTGTCGCGGGCTGGCCGCCTGCGGGTGCGTGGATATGATACGGGGCGGGGTGTGGAAACCGCGCACCTATCCCTCCTGTTTCCAGGGGATAGGCGAGATCGGGTTGCGGTGGTTGGTCGAGGCGAAGGAGCAGACGGGGCTTCCGTTCGGTGTGGAGGTGGCCAACGGTCGCCATGTGGAGGCGTCGCTCGATGCGGGAGCCGACATGGTGTGGATCGGGGCGCGGACCACGGGCAATCCCTTCAGCGTGCAGGAGGTGGCCGACGCGCTCCGGGGAACGCACGCGCTGGTGCTGGTGAAGAACGGGCAGATGCCCGACACGGCATTATGGACGGGTGCCGTCGAGCGCCTGTCGGCGGCCGGTATCCCCCCGGAACGGCTGGTGCTGGTGCACCGCGGCTTTTCGCAGGCCTCCGGGGGCGGCTACCGCAATCCGCCCGTGTGGCATGTGGCGTTGGAGATGCGGCGCCGCTTTCCGGAGCTGAAGATGCTTTGCGATCCTTCGCACATCTGCGGCTGCCGCGAGGGACTTGCCGCCACGGCGCAGAAGGCCGCCGACCTCTCCTACGACGGACTCTTCATGGAGAGCCACATCCGTCCCGATGAGGCGTTGAGCGATGCCGGGCAGCAGATCACCCCGCAGCGTTTGGGGGAGTTGCTGGCAGGGCTCCGGTGGCGCAGGGAGACGGTGGACGTACCGCAGTTCGAGGCGGATATGGAGCGTTTGCGGCTCGAGATAGACCAGATAGACGCACAGTTGTTCTCGCTTCTTTCGCGCCGCATGGGGATCGCCGAGAATATAGGACGTATCAAACGCGAGAACGACGTCACCATCCTGCAACGGCGGCGCTGGGATGAGATCGTGGAACACATCGTGGGGCGGGCCGGCGAGTTGGGCCTCAGTCCCGAATTCATCCGTACCATTCTCGATGCGGTGCACATGGAGAGCATCGCCCACCAGAATGCCGTCATGAACTCCTGACTCTCTTTCCGGTGCGGATGCACTCCGTCGGGGCGGTTGCGGGCGATCGTACGTTCCGCAACCGCCCCGACGGAGTGAAGGGCCGTTCCTCTCGAGGCGGCTTACTCTTCGTAAATCGGTTCGAATTCGTAATCCTGCGATTCGCCTAACCGGCAAGTGGCGGCGTTGGCGCAGAAGTAGCCGTAGGGCTCCGTCGCTTCATCGACCTGGCAGATGAAGTATACGAGGCGGCACTCGGACAGGTCGTGGTCGTCGGGCGTGCGGGTGGGCAGGGTGAACCGGTAGTCGTAGGTGTACTCCGTCCGCTCTTCCAGTCTGCCGAGCGGGGTCACGCCGATTTGGCCGTATTGTCCGATTCCCTCTTCCGGCCGCTCCTCTTCGGGGGCGTCTTGTGCGGTCAGGCAGTAGTACGCTACGTCCTGCTGCATCATCATGCCGTTGTCGGCACCTGCCTGTTTCGTGTGGATGTTGTCTTCCACGATGTAGACTCCCAGCAGATATTCGGCCGCTTCGCGCGGGGTGGTCCTGATCTTCACCGTCAGGTCGCGACCGGAGAGCGCGGTTTCCGCGGCGAGTCCCGGCGTGTGGGAGTACCTTGCCTGCGATGCTTCGACCTTGTTTTTCAGCTCTTCGGTCTTGGAGTTGACGGAGCTGTAGGAGGCATTCCAGTCCACGATGTAGAACGGATAGGCGTGCAGGGCGTAATCGTTATTCAGGATGAAAAAGTGGCGGTAGATGGGGACGGGAACGTTGCAGGCGTCGTCGTTGAGATGAAACGAGATCGGAACCATCCGGTCGGGGAGCAGATAGGTCTGGGCGTATTCGATGGCCCTCGCCATCATGGGACATGTCGTGCAGTTGGTGCCGGAGCCCTCCGCAACCAACGAGCGCCGGAAGTAACGGTCTTCGTAGTCGATGGCGCTGCGCTCCCGCACGATGATCTCCAGCGTGTTTTCGGCGCGGGCGATCTCTTTGCCCGCGAAGTCGTATTTCACGGCTTCTATCATGTAGTTGCCTGCCTGGGCGAAGACGTTCGTCATGGGGCCGAAGAGGGCGAACTGCTCGCCTCCCCGGATGCCGGCTACGAAGCCGGTGGACTCTTTCTCCTGTTCCACGCCGTCGACGACCTCCTTCACATGGAAATTCACCTCGTCGAGGACATAGACGATCTGTTTGTCGGCATAGAGCTTATAGACGGAACCGGTTACCTTGACCGTTACGGTGTTCTCCGCTTCCAGGTCGGGATTCTCCTGGCTGTGGGCCGTTACCGTATGCGTTCCGGGTTCCGACCAGCCGAAGCGGTTCCCTATGCGGCACATGCTTTCGTCGCAGAAGTTCCACGATGCCGAAACGTCTTCGCCCGTACTCGAGGTAACGGTGAATGTCACCTCTTCGTTGACTTTCACCTCGGTTTTGTCGCAGGAGATGCGGTAGGTCGTGGCGGAGGGGCTTACCGTAACGGTTACGGTGTTGGCCGCCTTCAGGGAAGGGTTCGTCCCCAGGGCGGCGCAGACGGTGTAGGTGCCCGGTTCGGACCAGCCGAACCGCCGGCCTTCGCGGATGCCGGTGTCGTCGGAGAGGCACCACGCTGCGGTAACGTCCTCTCCCTGCGAGGAGGTGACCGTAAAGGTGACCTCTTCGTCGGCACCGACGGAGGTCTTGTCGGCCGAAAGGGTGTATTTCTCGTCCTGTACGGGGGTGCAGGAGTTGAACGACAGGAGGGCTGTCAGGAGACAAACGATGAAGGTCAGGTTGGTTTTCATGGTAGTGGTCTGTTTAGGCTGTTCTTTCGTTCGTATCGGGGTGTGTCTGCCGAACGGCCCGGAGGAGGTGTTCCCTCGCGAAGCGATTCGTTTGAAGCAAATATAGGAAAATATTCGCTGAAATACGAAAGTGCAGGTCGTCCCGAAGGGGCGGTGCACGGTTGCGAAGTATAAGGATAGAAAATATTTGTTGAACACAGCGTTGCGCCCGGCGGCCCTTGGCCGGTTCGCGGCGGCCGCCGGATGGTTTGGTGCGAATGGAGTCGCGGCACATTTCGGCCGCGATCGTCGGGCGAAGGCCGCGCCCCCGGTTCGACGGAGTTGGAGGAAATGGATTACCTTTGCGGTCGACGAATGGATAGCATGATTCCCATATTGTTCGAGTGGTATGCCCGTAACGGCCGGGACCTGCCCTGGCGCCGTACCCGCGACCCGTACCGGATCTGGCTCTCCGAGGTGATCCTGCAGCAAACCCGTGTGGCTCAGGGTACGGGGTATTATCTCCGTTTCACGGAGCGGTTTCCCGACGTCGGAGCGCTGGCCGCAGCCTCCGAGGACGAGGTGCTGAAGTTGTGGCAGGGCTTGGGGTATTACAGCCGGGCCCGGAACCTGCATGCAGCCGCCCGCGAGATCGTGGGGAGGTTCGGAGGGGAGTTTCCTTCGGCTCCGGATGCTATCCGTTCCTTGCCCGGCGTGGGCGACTATACCGCCGCTGCGGTGGCTTCGATGGCATTCGGTGCGCCGACTGCCGTACTGGACGGCAATGTGTTCCGGGTCTTGGCACGGCTTTTCGATCTGGATGCGCCCATCGATACCGGTGCGGGACGGCGTCTGTTCGCGGAGTTGGCGCAGTCGTTGCTGGATGCGGAGCGGCCCGGGGAGTTCAACCAGGCGATGATGGATTTCGGAGCCTTGCAATGTACGCCCGTGCAGCCCCGTTGCGGGGAGTGTCCGTTGGCCGGAAGGTGTCGGGCGCTGGCGGCCGGGACGGTAGCGGAAAGACCCGTGAAGCGCGGCCGGACGAAGGTGCGCGACCGATGGTTCCATTACCTTCATGTTACCTGCGACGGCCGGACGTTGCTGCGTCGCCGCGAGGAGCGGGATATTTGGCAGGGGCTCTACGAATTCCCGCTTCTCGAAACGGAGGGGCCTGCCGATTTCGCCGCGTTGGCCGCGTCGCCCGCTTTCCGCGACTTGCTGGGAGACGGGGAGTGGCAGCTCGTGGCGACGGTGCCCATGCCCCGTCACCAGCTCTCCCACCAGACCGTTCATGCGACCGTTTACCGTATCCGCACGCCTTTGCTGACCGCCTCCGCAGAGGCGTTGGCGGTCGACGCTTCCGCCGTGGGCGACTATGCCGTGCCGCGGCTTCTGGAGCGTTACCTCCTGCAATACGGCTCTTGACAAGGCGCGGGGTCACCTTCAGGTGACCCCGCGGTCGTTTTTGTCGCAGAGCGCTCTCTGCGCCGTTCCGGCTGCTCAGACGATCTCTCCGATGAGATAGAAGCTTCCGCCGATGAAGATCATGTCGCGCGGCGAGGCCAGCGAACGGGCGCGGGCGAGCGCGGTGGCGGCATCCGGAACGGTTTCGCCCGTCAAGCCGTAGCGTGCCGCCTGCGCGGCGAGCTCCCCGGCCGACAAGGCCCGCGGGGAGTTCGCCTGCGTGAAGAGGTAGTATGCTCCGGTCGGCAGAAGCGGCAGAATCTCCTCCAGCCCCTTGTCGGCCGAGAAACCGAGTATCATGTAGAGCCGGTCGTATTCCCCGGTTTGTAGCTGGCTGACGATCTCTTTGATGCCGTGCGGGTTGTGGCCGCCGTCGGCTACCGTCAGGGGTGCCTGGTCCACTACTTGCCAGCGGCCCGACAACCCGGTGGCGGCGGTGACGTGGCGGCAGCCGTCGAGCAGCGCTCGCCGGCTGACGGCGAGTTGCGTGTGGCGGCACAGCAGGTCGACGGCGGTGCGGACCGTGACGAGGTTTTTCCGTTGGTACGCCCCCGGCAGGTCGAGGGTTATCGTGCGGAGGGAGTCGTCGCCGATACGGCGCAGGGTGCAGGATTGCAGGGGGAGGGACAGGGTGCTTTCGGTGCATTCGTATACCCGGTCGGCGAAGGTGAGCGGAGCCCCGCACTCCGCAGCGCGGGCGGTGAAGACGGGGGCGCTTTCCGGATCGCTCTCTCCGATGAGAACGGGGACGCCCGGTTTGATGATGCCTGCCTTCTCGGCGGCGATCTGCGCTACGGTGGAGCCGAGCAGGTCGCTGTGGTCGAGGCCGATGTTGGTGATGATGCTCAGGGCGGGCCGGAGGATGTTCGTGGCGTCGAGCCTGCCTCCCAGTCCGGTTTCTACGACGGCCACCTCCACTCCCGCCTCGGAGAAGTGGCGGAAGGCCATTGCGGTCGTCATCTCGAAGTAGGAGAGTCCCCGGTCGACCATCTCCTGTCCGTACCGGTCGAGGAGCGAGGCGACGGCCGCTTCCGGTATCATCCGGCCGTCCACGCGGATGCGCTCTCGGAAGTCGTGCAGGTGGGGGGAGGTGTAGAGTCCGGTGCGATAGCCGGCCGACTGCAGGATCGAGGCCAGCATGTGGGCCACGGAACCTTTGCCGTTGGTGCCGGCTATGTGGATGGAGAGGTAGTCGCGCTGGGGCTCGCCCATGGCGCGGCACATCGCAGCGATTGCTTCCAGACCGCCCTTGTAGGCGGTGCGGCCTGCGGTCTGGAACGAAACGAAATTTCCGTTGAGAAAATCGACGGCTTCCTGGTAGGTCATGGGGTCGTTGTCTATGTTGCGGTATTTGGGGCGGGCGTGTCGTCCGTCGGGCATTACTCGTCTATCAGGTGGCTCCGGCGGCGGAAACGGTAGACGATGTAGTAGAGCAGGGAGAGCAGGAAGGTGTAGCAGCTCACCCGGCCGAGTACGTCGCCGTACAGGGCGTAGAACGTGATCTCGTCCGAGAGCGGGACGGTATCGGTCAGGGTGCCGCGGCGCTCCCAGCCGAGGGTGGCGAGCACGTCGCCGCGCGGATTGATGAAGCCCGATATGCCCGTGTTGGCGCTTCGGATCACGTATTTCCGTGTTTCGATGGCCCGCATGCGTGCGAACGAGAAGTGCTGGCGGTAGCCGGGCGTGTCGCCCCACCAGCCGTCGTTGGTGATGACGAACAGCAGTTGGGCGCCGTGCCGCGCGAACGTGGCGAAGTGTTCGCCGTAGACCGATTCGTAGCATATCGGTGCCGCGGAGCGGACCTCTCCCTCCTCGCGTTGCAGGCGGAAGATGCGGTAGTGGTTGTCGGTGCCCAGTTGGCCGGTAGTACCTCCGAGGTCTACGATGAAGTCGGTGAAGGGCTGGAGCAACTCCATGAAGGGCATCATCTCCACGCCGATCACCAGTTTGGCCTTGTGGTGGATGGCGATGCCGCCCGCGGAGTCTATCGCCAGGGCGCTGTTGTAGACGTCGTACCATCCTCCGTTGCCCAGGGGGCGTGCGGTGAAGGTCTTCTCCCGCTCCTCCGTATAGAGTTTCAGCGTCGTCGCACCGGTGACGAACTGCGCTCCGGGCCGCTCTTCGCGGAGGAAGGTGCGGTAGCGGTTCACTGCCTCGGAGCGGCCGATACCGTTGCCGTTCTCCCACAAGTTGTCCTCGATGGCCGTTTCGGGGGCTATGATGAAATCCGCGTCGACCGATGCTTCCGCGGCGAGGGCGAGGATGACGGAGTCCTGCTCCCGTTGCGGCAGCGAGAACTTCTCGGTATAGGGGTCGATGTCGGGCTGGACGACGGTGACGGTCACCTCTTCCCCGACGGGTTCCTGCCAGCTCCAGAAGAGGATGAGCGACAGCAGCAGGGGAATCGTCGTCCAGGCCGCCTCGCGCAGCCACCACCTCTTGCGGTGGGGAGAGGTCAGGGCTTGGAAGATCAGCAGGTTGGAGATCAGGACCCACAACGAGCCGCCGAGGGCGCCCGTAAACTCGTACCATTGGATCGCCCAGGTGTCGTTGGCGAAGCCGTTGCCCAGCAGCAGCCAGGGGAACGAGATCTGCCCGTTGAGGTAGACGTACTCGGCCGCGATCCATCCGCACACGAGCAGCACGTTGGCCGGTGCCGGCCGGCAGCGTTTGCTCGTGTAGTGGTAGAGCATGATTACCGTTCCGAACAGGACCACCTGAACGATGGTGGCGGCGAATACGCCGACGGGGGCGGCGTTCCATACCCACCATACGGTGGCTACGGACCAGAGGCAGAAGGTGAGCGCCGTCCAGCCCGCCATGCGCCAGAAGGCGCGGCGCGAGGCGTCGTAGCTGCGGCTGATGAGGAGCAGCGGCACGAGGGCCGCCAGGAGCGGAAGTCCGCTGATGCGGAGCCATCCGACCGATAACAGGGTGACGCTGCCCGCGGTGAGCAGCCATTTTTTTCCGGTTGTCATTGTCTGGTACGAGGCGATCGCTTTCCGTACGCCTGTGGCGGCGGGCGGAAGGTTTCCGCAAATATACGATATTCGGCGGAAAAGCGTAACGGCGCGGCGGGAAGCTCCGCGGGGTACGCGCAGGGCGGAAGGAGCTTTGCGGCCGCCGGCGATGCGTCGCTCCTCTGCACGGCCGTCCGTCCGGGTGCGGCTTCCGGCGGGCGGGGCGCGGTACCGGACGAAGACGGGAAAACCAAACGGTGGCGAGAGAGGCGAGCGGCGCGGCCGGCCCGGTAAGAAAGTTGGTGCCGACGATCTGTTTTTCCCCGCTTTCTTACTACTTTTGTCAAGGAATGGATATGTGGTTGGATATATTTCTGCGCGGCATCCTCATCGGACTGGTGGTTTCCATGTTTTCGATAGGGCCGGTTGGTGTGCTCTGCGTGCAGCGTACGCTGAGCAAGGGGCAGCGTTCGGGGTTCTTCTCCGGGCTGGGGGCCGCGACGGCCGATACCATCTATGCCACGGTGGCCTTTTTCGCCATCGCTTTCGTGCACGGATTCATCGAGCAGAACCAGGCGTTGCTCAAGATCGTAGGCGGTGCCTGCGTGATCGTGGTGGGACTCTATATCTTTTTCCAAAATCCCGTGGTGCAGATACGGCGCAACCGGGCGGGAAAGGTGAGCCTGTGGCGCGATTTCCTCTCCATATTCCTCTTCACCATCGCCAATCCGGCCGTCAGTCTCGTATTCGTGGGACTGTTCGCCATGTTCGGTATCAGCAACGATGCCGGATATGTCAACGGCGTGGCCATGCTGGTGGGCGTGCTCGCCGGCTCGGCAGGGTGGTGGTTCCTCTTTACGCTGGTGCTGAATGTCTACCGCAAACGCTTCCGCCCGCGGTACCTGCTCTGGATGAACCGCATTGCGGGCATTCTTATCGTGTTGCTCGGGCTGACTGCGATCGTTTCCTCCATCTTCAATCTTCATCTCGATGAACTCATTCCGCGATAATTCCCAGAATAAGAAGATCGTAATCGCCGTCGACGGTTTTTCGTCGGGAGGCAAAAGTACGTTCGCCCGGCTGCTGGCGGCCCGCCTCGGCTATATCTTCATCGATACGGGTGCCATGTACCGTGCCGTCACGCTGTACGGCATCGAGCACGGGGCCATACGGAACGGCGTGCCCGACCGGGAACGCCTGGTGGGGATGCTGGGCGAGATCGACATCACGTTCCGTTTCAATCCGGCGCGGCAGGCGAGCGACATCTATGTTCGTGGCGAGTGCGTCGAGGAGAAGATCCGCGGCATCGAGGTCAGTGCGGCCGTCAGTTCGGTGAGCTCCATTCCGGAGGTGAGGCGGAAGCTCGTGGCCATGCAGCAGCAGATGGGAAAGGACAAGGGCGTGGTGATGGACGGGCGCGATATCGGTACGGTGGTTTTTCCCGATGCCGAGTTGAAACTCTTCATGACGGCCGATCCCGGGGTACGGGCCCGGCGTCGCTATGAAGAGCTTCGTGCACGGGGCGAGGATGTGTCGCTGGAGGAGATCGAACGCAATATCCGCGAGCGCGACCGGGCCGATCAGGAGCGCGAGGTGAGTCCGCTGCGGAAGGCTGCCGATGCGGTGGTACTCGACAACAGCGGCATGACCCTCGCACAGCAGATGGAGTGGATAGAGCCGATTCTGGCGGAGCGGCTCGGCAAGGCATAAGGAAGACCGGCGGCTCCGGTGCCGGCCGGCACGATAGAGCGCGTGTGATGGAAAAGGAAAAGGTATATATCGAAATAGATCCCGGATCGGGTTTCTGCTTCGGGGTGGTCAACGCCATCTCGCAGGCGGAACGGTCGCTTGCGGCCGGCGGTGGGGTGGCTTGCCTGGGCGATATCGTGCACAACCGCCTCGAAGTGCAACGGTTGGAGTCGCTGGGACTCCGCACGGTGCGGCACGAGGAGCTCGATGCCCTCGCCGGCGGACGGGTGCTCATCCGTGCCCACGGGGAGCCGCCCGCTACCTATGAGAAAGCCGCCGCTCTGGGAATCGAGGTGATCGACGCCACGTGTCCCGTGGTGGCGGGGCTTCAGCGCACCGTAGCGGCGGCATACGCCGAGATGCGGCGCTGCGGCGGGGTGGTGGTGATTCTCGGCAAGCGCGGCCATGCCGAAGTGGTGGGGCTCGCGGGCCATGCCGACGGCACGGCGGTGATCGTCGAGGGGCCCGACGACCTGGCTGCGGTGGATTTCTCGCGGCCGGTCTATTTCCTCGCCCAGACCACGCAGAGTCTTGCCCTTTTTCATCGGATGGCGGATATGATCCGGGAGCGTGCGGCGTGTGCGGAGCAGGTGACCATCCGCGATACCATTTGCCGGCAGGTGTCGAGCCGTGAGGCCAAACTGCGCGAGTTCGCGGGACGGTTCGATGCGGTGATCTTTGTCAGCGGGCAGAAAAGTTCGAACGGGAAGGTGCTTTACGGCGTGTGCCGCGAGGCCAATCCCCGGAGTTACAACATAGAGGATGCCGGCGAGCTTCGGCCGGAATGGCTGGCTGGATGCCGGTCGGTGGGGGTCTGCGGCGCCACGTCCACGCCCGGATGGCTGATGCGGCAGGTGGCCGACAGGGTCGGAGCGATGGTCGGAAATCCGCGGGAGTAGCCTTTGCGCCGTCAGGGGCGGGGAATCGGGCAATGTAAAAAAATGACGGAATATGAGTACGGGTCGATACGTCCGCCGTGCGGCGGGTTATTTCATTAAATTATTGGTGCTGGTGGGGGTGCTCTACCTGCTGATGTTCGTGACGGGGACGGCACGGGTGAGTGCGGAGTTCTTCTTCCGGGAGATGGTTGCCACCCCGCGCGGCGTGCTTCTGCTGGCGGCGCTGGCCCTTCTGGCAGCCTTTTATCCGAAGTTCGGGTATGTCCGCCGTCGGGCGGAGGCCGACATCGTGGCCGATCGGGAGCAGGTGATCCGGGCGTTCCATGCGGCGGGATACGTCGTGACCGAGGAGGAACCGGGCGTGTCGATGACCTTTCGTGCGGGCTCTTTTTTCCGCCGGTTGTGGCTTACGTTCGACGACCGGGTGACGGTGACGGCAGCCGAGGGCGGCATAATCATTGAAGGCCTCCGCAAGGAGGCGGTGCACGCCCAGTTCAGGATAAATACCTACATACAGAACAGAAACTATGGGAAAAGGGATTAAGTACGCATGGTGCGCATTGGGAGCTGCGGCCGTGTCACTCCTCGCCACGGCGGCCGTGCCGCCGCCCGACGGCTTCCGGATGGGGCGCAACATGGAGGTGTTGGTCAACATGCTGCGCGACGTCAGTCTGTTCTACGTAGACGACGTAGACCCCGACGAGCTGCTTTCCGATGCGGCCGCCGGAATGACCGCCGGGCTCGACCCCTATACGGTCTATATTTCGGAAGAGGATATGGAGACGTTCCAGTTGCTCACTACGGGGCGTTACGGAGGCGTGGGCTCCCTGATCCGCAAGAGCGGCGACGGTGTGGTCTTCGCCGAGCCCTACAAGGGGGCGCCCGCCGACCGGGCCGGTATCGTCGTGGGCGACCGGATCGTGGAGATTGACGGCCGTGCCGCTTCCGGCATGACCACCGAACAGGTGAGTTCGCTCCTGAAGGGGGAACCGGGAACGAAACTGAAGATGAAGGTGGAGCGGTTCTATACCGGCGATACGGTGCAGATGGAGATTCGCCGCGAGATCATCAATATACCCGGTATTCCCTATTACGGCATGGTGTCCGACAGCGTGGGTTATATTCTCAACGTCGACTTTACCGACGAGGTGAGCGCCGACATGCGCAATGCCGTCATGGCACTCAAGGAGCAGGGGGCCAAGGCACTCATCCTCGATTACCGGAACAACGGCGGCGGAATCGTGCAGGAGGCCGTCGGGATACTCTCCTTCTTCCTGCCGCGGGGCACGGAAGTGGTGAGCCTTCGCGGCCGCAATCCGGAGGAGGATGCCGTTTTCGTTACCCGCAACGAGCCCATCGACACGGAGATTCCGCTGGTGGTGCTGGTCAACAACGCCTCGGCTTCGGCCGCAGAGATCGTGGCCGGCGCGTTGCAGGACATGGACCGTGCGGTGGTCGTCGGGCGCAGGACGTTCGGCAAGGGGCTGGTGCAGTCTACGCGGCCGCTCGGTTATAATGCCTACCTGAAAGTCACCACCGCCAAATACTACCTTCCCAGCGGCCGTTGCATACAGGCCATCGACTACGCTTCGCGGGCCGAGGACGGGACGCTCAGCCATATTCCCGATTCGCTCATCACGGAGTTCCGCACGTCGGCGGGGCGAAGGGTCTACGACGGGGGCGGGGTGATGCCCGACGTCCGGGTGCCGGCCGAGTATGTGAGCCGGTTCGCCTATGTCGTCTACGGCAAGGGGTATATCCACGATTTCGTGGACGACTTCATGTGTCGCAACCGCGACAGGGAGATCGTGCCCGGAGATTTCGCGCTGAGCGACGCCGACTATGCCGGCTTCGTGGCATTCATGCAGGACAAGGACGTGGAGTGGGAGTCCGAAACCAAACGTCTGTTGGCCCGGTTGAAAGAGGCGGCCGAGGCGGAGCGTTACATGGAGGGTATCGACGATCACGTGGCCGCGATCGAGGCGAGCCTCGACGACGACGTGCGGACCGGCCTGCAACTCTACCGGCAGGAGTTGACGGAGCTGATCGAGAATGAGATCGTCCTCCGCAGCGCCTACAACGCGGGGGTGGTGGAACACAACGTTCGGGAGGATGCCGACGTGCGCGAGGCGCTTGCGGTGCTGGGCGATCCGGAGCGTTACCGGGAAATGCTCGCCTCGAAGGATACCGACAGAAAATAGGGGAGCCCTCGGGGACGACGCATCATGAAGGGCAAGTGGAATCTCATCAACATCGACCGGACCACGCTCTCTTTCCGCAAGAGGGTGGTGTTGATTTCGTTCGGTCTGGCGATCGGATTCGTGTCGCTGTGGTTCACCTCCAACATGGCCCGGCAGCTCCGCGAGAAGGAGAATTACGAGGTGAGGCTCTGGGCGCTGACTATCGAGCGGCTCGGACAGTTCAATGCGAACGATCCGCTTTCAGCCTACATCATGGACAGCCGAAACAACATTCCCTTTATCCGGACCTCCGCTGATTTCAGCGAGGTGCTCGGTTCCAATCTGATTCCCGACCGCATCCTGTATCATCCCGATTTGCTGAGCCGCAAACTGGAGCAGCTCGCCCGGGAGAATCCGCCGCTGGAAATTACGGCGTGGAACGGTTCGCGGTTCTACATATTCTATGGTAACTCGCGCCTGCAGAAGGGGCTGATGGTTTTTCCGTTCGTGCAGTTGGCGGTGATCGTCATCTTCATCGGATTCGGCTTCCTCACCTTCCGCAGCTCGCAGGAGGACGAGCAGAACAAAGTGTGGATCGGGCTTGCCAAAGAGACGGCCCACCAGCTGGGGACTCCCATCTCCTCGCTGCTCGGCTGGATCGAGTATCTCAAGTCGCAGCAGGTGGACCCCGCCGTGGTGGAGGAGATGAACAAGGACCTTACGCGGCTGATGAAGGTCGCCGACCGTTTTTCCAAGATAGGTTCCGAGACGCTCCTCTCGCCCGCCAACGTGAACGAGGTAGTGGGCAACAGCGTGATGTATTTCCGTACGCGTATTCCGCGCAATGTGACGCTGAGCTATAACGGACTCGCCATCGCTCCCGTGCAGGCGATGATCAACGGCGCACTTTTCGAATGGGTGGTGGAGAACCTGCTGAAGAACTCGCTCGACGCCCTGCAGGGGCAGGGGGAGATCGATGTCCGCATCTCCGACGATCTCGAATGGGTCTATATCGACGTAAAGGATACGGGCAAAGGTATCCCGAAGTCCAATTTCAAGCGCATCTTCGAGCCGGGTTTCACGACCAAGACGCGCGGCTGGGGGCTGGGACTTTCGCTCAGCCGCCGAATCGTCGAGGAGTATCATAAGGGGCGTATCTACGTGGTCGATTCCGAACCGGGGCGGGGCACGACGATTCGGATCGCCCTCAGAAGGCTTTATGTGTGATGTGCGGTGCGGTGGAAAATAGGGTGACTGAGGAGGCGGTGAGCCTCGCTCCTGCGGAAAGGAGGGATGCCTTGCCGCAGGACTCTTCCGGTCCGGCCGACACGGTGCGGCGGGAGGGGACTCCGCTCTTTCTTCCGGCCGATTCCCTTGCCGGTTCGATAGGGGCGGAGAGGGATACGGTCGTCGTGTCCGCCGTATACGGTCCCGACAGTTTCCGTCCCGTCGGAGGGGAGGATACCTCCGCCCGCCCGGTCGCCTCGGCCGTGGGGTATCAACTGCTGACCCTACTTTTGCTGCTCACCTACCTGTCGGTGGTATTCCGTGCGGGCGGCCACATGGCACGCATGCTGCGCATGGTGTGGAGCCGGCGGGAGGGCGGTCGTCGCGGCGACAGCGACATGCCCGGAGCAGAGGTGCAGGTACCCGTACTGGCCTGCGGCCTGCTGATGTGGGGCATTGCCGCGGTGAAGGCGGTGAAGCTGTGGGGCGGAGGAGATTCGCTTCCTGATGTTTTTGCAGGCGGGGAATGGCTCGCGGTGCCGCTTCTGATGGCGGCGCTCCTGGTGGTGATGGGAGTACAGGCGGCCGTGCTCACGCTGGCCGGCCGGCTGACGTTCGGTACCGAATTCGTGCGTACGCTGGGAGCGGGGCGATTCGCGCTTTTCGCTTCGATGACCGTGACGGGGGCTCCGGCCGTGGTGCTGGCTGCCCTTTCCGATGGGGTGTGGGCCGAAGTGGCGATCGGCCTTTTTGGAGTCGTCGCAGCGATCCATATACTCTGGTATGCCGTAAGTTCCTTTTTATTGTTTGTGGAACAAAAAGTTTCGATTTTACTTTGGATTTTGTACCTTTGCGTCGTCGAAGCGATGCCGTTCGGCATACTCGCGGTCGGCCTGTGGAGGTGCTGGCCGGTGTAGAAGCAGTAGAAATTAAACAGGTTTAAGAGTTGAAAGTCAAGAATATATTGATTTCGCAGCCGGCACCTGCCGTTCTTGAAAAATCCCCGTTTTACGAAGTTATTCAGAAACACAGCGCCAAGATCGACTACCGGCCTTTCATCAAGGTCGTGGGCGTCAGTCTGAAGGAGTTCCGCAGCCAGCGGGTGGAGATACTCGACCATACCGCCGTGGTATTTACCAACCGTACGACCGTAGACAGCTTTTTCCGGATCTGCGAGGAGGCGCGTATCACCGTGCCGGAAACCATGAAGTATTTCTGCAACACGGAGGCGATCGCCCTTTATCTCCAGAAATACATCGTTTACCGCAAACGTAAGATATTCTTTGCCGACGGCAAGTTCGATTCCTTCATGGAGTTGATCCTCAAACACAAGGAGGAGAAGTTCCTGGTGTCGCTTACCGAACCCAACAACGGAGAGATTCCCGAAACGATGGAGAAACTCCGGCTTAACTTCTCCAAAGTGGTCCTCGCCAAAACCGTGGCGGCCGATCTGGAGGGGATCGATCCATCGCAGTACGACCTGATGGTATTCTACAGTCCTTCGGAGATATCGACGCTCACGTCGACCTTCGACATGGAGAAGATACCGGCCGTAGCTACTTTCGGGACGAGTACCGCCGCCGCCGCCGCCAATGCGGGATTGCGGATCGGGACGCTCGCGCCTTCGCCCGAAGCGCCTTCGATGGCCAAGGCGATCGACATCTACATAGGAAAGATAAACAGCGGACAGGAGCCTTCGCCGGTGGTGGTGAACAGCGGCGGCAAGGCGGCCGAGTTCCTCAAGGCCCAGGAGGTGAAACCCGGGCGCAAGGTGCGTCCGCGCAAGCCGGAGCAGCCGGTCGCTGCCGAAAAGAAGGGCAAGTAGGCACGAAGGTGTCCGGATAAGAGAGAGTCCGTCGGTCGATGCGTGAGCCGGCGGACTTTGTTTTGTAAATTCATACCTTTGTACATGGCCGCAGGGAAGCGGATGCGACGGCGGCCGCCAGCCGCGCGTAGCGGGCGGCAAAGCCGGAGAGGTTAAAACGAATCGGAATGGAGGGGTACGGATTGTCGCGGGCCGAGCGGCTTCGCGGAGATAAAACCATAGGAAAGCTTTTCAGGGAGGGACGGCACGGGTTCGTCTTCCCTTTCCGGTATTACTATGCGTTCGTTCCTACGGCGGCGGGGGAGCCTGCGGTTTCCATGCTCATCTCCGTACCCAAGAAACTGTTCCGGCGAGCCGTGAAGCGCAACCTGCTCAAGAGGCGGACCCGCGAGGCTTTTCGTCTGGAGAAATACGGTGCGAGCTCCTGTACGGGGGATGGGATGCGGCTCCATATCGCTTTCGTTTATGCGACCAAAGAGGAGGTGGGAAGTGCGCGGATGCGCGGAAGCGTCCGCCGCATCTTCGGGGAGATCGCAGCCGCACGGGAGCGTTCGGCCGCGCATGCCGCGGAGGGAGGCATCCGATGAAACCTGCCGCGCTGTTGAAAAAGGCGCTGTCTTTCCCCTTTATCCTGCTGGTGAAGTTCTACCAACTTTGCATCTCGCCCTTCACCATGCCTTCGTGCCGCTACACTCCCACCTGCTCCGAATACGCCCTGCAGGCCCTTCGCAAGTACGGCCCCCTGAAGGGCGGTTGGCTCGCCCTCAAGCGCATCGCCCGGTGCCATCCGTGGGGCGGTCACGGGTACGATCCCGTTCCATAAAATATTTCCTGTCGCATTGTTTTTTTTACTCCGAATCATGAAGTGTTCGGGCGTTTTTATTTAGAATGTGTGATTTTTTTCTTATATTGGGAACGTAACCTAAAACTGACCGATATGAAGACATTACGTGGATTGACAGGTTTGTTCCTGTTGTTGATTTCCGTCGCCGGTTGTCGGAAGCAGCCGGTCGAGGGGCAGCCCGTTATCGGGGATGCCGGGTATACGCTTGAATGTGCTTATCTCAATCGGTGTTCGGCTCCGATAACGTTCGATTTTATGTATGGGGAGACCGCCGAAGTCCCGGTAGGAGGGCACTATACGTATACCGTTGGGGCGTTGGGAGGTTTTTCGAGCCATCCTTTCAAACCTTACAGGCAGTTCAAATTGTCTTGCGGAGATTATCGGGTCAATGTCATCGATCGTCCGGAACTGGAGCTGTTCGACCTGACGAATTACGACCTCGTGCTGGAAGAGGAGTATTATTGCAGGTACGAATATACCTTTACGGATGCGTATTTCGAGAAGCACGGATACGAACTGCCGTAGCGGCCGGTCTATGACGTGGAGTATGCTTCTATCAACCGCTGTTCGCTGCCCGTGCGGTTCGATTTCGAGAGAGGGGAGGCAGTCGATATTCCGGTGGGAGAGAAGCATGTCCGTCACGAAGCCTCCGAAGCGGGTTTCCCGGAGTATCCGTTCGAGCCCTGTCGCTCTTTCCCGTTGACCGTCGGAGCGTATCGGATTCCGGTCTACCGGCTGGCCGATGGCCGGCTCGGCGAGGCGTTGTATGGGTGGAACAATTACGATCTGGTGGAGGAAACGGAGTTTCTGCGCAGGTATGAATACACCTTTACCGATGCGTTGTTCGGGAAGTACGGGTACGATCTGTCGCAGCAACCGGCCGTTTGAGGCCGGGTGGACGTTGCCCGAAAACCGGGTGGCGGGATGCCGAAAGGGGGCGGACGGTTGTCCGTTGTCGGAAAAAATCGTAACTTTACGGGGAATGGCAGAAAAGTATGATCTTTAAAAGATAATCACCATGTTCTCGAAAGAAACTTACACCAAGCGGCGCGAGCTGTTGCGCGAACGGGTATCGCGCGGAGGACTGATCCTGTTGCCCGGCAACAGCGAGGCCTCCAGGAACTATCCCGACAACGGGTATCATTATCGGCAGGACAGCAATTTCCTCTACTTCTACGGCATCAAGCAGCCCGATCTGGTCGGTCTGCTCGACATCGATGCGGGGGAGGACTGGCTCTTCGGCGACGACCTCTCGATGGACGACATCATCTGGACCGGTCCGCAACCCACGATCAGCGAGTTGGGAGCGAAGTGCGGCATCGTGCACACCGCTCCGCTGGCCGCGCTGCAGGAGAAGCTGACGCTCGCCATCAGGAAGGGGCGTCCGGTGCATTTCCTGCCGCCCTACCGTGCCGACAACAAGCTGAAAATGTGCAGGTGGCTCGGCATCTGTCCCGATGCGATCGCCGATCGCATTTCGATAGAGCTCGCCATCGCCGTCGTGTCGCTGCGCGACAAAAAGTCGGACGAGGAGATTCGCGAGATAGAGGATGCCTGCGAAATCGGCTACCGGATGCACACGACGGCCATGAAGATGTGCCGTCCCGGGGTGCGCGAGCGCGACATTGCGGGGGCGATCGAGGGCATCGCGCTCGAAATGGGCGAGGGGGTGTCGTTCCACTCCATCGTTACCCAGCACGGCGAAACGCTCCACAACCACGGCCATGACGGAATTCTCGAATCGGGCCGTCTGCTGCTGGTGGATGCCGGTGCCGAGAACCTGATGAACTATTGCAGCGACTTTACGCGTACCTTTCCCGTGAACGGCAAGTTCACGCCCATGCAGCGCGACATTTATGAAATCGTGCTCGCCGCCAACGCGCATGCTTTCGGGATGGCGAAACCGGGCCTGCTCTACAAGGAGGTGCATCTGGCCTGCGTGAAGGTGGTGCTCGAAGGCCTCAAGTCGCTCGGACTCGTCCGGGGCGACGTGGACGAAGCGGTCGCCCGAGGGGTGCATGCGCTCTTCATGCCTCACGGCCTGGGGCACCTGATGGGGCTCGACGTACACGACATGGAAGATATAGGGGAGAAATACGTGGGATATGATCTCGAAACGGAGCGCAGCACGCAGCTCGGTGTGAGCAACCTGCGCATGGCCCGCCGCCTGCAGACAGGCATGGTGATGACCGACGAACCCGGCATCTATTTCATCCCGGCCTATATCGCCAAATGGAAGGCGGAGGGTACCAACAAGGAGTTCGTCAATTTCGACAAGCTCGAACCCTATATGAATTTCGGCGGAATCCGCATCGAGGACGACCTGCTCATCACCGAAACGGGCAACCGCATACTCGGCAAGCGCCGTATTCCGGTTACCGTTCAGGAGATCGAGGAGTTCATGGCGGGTGACAGGTAGTCGCCGTGCATGACTGCAAAAGAGGCTGTCCGTTGTGTGCGGACAGCCTCTTTTTTGCGAGACTTCCGGACGGAGCCTCCGTTGCGGGGTGTGCGAGGTCGCAAAGAGCTCTGCCGGAGTCGATGCCTGTCGGGGCGGGCACGGGCACCTGCCCTTTTGGGCATGGGTGCGTGTCAGAGGACTTGCACGTAATTCTGAGATTCGGCGCCGGGCCGTTTGTCATGCTCGTATCGTCGTGTCGCAGTCAGTCGAAAGCCGGCGCTTCTCGGGCGGCGCGGAAGCGTCGTATTCGGTGCGGATGGAACCGCGGGGATGTCGTTTACCGGGAATGACAGTTCTCCGGCCGGGCAGGCCGGCGGAACATTCGTTCGGGCGTAAATGTGTCGCGAACTTTCGGGAAGCGTGATTTTTGTGTCTTGGGCGTGGGCGGAGGCGGTCTTGAATTGTGAAATGACGGGGCAGCCTGATATAGGGGGCATACAAGTCGGCACCGGACAGTGGTGCCGGTGCCGTGTATCGTCGGGATATGCCGGAAAGGAGCTTTACGCTTCGCCCATGTTGAAGCCCTTGATGCCCTCTTTCGGGCCTCCCTGGGGGATGTCGATGCGACCTACGTTGGCTTCGTAGCGGGCGATGTTCTCCTGCAGGGAGAGCAGCAGCCGTTTGGCGTGTTCCGGAGCGAGGATGAGCCGGCTTTTCACCTTGGCTTTCGGGAGGCCCGGCAGTACGGCTGCGAAATCGAGTACGAATTCCGTAGGAGAGTGGGAGATGATCGCCAGGTTGGCGTAGGTGCCCTGTGCAACCGCTTCGTCGAGTTCCACGTCGATCTGGTGCTTTTCGTTTGCCATCGTTGGTTGGTCTTTTAAATTTAGGTGGTTTTCGCGCCGGGTTCTCTCCCCCGCGACTCTTGCAAAGATAGCGTTATTGCGGAGTCCGCATCGCCTGCGGGTAAACAAGTTGTCGTGTTTTTATCAACAAAATGTCGGCCGACGGTGCGGATGGTCTCGCGCGGGAGTCGTCTTTCGCGGGCGGACCTTTCGCTCCCGGTCCGGCAAGGGGACGATGCGCCCGTTTTCGGGCCGCATCGGTCATGGCCGCAGCACCCCGGGGAGGCGGAGCGGCCGGGAGAGGGGCCGCGAGTCCGGCACCTTTCCGTGGAGGCCGGAACGGGGACGCTCGCCCTGTCGGGTGCGCCTGCGTCCCTGCTGCAACCCCCTCGGAGCGGGCTACTCCCGGTTGTGCGAGTCGATCCAGATGGTGACGGGGCCGTCGTTGACGAGCTCCACCTGCATGTCGGCTCCGAAAACGCCTGTGGCTACCGGTCGTCCGAGTGCCTGCGAAAGCTGTTCGGTGAAGGTATGGTAGAGCGGCAGGGCCGTCGCTTCGCCCGCCGCCCGGATGTAAGAGGGGCGGTTGCCTCGCTTCGTGGAGGCCATCAGCGTGAACTGGCTCACGGCCAGTATCTCGCCGTGCACCTGTCGAATGTCGAGATTCATTACCCCCTGTGCGTCGTCGAAAATGCGGAGTCCGACGCTCTTGCGCACGAGCCAGTCGATGTCTTCGGCGGTGTCCTCGTCGGATATGCCCACCAGGATGAGCATGCCGGCGCCTATCTGCGAAACGGGTTTCCCTTCGACGGTTACCGAGGCCCGTCGTACCCGTTGGATTAGTATTCTCATCGTAAATCTTGTGTGTGGCGGCGCTGCGCCGTCGTTTCGGTCAGTGCGCTTCGAGCCAGTTCTCGCCCGTGCCGCAGTCTACTACGAGCGCTACCCGGAGCTGTGCGGCCTGTTCCATGGCCTCCCGGACAAGGGTCGTCACCTCTTCCTGCTCCTCGCGGAGCATGTCTACGACCAGTTCGTCGTGCACCTGCAGGATGACTTTCGAGCGGATGCCGCGGGCGGCGAACTCGCGGTGGATGCGGTTCATGGCGATCTTGATGATGTCGGCGGCGCTGCCCTGTATGGGGGCGTTGATGGCGTTGCGCTCGGCCAGGGAGCGTACCACCGAATTGGCCGAACGGATGTCGGGCAGGTAGCGCCGGCGTCCGAAGATGGTTTCGACATAGCCGGTATCCCGTGCTTCGGCCACCACGCGTTCCATATACTCCTTCACTTTCGGATAGGCGGCGAAGTAACCGTCGATGATCTGTTTCGCCTCCTCCATGGTGATGTTGCCCATCCGCTGTTTCAGACCGAAGGCCGAGATGCCGTAAATGATGCCGAAATTGGCCGTCTTGGCTTTGCGCCGGTGCTCGGGCGTCACATCGGCCAGCGGTATGCCGAACAGGCGAGAGGCCGTGGCGCGGTGGATGTCCTCGCCGTGACGGAAGGCTTCGATGAGCGCTTCGTCGCCGCTGAGGTGCGCCATCAGGCGCAGTTCCACCTGCGAATAGTCGGCGGCCAGCAGCAGGTGGTCGCTGTCCGAGGGGACGAATGCCTGTCTGATCCGGCGGCCCTGCTCGGTGCGTACGGGGATGTTTTGCAGGTTGGGATTGGCCGAGGAGAGTCGGCCGGTGGCCGTAACGGCCTGGTTGAACGAGGTGTGCACCCGTCCCGTCACGGGGTTCACCAGCAGCGGAAGGGCCTCGATATAGGTCGAGAGCAGCTTTTTCAGTCCCCGGTACTCCAGGATCATGCGGATGGCCGGGTGGCGGTCGGCGAGCGAGGCGAGATACTCCTCGTCGGTGCTGTATTGTTTGGTTTTGGTGCGTTTCGGCTTCGGGTCGATCCGCAGCTTCTCGAAGAGCACCGTGCCGAGCTGGCGCGAGGAGTTCACGTTCAGGTCGGGCGTGGCGGTGAGTTCCCGGATGCGCGTTTCGAGCGCCTCCATCTCCACCGTCAGTTCGTGTCCGTATCGGGCGAGGTCTTCGGTGTCGATCTTCACCCCGGTCAGCTCGATGTCGGCCAGCACGTCGATGAGGGGCTCTTCGATTTCGCGGTAGAGCTTCTCGAATCCGGTGCCCGCTATCTGCGGCCAGAGGACGTTTTTCAGCCGGAACGTCACGTCGGCATCCTCGGCGCCGTACTCCGCGATGCGCTCCAGGGGCACCTTATCCATGGTGGTTTGCTTGCTGCCGCGTCCGATGAGGGTTTCGATCTCGATGGGCGAATAGTTGAGGTAGAAGCGGGCCAGGTGATTCATGCCGTGGCGCGATTCGGGATCGAGCAGGTAGTGGAGGATCATGGTGTCGTATTTGAACCCTTCCACGCGGATGCCCGCCGTGGCGAGTGCCATGATGTCGAACTTGATGTTCTGTCCTATCTTGGCGATGGTCGGCGCTTCGAGCAACGGCTTGAGCCGGGCGAGGAATCCCTCCCGATCGCCCTCCGAGACGGGAACGTAGTAGGCTTCGCCCTCCGCCGCGCAGAACGAGATGCCCACGATGCGGCAGGTGCGGCAGTCGAACCCGGAGGTCTCTACGTCGAAGCAGAACTCCTGCTCTTTACCGAGCCGGGCGACCAGTTCGTCGAGTCGTTCGGGCGTGGAGACCGTATGGTAGGTGTGCGGCGTATCGGCCGCCGTGCGGTAGCCTGCCGACAGGTTCTCGAAAAGGGCCGGTTCCGTGGCCGCTTGCGGCCGGGAAGCCGTGGGTGCCTCTACCGGATTGCCGAACAGGTCGCGCTGCACGGGATGCGCGGGGTTCTGCGGTGCGGAGTCCGTTCCGGCCGCTTCCGCCGGGGCGGTGGCGGAGGGGGTGCCCGTCACGGCTTTGGTGAAAGGCGTGGGGCGGTTACCCTCCATTTCGCGCAGGAACATCCCGAAATCGAGCTCCTTGTAGACCTCCCGCAGAGCGTCGCAGTCGGGGTCCTCCATCTCGAGCTCCTGCGGGACGAAGTCGATCGGGACGTTCCGGTCGATCGTGGCGAGCGTTTTGGAGAGCAGCAGTTGTTCGCGGCCGGCCAGGATGTTCTCCTTCTGCTTCCCCTTGAGTCGGTCGGCGTGCGCGAGAATGTTCTCCACCGTGCCGAATGTATTGACCAGCTTTACCGCGCCCTTTTCCCCGATGCCGGGCACGCCCGGGATGTTGTCGGCCGCATCGCCCCACAGGGCGAGGATGTCGATGACCAGCCGCGGATCGTCGATGCCGTATTGCTCGCGGAGCTGTTCGCAGCCGACGATCTCCACCCCTTCGCCGTTGCGGCGCTGTTTGTAGATGTAGACGTGGCGGTCGATGAGCTGCCCGAAATCCTTGTCCGGCGTCACCATGTAGACTTCAAATCCCTCCCCGGCGGCTTTGTGGGCGAGCGTGCCGATCACGTCGTCCGCCTCGTAGCCGGGAACCTCGAGGCAGGGGATGCGCATCGCTTCGAGGATGCGTTTGATGTAGGGTACGGCCACCACGATGTCCTCCGGGGTTTCGCTCCGGTTGGCTTTGTACTGCGGGTAGAGTTCGTTGCGGAAAGTGCCTCCCTTGGGGTCGAAGGCCACGCCCATGTAGCGCGGCATCTCTTTCATCAGGATGTCCCGCAGGAATTTGGTGAAGCCGAATACCGCCGAGGTGTTGAGGCCCTGCCGGTTGCGCATGGGGCGACCCATGAAGGCGTAGTAGGATCTGTATATCAGGGCGTATGCGTCGAGTAGGTATAGTCTGTCCATTGCCGGAAGTCGTTTCGGGTGTGCGTGGGGAGGTGTTGCGGCCGTGCCGCAGGAAGGGGTGGGGTCAGGCGTTGTCCGAGGCGAACCACTCCGCATAGGAGGTGGCCGTTTCGTGCAGGCGCAGCGAGAAGAGCTCCACTCCCTGGGGAAGCTCCGCCGCGATGATGCCCGCGAAACGTGTGACGAGGTTTTCGCACGTGGGCTGGAACTCCACCGCCTGCAGCTTGCCGAACCGTGCGGCGAGCGTTGCGAGCAGCTCGCCGTTCTCGGCGGTGCGCCGGGCGACGAGGCTGTGGTCGTAGACGTCCACGATGCGTCCGCCGACGATGCGTTTGAGTACGCCGAAGTCGATCACCATGCCGTATTTCGGATTCTGCGGATCGTCGCACGGCGTGCCCGCCACGGTGACGAAAAGACGGTAGGAATGGCCGTGTATTTCGCTGCAGGGCCCGTCGTAACCCTCCAGCATGTGTGCCATCTCGAAGGAGAACTCCTTCGTTACCCGGATGCGGCTCATGGTATTATTCGAGGTATTTGACATCGATCTGGCGGCTGAACGACTGTACGAGCGAGATGAAGGTTTCGGTCTTGAGGACGCCGTCGATGGTGAGTATCTTTTCAAAAAGGATCTGCATGAGGTGCTCGTTGTTCAGGCAGTACACCTTGAGCATCATGTTGTATTCGCCCGTGATGAAGTGGCATTCCACCACTTCGGGAATCTGTTTGAGCGTTTCCACGGTATTCTCGTACCGCGAAGGGTCGGAGACGCGGATGCCGATGAGCGCACATACGTCGAAGCCGAGTTTTTTCGGGTCTATTTCCAGGCGCGAACCGAGGATGACCCCCATTTCGTCGAGTTTCTTCACTCGCTGGTGGATGGCCGCACCGGAGATGCCGCATTCGCGGGCGATCTCGAGGAAGGGCATCCGGGCGTTGCGGATGAGGTGTTGGAGTATTTTGCGGTCTATCGCGTCGATCGATGCTTTTGACATAGTCTTGTTCTTTAGAGCGTATTTCAAGTGGGTGGTGCAAAATGCCCGCCATGTGCGGGGCTGTTGAAAAATCATTCCCGCCCTGGAAGTGCGGGGCGGGAATGACCGTTTGTCCGTTGTCCGCCCGGTTGGACTATTTGAGTACTCCGAGCTCTTTGCCGATTTTGGTGAAGGCCTCGACGCATTTGTCCAGATGGGCCCGGGTGTGTCCGGCGGAGACCTGTACCCTGATGCGGGCCTGCCCCTTCGGAACGACCGGGTAGTAGAAGCCCGTCACATAGATGCCTTCGTCGAGAAGCTTCTTGGCGAAGACCTGCGACAGGGGAGCGTCGTAGAGCATGACGGCGCAGATGGCCGACTGGGTGGGTTTGATGTCGAACCCGGCGGCGAGCATCTTGTTGCGGAAGTAGTCCACATTCTCCACGAGGGTGTCGTGCAGCGCATCGGACTCCTTGAGCATCCGGAAAACCTCGAGGCTGGCGCCTACCACTGCGGGCGGTACCGAGTTCGAGAAGAGGTAGGGACGCGAACGCTGGCGCAGGAGTTCGATGATCTCCTTGCGACCGGTGGTGAAACCGCCGATGGCGCCGCCGAACGCCTTGCCGAGCGTACCGGTGAGGATGTCCACCTGGCCGCGTATGTTGTAGAGTTCCGTCACGCCGCGACCGGTCTTGCCCACCACGCCGGCCGAGTGGCATTCGTCCACCATCACCAGGGCGTCGTACTTGTTGGCCAGTTCGGTGATCTTGTCCATCGGAGCCACGTTGCCGTCCATGGAGAAGACGCCGTCCGTCACGATGATGCGGAAGCGCTGTGCCTGGGCGAGCTTGAGCTGTTTTTCAAGGTCTTCCATGTCGGCGTTGGCATAACGGTAGCGTACCGCCTTGCAGAGCCTTACGCCGTCGATGATGGACGCGTGGTTGAGCGAGTCGGAGATGATGGCGTCCTGGTCGGTGAAGAGCGGTTCGAATACGCCTCCGTTCGCATCGAAGCAGGCGGCGTAAAGGATGGTGTCTTCCGTACCGAAGTAATCCGCGATGGCCGCTTCGAGCTCCTTGTGGATATCCTGCGTACCGCAGATGAAGCGTACGGACGACATGCCGTAACCGCGTGCGTCCATCGCCTTCTTGGCCGCTTCCACGAGCCTGGGGTTGTCGGAAAGGCCGAGGTAGTTGTTGGCGCAGAAGTTGAGCACTTTCTTGCCGCCTACCTCGATCTCGGCCCGCTGGGGCGAAGCGATGATCCGTTCTTCCTTGTAGAGGCCTGCCTCCTTGATGTCTGCAAGTTCTTTTTGCAGAAATTCTTTCATTTTTCCGTACATGATATCGTTAGTTTGGATGTAACGCTTGGGTGCTTACAAACTGTTAGCAAAAATAGCGGTTGTGTATTGAATTTCCAATAAATCCCCGTAAAAATATATGAATCTTCAGAAGGGCGTCGTCGCCGGCCGGCGACGGGCGGAAGCGAGGTAACAAACCGTAAGCGGAGGCGGGGACCGTTGCGGCGGCGAGGCGGATCGGTGCGGCGGGGGCGATGGAAATCCAAAACAGTTCTTAACTTTGCGGTACGGTTTTCGCCGGAAACCGTCTGATAATTTTCCGGGACCAAAACTTCACTGTTATGAATACGATCGACAATTACGATTTCAGGGGCAAGAGGGCCATTATCCGTGTGGACTTCAACGTGCCTCTCGACGACAAGGGGAACGTGACGGACGATACGCGTATCCGGGCGGCCATCCCCACCATCAGAAAAGTGCTGGAGGGCGGCGGTTCGGTCATCCTCATGTCGCACCTCGGACGTCCGAAGAAGAACAACGACGAGAAATATTCGCTGCGTCCCATCGTGCCCGCCATCGAGAAGCTGCTGGGTCATCCGGTGGTGTTCGCCGGCGATTCGATGGGCGAACGTGCCGCCGAACTCGCCCGTGCGCTCCGTCCGGGCGAAGTGCTGCTGCTTGAGAACCTGCGCTTCTATGCCGAGGAGGAGGGAAAACCGCGCGGCCTGGCCGACGATGCCACGGACGAACAGAAAGCCGAGGCGAAGAAGGCCGTCAAGGCGAGCCAGAAGGAGTTCGTCAAGCGCCTGGCATCGTATGCCGACGTCTATATCAACGACGCGTTCGGAACGGCGCACAGGGCTCATGCCTCCACGGCGCTCATCGCGGACCATTTCCCCGGCGACAAGATGTTCGGTTATGTCATGGAGAACGAACTCAAGGCGATAGACAAGGTGCTCGAATCGCCCCAGCGTCCGTTCCTCGCCATTCTGGGCGGGTCGAAGGTGTCGACCAAGATCACCATCATCGAACGCCTCATGGAGCGGGTGGACCGTTTGATTCTCGGCGGCGGCATGACCTATACGTTCATGGCGGCGCAGGGGGGCAAGATCGGAAAATCCATCTGCGAACCCGACCAGTTCGCCACGGCGCTCGCGATCCTGGCCAAGGCGAAAGAGAAGGGGGTGGAGCTCGTGCTCGCACCCGATGCGCTGGTGGCCGATGATTTCAGCGAGAATGCCCATACGCGGCAGGAGCCTGCGAACGACATCCCCGACGGTTGGGAAGGGGTGGATATCGGCGACCGGGCGAAGGCGCTGTTCCGCGAGAAGATACGGTCGGCCAAGACGATTCTGTGGAACGGTCCGGTCGGCGTATTCGAGATCGACAAGTTTTCCACGGGGACGAAAGCCGTGGCCGAGGCGGTCGTAGAGGCGACGGCCGAGGGAGCTTATTCGCTGATCGGCGGCGGCGATTCCGTGGCGGCCATCAATAAGTTCGGCCTGGCCGACAAGGTCAGCTACGTGTCGACGGGCGGCGGTGCTCTGCTCGAATACATGGAGGGGACGGAGCTGCCCGGCGTGGCGGCGATACGTAAGTAGACTCCGTTTTCGGACGAAAGCAAGCCGTGGGGCCATTGGCCTCACGGCTTTGTCTTTTGCGGGGCGGGTGTTGCGGGACGGTGTTCAACATGCCGGTTCCGCCTCCGCCGGCGGGAGCGTGACGGCTTTGGAAAATCATGGATACGGCGCCGGCCCGGCGAAATTTCGCCGGCCTCTTTGCGAACCGGGGGTGTATGAAACGATGCCGGTTTATAGGGCGGATTAACGCCGGCGGGCGAAAATGTATAGAATTTTTCGGGTGGCAAACAGGTGTTGTAGATGTCTTGTTTTTGCCTTAAGTTAGCATCCAAATCAACCAACAATACACTCATCTATGAAAAAGTTTTTATTTTTATCCTCGTTGTGCCTGCTTTTCTCGGCATGCGGCAATGATGGAGGCGAGAAGGGAGGCACGCCGTCGTTGAAGGTGGAGTCATCGAAACTGGAGTTCGCAGCCGTTGCGGCTCCGTCGCAGCACATCGTCGTGACGGCGGTGGGCGTGGAGTGGGATGTCCGCGTGTCGGAAAGTGCGTCTGCATGGCTTAAGGCCGACAAGACCGATGCGAAGACGGTTACGGTCTCTGTGGTGGACAATGCCACTCCCGAGGAGCGCAGCGGATCGGTGACGATCGTATCGAATCATGAGGACGTGAAGTCGAAGAGCGTGACGGTCGTTCAGACCGGCGGCGAGGAGGCGTATGCGTTCGAGCTCGATCCGGTTTCCCTGAACTTCGATGCGGAGGGTGCCGCCTCGCAGACGATCCGGGTGACTGCCGCGGGCGGTGTGATGTGGACTGCTTCGGTGGAGGAAGCAGCCGCTTCGTGGCTGACGATCACCGAAGGGGAAGGAACGATCTCTGTTTCGGTGACGGACAACCAGGTTGCCCAGGAGCGTGTGGGTACCGTCGTGGTTACACCGAGCGTGGAGTCGCTGGGTAAGAAGGCGGTACGCGTGACGCAGGCGGGGAAGGATTTTCTGCCCTCGCTGAGCGTGGACCTGGAAGACCCGGAAACAGGTCTGCGCTTCAAGGCCAACGGAGAGTCCGAGAATGCCGTTAAAACCATTCGGGTGACGGCCGTGAAGACCGATTGGACCGCCCGTGCGGTGGATGCCGCCGGCAATGCGGCCAGCTGGTTCAAGGCGGTGGTCAACAAAGAGGACGGCTTGTCGAAAGTCGATGTGGATGTAACCATGAACGAAACCCTTGAGGAGCGCGTAGGATACGTGGTAATCAAGGCGACCGAGGAAGAGGTGCCGGAGGTGCGGGTGACCATCACGCAGGTCGGACAGAAGCCCTATTACAGCACGCTCACGGAGAACGTGACGCTCAACGAACTGGAGAAGGTCGTGGTGGCGACGATCAATCCCACCCAGGCTTGGGACCCGGAGATGGGAGCAAACTGGGTACTCGGATTCGGCACGGCGGGAATCGAGAAGAATGTAGATCCTCAGATGCCCTGCGCGGGTACCGGAATCTATCTCGCACTTGAGATGCGGTCGGGACCCGTTCCGTTCAACGATGACAACGAGTATTACATGACCGAAGGAGTGTACAACGTTCGGCAATTTGTGTTAGAGGGGGATTCGATGTTCGTATCCGGCGGTATGTCCGGCTATTATGACTGGCAGCATCCGGGCAGCTGGGTGTTCGTCATGGAGAACGATGTGATCAAGGAGAAAGCACCCCTGGCGGCGGGCACCATTACCGTGAGCCGCAGCGGCGAGCAGTATACGTTCGTATTCGACTGTCGGGACGATTCCGAGTATACGGTGACGGGAACGGCTTCCCTGGAGTTCCTTCCCAGGGCTACGAGTCGTCCGACCGACCCTGTTCCGACGGATCCGGTTGCGGTTATGTAGCGGTTGGAAGCATTATGTTACGATCGAGGCCCGGCGAAGTTCGCCGGGCTTTTTTGTGTGCGGCGAGCAGGGGAATTGCGGGCGGCGGAAAGGGCAGAGGCGGTGGAGCATGCCTTGCAGGGCGGTACCCTGCGGCCGGCGGTGCTTTTCGCCACGACCGTGCACCTGAGTGCGGAATTTCGGAGGGCGCCGGAACAGAGGATGGGACGACCGGTTCGCCGCCGGAGGCATTACACCTCTGCGATACCGTTCTTGATGGCCCAGACCACGAGGTTGGCCGTGTTGCGGCAACCGGTCTTTTCCAGGATGTTGGCGCGGTGCTTGTCCACCGTCCGTTTGGAGATGAAGAGGCCGTCGGCGATCTCCTGGTTGGACATGCCGCGGCATATCAGCAGCAGAATCTCCTTCTCGCGTTCCGAAAGTACCTCTTCGGGACGCTCGCCGCGAGTCGACTTGAGGTTGCCCACCAGGTTGCGCAGCAGCTCCTGCGAGAAGTAGGTGCCCCCGTCGCAGACGGTGCGAATGGCCGTTACCACCTCGTCGATGTCGGAACTTTTCAGGATGAACCCTTTCGCTCCGGCCTCGACCATGCGGAAGTAGAATTCGTCGTCGCCGTGCATGGAGAGGGTGATGATCTTCTCGTCCGGATTGTCGGTCACGGCCTGTTCGGTGGCCCGGATGCCGTCCATGACGGGCATGTCGATGTCCATCAGCACCACGTCGTGCGTCCGTTCCCGCATCAGAGCGAGGCACTCTTCGCCGTTGGTGGCCGTGCCGACGACCTCGCATTCGGGGCGTCGGGCGAGCAAGCCCTGCAATCCCGAGAGGAAGAGGGCGTGGTCGTCGGCAAGCAGGATCTTATAACTTTTTTCTTCGTTCATCCCCGTGTCCTACGTTTACGCTGATGTGGGCCGCCATCCCTTTCGTGCGCTCGCTGGTGATCTCCACCGTTCCCTTGAGCGACTGGATACGGGAGGTGATGTTGGAGAGGCCCATGCCGGTATCCAGTACGGCTGCCGTATCGAATCCTTTGCCGTTGTCGGAGTAGTCGATGGTGATGTGCTCTTCGGCATGGATCATGGCGAGGGTGATCCGTGTGGCTTCGGAGTGTTTCATGCTGTTGTTGATGAGCTCGCCGATGACCCGGTAGAGGATCACCTCCACGTTGGGATCGAAACGTTCCGTGCCCAGGTTGGTGTCGAATGCGATCTCCACGTTCCTGTTCGGATTGATGGAGATGGTTTTGTTCACGAAGTTGCTGACGGCCCGCGCCAGACCGAAGGCATTGAGCGTATGGGGGCTGAGCTTGTTGGAGATCTCCCGGATGCTGCGGATGGCCTCGTCGATGACGTAGGCGGTGTTGGCGATCAGTTCCGCGTCCTGCTCCGAGCGGCACTCCTTGGCGAGCTCTCCGAGCGACATGCGTGCCGACGAGAGCAGCGGGCCCAGGCCGTCGTGCAGCTCCTTGGAGAAGTTGAGTCGCTCCTTCTCCTCGGTGCGGAGTACGGTGGTGAGGATGCGTCGTTCGGTCAGCTTGCGCTGGTAGTTGAGCCGGCGGGTGGAGTAGATGATCTTGCCTACGTAGAACATGCCCACGGCGAAGCAGAGCGAGGTCACCACCCCTACCCACGCCATGAAGTTCGGCGGAAGGCTCCACTCCCGTCCGCCCACCACATAGATGTATTCGCTCAGGCGTATCATGCACATCAGGACGAGTCCCAACGTGAAGAGCATCCACGAGATGTTGTATTTCGTGAGCCGCGTCAGGCGGATGGCCACGGCAGCGGCGACGAGCTGCAGTGCGATGGAGATGATGATGAGCCCTTGGAGTATCATGACTTCGTTTTTATCGATGTGAATATATGGCCTTTTGCGTGTCGGTCCTGTGTCGGCCCGGCTTGCGGGCGGGGCTTCCTTCGGCGAAACGCCCCGTCCGCGGCCGAGGGTCGGTCGGCGCGGCGGATGGGGCCGGATGCGCATTTGTACAGTCAATCGACAGAAGCAAATATACGCAATATTCGTCGGGAATGGTACGCCCACCGGGGGCGAAATGCGGTTGCGGGGCGATCCGTCCGAAGTGCGGCTCCCTTGCGGGGTGCCGAGGGGGAGGGCGGGGTCGGCTGCGGGGACGGAAGGTCGGTCGGGTGAGAGGCATGCGGGACGGTGGCGGCTTCTTTCATCCGGCGCGTTCCGCGCGGAAGGGGAAAACGAAAAGGCGGACCTCCTCGTAAGGGTCCGCCTTTCGTATGTGGCTGTTGCCGGAAAGGGTTATTCCGCTTTCTTGGCAGCGGGAGCAACGTAGCGTTTCTCTTTGATACGTGCTTTCTTGCCGGTGAGTTCGCGCAGATAGTAGATCCTCGCACGACGAACCACACCCACCTTGTTCACCTCGATGCTTTCGATGTGCGGGGAGTAGAGCGGGAAGATGCGTTCCACGCCTACGCCGTTGGATATTTTACGAATGGTGAACATTTTGGTAATGCCGCGGCCCTTTATCTGGATGACCACACCGCGGAAACTCTGGATACGTTCCTTGTTTCCCTCCACGATCTTGTAGGATACGGTGATGGTATCGCCGCTCTTGAAAGAGGGAACCTCTTTTTTGGTCCACATCGCGTCCTGCGCGATCTTGATAAGATTGTCCATGAGTAGCTCGATACTTATAAAAATTATGCGCGGAATATTACGGACTCCTGCGTTCTCATAAGAGATTCCTACGCGGAGCGCAAAGATACTGTTTATTTTCCGAAATGCAAAAAATCCTGCGGCCTGCGGGCGGGAAGTTGCTTTCTTCCGATTTTGCGGAGCCGTCGCGGCCGTTTCCGACGAAAGTTTCGTAACTTTGATTCAGGAAACAGCCCCTCCCCACGGGGCTGTCTTCGGAACCGAATGTCGGAGCGGTCCGTATCGGGGGCGCCGCTCCGGACGAACTTACCCCTATTCTTTAATTCAAATTCATTAGTGGACGATGAAAAAATTGATGGTGACGGTGCTCTTCGCCCTGATGGCGGCGGGCGTGTGCAGTGCACAGTGGTATGTCGGCGGCGCTATTTCCTATGGCACCCAGAGGCTCGGAAACGACTCGGATCGGGCGCGTACGTCGGAGTTTTCGTTTACTCCGCGGGTCGGTTATGTGTTCAATGAGCAGATGTTGGCCGGGGTGCAGGTGGTTTATACGCACGGTTGCGTGAAGTCGGATGTCGTCGACACCTCTTTCAATATGGGAGGAATTGCACCCTATTTCCGTTACAACGTGGTGAGCTCCGGCCGTTTTACTTTCGGATTCGAGACCGAACTGTCGGTACTTTCGGGTAGTACGGTCCGTGAGCGGCAGAAGACGTGGTCGGTCGGGCTGGGCATCGCGCCGGTGGTGAGTTTCGGACTCACGGAGCATTGGTGGGCGGAGGCCTATCTGGACCTTTTCTCGTTGGAGTATCAAGTGATGCCTTCCGAAAATGGCCCGGAGGGGAGTGCGTTTCGTTTCGGACTGGATGCCGACAATATTCTCAGCCTGTCGGCGCTTCGTTTCGGCGTGGTGTATCGTTTCTGAGACGAACGCTTCGCCCGGAAAGAGTTCCCGACGGAGACCGCAATACCGCGGTCTCCGTCGGGGCTTTTTGTTTACGACGGTTTATTTCTGGCTTGGATGTCGTTTCGGATATTTCCGCGAGGCGAAAGCAGATTGATGTGCTTTTGCTTCCGGCTTATCCGGATCTATAGCTTTAACCTTAGATACTCCGTCTGGGCAAAACCCGCATGCTGTTCGGTTTTGCGCTCGACTTTCCGTATCTTTGACTTTGTCTTAGATACTCCGTCTGGGCAAAACCCGCATGCTGTTCGGTTTTGCACTCGACTTTCCGTATCTTTGACTTTGTCTTAGATACTCCGTCTGGGCAAAACCCG
>CAJTLO010000007.1:0-11144 GCA_910577285.1 uncultured Rikenellaceae bacterium | reverse complement strand
CATGCTATTCGGTTTTGCACTCGACTTTCCGTATCTTTGCTCTTTTAAAACGAGAGGCGACAAAGATGAAAAAACCCTTCATATTCATAACGAACGACGACGGCGTGAATGCCCGCGGTCTGAAGGCGGTCACGGAGGTGGCTCTGCGTTACGGACGCGTGGTGGTCATTGCGCCCGAAACCACGCAGTCGGGGATGGCCCATGCCGTGACGATGTATCAACCGCTCTACCTGCGTACCGTGGAGAAGCGCGAAGACCTGACCGTGTATGCCTGTTCGGGGACGCCTGTGGACTGCGTGAAGATGGGGTACGACCATGTCTTTGCCGGAGAGTGTCCGGCACTCAATATTTCGGGCATCAACCACGGTTCCAATTCGGCGGTCAGCATCCTCTACTCCGGAACGATGGGGGCGGCGGTCGAAGCGAGTTTCTACGGGGCACCCTCTGTGGGCCTTTCGCTGACCGATCACAGTGCCGATGCCGATTTCGAAGCTGCGACCCTCTTCGCCGATAAGCTGATCGGTGACATGCTCGCCGCCGAGATCGCCGAACCGCTCTGCCTCAACGTGAATATACCCCAGGGCCGTCCGGAGGAGATACGCGGATACCGCGTCTGCCGTCAGAACCGGGGGTACTGGAAAGAGGAGTTCTATTGCCGCAAGGACCCCCGCGGAAAGGATTACTTCTGGCTCACGGGCGACTTCTACAATCAGGAACCCGATGCCACCGATACCGACGAGTGGGCGCTGGCCAACGGTTACATCTCCGTGGTTCCCGTGCAGGTGGATATGACCAATTACCGCCAGATCGACTCCGTACAGAAGATATTGGAGTAGCCCGGGGCTCCTACGTTCCGTCGCTTGCGCTCCAGTAGGACGTTTACGGCAAAGTAGAAGGCTGTGAGCGCGGCGTATAGGTGGGAATATCGCAGGCATAGCGGCTGCACCGCTGCAAGGTATGTTCCGGCGATGCTTTACAGGAGGGTCGGTCGGGGCCGAGCATAGCGAATGTCCGCCAGCCGAGCAGGCAGAGGGTACTTCCCCCGACGGCGACGGCCGTCGCTTGCCATGCGTTGCCGGTCCGTTTGCGGCGGCGGTCCGCACGTTCCGCCCGGCGGACGATCTCCTGTTTCAGCGATTCGGACATCTGCTGCGTCGGCAGCTCCGCAAGTCTGCGGGACAACATCTCTTCTGCCCTTTCCGGGATTGTTTCCTGTTCGGTTCGCTATAAGGGCGGCGAGTTTCTTCCTTATCCGGAAAAGTTTCACCTTGATGCTTCCTTCGGTGTGGCCCGTTACCGCCGCCAGGCAAGGCTTCGTGCGGGGAAGGTGCCGAGATGGTCGTCTTTGCACTCCTGTGTATTTGCGGCGGACTCGGCATGCTGGGGGCATTCTTTGCGGAGCGGTGGCTGCGTCGTTGCGATCGGATGTCGGCGGGAGCTGGAGACGCACGATAGGGGCCTGCAAGGTCGTTTCCGTAAGACCGCGGAAGTTGCTGATTGTATTTTGCTACCGGATGGAAAGCGGAAAATCGGTCGGAAGAGTGCGCGACGGGAGCGGACCGCGCACCGGCGGCGCGGTTTTACGGAAACGGTCTCGGCGGTCAGAGGATTTTCAGGGCGATTGCGGCGCAGGCTTCCGCGTCGGCAAGGGCGTGGTGGTGTTGCTGCAGGTCGTAGCCGCAGACGGCCGCTACCGTAGGCAGCCGGTGGTTGGGAAGCGTCCGGCCGAAGGTGTGGCGCGAAGCGCGGCAGGTGCAGTGGAACGTATAGCCGGGGTAGGGCAGGTCATAGGCCTCGAATGCCGCCCGCAGGCATCCTTCGTCGAAAGGGCTGTTGTGGGCGACCAGCGGCAGACCGTGGAGCAAGGGGGCGATCTCCGCCCACACTTCGGGGAAGTGGGGAGCCTCTACCGTGTCGTGGTAGGTAAGCCCGTGGACGCGGGTGCAGAAATCGGAGTAGTAGTTGGGCCTCGGCCGGATCAGCCGGTAGATTTCGTCGCATATTGCGCCGTTGCGGACCACCACTACGCCGACGCTGCAGATGCTCGTCCGCTTTCCGTTGGCCGTTTCAAAATCGATCGCTGCGAAATCCTTCATGGAGGTCGGTGTTCTTGTTTGCGGGGCGGTTTTCCCCTGTGCAAAGCTAATGAAAAAACGGATGTCCGTTAGCGGACCGTATGTCGGCGATGAGGAAAAGAGGGGTGCCGAAACCGTCCGTCCGCTTTTTCTGCTTGCCTTTGCATGCCTCCTCTGAAAAGAGCATGCGTCCGGAAGACTTGCTTGCTTTCGCAGGGCGGTCCTTCGGGTTTTCGGGGTCCGAACTTCGGGTTTTTCCCAAGCCCTTCCCGGCAGCCCTTCCCGGTTCCTGTGGGTCTCTCACTCCCGAGCCTTCCGGGACGGCTTCCCGGCCGACTGGCTGCAAGGGTTCGGCAAGGGCGAACGAAAAGAGGCTGTCCGTTTTGGACAGCCTCCGAGGCGATGTGCTCCGGATTCCGGAGCGATGGATTATTTTACATCCACGATGGTGTTCCAGTTGTGGATATCTTCGATCTCGCCGTACTGAATGCCCTGCAGCGTCTTGTAGAGTTTCTGGCTCCAGGGACCGGCGGTCTTGCCGTCGCCGTAAACAACGGTCTTGTCGGTCTTCGGGTCGTATACGCTGCCGATGGGGGAGATAACGGCGGCGGTTCCGCAGCATCCCGTTTCGCTGAAGGTCGGGAGCTCGTCGATGTTCACCTTGCGCTGCTCCACCTGAAGTCCGAGGTCTTCGGCGATCTGACGGAGGCTCTTGTTGGTGATGGACGGAAGTACCGAGTGCGAATCCGGCGTGATGTATTTGCCGTCGCGGATACCGAAGAAGTTGGCGGCGCTGCACTCGTCGATATACTGTTTCGTGGCCGGATCGAGGAAGATCACGCTGGCGAAACCTTTCTGGTGTGCGATCTCGCCCGAATCGAGGCTGGCTGCGTAGTTACCGCCCACCTTGACGTGTCCCGTACCCTTGGGGGCCGCACGGTCGTGGTCGTAGTCTACGATGACCTTGATGCAGTTGAAACCGTCCTTGAAGTAGGGACCTACCGGCGTTACGAACACGGCGAACATGTAGTCGGCCGACGGTTTTACACCTACCTGAGGACCTACGCCGATGAGCATCGGACGGAGGTAGAGCGATGCGCCCGAACCGTAGGGCGGAATGTAGTCGGCATTCAGCTTCACCGCCTCGATGCAGGCTTTGGTGAAGAGCTCCACCGAGGGAACCGCCATCTTGAGGTACTCGCCCGAATTGATCATTCGTTTTGCATTCTCCTCGACGCGGAACAACCTTACCTTGCCGTCCACGCCGCGGAAAGCCTTGAGGCCTTCGAATACCTCCTGTCCGTAGTGGAGGGAGGTCGATGCCATGTGGATGTTCATGTTGACGTCTTCGGTGGCGTAGAGTTCGCCCCACTTGCCGTCTTTGTATTCGCACCTTACGTTGTAATCGGTTTTGAAATAGCCGAATCCAAGCTCTGACCAATTAATGTTTTTCATCTCGGTTTAAATGTATTTGAGGTTTATAACTTCCGTTTTTCTCGTTTTCTCCGGCGGCCGGGAGATTATCCCACCGTCGTGCCGCAGACCGTTTCCGCGGCGGGTTGCAGCAGCACCAGCTTGCCTGTGGGGTCGGCGCCCATGAGGATCATGCCTTTCGACTCGATCCCTTTCAGCTCGCGCGGAGCGAGGTTCACCAGCACCAACACCTGTCGTCCGACGAGCTCTTCGGGAGTGTAGTGCTCCGCGATACCCGATACGATGACGCGCGTATCGATACCGGTATCCACCGTCAGCTTGAGGAGCTTCTTGGTTTTGGCGACCTTCTCGGCGGCCACGATCCGTGCGATGCGGATGTCCATCTTCTGGAAATCGTCGAACGCGATCGTTTCCTTTTGGGACTCCACCTCGGCCGCTGCCGCTGCATTGGCGGCCTTGGCCTCCTCGAGCTTGCGCAACTGCCGTTCGATCACCTCGTCCTCGATCTTCTCGAAGAGCAGTTCGGGCGTTCCGGTGCGGTGGTCGTCGGGTACGAGGTCGCTTCGGCCCAGCCGGTCCCATGCGAGCGGTGTCATGGCCAGCATGCGCCACATCTTCTCGGCCGTGAAAGGCATAAAAGGCTCGATGGCGATGGCCGTGTTGGCCGTTATCTGCAGGGCCACGTTCAGAATCGTGGCTACGCGGGCGGGATCGGACTTGACGACCTTCCAGGGCTCGGTGTCGGCGAGGTATTTGTTGCCGATGCGGGCGAAGTTCATCGCATCTTTCAGCGCTTCGCGGAAGCGATAGTGTTCGATGTTGTTTTCGAGCGACTCCCGTATGCGGGGCAGTTCGGCCAGCGTTTCCCGGTCGTAGTCGGTCAGCTCGCCTGCGGCGGGTACGGTGCCGTCGAAATATTTGCCGGTGAGCACCAGGGCGCGATTCACGAAGTTGCCCAGCACGGCTACCAGCTCGTTGTTGTTACGGGCCTGGAACTCTTTCCAGGTGAAATCGTTGTCTTTCGTTTCGGGCGCGTTGGCCGTCAGCACGTAGCGCAGGACGTCCTGCTTGCCCGGCATCTCTTCGAGGTATTCGTTGAGCCACACCGCCCAGTTGCGCGACGTGGAGATCTTCTCCCCTTCGAGGTTCAGGAACTCGTTGGCCGGTACGTTGTCGGGAAGGATGTAACCGCCGTGCGCCTTCAGCATGGCCGGGAAGACGATGCAGTGGAAGACGATGTTGTCCTTGCCGATGAAGTGTACCATCTTGGTATCTTCGTCTTTCCAGTATTTTTCCCAATCCGGCGTGAGCTCCTTGGTGGCGGAGATGTAGCCGATGGGGGCGTCGAACCACACGTAGAGGACCTTGCCTTCGGCCCCTTCGACCGGTACGGGGATGCCCCAGTTGAGGTCGCGGCTCACCGCGCGGGGCTGGAGCCCGCCGTCGAGCCAGCTTTTGCACTGCCCGTAGACGTTGGTCTTCCACTCTTTGTGGTCGTCGAGTATCCACTTGCGCAGGAACGCTTCGTGTCGGTCGAGCGGCAGGTACCAGTGGCGGGTTTCGCGCAGCACCGGCTGCGAACCCGAAATGGCGCTGCGGGGATTGATGAGGTCGGTGGCGTTGAGGGTGCTGCCGCACTTCTCGCACTGGTCGCCGTAAGCCCCTTCGCTGCCGCATTTGGGGCAGGTGCCGGTGATGTAACGGTCGGCGAGGAAGATGCCCGCCTCCTCGTCGTAGTACTGCATGGAGCTCTCCTCGGTGAACCGGTTGTCGTTATGGAGCTTCAGGAAGAAGTCGGATGCGGTCCGGGCGTGCATCGGCGAAGTGGTGCGCGAATAGATGTCGAACGAAATGCCGAGCCCCTCGAACGACTCCTTTATGATTTTGTGGTATTTGTCCACTACGTCCTGCGGGGAGATGCCTTCGCGACGGGCCTTGATGGTAATGGGGACTCCGTGTTCGTCGGAACCGCATACCCAGATCACGTCGCGCCCCCTTTTGCGGAGGTAGCGGACATAGATGTCCGACGGCACGTAGACTCCGGCCAGGTGGCCGATGTGGACGGGGCCGTTGGCGTAGGGCAGGGCCGAAGTGACCAAATAGCGCTTGTATTCTTTCATTTTGCCTTCCTGGGACATTGTATTGCTACAAAGTTATCGTTTATTTTTGATTTGTGCTTACGAAGTGCAAGTTTTTGTCGGGCGTGGCGTCCTTCTTTGCGGAGCGGTTGCCTTTTTATGTAATTTGCCGGATACCGTTGTGGACGGTTCCGGCAAATCGTATCGTTTCGCAGCGCTCCCTGCGGGGCTGCACGTTACTTGCGGAAAGTGTCGAAGCCCTCGCCGTAGACGCCCATGACGCTGCCTATCGAGATGAATGCTTTCGGGTCTAACGCCTTGATCTTGGAGAGCATGTAGTTGGACTCGTTTTTTCTGACCACTACCATCACCACTTTGGCGGGCTTTTTCGTATACCAGCCCGTACCGTCGAGCAGCGTGACTCCGCGGCGGAAGTCGTTCGTGATGAGGTCGGCGATCTCCTTGTAGCGTTCCGACATGACGAAGATCTGCGACGACTGTTTGTTGCCTGCCAGCAGTACGTCGGCCGTGACGCTGAACGTAGCCGTCAGTACATAACCGTAGATGACCTGTGCGAGGTTGTGTTCGACGAAATAGGAGGCGCCGATGATGATGCAGTCCGTGACCAGCACCACCCTGCCGTAGCTGATGTTGCGGTATTTGTTGATGATCATGGCGACGATGTCCGAACCGCCGGTGCTGCCTCCCTGCATGAGTACCAGGCTGATACCCAGACCGGCTACGCCACCGCCCAGGAGAGCCGAGAGGAGCTTGTCGTTGGCCAGGCCGAGCACGTTGAGCGGAATGGTCGCCTGCATGATGCTCATGGCGATCGACATGAGGATGATCGAGTAGATGGTCTTTATTCCGAACTTGGCCCCGATGATGAAAATGGCGGCCGTGATGAGAATAAAGTTCACGATAAAGTAGGTGATACCGATGGGGACTCCGCCCTCCAGTCCGCCCGTTGCATAGTACACGAGCATGGCGATACCGGTTGCGCCGCCGCCCATACCGTCGGCAGGCAGGATGATGCTCACCCAGGCGAACGAGTAGAGAATCACGCCGAGCGTGATGATGGTCCACTCCTTGACAGTCTGTCGTACGGAATTCTTACTGATGTTAAGTTTTTTTGCCATAGCTTGTTGCCTCTTTTCGTAGATCTTTTTCGACGCAAAACTAATACATTTTCCCGTAGTTTATCCAAAAAAGGGGAGCACGACCGATTTTTTGAACGCGCTTCGTATCTTTGTGAAAGGAAATGAAGTGCGGAACGCGGTGGAGATGTATGCCGACATAGTGATACCCGTGGCGCGGGGACCGTTCACTTACCGGGTGGAGGAGGCGGAGGCCTCCCGGATCCGGCGGGGAATGGGCATTGAAGTGAGGGTGGGAGCGAGGAAGCGCTATATGGGGATCGTATGGCGCGTGCATACGTGCAGACCTGCATTTTCCACCAAGCCTGCCGGGCGTCTGATGGGCGACGGACCGCTGCTGACTCCGGCCCAGATGGAGCTGTGGGAGTGGGTGGCCGATTATTATATGTGTACGCTCGGCGATGTGATGCGTTTCGCCATGCCTGCCGCCCTCAAGCCCGCGGGGCTGACCGAAGAGGAGTTCCGGCGCGGAGAGTACCGTCCTGCGTCGGTCCGGTATGTGAAACTGGGACCGGCAGCCGCCGACGAGCGGATGCTGCATGCCGCTTTGGAGGGGTTGCGGCGGGCCAAGGCGCAGTATGCGGCCCTCGTGGCCTTCTGTGCGGCTTTTCCGGACGGAGGTGTGGGAGGCGGGGCGTTGCCTCGGTCGGCACTGGCCGTGGCGGCTCCCGTATTGAACAAATTGGTCGACAAGGGTATCTTTACGCTGTTCGACCGGGAGGTGCCGCTTTCGGGCGAGGGGACTCTCGACGTGTCCCGGGTGCCGTTGGCCGCACTCTCCCCGGCTCAGGAACGTGCGTTGGAGGAGGTGCGGAACGGCTTCGCCTCGCAGGATTGCGTGCTGCTGCACGGCGTCACGGGCAGCGGGAAAACGGAACTTTACATGTATCTGATCGCCGATGCGCTGGCCCGCGGGCGCAGCGTTCTTTATATGATGCCGGAGATCGCCATGACCTCTCAACTCGTGGCCCGTATCCGCAGCGTCTTCGGCAATCGCGTGACGCTTTACCACTCCAAGTTGGGCGACCGGCGCCGGGCCGAGGTATATCGGCGGCTGCTGGGGTCGCAGGGTGGGGAGCTTGTGCTGGGGGTCCGTTCGGCGGTGTTTCTTCCGCTGCCGGCGGCGGAGCTGATCATCGTGGACGAGGAGCACGACCAGAGCTACAAACAGGCCGAACCGGCTCCGCGCTACAACGCCCGCGACTGCGCCGTGTGGATGGCGCGGCGCTGGGGGGCGAAATGCCTGTTGGCGAGTGCGACCCCCTCCATAGAGAGTTATGTGAACGCTACGGGCGGCAAGTACGCTTTGGTGACTCTGGCCGAGCGTTACGGCGAGGGGCGGTTGCCGCATATCGTGGTATCCGATTCGGCGCGGGCTTTCCGTCGGGGCGAACGCCGGTTGCATTTCGACAAGGCCTTGCTCGACCGGATGGTTGCGGCGCTGGACGACGGTCGGCAGGTCATGCTCTTTCAGAACCGGCGCGGATTTGCTCCCTGGGTGGAGTGTCCGCAGTGCGGTTGGGTGGCGCACTGCCCGCGGTGCAGCGTCACGCTCACCTATCATAAACTGGGCGACCGGCTGAAGTGCCACATGTGCGGTTACTCTTCCTCGCTGCCTGCCGGATGTCCGCGATGCGGGACCCCGACCCCGAAGCTGATGGGGTTCGGTACGGAGAAGGTGGAGGAGGAGGTTGCGGCACTCTTTCCTTCGGCACGCATCCTGCGCCTGGATCGGGACACGGCCACTTCGCCGGCACGCTACGAACGGATCGTCACCGATTTCGAGCGGGGGGCGGCGGACGTGCTGGTGGGTACGCAGATGGTGACCAAAGGATTCGATTTTCCCGATCTGGGGCTGGTGGGCATTCTCAATGCCGACAACCTGTTGAACTATCCCGATTTCCGGGCTTCGGAACGGGCTTATCAGACGATGACGCAGGTTGCCGGACGGGCAGGGAGGGCCGCCGCCGGCGGCGAGGTGGTGATTCAGACCATGCAACCCGACCATCCGGTGGTGCGCCAGGTGCAGACGCTCGACTACGAGGGGATGGTGCGGACGCAGCTGGCCGAGCGGAGCGTCTTCGGCTATCCTCCTTACGGAAAGCTGGTGGTGGTGAGCTTGCGGTACCGTGACGAGCGCTTGCTCGGCCAGGCTGCGGCTTGGGTCGCCGCGCGGATGCGGTCGGTTTTCGGGGAGCGGGTTTACGGTCCCCATGCTCCCGTGGTGGAGAAGGTAGGCGGGGAGAGTTATCTCGAGATATTATTGAAGGTGGAAAACGGCCGTTCTCCGGCGCGAGCCAAAGAGGCGCTTGCGGGGATACTGGAAGAGGTGGCCCGCCACGAAGAGTACAAGCGCGTTTTCGTCTTCTGCGACGTGGACCCCCAGTAGAGACCGGGGCGCTGCGCTGCATTGCGGCATCGCTGGACGGCTCGGCTGCGGGGGCGGGTAGCAAGAAGGATATGGAGCGCGTCCCGGGTGCGTCCCGTAGCCGCGAAGAGTCGTTGTGGAGTGATGAGTATGCTTTGGAAAGATCTGTGCGACCTGTTCTGGCCGCCCTTGTGCCCCGTCTGCGGGGGCGAGATGTCCCCCGGTGCGCGGACGGTGTGTACCGCTTGCCGCATGGATGCCCCGCTGACCGGTTTCTGGCGGCAGGTCGATAATCCGGTGGTGCGTAAATTCTGGGGCCTCGTGCCGGTGGTGAATGCTTCGGCGTTCCTCTTTTTTGTGCACGGCAACGGTTATCGCGACCTCATTCACGGGTTCAAATACCAGGGGCGGTGGCGGCAGGCCCTCGAAATGGGACGGTGGTATGGCGGCGAGCTATCCGCCGGAGGACTCTATGGCGGGGTGGATGTTGTCGTTCCCGTTCCGTTGCATCTGCGCAAACGTCTGCGGCGCGGTTATAACCAGTCGGAGTACATCGCCCGCGGGATTGCGGAAAGCCTCGGAGTGTCGGTGGATGTCCGCAGCGTGCGTCGTCACCGGCACAATCCCAGCCAGGCACTCAAAGAGCATCGTCAACGGTGGGAGAATGTCCGGGGTATCTTCTCTGTGCGCCGACCCGAACGCCTTCGGGGAAAACATATCCTGCTGGTGGACGACGTGCTGACCACCGGTGCCACGATCACCTCCTGTGCCGAAGCCATTCTGGCTGCCGTACCCGATGTCCGCATCAGCATCGCCGTGCTGGCCGTTTCCCGTCACAATCTCGAAGCGGCCTGACGATGCACGGGGCCGCCGGGCCGGTGTTGCCGGGGTCGGACAGGCTCGCTTGGCAAAGGACGGATTTCGGAAGTCATGCTCGTATCGAAAGGCGGGGGGCGCCATAGCCGAGCGTGGCTGAAAATGCTTGAGCGGATATCGGGCGTGCGGCCGGGATGGCGGGGAAGTTCGTTTTATCGTGTCGTCCGATTTGCCGCACTGTGGGGCCTGTCCTGGGAAGAGCGTATGTTGTCCGGATAGGACTTTGGAAGTTTTTTGAGAAAGACCTCTTTCGTGCGCAGGATCGTTCGTCGAAGGAGAAGAGGTTTTCGGGTGTGGTGATGGAGTTTCATGCGCCGAATTATCGGAGATTGTGTATGCCGGAGGATAAGTGAGTGCAGAGACGAGGCGAATCGGAAGTAATTCCGAGGGGCGGATGTTTCTGCCAAAAGGGAAAAACTTCCTTTTTGGGCGGGCGTGTCGGGACGGATCGAGGGGCGCGTATATTGAAAAATGGAGGAATCGTACCTTGCAATCTCGGTTGAATGGAGCGAAAGCAAAGGTAAAAGGAGGGCTTCGATCTCCGATTACCGGACTTGGAAAGTGAAAAGAAAGAGGAGGAAGTGGGATACCTATATTATATATAAGGCGAACAGCGATGTTATTCGAGCATGGAACTCTCTTTTTTGGGTGGGTTCGGAGCTTTTTTCAGAATCATCGGATCGGAATGATAAGGGAAAAAGAGCTGCTTTGGCTGGAAGTGCGCTAAAAACAAGCAAATTATTTGTATTTTTATTTAATTGATTATTAAGTTATTATAAAATATAATTGAAAAAAGATCGAAAAAAGTTTGCGGAAAATTTGGAGGAAGAGGAAAAGTGTGTACCTTTGCATCCGCAAACGAGATAAGACGCTACTGCAGCGACGAAATCTTAAGGTTCTCAAAATAAAATTTGGAAGTTAAGAAAATAGTTCTTATCTTTGCAGTCCGATTCGCTCGGTAAAGTTTACGAGTGAGTGCCAATCCCGAAAGGGGGTTGTTGGAGCGGTTCTTTGATTTATTGGTTTGATTGAGAGAAAAAGAATGCAGAAAAGCAAAGTTCAATTCCTTTAAAAGGATTCAGTAGTCAGGACTCTAAAAAAACAATTCATTACAATGGAGAGTTTGATCCTGGCTCAGGATGAACGCTAGCGGCAG
>CAJTLO010000006.1:67573-159071 GCA_910577285.1 uncultured Rikenellaceae bacterium | reverse complement strand
AAAATGTCGAAACATGGGCAGCCAATGCGGACAGCTTTTCGTTGAATTTAATTTGCACTCGTAATTACATCACGAGCGTTGCGCAACGCCTTGTATCAAACCTTTTCGATAAGCCGAGCGCAGAGACGTGCTTGCACGTGCTATGCCGAGGCGAGAAAAGATGCAAGAAATTGAACGCTAAAACAGAATGATTATGAGTGAAAACACAACCGTCGAGCAACGGCTCGACCGCATCGAACAACTGCTTCGGGGACAAAAGACGGTCTTGAACTTCGCCGAAGCATGCGAATTCACGGGGCTGTCGAGGACCTACATGTACAAGCTTACCCACCAAGGGCGAATCCCCCATTTCAAGCCCCACGGCAAGCACATCTATTTCAACCGCGAGGAGTTGGAACGGTGGCTGCTGCAAAATCCTGTCAGGACGGCCGAACAGAAAGAACGCGAAGCCGTCGATTACGTCGTCCGCAAACGACGACCGAGGTAGCATTTCATCCGGCCTGCTCCGGCTCTTCGGAGCGGGTCGGATTTTCTATCAATCAGTAAGGCAAGTTTGTGTTTTTGTAGTACAAAAACGTGCCGCCGCTGTTCGGTGGCAACATCCCGTTGGTCTATCAATACGAAACAACCCATGAAACAAATACCGATTCACAAAGGCGGGCGACCTGCCATAAGCGAGGGCCGCCGCAAGAAATACCTGTTATCGTTACGGCTCGATGCCGAACATTACTTCAAACTGAAATCGCTTGTCCGCACCTCCGGTCATGGAACAGCCGAAGTCCTCCGCCAGCTGATTGCCGCCGGTCATGTGCGCGAGCGTTTGTGCTGCGAACATCTCGACTTCATGTCCCAACTCAAAGGCATGGCCCGCAACCTGAACCAACTTACCCGCCTTGCCCATACAAAAGGATTTACAGGAATAGTGTCCCGACATGCGGCTATTGTGGCAAGTATTGAGGGCTTGTTAAGGAATCTTCGCGATGATAGGTAAAATCATCGCCGGGTCGTCATTCGCCGGAACAGTCGGCTATGTAATGAAAGAACAATCGCGAATATTGGCAACTGATGGAGTAACCCCGCCGAATGTTCGGGAGATGGTACAAGACTTCAAAGACCAAACACTATTAAATCTGCGGTTGAGAAATGCCGTCGGACATATATCCCTTTCGTTTTCTCCGAAAGACGGCGTGCGAATGACTGACGCTCTGATGCTGGATATTGCCAAAGAGTATATGCTGCACATGGGAATTACCGATACCCAATACCTGCTGGTGCGCCACCTCGACCAACCGCATCCGCATTGTCATCTGGTCTATAATCGGGTAGGAAACAACGGACAGACCATATCGGACAGAAACATTAAAATCCGCAATGCAAAGGTTTGTCGCGTATTGACCGAGAAATACGGATTGCATCTTGCGCCGAGCAAAGAATCTGTACGTCGGGAACGCTTGCGAGAACCCGACAAAACGAAGTACGAAATATACGACGCAATCAAAACGAATTTACCTAAGTGCGGCAGTTGGAGTGATTTAGAGCTTCGGCTGAAAGAACGAGGTATTAGTATGCGCTATAAGTATTGCGGCTCGACCAATCAAAAGCAAGGAGTATTGTTCTGCAAGAACAGATTGGAGTTTTCAGGGTCGAAGATAGACCGGCAATTCAGCTACTCGAAGCTGAACCGACACTTTGCACAGGCTCAGCTGCAAACCCGATATCGGACGACGCTCGCAAAGGGATTCCATGCGGCCATAGGCAATTATCGGTCGTCATACACCGACCTATTCGGCACTATGGGCGGTGGAGGAAATAAGGGCCAAGCGGATGCCGGTTCGATAAACTTCGGCGGCAATATCGGAACATTGCCATTACCGCCCAATGATTCGCCTGTCGGATTGTCGGCAGCTCAACTCCAACGCAAGCCTGGCGAAAGTCCCGAAGAACATATCGCCCGCATCACGGCACTGCTCAACACCGTTGCCGAAGCAATGGCGATAGCGGCCATGGAGCAGAAACGCAAACTGCGAGACCGAAAAGCGAACAAACCCAAAATGAAATTATAACCCTAAAACAAGCAACTATGATGTCTTACGAAATGTACGAAGACTTCAAGGAGACAATGGTCAAAACCATCAAAACCGAACTGTCGGCGAAGAATAATCAATCAACCGATACGGATTGGCCGCAACGAATAGAACAAATCATCCATGCCGAACAAGAACAGCAACGGGCAATAATAACCCAGCTTGCCGGACGATTGGAAAGCATCGAACAGAGCAACGCAAAGGCGCAGAACGGTATAGACAATCTGCAAACATCTGTCGATGCAATCGAAATCCCCGCCGAATTGCCGCCGAGAATCGTGCAGCACAGAATATCGCTCGCCATCGAATCGAAAGGAATATTCTGGACGATGATAGGAATGATGACGACAATTGTCCTGCTATGTACGATGCTGTATTGGACTGCGAAACCGAACTACGACCGCATCGACAACGGCCTGAAATACCGCTACCTCAAAATGAAAGGCGAAGCGACACCCGAACGCATTGCCGAACTGGAAGAATTATTCGAACTGAACCGGGATAACGCAAAAATCCGAGAGATGAAAAGAGATATCGAAGAATACGAACGAAGCATACAGCGCAAAGTGCAGTTAGAAGAACAAGCAAGGCGCAAAAAACGGGAAGCCGATCGTCTGAACGAGAACGCCTCCCGGCTGAAAAACAAATAAGCCATTCCCTTTGTCCGCAAAGGTATTGCCGCCGAAAGAAATCCGCAAGGTCATGCAAGTTGCTACGCAAACCTTGCGGATATTCTTTCCGGCGGCATCGGCTGGTCGCTACCAAAGGAAATGGCTAAATCTGGAACGGCATACAGGCTGCGGTTATTACTCCGAAATTGCACAGCAACACCTCATCAAGTTAACAGTTCTATCATTGTTCTGTCACATAATGAATGAAAATACAATCTTTTACTCAAAATAAAAATCCGGCAATTAACATTATCTAACCTCAAAATATACAACAGCTCACTGTTCATGGACACTTGATGATTGAATCTATTTTAGATTCTCATCGGTTTAACACAACCTATTGAGGAATAAACTTTTAGCGGAGTATTTAAGAAACAGAGGCAACGATCTGGCAACCGTGCGAATTTCAGCGATTTGCAGGACGGCGCTGTCAAATAACTCTTTATACAAAAGTAGTCAAAAACCTTTTCTTGGGGTGTAACGATATTCGACTGATTGTGTATCTTGTTGTGACTTGAGGTGAAATCTTCACCACTTGGGGTGCAGATGTTTTTTTTACACCTTCAGTCAGTGATTGTCTGAACAATATTGTAATATTCACTCCGGCTTTTCAGGAAGTTCTACATATTGAACTTCTACATCTATTGCAGGTTCTATTTTTCGAAGGGCATTGTCAACCTCTTGCCTTGTGTTATCTGTTACGACGTTTTGTCCGTCAATTTTCAATGAAGGTGTTATGCCAAACTCAGCCAACCGCCATCGGAATTGAGAAACGCACAGGCAGTCTTTTTATAGAGTTTTCCAGTTGTTTTTTCAACTCCAAAGTTCTTGTTTCATCTTTGGCTATCAGCTTTTTATATCGTCAAATGTTATCACAATCAAATAAAGTAAGTTGGTTTGATTCTGCTTCTCTAATTTGCCTATTTCTTTTTCCTTCCGGAGTTTCTATAGGTTTATCATTCTCAAAATAATAATTCACTAAAACCACCTCGTACCCTGTGATTTTAACTTCTCCTTCGGCATTGACTTTCTTATGAGTGAGTAAATGGCAGTTTATTGATGAACCATTCTTAAAAATAACTTGTCCTGTTTGAACCAAAGTTTTAAATTCATTGGATTTCATAGTAAACTGAATAACCTCACCATGATAAATTCCAGACCATTTATATTTACCTTTCTTCAAAACAGGAGAAATAATTTCTATCACTGCATTTTCATCACTATCTGGTTCTAAATCATCGGAAGTCATGATATAATGGGGAAAATCCGCTTTGATGACTTCTCGTTCCAAATAAATATTTTTCTTTAAATCATCAGTTATGCCAATCGTTACTTTAGTGATTTTCTTGCAGGAGCTTATATTCTCGTAATAGTTAGAACGTTTTTTCTTGACTACATTTTCATCTATACGTCGGCTCAATCGCTTTGTTTCAGCTTCTATTTTTGCTATATCAAGTTTTAATTCAGCTATCTCCTTTTGCTCTTTCAATTGTTTAACCTCTGTACTTTCAAAGACAGATTGAATAGCCATACGAGTCAATTCATCAATTGTAATCGTCAAAGGAGTACCCAAAAGAGTCGTAATAATATACAATATAACTCCTACTTTAATAGCATCCTTGTCTTTTGCTTTGAATTTGAACCAACTACGCAAACCTCCTTCGCCAAGAGGTTCTGTTTCAATTTCAAGATCGACCTTTAATTTTTGTGCAATCTCTTTAGCTATGCCTAAAAATTCATACTCACACTTATTGAATACAACGGCATTAATTGTGTGACTATCATCATTAAACCAATAATGAAGTTCTATTGTGTTCCAACTCAAAACAGAAGTATCGGTCATACTATCTCATGTTACAATTGTTCTCCAATCCCTTTGAACTTCTCAATAAATGCCACGATTTTTTGGAATACCGTCTGCTTCTTCGTTAAATATTGCGGATTAAGAGGACTCATTTTAGGCAATATGTTATTAAAGTCTGTCCCGTTTTCACTTGCAAATTTACGTTTCAAAGAGAGTTCGATATAATGTTTGGCTTCTTTTTCATTCAGGTTTTCACCTGCAATCAAAGCTGTAGCCTCTTTTTTCAATTCGGTCTGTGCATATTCATAGAATGCCTTTATTACATCCGTTCTATCTGTAAAAAGATCCAAATTTGTATTATTGATAAAATCAACAATCAGACACTCTTTGGCTCTGTTTCCTACACTTGACCTAATAACTCGACGTATTTCCTCTGTCAAAGAAGATTTATCCATCTTCTTTTTATTTTTCTCGAATATCAACTCAAGAATATAATCCAAATCTATCTCTTGGGATTTGAGCAAATCAATCTCAAAAACCACATCATCCCAATTTAATTTCGATTTTTCAGGCTGTTTTCCATCTTTTTCTCTTCTCAACCAATCCCGTATGTCGTTATATGTCGATTTGTAATCTTGGATCATTCTGTCTGATGGAATCTCCATTTTTTGCATCTCGGCAATATCTTCATCCGAAACAAAATACTCGTCCTTAAATGCCTCAACTGCTTCCGAGTTGTTGACATCTAATGTTTGGAATGCCTTAAGTGCGGTAAATTCATCATAATTTTGCAAAATATTTTCTACACGCAGATACTCCCCAAATAGTTTGACAAAGTCCTTTTTCTCTTGTTCTGTAGCAATCTTATCTACATCATGGAATCTGTCATCCAACTCCTTTACAATTTCAACATAACCTTTCTTAGCCTCTCCTGAAGCAAAATCTTTAAAGCCCTCCAAATACTCCCTATAACTCTTTTCCAGGACAAAATTTGCAGTATTCTTATCCCCGAATAAAGTTATAGCATCAATGGTATGCTGTTCAAGATCTCTGAAAGTTACTATATTGCCAAAAGTCTTGGTTGAATCGTAAATTCGGTTTGTGCGTGAAAACGCCTGTATCAACCCGTGAAAACGCAGGTTCTTGTCTACAAACAATGTATTCATCGTAGGTGCATCAAATCCTGTCAGGAACATACCTACAACGATTACGAGGTCAATTTCCCTGCCTTTCACTCTCTTCGCAAGATCTCTATAATAATTTTGAAACTCTTTGCTATCAACGCCATAACTTGTTCTAAACATTACATTGTAATCATTAATGGCTTTTGCCAAGAACTCTTTGGCACTGACATCCATTGCAGAAGGTTCAAAATTCTCATCCGGAATATCGCCTTTTGCACTTTGTTCTTCGTTTGCCGCAAAAGAAAATATCGTTGCTATCTTAAGAGGTCTTTCAGAGTCTTTCTGCAATCGATTCAATTCATCATAATAGCATTTGGCAGCATCGACACTGCTAACGGCAAACATGGCATTGAAACCTTTTTTGTCTCCTTGATTACGATGTGTCTTAATTTTAAAATTCTGTAGAATATATTGTGAAATCTCATTGATACGGGTAGGATGAAGTAATGCTTGTTTATTTTCTGCAGCACTTAATCTATGTTCGTCAACCTCCGTCTCAATAGCCTTAAACCGAGGACGTACATCATTATAATCGACCTTAAATTTCAGAACTTTTTCATCGCGGATAGCATCAGTTATCACGTATGAATGTAATTCTCTGCCAAACACACTTGCCGTGGTTTCTGCTCCAAGAGCATTATCCGGAAATATTGGCGTACCGGTAAATCCGAACTGATAATACTTTTTGAATTTTTTCTTCAACTGCTTTTGCGCCTCGCCGAATTGGGAGCGATGACATTCATCGAAAATGAAAACAACTTGCTTTTGATAAATAGACAAATTATCCTCACTCTTCATCAGATTATTCAACTTCTGAATAGTGGTAACGATAATTTTATTGTCATCCTTTTCGATATTCCGTTTCAATCCTGCCGTACTTTCCGAGCCGTTCACACTGTCAGGAGAAAACCGCTGGTACTCCTTCATTGTCTGATAGTCCAAATCCTTACGGTCAACAACGAAGAAAACTTTGTCAACAAAATCCAATTGTGTTGCCAATCTCGCAGCCTTAAAACTGGTAAGTGTTTTTCCCGAGCCTGTTGTGTGCCAAACATATCCGCCACCTTCTGTTGTTGCCCATTTCTTTGCCTGATATGCACTCTTTATTTTCCACAGCATCCGTTCTGTCGCTGCAATCTGATATGGACGCATTATTAACAAGGTATTGTTTACATCAAACACCGAATAGGTAAAAATCACATTCAGCAACGTATTCTTCTGGAAAAAAGTTTCTGTAAAATCTTTTAAATCTTTTATCGGTGCATTATTTGCCCTTGCCCAGTTCATCGTAAAGTCAAAGCTGTTCTTGTTCCGCTCTACCGTATTGGCAAAATAACGGCTATCCGTACCATTCGATATGACAAATACCTGAATAAATTTGAACAGAGAATTTTCGCTATTAAAACTCTCTTTGGAATATCTGTGCACCTGATTGAATGCCTCGCGGATAGCGACACCGCGTTTTTTCAACTCGACATGGACCAATGGCAGACCATTGACCAATATCGTCACATCATACCGATTAGCCTGTGTCCCGGTCTGTTCAAATTGATTGATTACCTGCACCTTGTTTCGGGCTATATTTTGCTTGTCTACAATATAGATGTTTTTTATATGCCCATCATCAAAAACAAAATCGTAGATATGATTATCGTGAATCTTGCGGGTTTTATCCACCAATGAATCTCCCGGGTTATCCAAATATTCTTCAACAAACCGTAGCCATTCCTTATCAGAAAACTCCATATCATTCAGCTCTTGAATCCGTACGCGGGCATTGGCCAGCAATGATTCGGGAGACGAAATATCAGGACGATATTCATAGCCTTGACTTACTAAATCTTGAATGAACTCTCGTTCAAGACTTGCCTCCGATTGATATGTAACCGACGGTTCGTTAAGTTCATTATATTTGGTATAGTCATCAAGGACTATAAAATTGTTTGATTCTGCTATGGTATTATATTGCTTCATCTTCATTTATGCCTTTGGTTTGTTCGCTTCTGAAATGACACATCGTTCTAATGCTATCCACTAAATAGGTTAAAACCTTTTTATCGTTATTATCAATCAACGAAGTCTCTTCACCTGAATGTTTTCCATGACTACATAGATTTATGATACGGTTATAGTATGCCTCTTGCGCATCATGAGGCAAGAGTTCTTTCCAACCCGTATATCCCAGAAAAGTGGAAGTCTTCTCCAATATTTGACGCAGAAAATTATAGTGATATTTCTTAATTGCACTCGACTTTATAGCCTTTTCAAGTTCTGTCAACAAAAATAGATGATAGGAGAATGGCGAATCAGCCGTTTGTTCCACGAGAACATATGTCCCGTCATTCTTCTTCTCAAGCCTACGTTTTATGGAGTGTTTAGGTTTATAGCCATAACGGTTATCAGCATTATTAAATTCATTGTACAGCACATTATAAAACAACGGATTATGTGTAGTAATGATGAACTTCAACTCTGATTGACTTGACTTTATCAATTCTGCAACATTCACTGCCAATTCTATCAGGTGATTTTCATCCAATGAACTAACAGGGTCATCAATAAAAATATATTTCAGGTCATTGAATTGCTCGGTTTCTCGTTCATCTGGTTCCGATATATTCAGAATTTCTACAATTTGCCTAAGCAGACTGTAGAAAACACACCAAATCAGGCAACTCTCTTCTCCCTTTGATATTTTTATATTCTCTATCTTCTCGTCATTACCGCTTTCTACAGAGAAAACAATCTCGGAATAAGCCTTGACTGTAATATCTTTGCCATTTGTATCTTTGGCTGTATATTCCTCATTAAAACGTGGTGTCAGTTTGTCATTGGTGTAATGCTGGAAATGAGTTACAATGTTTCTTTCTTGCCCTTGTTCTTTGAGTACCCAATCCGTAAAACCGTTTGACTGTATTTTGAGTTTTCTGTTAGCATCTGTATCCAAGTCATTATCCCAATAGAACAAATCTTCCGTAAAAGCGTTATAATACAAAATTTTCATTTTCGTATCTTCCAATTCATCATCCGGATTCTTTGGAGAAATCAGTTCCTTGAATTCGCGAGACAAACGTGTTTTACCGACACCGTTAAAGGCATAGATCAACTGTACCTTCTTGCTGGTGTCTCGTAGAATTTGCGCTATTTCGTTTAATGACTGTCCCATATTATGCACTTATTTTCTCGTTTCTCGGAAACGACAATAATTTGTTCCTATAATATTCGTATTGTTCTTGCACGGCAGCTATTTCAGCAGGAAGACCAGTAGTCAGACTGTTTACTAAAGTCTCAAACTTGTCAAGAACGGAAACAATATGCTCTTGTTCTACCAATGACGGAACAGGGACAACAAATTGCTCCAATTTTGACTGATGCAATCTTATAACCTTTGTCCCTGTCACTTTACTTCTTTTATAGTCTGCAAATGCTGCCGTCTGAAAATAATATGCTAAATATTTAGGATTCTGATTATGGCAAAACGCCAAACTATCTCCACTGATACAAATCTCATCATTACCAAGCCAAGCAACACATTTACAGACATCATCAACATTTTCACTGACTGTAGCAAATACTAAATCTCCGGTATGAGCCTTTTTGCACTTCTTTGCCAACTCTTCATTTACAAATGATTTTGTATGGAAAGCAAAAGTTCCATAGTATGTGTAAATTTGCCCATAATGAATACAAGGAACTCCTCTTTCTGTAAAGTCTTTTTTCTGCAAACCGTTTCCCCTTATAAATGTTCCTATCTCACTCATTTTCATCCAAGTTACGCTTGCGTACCCCCCCCCCGTCTATATTATTAAAGCTCAGTAGTTTATCTCTATAATATTCATATTGTTCCTGCCGTGCTTGCAGCTCCGCTTGCAGCTCCGCTGCATATTCCGCGAAGCGGTCGAGAATTTTTACAATTTCTTCTTGAACTTCAAGAGGTGGAATAGGAATTTCAATTTTTGCAAAATCATATTTAGAAAGTCCGAAACGAGTGAGGCCTTTCGCCAATTTACAAATCTGTTTTTGAACAATATCTGTTTCAAACAAATATCTAATGAAAAACGAAGTTGTCATATTATACTCAAATAGACGCAAACGCATAATATGATAACTATAAACGGTATTGACAAGAGTCTCTGTAATAACAGCTGCATGTCCTATATCATCTCTTGTTTCTGATGTCGGAGTTATAAATATATCCCCTTTTTCACAAGAACAATCATGAATTTTTTTCGTTGACGCAGATACAATCATTTGGGGAATATTATTGTCAATGTATATTTTTTTATATACATCAACATAATTCAACAATTTAACAAGAGTCTGGCCTTCTATGGTTTTTTTATCAACGCCTATATTTTCAAAGGCACCTAAATCTCCTAATTTTTTATACTCAACCCCATTCGGGCAAAGTTTCTGTATTAATTCTTGCAATTTGCTCATAATTCGTCCTCCTCTAATTCCGCAACTATCTTGTCTATCTCTGCACGCAACTCATTCTCACGTGCCACAATCCGATGAATATGCTCGTTCAGTTCCTTGATATTCGTTTTCGGACGTGTGTCCTCGACTTCGATATAACTGCTTACCGACAAGTTATAATCATTATCTGCAATAGATTTATAATCAACAGACTTGGCTATATAATCAATATCTTCTTTTTTGTCGAAAATTTCTATAATCCTGTCTATATGTGTGTTTTCAAGGATATTGTTGTTTGTTTCTTTGGTGAAGAAACTTTCCCCGCTCGCATCAATAAACTGGATTTTGGTATCCGGTTTATGCTTTGAAAGAACTAAGATATTAACGGCTATGGAAGTACCATAAAACAAATTAGATGGCAATGCTATGATAGTTTCAATAAAATTGCTGTCAACCAAATACTTCCTGATTTTTTGCTCCGCTCCTCCTCGATAAAAGATTCCAGGAAAGCATACAATAGCAGCCCTTCCTCTGCTTGAAAGGTAACTTAATGCGTGAAGTACGAAAGCAAAATCGGCTTTTGATTTCGGGGCAAGTACTCCGGCTGGAGCAAAACGGTCGTCATTGATAAGCGTGGGATCATCCGAACCAATCCAATTTACCGAATAGGGAGGATTGGAAACAATGGCATCAAACGGCTTGTCATCAACGAATTGAGGATCAATCAGTGTGTTCCCAAGTGCAATGTTAAACTTATCGTAATTAATGTTGTGCAGGAACATATTCATACGAGCCAAGTTGTAGGTGGTATGATTTATTTCCTGACCAAAGAAACCATCTTCAATGATACGATCTTCAAATTGTTTCTTGGATTGCAACAGCAATGAACCTGAACCTGCGGCTGGGTCGTATATCTTATTAGCAGTAGTCTGCCCATGCATGGCAAGCCGTGATATGAGCTTTGAAACATTCTGTGGTGTAAAAAACTCACCGCCCGACTTTCCGGCATTGGCTGCGTAATTGTTTATGAGAAACTCGTAAGCATCACCGAAAAGGTCTATCTCATGTTCCTCAAAACTTCCAAAATCCAATCCTTCTACACCTTTTAAAACAGCTGCCAATCGACTGTTTTTGTTTTCAACGGTATTACCAAGCCTTGTACTGGTCGTATCAAAATCGGCAAACAGCCCTTTGATATTCTTTTCGGAAGCATAACCATTGGCAGAGCTTTCGATAGAGTCGAAGATGGCTTTCAAGTCCGTATTAAGATTCGGATTTGTATTGGCAGTCTTTACCACATTAGCAAAAAGCTGACTCGGATATATGAAATATCCTTTTGTCTTTACTGCATCATCTTTAATCTCTGGAGTGATAACGCTATCAGGCAAAGAAGCATAGTCGATACTATCGTCTCCTCCCTCTATATAGTCAGTAAAATTTTCACTGATGAAACGGTAAAATAATGTGCCTAAAACAAATTGTTTGAAGTCCCATCCGTCAACAGCACCACGCACCTCATTGGCTATTTTCCAAATCTGAGATTGCAGCTGTTCTCTTTGCTGTATGCTTGTCATTTTATATGGTTCTTGCTAATATTATTAATGAGATAAGATTCACTTGCTCTTATTGATAAGCTCTCTCCGTTCAATATTTAATAGTTCCGCTATTCTTGAAAGAGTAACCAAATCAGGCTGTGAAACATTGGTACACCATTTTGATATTGTTGATGGATCTTTCCCCAACTGCTCTGCCAGCCATTTCCCTGTTTTCTTCTTTTCTACCAAAACCAGCTTAAGTCTATTTATATCTTCCATACCAATCATTAAATTGAACTATATACAAAGATAATGAATTAATTTGATTTGATAATAGTAACTCACTTTTTATTTTGCGCATATATTTCCCGACTTTGGAGGGAAAAACTTTAGCAAGTAGTTTTGAGGCGCAGGAAATATTTCGGGTGCCTCAAAACACAACTTGCTATGTTCGCTTGAACATAAAAATTAAGATGGAAAAGCAGATAATATTTATCTGTAATTTAATACCACCAATAGCATACCCTTTCGAGTATATTTTACGACAAAAATCACAGATTTCACCCTAAAAGGTGTAAATAAAAATTATTTCATTATTTTTGCACCCAAAGAGGTATAATATGCAGACGACATTATCGAAATACGTGAAGGCTATGCGCAAGCAGCATCGGCTGACGCAGGTCGAGCTGTCCGAGAAATCGGGCGTGGGACTGCGGTTCGTACGCGAGTTGGAACAGGGGAAACCGACGCTGCGGCTGGACAAAGTCAATCAGATTCTCAACCTGTTCGGGGCCGAGGTCGGAGTGGTGCCAATGACAAAAACGGATGACCAATGAAACAGGCTGCCATCTACCTCTACAACCGCAAGGCGGGGCTTTTGACCGAGGATGAAAACGGTTACACGTTCCGCTACGATGCCGACTATCTCCGCCTGCCCAATGCCGAAGCGGTCAGTCTCACCCTGCCGCTTACGGAGCATATCTACCGCGACAAGGTGCTGTTCCCGTTCTTCGACGGATTGATTCCCGAAGGGTGGCTGCTCGACATTGCCGAAAAGAGTTGGAAAATCGACAACCGCGATCGGATGTCGCTGCTTTTGGCCTGCTGCAAAGACTGCATCGGTGCAGTCAGTGTCGTACCAATCGAATCAAAGGAGAAGTAACATGGAGCGTTGTTTATATTGCTATAAAGAATTGGCCGACGGCGAGCGTGATTTCCACAAATCCTGCTCCAAGAAGATTTTCGGCACACCCGGAGCTCCTTTGCTCCCCTACACGCGCGCCAATATTGCGGAACTTGCCCGCGAGGTAATCCGCAGCCAGACGACGCTGACCGGAGTGCAGGCGAAGCTGTCGCTCGATATTGCCAAAGCAGGCAAAGGCACCCCGGAACACTTTACGATCGTCGGTCTGTGGGGCCGCTATATCCTCAAACCACAGACCGAACAATATCCGCATTTGCCGGAACTGGAAGATTTGACCATGCACATGGCCGAAGCCGCCAAGATGCAGGTCGTCCCCCACTCGCTCGTCCGCTTTGCCGACGGGGAGTTGTGCTACATCACACGCCGCATCGACCGAGGGACCCATGGCGAAAAATATCCGATGGAAGACCTCTGTCAGCTCTCCGAACGACTGACCGAACACAAATACAAAGGCTCTTACGAGCAGATTGCCAAAACGATTCTGCGCTATTCAGCTGCGTCCAAACTGGATGTCGTCAATTTCTGGGAGCAGGTATTGTTCTCGTGGCTCACGGGCAATGCCGACATGCACCTCAAAAACTTTTCACTGTATAGCCTAAATCCGGGTATTTATGGGTTGACACCAGCTTATGATCTGCTATCGACAGCACTCGTTTTACCCGAAGACACCGAGGAATTGGCACTGACGCTGAACGGCCGCAAACGCAAACTCCGCCGCAACGATTTCGTGCAGGCAATGACGGCTTCGGGCATGGACGAAAAGGTAATCGACAACCTATTCAAGAAGTTCATCAAAGCCATTCCGAAATGGGGCGAGTGGATTGACGTTTCGTTTCTGCCCGAAGAAATGAAAGGCAAATATAAAGAACTTATTTCAGAGAGAATCGGACGACTAAAATAGCGACATTACATCCTGCCGGGAAAATAATTTCATCCAAAAATCCGTCGAAAAATAATTTGCCGCTTATTTACAACGAAGCCAGCGACAGACGCACCCAACAATATAACAAGCAAATAATTAGCGTTTTACACTTCATTTCTGCATCGGAAAATAGTGTAAGCGACTTTAGGTGCTTCCGTAGCATCGATCCCTCGTAAATCCGGAAAGTGTTCGGATATGACCATACCGTGTTATTCAGAGCGGCGAATAGCCGAACAGGGGGAAATTCGCAACCGATTCAAAAATAAATCACATGCCTTGATCGCAGCATCGTTGGCGTCTTTCCCGCCTTCGAACCCCGGACATACGTCTGCGATATTCAATCTTCCGACAGCTAAAGCAAACTACCCCCAAAAGCATCTACCGTTTCTTGACTGTCCCTACCTGTAACGACCTTTCCTGTCGCCTTTTCTATGCGATCCAATAACCTGATAGCCCGATCTCTGATAAACTCATCAAAATTGTCCTGATTCAATAGATCGAAATCAATTTTATGAGTACAAATTGCCTTTTTGATAATCTCGCTATCGACATTCTCGTTAAAAAGTTTTCGGATATATCTGCTCGGAGCTACCCCTCCTATCGAACGATTGGTCGCAGCACTAATCATCGTTTTATTGACAACGGAATTCCATTTTCTAATTGGCAGTCCTTCCTTTTCACAATAACTTGCAGGAAATATATGATGAATATCCGTATCTTCCAACGTATAGGTTGCAATAGACATTTTACTTGCTGTGACAAAATCCAACGGCTCATCCTGCAGGAGCAATGCCATCAGTCCTTTGTAGGCCGCACTATTTCGAGTCTGTAACGTAAGAAGTCGTGTCGCTTGAAAACTAGACCGTGCTACAGTGTCAGGAATGGCAGAGTCATCATTTACCCACGCAAAGAAATCCTTGATATCCAGAGCATATCTCGACTCATTCGCACTGCCGTATAATTCACCAAGCACCCCACACCAATACCACTTGGACAGTTTTACTAAATTTGCTAAGCTACCGAGAACCTTTCGGTGGCTGTTATCATATGCAAAGATGGCTGCAAGAGGAATATACTGTGTATTATAAGGTAAATTTGCCGAAGTATAAACACCTTGCTTGATCAGGAATCGGGCAGCATCGATAAACGCCGCTTTCAACCCGTCTTTTTTTGCGTCAAATACCGATCGGCGCAATCCCATGACGTCTTTCTTCTTGCACTTTACTCCAGTATCTTTAATAAGTGATTGCTCATAACTTTCCCACAAAGTCATCGACGTTATGAAATCCGTACCATTTACATCATTCAGTACTTCATATTGCGGTGCGTCAAATTCATTTCTAATCGCTTTCCATTCTTGACGCAATTCAATTCCTTCTGCTGCAAGAGAGGCTGTAACCAACTCAAACACATTAAGCGGAACCCCGCCGCGGTTCACATTCTCGAAAATCTGGCAAACAGATGATTGTGATGTCGATTTGAGCACCTTTATCACCGGTAGTTTATACTTTGCAATGGGCTCGATAATTTGTTTCCTGAAACATTTCTTTATTTCTCTATATGTATTAAAATCCTCCGCATGAAACTCTTCCATCTCATCCAGCCAATCATGACAATCGTCTGAAAATAATAAATTCAATGGAATCATCATATTCCTAAATTCATCTTCACGCGTACGAAGATCCAAATCTACAGTTTTACCAATGTCACTGGTTTTAATCTTCTTATCAGATATTGATATGATAGCATCCTCCCTATCGGCATTTTCATCAAGAGCTTTAATGATATCCAAATAATAGTATCGGTAAATAGTCGTATTCTTATTTCTTTCAAAGCACGTTTCGACCGGGCCTTTTCCCATAAAGACCTGATACAATGTAGTGAGTCGTTGCTGCCCATCCAATACCAAGTATTCCGGATCGACATGTCTATATTTCGAATCAACTCCAGTAAACAATCTCGGCTTATAATTCACCTCACCTCCTGTTTCCAAGAACATTAAGGCCCCCATGGGGAACCCCATAGTTATACTCTCTATCAGTTTGCATATCTTGGTATCATCCCAAACCCATGAACGTTGAAATTCCGGGAGTTGCAGTTCGCCTCTAGAGACCTGAAGCAACAGGTCTTTCAAATCATTATCATTCGATTGTACCGCCATAACCCATTTACTTTATCACCCCGATCAATAATACATTTCAATATACTGATAAGCCTTATCAAAGACTTCCTGGTCTTTAATCTGGTAGTTAATCCATAAAATGGAACGTAGTTTCTTTTTGATCTCTCGCTGAGCCGTAATGCTTTTGAAAGCGTCTTTGAATTTACGCACAATAGCTACCACATTCTCGTCGATATCGGCAACCACACGTTCTACGATGATCGGTGTATCTTTTGTTTTGATCGATTCAAACAACTCCGTAAGAGCCGCTTTGGCCTGTTCTCTTTTATCAAGAGGCTGATTTGAGTTCTTTTCCTCCTCCAGCACCTCTTTAGCAAGCGTGAGCAATCCGCGAAGGAAATCAATACTGGTTATGAGATTCTCTTCCAAATGACGGCGTAATTCATCCAATTTTTCTGCAAACGCCTTGTAGTTCGGATCACCATGATGTGCACCCAATCTCAAACGGAGCATCTTTTCTACTTCCAGAATCTTTTTAGGATCGTCTTTAACCCGCTCCAAAACCATTTCAATTACATCTCCATCCACCACAAGATCTTCAAGAGGAGTCCCTATATCGATCGTATCAATATTACGATGAATTATCTCAATGGTTTTAGCACCTAATAAGGTCCAGATAAGCGAACCGCCGGTACCAACAGGACGTACGCTTTGATACACCTGCGCCAGCCAGGTATAATCTGCCTGATAAGCGACTAACATCGCATCCGGACTTACGATCTCCCAGGCTTTTGCCAATCGAGAAAAATGTTTTGCGAAATTCGTTTTTGTCGATTCATCGAGCAAGCATTGCTGAGCGGCCTGCAAACCCTCCCAACCACCGATCGTACGGTCGACTCCCGGAAAAAAGTCAATACACTCCTGCAGGAATTCGGGTATCAACAATTTTATCTCATCAATATTTTTTACGATCGTCTTTACACTCTCTTCATCAAAAGCAAGGCTCTTGGCCACATAGTCGAATACCCCAACGAAATCTACAATCAGACCGCATTTCTTATCCACGTTGTACTTTCTGTTGGTACGACAAATAGCCTGTAGTAACGTATGATCCTTCATGGGTTTATCAAGATACATACACTGCAAAATAGGGGCATCGAACCCCGTTAACAATTTCGATGTCACAATCACCATTTTAATCGGCGACAATGGATCACGGAATTGATCGAGAAGTTTTCTCTCTTGGTCTCGATCGCGACGATATGCCTTATAATCATCGGCTTTATCGCCAGCCGTATGCATCACAACAGTAGTTGCGTCTTCCGTTCCCAAAAGCGCATCGATCGCGCGCTTATATTTCACGCAGCAGTCCCGATTATATACCACAACCTGGGCTTTCATGCCACTTGGCTCCACATACGCTTTGAAGTGATTCACAATGTAGCGGGCTACATCGTTGATTCGCTTCTCTGCCGTAAAAAATGCCTCAACGGAGGTCCGCTTCACCAATTCATTCTTTTCTTCTTCCGATATTTGATCGGTCAATGCATCAAACTCTTCTTGTAATTGAACTTCATTTAGATGCATCTCTACAGGCACTGTCTGGAAGTTCAACTCAAGCGTAGCTCCATCTTCAATGGAATTCTGGAACGTATATTTTGAGATATATCCGCCCTTTGTCAAATCCTCCTCTGCTCCAAATGATTGAAAAGTATTCTTATCTCGTTTGTTGATCGGTGTGCCGGTAAGACCGAAGAAAAACGCATTGGGCAATGCATTGCGCATTTTTTGTCCTAAATCCTTCTCTTGAGTCCTGTGGGCCTCGTCTACGAGCAGAATGATATTATCTCTTTCATTCAACACACAATCGACATCTCCGAACTTGAAAATTGTCGTTATCAAAATTTTGCGCTGATCTTGCCTGAAAAATGCGACCAACTCCTCTTTTGTCTTTGCAGATGCTATATTGGGGATGTCCGCACGAGTAAAATCACCGGTTATCTGATCTTCCAAATCGATACGGTCATCCACGATAACGACGGTGGGAGCATGCAGTTCATTCTGCAAGCGTAATTTTTGAGCGGCAAATACCATCAACCAAGATTTACCCGAACCTTGGAAATGCCAGATCAGTCCTTTCTTAGGGCCTTGTTTCTTGCGATATGTATCCAAAACACGCTGAACAATAGCCTCGCCGCCCAAATACTGCTGATAACGGCACACCACTTTCATCTTCCTGCCAGACGATGTTCCCGTAAAAACGCTATAATAACGATATATATCCAGCAATACGCGCGGCCGGACCAAACTCGATACATTCCTTTTGACTGCCTCAATGGTGCCATGCGGACGACTTTCGTCTTCAAACCACGGTCCCCACTTATCAACGGGTGTACAGATACCGGCATAGTGCAACTCCTTTCCCTCGGTAGCAAAAGTCAATATATTGGGCACGAACATTTCCGGAATGCTCTTTTCATAATGCAACATATCGATTGCTCCGTCCGCCCATGTTATCTGAGGTCGAACAGGAGATTTTACTTCGCCAATACAAACCGGGATTCCATTGATAAGATAAATCAAGTCCAAACGTTTTCCCCCATCTACGGTACATCGGGGAAATTCCCATTGATTAGTCACCACACAATAATCATCTATCGGTTCTTCACTGAAGAATCGTATGGGAATATACTCGCCATCCTTCCCGAAAGGTTCCGTATTTTCATTGAACAACAGCGCACGAAAACGGTCATTGGCAGTTACCAATTCCTCATATTGCCCCCCGCAAGTAATCGCTGCACGAAGTTTATAGATTACCTGCTCGGCTTGTTGATGCGTTATCGGATTCAACCGGACAAGAGCATCCAAAAGCCACGATTCCACAAGAACGGAATCGGCACTACGAGGTATATCCTGCGACTTTACATACTTCCATCCGCTTTGGGTAGCTGCTTCTATGAGCATTTGCTCCACTGTATTGTTTTCGGTAAACATATCTGTCGAATTCTATTATTTTTTAATAACAGGCGATTTTCTTAATTCGCCATGCTGCGTATCATTCAAATATACTAAACCTTGTTGAATGATAGATTTTGATTTGTCGGCTTGTTCTGCAATCTTGACAAACGTCTTCTGCTTGTCAGTTGATGGCAATGTGACAGAAATCTCTTTTAATTTTTTCTGTGTTAGCTTCAGTCTTGTTGTACCACTTACATAAGGCTTAAGGTCTGCAATTTTCAAAAAGTAATATAGATATTTAACATCACAAGCTTCTTTAGTCTTAACTAAATGAGCGTGATTGTTTACCCATGCTTTGCCTCGTATTATGTATGCACTCTCTTCACCAGCATTATAGTTTCCGCAATCTTCAGCAATACAGAGAAGTTCATCATCAGTTAAATAGTCGTTGATATAATCTACAACACCAGTTGCTCCACAGTATGGATATAGTTCACCATCCTTCATTTCACTTCGAACTCCTTCGTTGATAGGTCTTCTACAGTCGTCTTTAACAACAACAATTTCCTCAAGTGGAACTTTGTTGCTCTCACCACCAAACATCTCGATAAATTGCGACATACTAACTAATAAGTTTACGGTGGGACATTTTCACATTTGTCTGGTTCACCATAGCGTACTGCAATGTCGTATCAAGACTTTGATGCCCTAACAGGTGTTGCACCTGTTCTATCGGCATACCCTTATCTATCGCCATAGTTGCCAATGTCCGACGGAACTTATGAGGATGCACCTTAGGAATATTCAATTCACGCCCCAATCGACGTAGACGAATCTCCACACCGCTTATCTGCAAGCGATTATAAGGCGCTAATAATGAAACGAACAGCGATGGGTTATCGTCTTTTCGTTCTGCTAAATAACGTTGCAAATGAATCTTTGTACGAGCATCGAAATAGACGCGACGTTGCTTATCCCCTTTGCCCGTAACGATACATTCCCTATTTTCAAAATCCATATCCTCCCGATTGAGCCTGACCAGCTCCCCGACCCGCATACCGGTAGAGGCAAGCAAATCGATCAATGCCAAATCACGAATACCTGCACAATGGTCTCGCATTCGTTCCAACGCTTCATCGGAATAGGTCTCTTTGACCGTTTTTCCGACCTTTACCTTATGAATTCTCCTAACAGGACTTTTCACAATATAATCTTCGTCCTCCAACCATGAAAAGAAACTCGACAGTACCCTACGGATATTATCCACCGTAACCTTTGTCGCGCCACTGATTTGTTGATATTCATTAAGGTAGCTACGAAGATCGTCGGTCGTGATGTGACGAATATTCTTTGCTATTTTACGAATAGCATTACACAATGTACTTCTATAATAGTACATCGATTTGTCGGAACACCCCTCTACACGTTTAGCCGAAAGGAAGTTTTCGATTAGCTTTACACTATCGTTATCCGTCCGATCCTCAGTGCTTTTAGAAGATACGTTGATATTACGGAAGGTATACGCAAGTACCTTTCGCAATTGACTCATTTGCTCGTTGTTCAACACCCCCTGCATAGCCTGCTCTACGTCATTAATCAGATTTAGTATCATATCATTTATCAATTGGTTATCCAATTAAAACGCAGCTATCAACGTATCAATCTTATTTTTATCCGTTTATTAAGCTCTTTATCACTTTATCTATATTGTCAATACACCGCTTAAGCTCAAATTTTGATTTGTCGGCCTGACGGACTATTGACGCAAAGTCTTCTTGAAGATCCTTGGGCGGAAGAATAAATATTGAATTGCCTATACTCTCTTTATTCAATGTAACTCCCTTTACTGCTTGTTTCACGCCATTGTTCCAGTTATAGTTTGCTATATAAAAATGCAAATAGTCAAGGTTGTAGGCGTTCGTTAACGGGTGGAATGCCATGATCGCTTCATTAGTATATAAATCTGAAGTCGTGATGCATGTACGACCGATAGATAACTTGAAACTCATGATTATCGTGTTTTTAGGTACAAGTTTAATACCCGTACTGAAAACCGCTTCCTTAGAAATATGCTCGGCTGTTTTACCGACATACTTATCCCAGATACCCATATCAGAAATTGACGCCCATTCGTATCCATCTTGATCCCAATAAGATGACTTTGCTCTTGACGGAGTTTTACCCATTGAAAGAGAAAAAAGGTCATTTACTTTTTTGAAACCAAATTGGGTTGTATTACCAAACATCTCGATAAATTGCGATTTCACCATTTCGTCTGTCGCTGCAAGAAGTTTCTTATACCCTTCTTTCAATCGATAGGCAGCCCACAATTTATCAGCAAGAACTTTTTGTTCTTCCAATGGCGGCAACTCAAATTCATAGGAAGCCAAATGCCCCCATTTCACTCGAGGCGACAAAGAGCCTGCAGACCCTCTATTAGCATAGTCAAAAAATGCAGGAGCTTGAATTATGAAAGGCAATAACTCCGACATCATCTTCCCTTCAATTGCTTCTATTACAGTTATGTCGCCTGAACATATACCATCAAATTCAGCAACAGCGGCTTTACGCTGATAAGCTCGACGCCGCCCAAATAGAACCTGTCCCTTTACAAACTTTTTGGAAAACGTATTGTCGGTATTTGTATCAAATGCATCAAAACGTATTTCATCGGGAATAAGATGCTCCAAACCAACTACAGGAACATCCAACTTACTTTCCTCCCATTTAAGTCGACTTTCTCGAGCGACATCACCTAACTTTACTACGCTCATACTGTCCCGATCAACTTAATCAATTCATGTATTGCATCTATACATTGACTATGAGAGGAGGCCCAAACATTCATAGCGTTCTCTTTAGAAACTACCGGTACGTCCTGTAAGACACTTTTATATGCATACAATGATATATTCAGATTAAACCCCTTTTCTCTAATTTCATCATTGCTGACAATTTTCGAAAAGCCATCCAATTCCTTATTGTGTTGGTATGCATTTACAATTTTTTGTATATGCCCCTCTAACAACATGCTTTCTGCATTTTTTCTGTTAACTTCATTCACGGCATTTATCATCAAGACACGATGCTTTTTGCTATTATCTTTAGAATGATTGCATATTAGTATGCAGGCTTCCATGGGAGAGTTATAAAACAAATTCGCTCCTAACCCTATTACACAATCGAGTATATCCATTTCCACAAGTTTCTTACGTAACCCCAACTCTTCATCACGAAATAGTACTCCATGAGGGAAAAGGATCGCACATCTTCCTCGGGTTTCATGCATAGATGCAATAATATGCTGAAGAAAAGCATAATCCGCCCTGCCTTGCGGTGGTGTGCCGAGGAAGTTGCGCCCCCACTTATCATTCATGAACTTTTTACGGTTCCACTCCTTAATAGAATATGGAGGATTTGCCAGAACTACATCGAACTTACGAAGATGGCTACCATCCAAGAATGCAGGATGCTCCAAGGTATCCGCACAAACGATCGAAAAATCCTCTACGCCGTTCAAATAAAGATTCATGCGCGCGATAGAGGATGTCAATCCATTGACCTCCTGACCGAACACCTGCACACTCTGCCACTCTTCTCCTTTGTTACGAAGATAGTCTAAGCATTTGACCAACATACCGCCGGAACCGCAAGTCGGATCATAAATGCTTTCATTCGGTTGAGGCTGCAGTATTTCAGCCATCAGTTGAACGACCGTTCTATTCGTATAAAACTCCTGAGCCGTATTCCCTGCATCATCGGCAAACTTACCCACCAGATATTCATAAGCCTGCCCCATCTCATCGGCAGGACAAGCCTTCAGGCTCAACGTATATTTGGAGAAATCCTCGATCAGCGAAGTGATGATGCTATCGGGCATCTTCGCCTTATTGGTCCAGCCATCCTTAGGCCCGAAAATCCCTTCCAATCCTCCGACTTTTCTGCCGTTCATCTCTTTCGCAGGATTCGCCTGCTCGATGGCGATAAATGCCTCGACCAATTTATTCCCTACATTCTCGGTCACCTCACGCACATCCCGCCAATGCGCACCATCGGGAATACGAATGGGGAGATCTTCCGCCTGCATACCGGCATACTCGACGCCTCCTTCACGTACAAACCCTGCGAACTGTTCATCATACACATCGGAAATGCGTTTGAAAAAGAGCAGAGGGAAAATATACTCTTTGTACCCAGCCGCATCGATCTGACCGCGCAGATGAGTAGCTGCCGCCCATAGGAAACTTTTAAGTTCATCGAGCGTAATAAGGTCGTCCGGATGACGGTATCGTTTTACTTTTTCTGCCATGTCTTATGCATTGATGAGTAATGAAAACTCTTTTTCCAATCGCTTCACATCTTCGTACGCTTGCTTGAACTCTGCCAATACTTCCGCATAAGGACGAATTTCTTCCTTATGATAAACCACATAGCGATTGGGTGAAAGATTATACTCTTTATCTCTTATCTCTTGTAAAGTAACGATTCGTGCATAGTCCTCTTCGTCGGAGTAATTTCGATAAAGTGCATACAACCTATCGATATCCTTCTCTTCCAAAACATTTTGCGCTCGCTTTTGAGTCAGAATCCTGGAACCATCAATCATCAGAATCCGCCCGGAATGATGCGCCGGTTTCATTTTTCTAATTACCAAGAAACACGGAGAAAGTCCGGTGCCATAAAACAATTTATCTCCCAGCGTGACAACGGCTTCTATCAGATCGCTTTCGACCAGTTGTTTTCGTATTTCAGCTTCTTGATTTCCACGGAACAGAATGCCCTGCGGCATCACGACCGCCATACGACCTCGCCCTGCCGCCATCGAACATATCATGTGCTGAATCCAGGCATAATCACCGCAACTGTCACTCGGTGTGCCGTAAATATTACGCTTATATTTATCCGAGCTCCATTCTTTCGCCCCCCAACCCTCGAGAGAGAATGGAGGATTCGCTATGACACAATCGAACTTGGCGATATTACCCCCCTGAAGAATCTTGGGATCTTGTAACGTGTCGCCTTGCATTACATTGAAATCAGATGCACCATGCAGGAATAGATTCATTTTAGCAATGGCCGCATTCACAACGTTCTTCTCCTGTCCGAATATACTTCCGCAACAAAGCGAATCATCGTGCATGTATCGTATGGCTTCGATAAGCATACCTCCGCTACCGCAAGCCGGATCATATACGGTTTCGCCCGGTTGCGGATCGAGAATATGCACCAGTAATCGCACAACAGAACGAGGGGTATAGAATTCGCCAGCTTGAGCTTTACTGTCATCGGCGAATTTTTTCAATAATATTTCATAAGCATCCCCCATCAAATCCGCAGGGTAATCCTTGTTGCCCAGTCTCCGCTTCGACAAATGTTCTATTAGGTCACGAATCTTACCGTCGTTGAGAATCGCCTTATTGGTCCATTTCTGAGAGGAAAACATGGATAATACCCCATATAATGTGTCGGGGTTCGCTATCTCTATCTGTCTCATAGCACCGACTACGGCCGCTCCGAGATTCTCGGTGCGTTCTCGAACTTCTTGCCAATGACAACCATCGGGAATAACAAAACGATGTTGCTCCGGCAGAGAGGCATATTCTTCATCGCCACCACTTTGTCTTAAAGCGTCTTCTGTCTCTTCATCATAAACATCGGATATTCGCTTATAATAGAGCAAAGGGGTAATATAGTCCTTGAAATTATCTTGGCTTACAGGACCTCGGAGTATATTGCAAGCCTCAAACAGGAAATTGTATAAGTCTTGTGCACCTGTAAGTTCCTTATTCATCGTTCTTTCTGCCATAACCATTACATTTCCTGAGTCTGTTTCTCCACATAAATCAATTCTCTGACATCGACTTTCAGAAGTTCCGCAATACGAAACAGCGTTTCAAGATCCGGCTGAGAAGTATTCGTACACCAACGAGATACAGAACAGGTGTTCTTACCGATCTGCTCAGACAACCACTTAGCGGTTTTATTTTGCTCGACCAATACTACCTTAATCCTATTGAGTTGCTTCATAACAAAAACGACTTATAGTTCAATGCAAAGATAATATTTTTCTTCGTAATGTTCGAAGGAATACATTTTTCGAACGCCGGCAGGAGAGAGACGGTACGGAGGAGGCCCGACAACGGAAGCCGGGACAGTGGCGGAAACAGGACAGCTCAGGAAGCTAAAGCAGCTCCGGAGACCCGAGGCACAAACGATCGGGGACAGCGATAAAAAAGGAAGAAAAAGCTTGTTTATCAAAAATTTTTATATTCCTTTGCAGGGTATTTCTTATTCAAAATATTTTCAAATGAAAGGTACAGTTAAATGGTTCGATACTGCCAAAGGTTATGGCTTTATCACCACTGAAGCCGGCGGTGACATCTTCGTTCACTACACCGGAATCAACAAACAGGGTTTTCGCGGCCTGGAAGAGGGACAGAACGTCGAGTTCGAGGTAGGCGAAGGCAAAAGGGGCGAACAGGCCGTCAACGTAAATGTAATTGGATAATTTTAGTTATATAGCATATATATAAGTAATTTACCGTTTTACACGAAGTTCCGAACGGCTCCGCAGGCAATCTGCGGAGCCGTCGTTTTTTAAGCCGTACGGACACCGTCCGCTCCCCCCTACTCCGGAAGGTCCGCCCGGAGCTTCGTCCGCACCTCCGAGAGCGCAAAATGCTTATCCTTTTTTCCACCAACCTCTTTTCTTATTTTTGCATTTTCAAACCGAAACCGTTCCATACCTCGATACGAGGCCTGCACAATTTGCGAACATGCACGAATCCGCAATTGCCCCGCACCGCCTCTCCCGGTAGGTGAACGACTCCATTCCGAATAGGAACAAAAACGATAGGACCATGAAAAAAACGCTACTTCTTCTTTCTCTCGCCTGCCTGCTGTGCGGCAAGACGTCCGCCCAAACAAACGACTCCCCTTATGCCGCTTTCAGCTTCGGTCTGCTCACCCCGCTGAGCACGAACGGTGCACGGGCCGGCGAATATACCAACGGAGCATCCGTCAACCTGCTGGCAGGCAATTCGAGAAACGAAGAGCATCTGGTCGTTTCCGGATTGTGCAGCATCATCTCCGAACGGGCTACCGGCCTACAGGTAGCCGGTATCTCCACCTACATCGGCCGTGAAGGCCGAGGAGTGGCTCTGTCGGGAGTGGCGAACATCACGCGGGAAAGCTATAAGGGTGTGCAGCTCTCCGGAGTGATGAACCGTTCCGGGGCGCACAGCCGGGGCGTCCTGATCGGCGGATTGTACAACCGTACCAAAGACCACTTCTCCGGACTTCAGTTCTCGGGAATGTGCAACATCGCCGACGATCTCGACGGCATCCAACTTGCCGGATTGCTCAACACGGCCGGAGAGCTCTCCGGAGTACAGTTCTCCGGGCTGCTCAACATCGCAAAAGATATCAAAGGTCTTCAATTCGCCGGACTGGTGAATGTAGCCGAAGAGGTGCAAGGCGTCCAGTTCGCCGTACTGGTCAATGTGGCGGAAGAGAGCGACTTCCCCATCGGCCTCATCAACATCATCGCAAAGGGTGAAAAAGGCATCGCCCTGACTTACGACATGCTGGGGAATGCGGTCGTATCGTTCCGCTCCGGCGGCAAATATACCTACGGTATCCTGGGCGTCGGCTACAACCACAAGGCCAACGGCAACGAAATAACGACGGAAGCGGGATACGGGATCCACATCCCTGTCTGCAAATGGTTCGAGCTGAACAACGAATTCAAAGCGACGACCATCGGGGCCTCCTCCTCCCTACCCGCTCTCAATGTCGGTTATCTTTTCGCCCCCTCCTTCCGACTGGGAAAGCACTACAACCTGTTCGGAGGCGTCAGCCTCAACTACATGACGGCCCAGGGAAAAGACCACATCGGCCTCTTCCCCGAAAACCGCCTCTGGATCGGCCACACGGAGAAGAGGCTGCAACAGATCTATATCGGTTACCAGGCAGGGCTCCAATTCATTTTCTGAGACCTTCGAGGGCCGTTCCGTGGAACGGCCCTCGCTCTTCCCGCCGAAGAGGCCCGCAACGACCATGACCGCCCCCGCCCTGCACCCGCGAAACCGGCCCCTCCCCTAACTTTACAACCGATCACACAGCGACGGATACGCTTCCCCCAAACGCCGCGGCGAAGCGGCCCTTCCACCATCCGGCACACTGCGGCAACCGGGAAACATACGGAGAAGAAGCGATTCGCCGCCCCGAAACTCACCCCTCCCCCACATGCTTCGTTCCACAGTGCGGAATCCCGACGAAACGGCCGGCAGACCGCACCGGTCCGGCGAATTCTCATATCTTTTGGTTTCGACTCAGATACTCCGCCTGGGAAAAAGCGAAGGGGATTCAGTGGTACACCCGCCCCTTGCTTTCGTCTTAGATACTCGGTCTCGGCAAAACCGCATGCTATTGGGTTTTGCGTTCGACTTTTCGTATCTTCGGCTGCGCCCAAGATACTCCCGCTCGGAAAAACGCGAGCTTGCTTTTGCTCTCGCTTATTCGTATCTTTGACTTCGTCCAAGATACTGCGCCTCGGAAAAAATGCAAGCGAGCTTGCTTTTTCCGCTCGGCTTATTCGTATCTTTATCTCTACCCGAAACAGCACATCATGGATATTCTCGAACTGCGCGACTACTGCCTCTCGCTCCCCGAAACAGAGGAGACGACTCCCTTCGACGAAACGACGCTCGTCTACAAAGTGGCCGGAAAGATGTTCGCCCTGACGGACATGGTAACCGGCGAGAGCGTAACCCTCAAATGCGAACCGTCGCTCGCCCTCGATCTGCGGGAAACTTACCGGGAGATCGATGCGGCCTACCACATGAACAAAAAGCATTGGAACTCCGTCCGGCTCGACGGCGACCTGCCCTCGGCCTTCATCCGGAAAATGATATGCGACTCCTATCTGCTGGTCGTCGACGGCATACCCCGCTCCAAACGCGAAGCACTGACGAAATGTTTCATCGAATGGGAAGAGGCCCGCAGAGCGTAACCGCCCCGCATCGGGCAGAGGCTCTCCCTGGCGGTAGCCCTCTCGCCGACCCTCTCTAACGGTCGCCGCGGTGCATCGCCACCCAACGGGTCAACTCCACGAATTCCTGCACGGAGAGCGTTTCGGCACGCCGGGTAAAGAAAGGGTGCTCCGCTCCGCCGAAACCGCCGAAGACGGCCTTGAGCGGATTCTTCAACATCTTCCTGCGCTGCGAAAAGGCAGCCTTCACCACCTGTACGAAGAGCGCTTCGTCGCACTCCAGCGCACGGGTCGCATTGCGACGCAACCGTATCACGGCGCTTTTGACCTTGGGAGGCGGATTGAACACGTTCTCGTGCACCGTGAACAGGTAGTCGATGTCATACCAGGCCTGGAGCAATACGCTCAGTATGCCGTAATCCCGGCTGCCGGGAGGCTCCGCCAGCCGGACAGCCACCTCCTTCTGCACCATCCCCACGCTTTCGGGCACCAGATCGCGGTTTTCGAGTATCTTGAAAAAGATCTGCGAGGAGATGTTATAAGGGAAATTGCCGATCACCTTCACACCGCCGGGAAACATCTCCTGCAACGGCATCCGCAGGAAATCCCCGTCGAAAAGCCGGGCGGCGAAACCGGGAAAGCGACGGTGGAGAAATTCGATGCTCTCCCCGTCCACCTCGGCGCCGTAGAGCACGATGTCGGGTCTCTCCAGCAAAAACTGCGTCAACATTCCCATACCGCATCCCACTTCCAGCACATCGCCTCCGCCCGAAAGCGCTCCCGCTATCTTGCGTGCTATGTTCTCGTCCGTCAGGAAATGCTGTCCCAACGCCTTCTTCGCCCTTACCTCCTGCATACACCGTATGTTTCCAATGCGACAAAGCTACTCATTCCGCCGCTAATACGCAACGACACGCCACGGTGCCACGAGATAAAAAAAGGACCGACGCATACGCATCGGTCCCGGATAATGAAAGGTCGTTCCTCAGAACATTACTTCAAAGGCCTGAGTTTTACGGTGAAGTGGCGCATCAGCGGAGCCTCCCATACGATCTCGACACCGCGGGTAATCTCGTTGCGGCGATCGTAAACGTTCTTCAGGGCAGCAGCGATCACCTTCATGTGGTTGTCGGTGTATACGCGGCGAGCCACGCAGATGCGGACGAAGTCGTTACCGCCGAAACGGTTCTCGCGCGTGATCGGATCGCGGTCGGCGAGGATATAACCGATTTCGCAGCCACGGATACCGGCTTCCTTATAAAGCTCGATGGTCAGCGTCTGAGCGGGGAACTCCTCCTTAGGAATCTGGGTGAGCACCTTGGAAGCATCGACGAAGATGGCGTGACCGCCCACGGGACGCTGGTAGGGAATACCGTATTCATCGAGAAGCGATGCGAGGTACTGTACCTGGTGAATGCGGGTGTGGAGGTTATCGAACTCGGTGTTCTCGTCGAGACCCACTGCGAGCGCAGCCATGTCACGGCCGTTCATACCGCCGTAGGTAAGGTAACCTTCAAAGGGGATGCAGAATTTCTTCGCTGCCTCGTACCAGTCCTCCCAGCGGGTAGCGATGAAACCGCCCATGTTCACCAGACCGTCTTTCTTGGCGGACATGGTCATCGCGTCGGCAAGAGCGAACATTTCGCGGCAGATCTCCTTGATGGTCTTGTCGGCATACCCTTCCTCGCGGGTCTTGATGAAGTATGCGTTCTCGGCGAAACGTGCGGAGTCGAACAACACGCGTTTGTTGTATTTGTCGGCAAGTGCACGCACTTCGCGAAGGTTCTGCATCGAAACGGGCTGACCGCCGGCGGTGTTGTTGGTGATGGTCACGATGATGAACGGAATCTTGTCGGCATGCTCGGCCAGCGCCTTTTCGAGTTTCTTCGGGTCTACGTTGCCCTTGAAGGGAACTTCGAGCTGGGTATTCTTGGCCTCGTCCACCGTGCAGTCCAAAGCCACGGCCTTACGGCTCTCGATGTGACCTTTGGTCGTGTCGAAATGGGAGTTGCCCGGTACGATGGCACCTTCGGTTACGAGTGCGGAGAAAAGCACGTTCTCGGCTGCGCGGCCCTGGTGGGTCGGGATCAAATACTCGAAGCCGGTGATACGCGTGATGGTGTCCTTCAGTTCATAGAAGGAGCGTGCGCCTGCGTAGGATTCGTCGCCCATCATCAGCGCTGCCCACTGGCGGTCGCTCATGGCACCCGTACCGGAGTCGGTCAGACCGTCGATGTATACCTGATCGGCCTTGAGCTGAAATACGTTGTAGTTAGCCTCCTTGATCCACTGTTCGCGCTCCTCACGGGTGCTTTTGCGGATAGGCTCCACCATTTTGATTTTCCACGATTCTGCAAATGGTAATTCCATAGCTTTTAGTTTTTGAGTTTGTATAAGTTTGTGTACGATTTACGTGATAAATTTTTAATGTACCAGCACAAAATTGACGATTTTTTTTCATCTGTGCAAGTGTCGCCGAAAAATAATTTTCCGCCTAACGATTTGGCTCTTTACGCCTTATACCCTGTGTTCAAAAACGGAATGCAATCCCCTTTCATGCGTTCAAAAACGGAATCATTTGTATCATTCAGGAGTCTGCATTCCATTCCTGACATCGGGAGCTCTTTGCTGAAACCCCCGATTCGACACCCCAATTTATCCCTATTACAAGGCAGCCGACCGATACGCCTTTCGGATTTTCTCCCACGTCATCTCCTTCTCCGCCGAATCGCCGCCCGTATTATCCCCGAACACCTCCGCACAGAGTAAAATTCGAAATGCGATGCAAGAACGATAACCGCACGAATTCCGCCGGACATCGCACCAACCGGCCGCAACCACGGTTTCCTACCTCCGCACGAAAGCGGGAAGGGCAACCGATACCTCCCTGCATGGCAGGCGCCCCCTACCGGCAACGAGCCATCGCATACCGGGGGCCGCTTCGCAGGAAGCGGCCCCCGGTATGCGAAATAACTTCTGCGCCGAAAAAGGGAGTTCCGGCGGTAAAAAACAGGCTCAGTTTCCCTGTTCGCAGATGAATTTGATACGAATCAGACGCACCTCCTCTTCGGTAAAATCCGAACCGAGCTCCCGGATGGCCTCGTCCACACTGTCGCTTTCGGCATCCTCCTTAAAATAAAGGTATATCTCCTCGGCTTTGTCCTCGTCGATCGTCTGTTCGATATAATAGTTGATATTGAGCTTCGTACCGGAATTGACGATGGCTTCGATCTCCGTCAGCAGCTCGTCGAAATCGAGATCGCGGGCACGGGCGATGTCCTCGAAATCCATCTTGCGGTCGATGCTCTGGATGACGAAGACCTTGTTTCCGCTCTTGTTGACCACGCTCTTGACCACCATATCCTGCGGCCGGACGATGTCTTTCTCCTCGACATACTGCTTGATGAGCTTCACGAACTCGGCTCCGAACTTGCGTGCCTTACCGGCCCCGACCCCCGTGATGTTCTGCATCTCCTCGATCGTTACCGGATACTGGATCGCCATATCCTCCAGCGACGGGTCCTGGAAAATGACGAAAGGCGGTAGTCCGTGCTGCTTGGCCACCTTCTTGCGCAGCTCCTTGAGCATGACGAAAAGCTCCTCATCGGCCGCACTCTCGCCGCCGCGTCCGCCGGCAGGCACCGCTGCATCGTCCCCCTCCTCGCTGTCGTAATCGTGGTCCAGGGTGATGAAGATATCGTAAGGATGATCGATATAGCGCTCGCCTGCCTCGTTCACCGCCAGCAGGCCGTAATTCTCGATGTTCTTGTCCACCAGGCCCAGAATGAGCGCCTGCCGTATGACGGCGCCCCAGAAACGGTCGTCGCGATCGGAACCGGCCCCGAACCACTCGCTGTCGTTGTGACCGTAGGAGCGGATCATGGCGGTCGTGCGGCCCGTGAGAACATTCACCAGGTAGTCCATCTTGAATTTGGGACCGATCGCCCTGAGGGCCTCCAGCATCAACTGCATCTCCTCGCGCGCCTTCACTTTCGGTTTGGGGTTCACGCAGTTGTCGCAGCTTCCGCAGTTATCCTCGCCGTACTCCTCGCCGAAGTAGTGCAACAGCGTCTTCCGCCGGCACATGGAGCTCTCGGCATACGACACGGTCTCCATCAGCAGCAACTTGCCTATCTCCTGCTCGGCGATGGGCTTGCCCTGCATGAACTTTTCGAGTTTCTGAATATCCTTGTAACTGTAGAACGTAATGCAGTGCCCCTCGCCTCCGTCGCGGCCCGCACGGCCCGTCTCCTGATAATATCCTTCGAGGCTCTTGGGAATATCGTAATGGATGACGAAACGCACGTCGGGCTTGTCGATCCCCATGCCGAAGGCGATCGTGGCCACGATGACATCCGCCTCCTCCATCAGGAAGGCGTCCTGGTTCCTGGCACGGGTGGCGGCATCCATCCCCGCATGATAAGGCAGCGCCTTGATGCCGTTGGCCACGAGCAATTCGGCCAGCTCCTCGACCTTTTTGCGGCTCAGGCAATAGATGATGCCCGACTTGCCCTCATGCTGTTTGATGTACCGGATGATCTCGCGGGCGACGTCGGTTTTGGGACGTATCTCATAGAAAAGGTTGGGACGGTTGAACGACGACTTGAATACCGCCGCATCGAGCATCCCGAGGTTCTTCTGTATGTCGAGCTGCACCTTGGGCGTGGCGGTGGCCGTAAGGGCGATCAGCGGCGCCCGGCCGATGTCGTTCATGATGGGCCGGATACGCCGGTACTCCGGACGGAAATCGTGCCCCCACTCCGAGATGCAGTGCGCCTCGTCGATCGCGTAGAACGATATTTTGATCTTGCGCAGGAACGAAACGTTCTCCTCCTTGGTCAGCGATTCGGGCGCGAAATAAAGCAGCTTGGTCTTGCCGGCAAGCACATCCTCCTTCACCTGGTTGATCGCCGACTTATTGAGCGAAGAGTTCAGGAAATGGGCGATGCCTTCGTGCTGACTGAAGGTACGCATGGCATCCACCTGATTCTTCATGAGCGCAATGAGAGGGGAGATCACGATCGCCACACCCTCCATCAGAAGGGCAGGCAACTGGTAGCACAGACTCTTACCGCCGCCCGTAGGCATGAGGACGAACGTGTCCCTGCCTGCGAGTACATTTCTTATGACCGCTTCCTGATTGCCCTTGAACGCAGAAAACCCGAAATACTCCTTCAGCTTTTCATGCAGCATGTCATGCAAATTGTCCATCTCCCATTCAATTTCCTTATGTTTCCAACTCGTGCGGCATAACCGCAAAGCGCAATCTCCGAAATCCGTATCGCCCGTACAAGGCGCTGCGCCGCCGGCCTCCGCCCCCCCTTCCCGGAAACGAGCATCTCCCGAAAGGCAAAGCGACCATAAAACACAGAAACGGAACGTCGATTATCCCCCAACGCTCTTTCGCAACATAAAGATAGAAAATTTTCCAATATTTTTCTAACTTTGTAGAAAAGTTTTTTCAAAAAAATGAGGCTCTACACCACCGGACTGGTCAAGAAATACAAGACACGCACCGTGGTCAACCACGTATCCATCGACGTCAACCAGGGCGAGATCGTCGGCCTGCTGGGGCCGAACGGTGCGGGAAAGACCACCACCTTTTACATGATCGTGGGACTCATCAAGCCCAACGACGGACAGATCTTTCTCGAGGACGAAGGCAACACGCAGGAGATTACCAAACTGCCGGTCTACAAACGGGCGCAGATGGGAGTGGGCTACCTCGCACAGGAGGCATCGGTCTTCCGCCACCTCAGCGTCGAGGAGAACATCCGTTCGGTACTCGAAATGACCGACTACTCCAAGGAGTACCAGCGCGAGCGGGTGGAGAATCTCATCGAGGAGTTCAGCCTGCAGAAGGTGCGCAAGAGCAAGGGCATCCAGCTTTCGGGCGGCGAACGGCGGCGAACGGAGATCGCGCGGGCGGTGGCCATCAACCCGAAATTCATTCTGCTCGACGAACCCTTCGCCGGCGTGGACCCCATCGCCGTGGAGGACATCCAGAGCATCGTGAGGACCCTCAAGGACAAGAACATCGGCGTCATCATCACCGACCACAACGTCCATGAAACGCTCTCCATCACCGACCGCACCTACCTCCTTTTCGAAGGCAAGGTACTCAAGACCGGTACGGCGGAGGATCTGGCGAACGACGAACAGGTGCGGAAAGTGTACCTGGGTCAGGATTTCAAACTCAGGTAAAGCGACACGGCGACCACGACTCTCGATACCCATCAACCTATCCGGCGGCCCGCAAAGCCGCCGCTTGTCTGAAAATACCACATGGAGAAAACAATCCATCCGTCGCAGGTTTCGGGCGAGGTGAGGCCTCCCTGCTCCAAAAGCTACGCCCAGCGCGCGCTCGCCGCAGCGCTCCTGTGCGAAGGTGAAACCACGCTCAGCAACATCGAGCTGTGCGACGACACGCGCTACGCCATGGACGTCATCACCGGCCTGGGCGCCTCGGTCCGCCAGACAGGCCCCGCGCAGTATGTCATCCGGGGCGGTCTGGCCCCCGTCACCGACACCGTCAACACGGGCGAATCGGGGCTCGCCACCCGGCTGTTCACCCCCATCGCCGCGCTCTGCGAGCGGCGCATGACCGTGACGGGCAGCGGCACCATGCTCCGCAGACCCATCGACATGATGATCGAACCGCTGCGGAACCTCGGCGCGGAGGTCCTCTCCGACGGCTTCCTGCCCATTACCGTGCGGGGACCGCTCAAGGGAGGCGAAACCGATGTCGAAGCCCACGTCAGCTCGCAGTTCCTCACCGGACTGCTCATGTCGCTCCCCCTGGCCGAAGGCGACACGGTGCTGCATGTCGAACAACCCAACAGCCTGCCCTACCTGGCGGTGACCGTCGACCTGGCGTCCAAATTCAAGATACGGATGGAACACAACGGTTTCCGCGAATTCTTCATTCCCGGCGGCCAACACTACCATCCCGCCCGCCTGCACATCGAGGGCGACTGGAGTTGTGCGGCCTTCATGCTCGTGGCGGGAGCCATCGCGGGCGAAGTCACCGCCAAACGGATGAATACCCTCTCCCTGCAGGCCGACCTGGCCATCATCCAGGCACTCACCAAAGCGGGAGCGGTCATCATCACCACCCCCGACGAGATAACGGTACGCAAAAGAGAGCTCTCGGGCTTCGAATTCGATGCCACGCAACGTCCCGACCTCTTCCCCATTCTGGCAGTCTTGGGCGCCAACTGCAACGGCACCACCCGCATCAAAGGCGTACACCGACTGATGTATAAAGAGAGCAACCGCGCCGAAGCCATCCTCTCGGAATACACCCGGCTCGGCATGAAGGTCGAAATGCAGGACGACATCATGACGGTGCACGGAGGAGGGCTCTCCGGCGGCACGGTAGACAGTTGCAACGACCACCGCATCGCCATGGCCGCCGCCGTGGCCGCCCTCGCCGCGACGGGGCCGGTCACCATCACCCGCGCACAGGCGGTCAACAAGTCCTACCCGCGTTTCTGGGAGGACCTCGAATCCATCACCCGGAAAGAAGCATGAACAGTTTCGGACACAGTTTCAGAATCACCGTTTTCGGCGAGTCGCACGGCCCGGTCGTAGGCGTCACGGTCGACGGCATGCCCGCCGGCATCCCCCTCTGCGAACAGGACTTCGACGCCGACCTCGCACGCCGGCGCAGCGACGCATCGGCCGGTACGACTCCGCGCCGGGAACCGGACCGACCGGAGATCGTTTCGGGACTTTACAACGGCCACACGGACGGTACACCGCTTACCCTCCTCTTCCGGAACACCACCACCAAACCGCAAGACTACGCACCCCTCGCACGCCATCCGCGCCCCTCGCACGCCGACCTCGCAGCCGCCCGGAAATACGGAGGATTCAACCATCCCGGCGGCGGAGGCATGTTCTCCGGCCGAATGACCGTCGCCCTCGTGGCCGCCGCAACGGCGGCCAAAAAGCTCCTGCCCGGGGTGCTGTTCTCCACGACCATCACCGAAATCGGCGGCATCCAAGATCCTGCGCGGTTCGACGCGCTGCTGACCGAACTCCGCACGGCGGGCGATTCGGCCGGAGGAGTCGTGGAAGTCCGGGCGCAAGGCGTCGCCGCAGGTACGGGCGAACCCTTCTTCGATTCGGTGGAAAGTCTCGCCGCCCACCTGCTCTTCTCCATCCCGGGAGTGAAGGGGGTGGAATTCGGAGCCGGCTTCGGCGCCGCACGCAGCCGGGGCAGCCGCAACAACGACCCGATCATCGACCGCCGCGGAACAACGGCCACCAACAACGACGGCGGCCTGAACGGAGGGATCGCCAACGGCAACGAGATCGTCCTGCGGGTGGCCTTCAAACCGGCGCCGAGCATCGCCCTCCCTCAGGAAACTTTCGATTTCGAGAGAGACCGCCCCGCACCGCTGACCATTGCCGGCCGCCACGACGCCTGCATCGCCCTGCGCGGCGCAGTGGTGGCGGAAGCGGCCCTGGCCTGCGCACTGGCCGACCTCACCCTGCGGGCCGGAAACGCCGTGACCGGATGAAAGTCGTGGGGCCGACAAAGGCCGCGGTCGGACGAAACCCGCTCCGCGAGGCACTCCTTCCGACGCCCCGCCCCTGCAAGCCCACCGGCGGCCGGCGAAACGCCCGAACGGATACGACGGCGCGAGACGGGAAACCTGCCGCACGCAATACCACGCTCCATCCCCGCGGCAGAAAACATCTCGCCGCAAAGAATCGGAGGATACTTTGCATTTCAATTAAATTTGTATAAATTTGCGGGCTGATAATGGAAATGAAGCTACTCGACGCATACAACATCCCCTGGAAAGGGCTTTCCAATGGCCGTCACACGCTCGACTTCGAGATAGACGACCGTTTCTTCGCCGAATTCGGGGAATCGGGTATCCAGGGAGGCCGACTCACTGCGACGGTAGAACTGGAAAAATCCGCCACGATGCTCCTGCTTCATGTCCTTATCCGGGGCGAAGTCGCCGTAGAGTGCGACCGTTGCCTGGGTGAACTCCGGCTGCCGGTGGACTACGAAGGCGACCTGACGGTCAAGTTCTCCGCCGAGGTGGACGATTACGACGGCGAGGTCCTGTGGATCAATCCGGCGGAAGAGACGGTAGCGCTCGCACAATATATATATGAAAGCATCGTGCTGAATCTTCCCTACCGCAGGGTACACGGCACCGATGCCAACGACGAACCGCTCTGCGACAAAGAGATGCTCGCCCGGTTCCGGATCATCACTCCGGAGGAGTTCGAAGCGCTCGAGGCGGAACAGCACAGCCTGACCGCCACCGAAGAGGGCGACAAACTCCGACAGCTCAAAAGCGAGCTCGAAAAGAAGAACAAGTAAATAACCAAATAGCAAATTACAACCATGGCACATCCTAAACACAAAGTTTCCTCGACACGACGCGATAAGAGAAGGACTCATTACACGGCAGCGACCCCGACGGTTGCGGTATGCTCCAACTGCGGTGCAGCGGTACAGTACCACAGGGTTTGCCCCGAATGCGGCTTCTACCGCGGAAAACTCGCAATCGAGAAGAAGGCGGAATAATCCGTTTCGGAACGTCTGTTCGACATCATTCCCATGTTGAGGATCGGTATTGATGCGATGGGAGGCGATCATGCGCCGCGCGTAGTCGTGGAAGGCGCATTGATGGCCCTCCGGCATATCGACAGCGGGAGCAGGTTGGTGCTGTTCGGCGACGAGGGCGCGATCCGAAAGCTGTTGGAGGAGCACGATGCTCCCTCCGATTGCGTCGACATCGTCCATACGACCGAGATCATCACCATGGACGACCACCCCGCCAGGGCCTACAACCAGAAAGCCGATTCAAGCATCCGGGTGGGTTACAGATACCTGAAAGAGGGCAAGATAGACGGTTTCGCCAGCGCGGGCGCCACGGGTGCCATGCTGGTGGGAGCGATGTACTCCGCCGAAACGATCCGCGGAGTCATCCGACCGGCCATATCGGCCCTCGTTTCCACGCTCGACGGCGGCAACTTCCTGCTGCTGGACGTGGGACTGAACGTAGACTGCAAACCCGACGTTCTCGACCAGTACGGGCTGATCGGCAGTGCGTACACCGAAACCGTACTGGGAAAAACCGCCCCGCGTGTGGCGCTGCTCAACATCGGCGAGGAGAGCGAAAAGGGCAACCTCGCGACCAAGGCGGCCCACGAACTGATGTCCGACAACGACGGCTACAATTTCGTAGGCAACATCGAAGCCAACGAGATCTTCACCGGTCGCAAGGCCGACGTGGTCGTTTGCGACGGTTTCGTGGGCAACACGATCCTGAAGCAGACCGAAGGCTTCTATGAATTGGCCCGCATGCGCGGCATCGACGACGAATACATCGACAGACTCAACTACGAGTTCGTCGGCGGTACCGCGGTATTGGGTATCAATGCGGTTGTTCTGATAGGCCACGGCCGCTCGTCGGCACTGGCCGTGCAGAACATGATCCGCCAGACCGAGAAAACGGTCAAGAGCGGACTTGTAAACAAATTACAGGACACATTTCGTAATTTCTGATGAAGAAAATTACTGCTGCAATAACAGGCGTGGGAGCTTACCTGCCCGAATACGTGCTCGACAACTTCGAGCTGAGCAAGATGGTAGATACCTCCGACGAATGGATCATGACCAGGGTCGGTATCAAGACCAGGCGAATCCTGAAGGGCGAAGGCCTCGGCACCTCCTACATGGCCGAAAAAGCGGTGAACGACCTGCTGGAAAAGACCAATACCGATCCGCTCGACGTAGACATGATCATCTGCGCTACGGTCACCCCCGACATGTTCTTCCCGTCGACCGCCAACCTCACGGCGGCCAAATGCGGACTGAAGAACGCCTTCGGATTCGATATACTCGCGGCATGCAGCGGATTCATCTTCGCGCTGGTCACGGCCACCCAGTACATCGAAAGCGGACGCAATAAAAAGATCATCGTGGTCGGTGCCGACAAAATGTCATCGATCATCGACCCCACCGACCGCGCCACCCTACCCCTCTTCGGCGACGGCGCCGCGGCGGTACTCCTCGAACCCAATACCGACGGGTACGGACTGCTCGACTCCATCACCCGCAGCGACGGAAACGGCGGCAAGCATCTCTACATGAAAGCGGGCGGCTCGGCCTTTCCCGCCACGGAAGAAACGGTGCGCAACCGTTGGCATTACGCCCACCAGGACGGTCAGAGCGTATTCAAGGCCGCAGTCACCAACATGTCCGATGTGACGGTAGAGATCATGAGGCGCAACAACCTCATGGCGAAAGACATTCGCTACCTCGTACCGCACCAGGCCAACCTCCGCATCATCGATGCCGTAGCCAAACGGATCGGCCTGCCGAAGGAGAAGTGCATGCTCATCATCGAGAAGTACGGAAATACGACCGCAGCGACCATCCCGCTTTGCCTGTGGGACTACGAAAGCCGGCTGGCCAAAGGCGACAACCTCATTCTCGCTTCGTTCGGCGGAGGCTTCACATGGGGATCGATCTACCTCAAATGGGCCTACGACGGCGGCGATTTCTCCAAATAAGATTTTTTGCGGATAATTAAAAAACGCTATATTTGCAGTGCCGTTCGCAGAACGGTCGGCAACGGTTCCATAGTTCAACGGATAGAACGACAGTTTCCTAAACTGTAAATCCAGGTTCGATTCCTGGTGGGACTACAATAATTTAAGCAAGGACACTGAAATTCAGTGTCCTTGCTTGTTTTCAGGAAGCGAAAGGGGATCGTTTTAAAATGAAATCAAACTATAATGCCCCCCGATTCGATGTACGGCGATAATTTTCCGGTTGTCGGCACCCATCCCACCCCGTCGGGGGACTACAAACCATGAGAAGCGACGCATGACATCGGGCATGCAATCGCAGCCGCCTTCCACAGGCCGGCCGTTTTGAACGGCCGGCCTGTTTTTTGTACGTTGCGGAAGGTCGTTCAGAAACCCCGCAGGCTGGCGGACGAAGAGAGCCTCCCGCATGCAGTTTCTCCTCTCCGAAAGCAGCGCGGAAAGGGCGGGAAAAGCACCCCTCCGTACCGGTTTCTTGTACGAAAGCATTTATCTTTGCAACTTAAAATCCTATTGTATGGAGTCCATCCGCGAATTATTCAGAATATGCAACGGTCCGTCGAGCAGTCATACCGTCGGTCCTAAAAAAGCGGCGGAACAGTTCCTCGCACGCCACCGCGATGCAGAGGCTTTCCGCGTCACGCTGTACGGTTCGCTGGCAGCCACCGGCAAAGGCCACCTCACCGATGCGGCCATTCTATCGGTGCTCGCACCGGTTGCACCGACCGAAGTGATCTGGAAACCCGAAACGGTCCTCTCCTTCCATCCCAACGGCATGCTCTACGAAGCCCTCAAAGGCGGAGAGGTTCAGGAAGCATGGACCATCTTCAGCGTAGGCGGCGGCGCCCTGGCCAACGAACATACCCACCAACGGAAGCCCGCCGACATCTACCCCCTTACCACCATCGAGGAGATTCTCCGGTGGTGCCAGGCCGAAGGCAAAGCATTCTGGGAGTATGTGGAAGATTACGAAGGGCACGACATCTGGGAGTTTCTCGCCACGATATGGGCCACCATGTGCGAAACCATCGAACGCGGACTGAACAACGAAGGCGTGCTGCCCGGCGGACTGAAAGTACGGCGCAAGGCCAGCACCTACATGGTCAAGGCCAAGAGTTTCAACGACTCGCTCAGCAGCCGGTCGAAGCTCTACGCCTATGCGCTCGCCACCTCCGAGGAGAACGCGGCGGGCGGAATCGTGGTGACCGCCCCCACGTGCGGTTCGAGCGGCGTCGTTCCGGCCGTACTCTACAACATCGCCAAAAGTCGCGACATACCCACCGTACGCATCCTGCGAGCCCTTGCAACGGCGGGACTCTTCGGCAACATCGCCAAGACGAACGCCTCCATCTCCGGCGCGGAGGTGGGATGCCAGGGCGAGGTAGGCGTGGCTTGCGCCATGGCCGCAGCCGCGGCCTGCCAGCTCTTCGGCGGCACCCCGTCCCAAATCGAGTATGCGGCCGAAATGGCTTTGGAACACTTTTTAGGACTGACCTGCGATCCCGTCTGCGGACTGGTACAGATCCCCTGCATCGAGCGCAATGCCGTGGCTGCGGCCAGGGCCCTCGACGCCAACCTCTACGCGACCCTCTCCGACGGCAACCACATGGTCAACTACGACAAGGTGGTGAAGGTGATGAACGAAACCGGCCTCGACATGCCGAGCCTCTACCGCGAAACCGCCGAGGGCGGTCTGGCCAAAAACTATACGCGCCACCGGTAAGACGCCCCGCCTCACAGCAGAGGCTCCCTCGTCCGAGGGAGCCTCTGCTGCAATAGCCCGTACTCCGCCACACCGGCACGCGTGCCGGTGCGTGTGCTCGCCCGACCGCCGCCTCCGCTCCCCTTCCACTCCTGCGCACGGGAAATCCCCCGCCGGAACATCCGCTCCTGGCACCTCTTCTTTTGCACGGTTTTTGATTGTAGTCGAACGTTCCGAGGTGCCCGGGGCACGGACAAGGGCGGCCGACACTCGCACTTCCGCCTGCACCGCACCGCTTCCTCCTGCGAAAAATATTTGCGGAACCCGAACACGTAACAAGTTTATATGTTATTTTTGCGAACCGGAATACCAAGTATAACTAAAATAGACAATTGACATGAAAAAGTTCACAAAATTCCTCGCACTCCTTTCGGTAGCGGGCTTCGCATTCACTTCGTGCGACAAACTGACGGACGAGATCGCTTACCCCTCTTTCGAGAAGATCACCCTCGAAGAACGGACCGACGGCACCTTCTTCGGCCGTTTCGACGTAACCTGCGACCAGACCGTTTCGCTGAAAGAGGTGACCGCCACCTACACCTACGGTTCGACCACCCTCAGCATCCCCGACAAGGATCTCGACATCACCAAAGGCAAGAACTACGAATGGACCGTCAAACTGACCGTTCCGACCGAAGTAGAGGGTACCCGCGTAAGCAAAATCACCCTTTCGGCTACTGTAAGGGGTGCCAACGGCGGTAGCAAAAGCCAATCGTTCGATACGCCGACCAAAGTAGACCCCACTCCCGACAAGACCCCGCTTTCGGCAGCGGAAGCTTTCTCGTTCAAACGCGTCGGCGGACAGGCAGCCACGGGCGACCTCGCCAAATTCGGTCTGAAATGGCCCGAGAACGTACTCGCAGCAACGAATGTATCCATCCAGAAGGACGGTGCTTCGAAGCTCGTACAGCTCACCGCAGCGGACTGGAGCGGCATCACCACGAAGGAAGACCTCAAGGCGGCCATCGACAAGGCTACCGACATGAAGGCATACACCGGTATCAGCGCCGACAAGGGCCAGGATTACGACACCGTACTGGGTGTAATCAACGGTGAAACCTACTACATGCTCCACATCACCAAAGCGACGGTAACGGCCGACAGCACCGTAGGTACGACCATCGAAATCACCGGTCAGTCCAAACACTAAACCCGGGGACGGACCCTCCACGGTTCGACCTTCCGCATAGAGATAGGGGACACGACATGGTCGTGTCCCCTATCTGTTTTCTCTTTCCTTTCTGTGGAAACATCCGTCCCCGGAAAGCCACGCCCGAGGGCCGGTACCCTACTCCGAATAACCGAACCGCCGAAGCTGCCGGTCGGAATCCCGCCAGTTGTCGTTCACCTTCACGTATAGTTGCAGGAATACTTTCTTGCCGAGGAACTTCTCGAGTTCCACGCGGGCAGCGGTCCCCACCCGCTTCAACATTTCGCCCTTGTGACCGATGATGATCCCCTTCTGCGACTCGCGGGCCACATAGACGGTGGCCGCGATGCGGTCGATGGAGGGCTCTTCGCGGTACTCCTCTATCGCTATCTCCACACTGTAAGGGATCTCCTTCTGGTAATTCAGAAATATCTTCTCACGGATGATCTCCGAAGCGAAGAAACGCATCGTCCGGTCGGTGAGCGTATCTTTCGGATAGTAGGGTTCCCCTTCGGGCAGCTTGGCGAGAATCAGGTCGAAGAGTCCTCCTATATTGAAACCGTTCAGTGCCGATACGGGCACCACGTCGGCTCCGGGCAAGCACGAGCGCCACTTCTCGGCAAGCGCCTCCAAAGCCTCCTGGGAAGTGAGATCGATCTTGTTGATCACCACGATGACCGGTATTCCGCTGGCACGGATACCGTCCACGATCCGCTGCGAGGTTTCGTCGCCCCGCTCCACCGTATCCGTCACGTAGAGGATGATGTCGGCATCCTTCAGCGCTCCGGTGACGAACTTCATCATCGACTCCTGCAAACGGTAACTGGGCTTGAGGATACCGGGCGTATCGGAGTAGACGATCTGGAAATCGTCGCCGTTCACGATTCCCATGATCCGGTGACGCGTGGTCTGCGCCTTGGAGGTGATGATGGACAGACGCTCGCCCACGAGCGCATTCATAAGTGTCGACTTTCCCACATTGGGATTGCCTATGATATTGACGAAACCAGACTTGTGCATATCGGAGATTTTATGTTAGCCGGTCCTGCGGACCTTCGCACAAAGATAAAACAAATCGAGTTGCGAACCCGCTCTCCCGCAGAGAACCGCTTCGTATTTGTTCGTGCGCATATAGTTTGCTACCTTTGCACGAAGAAAGAACGGAAAATATGGCATCATCGAACTTCGTAGATTACGTCAAGATATTCGCCCGGTCGGGCGCGGGAGGGTCAGGTTCGGCCCATTTCAGGCGCGAAAAATTCGTCGCTTTCGGCGGCCCCGACGGCGGTGACGGCGGGCGGGGCGGCAGCGTAATCCTGCGCGGCAACAGCCAGTACTGGACGCTGATCCACCTCAAATACCAGCGGCACGTATTCGCCAAGGACGGCGAGTCGGGTTCGGGTGCCCGTTCTTCGGGCAAGAGCGGCGAGGACGCCGTGATCCCCGTGCCGCTCGGCACCGTGGCCCGCGACGCCGAAACGGGCGAGATCGTAGGCGAAGTGACGGAAGACGGACAGGAGCTCGTCCTGCTCCCCGGCGGCCGGGGCGGTCTGGGCAACTGGCACTTCAAGACCTCCACCAACCAGGCGCCGCGCTACGCCCAACCCGGCGAACCCCGGCAGGAAGGGGCGTTCATACTCGAGCTGAAGGTACTCGCCGACGTGGGACTGGTGGGATTCCCGAATGCCGGCAAATCCACCCTGCTCTCCGTGGTATCGGCCGCCAAACCCAAGATAGCCGACTACGCCTTCACCACCCTGGAACCCAACCTGGGCATCGTGGAGGTGCGCGACGGACACTCGTTCGTCATGGCCGACATCCCCGGCATCATCGAAGGGGCCCACGAGGGGCGCGGACTGGGCACACGCTTTCTCCGCCACATCGAACGCAACTCCATTCTGCTCTTCATGATACCGGCCACCAGCGAGGACGTGCGGGCCGAGTACGGCATCCTGCTCAACGAACTGACGCAGTACAACCCCGAACTGCTCGACAAGGAGCGTCTGCTGGCTGTCACCAAATGCGACACGGTAGGCGAAGAAGAGCTCGCCGCACTCCGGGCACAGTTGCCGGAAGGGATACGTACCACGTTCATCTCGTCCGTCAGCGGCTACGGCATTCCGCAGCTCAAGGACGCCTTGTGGGAAGCGCTCCTGCGCAGCAACGTGCACGAATCCTGACACCCCGCCGCAGGAGCGGTTCAGAAGCGCTCCTGCACCATATCGGAATAGAGCAGGTCGGGCCGAACGACACGCACTTGGTAGCGTCCGTTGAAAACGGAAAGTATCCCCTCCAACCGGCCGCTTCCCCGAGGGAGCGGCCAGGAAGCGAAACCGGCATAACGCGACGTACGGACAGCGAGCGCCGCTCCCGTCCGATCCACCGCATACCGATCGGTATCGACGAACCCCGAAGGGTCCTGCGCATCGCACGCGCACCACGCCGCACGGCCTCCCTCCACGAACTCTACCTCGTCGAAGACGACCAGCCGGCCGACATCCGCCGGGCTCAGTGCTGCGATCTCGCGCACCTGAGGTTCCACCGGCCCCTCCGCAATCCCCACGACACGGACCACCGACGGAATATCGGCCTCGTCGACATACCCCGTTTCGTACCCTTGCGAGGGCGCCGTCCCCAACTGCAATCCGCCGCCGTAGGACCCCAGCGTCAAACCGTTGCACGACACCTCCACCGTGCACCCCATGCCATAGGTCTCGAACAGGCGTTCGCCGTCGAGCTTCACCTCGATCGCCCCCGTCCCGTCCAGCACGGCGAGGGTCTTGCGGTAATTGCCCGACCGGTCGCTGCTGACCACACGCCCCCGGATGCGGTAACTCTCGGCGAAGGTATAGGGATATCCCCTGTAATGCGACTTCAGATACTCCACCGACACCACCGACGAGGGCGCCTCTTCCCCTTCCGCAAGGACACGTCGCTCCGGGTAGCTGCATCCCGCTACGAACAGCGCTGCGACTACCGCCGCCCATCTACCTCTCCACATCATCCGTATCTCTGATTTTCAAGGCGAAACCTTCCCTGGTTCCGCCGAATTTGCCATACATCAACACCCCCGTGAGGGCCACCCGTCCGGCAGGCACGGCATCCCCGGCAAAGGAGGCGTAACCGCTCGTCACGACCGCTACCGAATCTCCCGCCCCGTCGCGGAACCACACCGTCCCCGTGGCCGGCACGCCCGTCACGCTCCCCGTATCGGCCCATGCGGCAGGCGTACCCGAGCACCAGAGGTCCGCTATCCTCACCAGCCGGCCGCAATGCCGCTCCCGGAGCTCTCCGATGCCGAGCTCCAGCGGAGCGACCTGCCGAAACAGCGTATCGCGCTCCAGATACCCATCGAGCAGGATACGCGTACCGAACTCTTCGACCCGGTAGGCCGACCAGCCGTTCACTCCCGCACCGAGCTGCAACACGCCGTTGTACATTCCCACCGCCAAGCCGCCTACCCGGATCGTCACCCGCCGCCCCCGCTGGCAATAGGCATGCAAGTCGTAAAACCCGGCACGTACCTCGATCGCCCCGCTCCCGTCGTCGATGACGAAACTCCGGAAGAAATTGCCTGCACGGTCGTCGGAAACCACATACCCGCCGATCGTCAACGCATCCCGCACCACAAAGGGTTCGCCGTAGAAATGTTCGCGTAACAGGGCAATGTCGGCATCGGGGAGCGTACCGCTCCCCTCCAGGTCGCCGCGACCCGCCACGCCGAAACGGTCGTAACCGCACGACACGGCCAGCAGCCCCGACAAGAGATATCCAAAGATCTTTTTCATCGCACTAAAAACTTACGGTCAGCGAAGCGAGAAACGTCCGGGGATAGGCATAGGTGTAACGCGCCGGGAAAGGGCGATAGGCCGTGCCTCCGTCGGAAGTCGTATATTTGTCGAACCTCATCGGCTCGTAACCTCCGTAGAGGATATCGTGCCGGTCGAGCAGGTTGTCCACCGAGAAACTCGCGAACACCCGCACCCCGAAAAACGTGAATCCCTTGGTAATCCCCGCATTCACCACCCAGGCATCGGGCAGCCGCTCCTGCCGGAAACACGCCTGCCGCTGCTCGGGCGAAGCGGCGAGGTAGAGGAAACGGTCGGTACGCCGCAACGGATTCACCGTCACGTAGCGCCGGCCGGCATACATGCCCTCGATCGTGAACCCCCACTGCGAGGCGGTGCTGTAATTCAGGACGACGGCAGCGGTCGTCTGGGGAGTCGCCGAATGCACGAAACCGTCCAGCCGGGCGCGGTCGTCCCGGAGCAGCAGCTTTCCCGAAGCATCGTCGTAGACGGCAACTGCGGGTTCGCCGCGGTAGAGATTGTTCCCCACCGACAGTACCGCCAACAAGCCCAGTCGCTCGGTCAGTTCGACCCGCACCCCGGCCTCCACACCCCAGTCGAGCTTCGCGATACCGGACAGAGAGAGATCGCAGTACGTCCCGTACAGATCGTCGTAATAGCGCTCCACCCGCATGGCATCGCGCGTACCGATGAGGTACCCGGCCGCTTCGGCCACGACGAACCGCCCCAGCGGCACCCTGTATTCCACCTGCGCACCGACCATCCGCAACATCCGGATGCCGTCGGCCAACGCATTGCTGTAGTCGGGCGAGAGGAAGATCTCCTCGTAGTGGGGCATGTATTCGCCGGCGAAGAGCTCCGCACGCATGCGGTGGCGGGCACTGAAGGCATAGCGGGCCGACACATACACCTGGTAGGGCGTGAAACGGTTTACGGCGGAAGGGCCGTAGGAACGTCCGCCGGGCAAGGTGGCCTTCTCGTAACGACCGATCCGGCCGAGGTCAGCGAACGCCAGTTCGGCGCCGAACGAAAGCCCGAAACGACCGTACCGATAATGCCCCGCACCGAAAAGCACGGCCTCGCGACGCAGGATGTCGTAATCGTAGTCGTAACGATCGCCGCACCGCACGCGCCGTCCCGAACGGCGCAGATCGCTCTCCGCACCGGTGAAGGGGTCGCGGTTATACACGAACGAAGCCCCGAGCAGGTCGGACACCTCCCGGTAGAAGTTGCTCCTATCCAGGCGCAGGCGCATCCCGTAATCGCACCGAAAACCGTCCCGTTCGGGAGCCGTCGCAGAGAAAGCCGCCTGCCACCCCTCCACACGCTCCATCCGCCTGTCGGCCAGGTAGAGGGCCGCTCCGTCCGGCGAGAAGAGGTTGGCTTCGTACATTCCCATCCAATCCACCTGTCTCACCTTCACCTCCCCCGAACGCCACGCCTCCTCCAGGGCCGCGATCACGTGCGGCTCGGTCCGGTGGCCCGGCAGGTTGCCGTAGTAATCCGGTGCGGGACTGGGTGCATCCGACCACGAAAGCCCGCTGCGGCTCCTGTAGCCGTAACGGCATCCCGCCGACACCGAATAATAGACGCCGTTGCGGTCGGAGATGCCGAAATTCACCCCCGCCAACGGAGCGAAATCGCGCCGCACCCGCGAATTGCGGACTCTCCCCTGGAAAGGTCCCCACACGGGATTGTATCGATTGTCACCCGTCAACCGGTACGCCTCGCGTTCGGTCCACCCCTTCATCCCGCGCTCCTGCGGCGCCGCCATCACGAACAACGACAACGACGCTCCCATCCCGAAGCGCTTTTCCACGGCGGCCGATGCCATGAAGGAGTCGGTGAATACCCCCTTTACGAAGGCATCCTCACCCCAGCGTCCCCGGGCAGCGAGCGCATAATACCATCCGCGCCCCATGCGGCCGGCCGTGCGCAGACGCATCCCGTGACGATAACGTCGACAGGACCAGGTATAGGTGGCCGAAACACCCTGCATGGCCAGCGAAGCCCGCATGTCATAGAAGTCGGTGTAAAGCGGCGCATAAGTCCCCGCACCCACAAGGCCGTAGACGCGGGCCGACTGCGGCGAGAGGGCCCCCAGGGCCGTATAGAGATGGTAATCAGGATAACGCCCTATGCCGGAGGAGAGCTCCAGCCCGGCGAGCGACGCCCGCTCCAACCGCTCGTCCGCTCCGCGGGAGCGATAAGAGGTAAACCCGAAGCCGTAACGCGAAAGCCGTGCGAAGAGCGTACTCCCGTCGCCCAAAGGGGAATAGAAGAGCGCGGTATCGACCGTTATCTCCCGGAAATCGTCTGCGAACGGGTCGTAGAAGGGTTCACCGTCCGCAGGTTCCTGTGCAGACAATGCCATGCAGCAAAAGGTCGCCCATGCTGCCGCAACGATCCCGGCCAACCGGCCCCGCAACAGAAAGCGATACATACAAACCCAAATATATTATTTTTACGGGATAAATCGGCATAAGGGAGTATGTTATTCGGTAATTTCCGTCCCCACGGGCTTCCGTCACACGCGGTGAAGGCGCCCCCGCCGAACGGGACGCCTTCACCACGTGTACGGAACACGCATTCACAACTCGTCGCTGAAGAGGGCCCGGGGCAGGTCGTGGAGATTGTAACGCGATGCCATAGCGGCTCCGTAGGCACCGGTACTCTTGATCGAGAGCAGATCGCCGCGCCTCAGCTCGGGCAGGGCGAGCCCCCGGGCAAAAATATCCGACGATTCGCACACCGTTCCGCCGATCGTATAGGTACGCGCCGCTCCCGCGCCGGTCAGGTTCTCGATCGCATGCCGGGAACCGTAGAGCGCCGGCCGCAACAGTTCGGTCATGCTCGCGTCGATGAGGGCGACATCCTGTCCGTTGCCGTTCACCTTGGTGTAGAGCACCCGGGAGATGAGTTCGCCGCACTGCGCCACGAGCGAACGCCCCAGTTCGAAGTGCACCCTCACCGACGCGGGCAGCTCGAGCCCGCCGGCGAAGACGGCGAAATAGGCCCCGAAGTCCGGTATGGGACGGGCATCGGGCGTGTCGTAATCCACTCCGAGTCCGCCCCCCACGTTCACGTCGGTAATCCGGAACCCCTTCCCCGCAAACCACGCGTACGCAGCATTGACCTTGGCGCAAAGCGTGGCGAACACCTCCAGATCGGTGATCTGGGACCCGATGTGGAAATGCAACCCCATGATGTCGACATTGTGCAGGTCGCCCGACATCTCCACCACCTCCCCGAGTTCCTGCGGAGAGATTCCGAACTTGTTCTCCGGAAGGCCCGTAGTGATGTGGCTGTGGGTACGGGGATCGACGTCGGGGTTGATCCGCAAGGCCACATCGGCCACGACGCCCAGCTCCCGTGCGATGGAATCGATCACCACCAACTCGCCTTTCGACTCGCAGTTGAACGCGAATATCCCCTGCTCCAACGCATAGGCTATCTCGCTGTCCTTCTTGCCCACACCCGCATAGACGATAGCTTGCGGGGCGAAGCCCGTTTCGAGCGCCCGGCGCACCTCGTTCCCGCTCACGCAATCGGCCCCCATGCCGCTCGCTGCGATGTACGCCATGATCCGACGGTCGTTGTTGGCCTTCATGGCATAGTGCACCCGATAGCCGTAGCGGCCGGCCGCCGCCAGAGCGGCCTCCACCGTCTGCCGCAGCAACTCCATGTCATACAGGTAAAAGGGAGTTTCACACCCCCGGAGCCGCTCCGCAATCCTCCTACTCAGCATATCCGGCAAACAATTTTTCATTGAGGTTCCGCAGCAGGCGCGTCCGGTAGCGCGTATCGGTCAGCAAGGCGATGCTCCGGCGACTCGCACCGTAGGAGATCATCTTCAGGGGCACGTCGCCCGCCGCCTCCATCACCTCCCGGGCCCGCCCCTGCCGGGCATGCTCCAGCTCTCCCACCAGGCACACGATGGAGTTGCCCGTCTCCACCTCCACCGTCCCCAGCAAGGCCAGCTCGGCAGCGATCTCCGTCAGACGGCAATCGCTGTCCACCGTAAGCGACACGGCCACTTCGGAGGTGGCGATCATGTCGATCGGTGTCCGATACCGCTCGAAGATCTCGAACACCCTGCGCAGGAAACCGTAAGCCATCAGCATCCGGGCGGAGCAGATTCTCACCACCGTGATGCCGTCCTTGGCCGCCACGGCACGATAGCGAGGACCACCGACCTCCTCGCCGGAGATGAGCGTACCGGGGGCATCGGGCGCCATGCTGTTCTTCAGCAACACGGGAATCCCCCGCTCCCTGCATGGCTGGATGGTGGACGGATGCAGAATCTTCGCCCCGAAGTAGGCCAGTTCGGCCGCCTCGTCGAAGTGCATCCGACGAATGGGAAAGGTTCCCTCCACGTAGCGGGGATCGTTGTTGTGCATGCCGTCTATGTCGGTCCATATCTGTACTTCGTCGGCCCCGAGCGCCGCCCCTATCAACGCGGCGCTGTAGTCGCTTCCTCCACGGCCGAGGTTGTCGATCATCCCGTCCGGACCGCTGCAAATGAATCCCTGGGTGACCGCATAGCCCCCGTCGGCCACGACCTCCGCCAGGCTACGGAGCCGGACGGCATCCACACGGGCCTCCTCCCCGCCATGCACGAAGGCGGGCGCATGCAGCAGTTCGGCCCGGCATCCCCGCTCCCGCAGATACAGGGTGAAGAGAGCGGTGGTCAGCAGCTCGCCCTGTGCGATGATCACCCGTTGCGACACCTCCCCCGCATAGGAGGCAGCCTGCGAAGCCACCCGGGCCAGTGCGCATTCCACCGCCCGGGAGGCCTCCTCACGCCGGCCAACGAGCAACTCTTCGACGCACCGCATGTATTTGCGCTTCAGTCCGGCCAACAGCAACGCCACCTCCCGGTCGCAACCGCCCGCCGAAGCGAACGAAGCGATCCGCTGCAAAGCGTCCGTCGTACCGGACATGGCCGAAAGCACCACGACTCCAGCTCCTTCGCGTACAAGAATATCTGCCACCCGCCTCATGTGGGCAGCGCTGCCCACCGAAGTCCCGCCGAATTTCAAAACCTTCATCATTCCCGATTTTTTATCCATCAATACAACTTACGCCACAAATATATTATTTTTATTTTTCAAAAGCCATTTTTATAACTAATTTTATTTTAAACACTACTTATGTTTATTTTAGAATTATCAAAGACCCCAAAAACACATTCGGTATTATTACGCTTTCGCCCGCATCTCCGGATATACACAATGCGGTGTCCGACTCGGAGCGGCACCGCGTGGAGCTCTCCCATCGTTCGCTCGCATCCGCCCTTCCGGCACCGCAGCCCCCGCCCCCGATCTGCGGCCGCCACCCTGCATACAAAAAAGGCTGCCGGGAACTTTCGTTCCCGGCAGCCGCAGGTCAGTCCGGCGAAATACCGGCCGCAGGTCAATACCCCAGGATTCTCATCATGGAACGGTAACTCTGCTCCTTGGCGAAAAGACGCGTATAGTATTCGTTGTCGCTCTTGTCGCGATCGATGACGATATGTTTCGGCGCCGGAATCAGGCAGTGCTGAATCCCTCCGAAGCCGCCCAGCGACTCCTGGTAGGCACCCGTATGGAAGAAGCCGATATACTGCGTTTCGCCCGGGGTGAGTTTCGGGAGGAACACCGCATTGGAATGGGCCTCGCCACTGTAATAATCCTCGCTGTCGCACGACAGACCGCCCAGGAAGACCCGCTGATACTCCTTGTCCCAATTGTTGATGGCCAGCAACGGATAGCGCTGGTTGATGCCCCATATATCGGGGAGCGTCGTCATGAAAGAACTGTCGATCATATACCAGCTCTCGCGATCGTTCTGCTGCTTCTGGTTGATGATGGAGAAAAGCGCCGCACCGCTTTCGCCTACCGTGAACGAACCGAACTCGGTGAAGATATTTGGCTCCTCCACATCGTTGGCATTGCAAACGTTCTTGATCTGCGCCACGATCTCCTCGGTCATATATTCGTAATCGTAGTCGAAAGCGAGCGAATTCTTGATGGGGAAGCCGCCGCCGATGTTCAGCGAATCGAGCTCCGGCGCCAGCTTCTTCAGCTCGCAATAGACCTGAATGCACTTGTGCAGCTCGTTCCAATAGTAGGCCGTATCCTTGATACCGGTGTTGATGAAGAAATGAAGCATCTTGAGCTTCACCTTCTTGTTGTTCTTGATCCGCTCCTTATAATAAGGTATGATGTCGTTGTAGCGTATTCCCAGACGCGAGGTGTAAAAATCGAACTTGGGCTCCTCCTCCGATGCGATGCGGATGCCTATCTGGCAGGGTTTCTCGATGATGTCCAGCAAATCCAACTCCTGCTTGTTGTCGATCACCGGAATGGTATTGGTAAAACCGCTGTTGATCAGGTTGGCGATGTTCTCCACATACTGCGGCCGTTTGAAGCCGTTGCAAACGATGTAGATGTCCTTGTTGATGAGGCCGCTCTCGTAGAGCGCATTGATGATGTGGATGTCGTATGCCGACGAGGTTTCGAGATTGATCTCGTTCTTCAGCGCCTCTTCCAGTACGAACGAGAAGTGCGAACTCTTCGTACAGTAGCAGTAGTTGTAGGAACCCTTGTAATCGACCTTGGCCATCGCCACGTTGAACATGCGCTTGGCACGGTTGATCTGCTGCGATATCTTGGGCAGATAGGAGATCTTCAGCGGCGTTCCGTACTGCTTGATAATGTCCATCAGCGGCACGCCGTGAAAATAGAGTTCGTTGTCCTCTACGGTGAACTCATCCTGAGGAAACTCGAACGTCTGTTCGATAAGGTCGATGTACTTGTTTTTCATCTCAACGCAGATTATTACCGGTAAATCCGACAATCCGTCTCGTCTACTTCCTCCGTTTCGGACCGAAGTAGCTCACCCGGATTGCACGCAATAAGGAATACAAAGCAAACGATTCTTTTTCGATTTATCAACTATTTCGCCGCATAATCTCGTTTTTACCCCAATGCACACTGCATTTCCGTGAAAAAGCCCTAATTTTGGGCAAATCATTTCAACGAAAATATGGTCGGAAAGGCAATCAAAGAGATATTGAACGGCGGTTCGCGCCGGGTGATCGTCCCCGGCTGCGGCACCCTCCTCTCGCGGGATTCCGGCGAACTGATCTTCACGGAGATGCTCCGCACCGACGACGGACAACTGGTAGCCAAAGTAGCAGAACTGGAGAACATTCCGTCCGATACGGCCCGTCAGCTGGTAGAGAGCTACGGAGCGACCCTGCGGCAGGAACTTTCGCAGAACGGCCGCGTCGCGGTCGAAGGAGTCGGTCTCCTCCTCCGGACGGCTGCAGGCAGATACGTAGTGGAAAATCCGACGCACGACGTTCCGACCCCATCCGATACGACGCAACTACCGCCGCAGGAGAAGAGCGACCCGTCGCTCCCCGCGGACGTGACACCGGAATGTGTCGCCACGCCCGTCCCGCCCACCTCCGCCGCCCCGCAGGAGCCGGTACAGCCCCAAACGCCGCAGGAGTGCTTGCAAGCCTCTACTGCGGAATCCGTTACCGACCGGGAAGAAGAGCCGCTCCACCCACAGGCAGCATGCCCCGCGGAGAGCGCCGCCCCCCTGGCCGCACGCCACGGCAAAAGCCGCCTGCGCAGCGCCCTTTACGGCAAACGGGAAGAAGAAGAGGACGACGAACCCCTCTCCCGCCCGGCGACTGCAACCGAACAGGCGTCGATCCCGGCCGCACGTCCCGACGACGATGCGCCCGCACCGGCGGCCACCGCTCCCTCGACGCCCGCCGGCGCCCCCTCCGCAACACCGACGGACGATACCGATACGGCATTCACCCCCAGCATCCATATCAGACGGCCGGGGAAACCGAAAAAGCGGCCGGATACGGTACTCGTTATCGCGATCATCGCCCTCGTCATCACGATCGGGGTACTCCTGTACGGCTACTACGTCAAACGCGACATCGACGCCGTGAAGGGAGGCATCGTGATCGACATGGCGGACCCTGCCCCGCAGGCACCCGTCACGGAAGAATAACACGATCCGCCCTCTTTCGTCCGACGGATCGTGCGGGCCGAAAGCGGCGGCAGGGGTCCGCACGCAGATGCGATACGGAGATTTCCGTTGCGGGATGTCGCTCCGCCGGACGGAAGTTGCTCCGCCGCGGAGCAACGAACACGACAGCATACATTATAGAGAAACAAACATGGACCTTTTAGCAGTCAAACAGCGTTTCGGCATCATAGGCAACAGCGACGCCATGGACCGAGCGCTCGAAATAGCGCTGCGCGTGGCGCCGACCGATCTCTCGGTACTCGTGACCGGGGAGAGCGGCGTGGGCAAGGAGTTCTTTCCGCAGATCATCCACGCCTACAGCGCCCGCAAACACCACAAATACATCGCCGTGAACTGCGGCGCCATCCCCGAAGGCACGATCGACTCGGAACTTTTCGGGCACGAAAAAGGGTCGTTCACCGGGGCTACCGAAGCCCGCAAAGGCTACTTCGAGGAGGCCGACGGCGGAACGATCTTTCTCGACGAGGTAGCCGAGCTTCCCCACTCCACGCAGGTGCGCCTGCTGCGCGTGCTGCAAACGGGAGAGTTCATCCGCGTGGGTTCGTCGAAAACCCAGAAAACCAACGTCCGCGTCGTGGCGGCCACCAACATCAACCTGCAGGCGGCCATCCGGGAGGGACGGTTCCGCGAAGACCTCTACTACCGTCTCAACACGGTTCCCATCTATGTGCCGGCCCTGCGGCAGCGTAAAGAGGACATCTACACCCTCTTCCGGAAATTCGCCGCCGACGTCGCCATCCAGTACCGCATGCCTCCGATCACGCTCGACGCACAGGCAAGGGCGATGCTCGAGGATTACTACTGGAGGGGAAACATCCGCCAACTCAAAAACGTGGCCGAGCAGATCTCCGCCATCGAAGAGTCCCGGACGATCACCGCCGAGGTACTGAGACGCTACCTCCCCGAAGACGGCAGCCAGACCACCGTTCCGGTGCTGGTGGGAAACGGCTCCCAACCTCATGCCTCGGGCGATTTCGAGCGGGAGCTGCTGTACAAGATGCTGTTCGACATGCGGTCCGAAATATCCGAGATCAAAAGCATGCTGCACGAGATTCTCGCGGGCCGCAGCACGCCCGAACAGGCCGAACGGATCGCGGGCTTCCTGCAGGCCGCCCACGTGATTCCCGCCCCGCAGGAGCAGGTTCCGGCACCGGGATACGCCGAAAGCGAAGAGGTGACCGAACCGGAAAGGGAACTGACCAAAGAGGAGGTCCTCCGCAATGCCATCGTCAAGGCCCTGCGCAAGCACAACGGGCGCCGGAAAGAGGCCGCCAAGGAGCTCTTCATCTCGGAACGCACGTTATACAGGAAAATCAAAGAACTGGGTATCAATGAATATTAAACGTTTCGCAATCGCAATCGCCAGCCTGGCCGCAGGGGTCCTGGTCGGATGCAAAGTCACCTACTCCCTCTCCGGAGCCTCCATCCCGGCCAATGCCAAGACCGTGAGCATCCCCTACTTCCCCAACAATGCCACGCTCGTATCGCCCACGCTGAGCGCAACGCTTACCGACGAACTACAGACACGTTTCACCAACCAAACGAAACTGGAACTCGTACCCGAAAACGGCGACCTCGCCTTCGAAGGGGAGATCACGAACTACTCGGTACAACCCGTTGCGGTGACCAGCAACGACGTGGCCGCCGAAAACCGTCTGACGATTACCGTCAAAGTGAAATTCACGAACCGGATCGACCCCACCTTCGATTTCAACAAGTCGTTCTCGGCGTTCCAGCAGTACCCCTCCTCGAGCGACCTCTCTTCGGTGGAGGGCGCACTGATTCCCGAACTGGTGTCGCAACTGGTGGACGACATCTTCAACGCGGCGGTAGCCAACTGGTAAACCCGTAACGGAGCACATACATGACCTCACCCACAAACACCGCACCGCATGATGCACGGGAATTGCTGAACTGGTTCCCGTGGTTCGACATACCGCTGCTGGAGCTTCATCGGGCCGACCAACCGCTGCCCGCACGCTTGGCTATCCTGTCGCGCTACCGTCCGACGATCGTACGTCCCGTCTGCCGGGAGAATGAGGCGGAACTTCCCGCTCCGCCTCCCGTACAGGACGACACATTCGACATCATCGACGAATTCATGCGCTCGGGCGAACACCGAATCACGGCGAACGCACACACCCCCGAAGAACTTCCCGACCCGCAGACCGACGGGCTTCCCTCCGACGACCTGCTGACGGAGGAGTTGGCCGCCATCTACCTGGCACAGGGAATGACGGGTCCGGCAATCGAAATATATAGAAGATTAAGTTTGTTAAATCCGGAAAAAAGTGTTTATTTTGCCGAGATTATTGCAATGGCCTCGGCCAAGGAACCTGCCGGGAGCGACTGCCGGAAGAACGAAAAATAAGAATAACTAAAACAATAACTCCACAATGTACATCTTTTTAATCGTACTGATTATAATCGCGAGCATCCTCCTGGTGCTCGCCGTACTTGCACAAAACCCCAAAGGCGGTATGGCCGCCAACTTCGGTGCATCCAATCAGGTGATGGGCGTCCGTCAGACGGCCGACTTCCTCGAACGTTCGACCTGGACACTCGCCATCGCCATCGTAGTGCTGAGCCTGCTCGCCTCCATCGCCATGTCCTCGCACCGGAGGAGCGCACTGGGTGCCGGCGACAAAGTACTCGAACAGGTAACTACCGAAAGGGAGATCGCACTTCCCAACACGGTCGCTCCCGTAGCACCGGTTGCCGAAGAGGCTGCTGCCGAAACGGCAGAGTAAGACCGCCCGCAAAGACGTTCGGCCCGGAACCCTGTTCCGGGCTTTTTTATTTGTTCACATCCTGCTCCCGCTCCCGCTCGCGGACCCCATCATTCTTTGCCCCGGGACATTGCAGGGGAGATTTTCTCGGGAAGGAAGGAAGGAAGGAAGGAAGGAAGAAAGAAAGAAAGAAAGAACATATAAAGACAGAACCGGACAGGAAACGAGGGACAACACGAACAGAGTGCGGACGCGACGAAAAACGCAAGGGAAGCGGACGGGAAAGGAAATCAAGCATAAACGAGTCGCAGAAGAAAGGAACGTTCGGTGCAAGAGCCGAACGCTACCGCGTCGCAGCACTTCCGATGCCCCCTTCGTCCTGCTACATGTATAGAAAACGGACACCCGCAGGACAGGTTCCATCGCACGGAGCTGCACCTCACGAAACGAACGGGGCACACCCGGCAACCACGTCCCCGCACCGATTCCGGCCGATGCCGCAAGTTACACCGGCCGCGAAGACCTACACGCCCCTCCGACGCGCCGAACGCTACCGCGCCGCAACCACCTCCGATGCCCCCTTCGTCCTGCTACATGACGGAAAAGGCATCCGCAGGACAGTTCCCATCGCACGGAGCTGCACCTCACGAAACGAACGGGGCACACCCGGCAACCACGTCCCCGCACCGATTCCGGCCGATGCCGCAAGTTACACCGGCCGCGAAGACCTACACGCCCCTCCGACGCGCCGAACGCTACCGCGCCGCAACCACCTCCGATGCCCCCTTCGTCCTGCTACATGACGGAAAAGGCATCCGCAGGACAGTTCCCATCGCACGGAGCTGCACCTCACGAAACGAACGGGGCGCACCCGGCAATCCGCGTGCACCCCGTCCGTTTTCCTCCTCGACCGGCGCCTACTCCTCCTCGACCGGTTTCCTGAACGACTTGAACATCCGGTCGGAGAGATAGACCTGCAACTCCAGCTTTTGCTGCCATCCCCATCCGTCGCCGTCGTAGTGCTGCACGGCCGAAACCTTCAACGCTATGTCGGAACCGAACTTGTGTTTCCAATAGACCTCCAACCGATCGTAAATCCCCTTGTCCGTCCGGTAGAACGGCTCTCCGGAGTAGAGTCCCGGCCCGTAGGCCGGCTGTCCCGCCACCGTACTCTCGTAATAAGGCATCAGATTGCCTCCGAGGTAGAGCGTATTATAGATACCGAATCCCCAACGTTCCGCACACGCCTCCAACTGAATACCGCCCGGCGTGACATACCGTCCCACATAGGCGCGGTCGTTCTGGAAGGTCTGTAGCCATCCCACCTGCAGGTACAACGCCGAGAATTGCGGCAGGTATTTGGAGAAATCGGCCCCGGCAAAGGGATAGATGAGGATGTTGTCCACTACGCCCCGCACCGTTTCGCTACCGGCATGGTGGTACATCCGCGCATTGTATCCGCCATAGAAGCCGCCGTAATGCAACCGGCCGGCCGAAAAGATGCTGAACTTCTCGCGCTGGTCCTTCACGAGCATGCTGTTCCAGTCCAACACCAGCTCCACGTAGCCGTGATCGGCGATATACTGCCCCATGAACCCGTCCAGGTTGCTGTCGTAGTAGGTGACATAGTCGCTGAAAAACGCATTGGAGTAGGTACCGATGAGATTCTTGCGGGGAAACCGACCGAAATAGACGCCGAAACGCTCATCGGCATATTTGTAATAGACGATCATCTCGCGGGCCACATAGGAATCCTTCCCCATGTCGTTCTTGAAGTCCACGCCCACCATCAGGGCGTTTCCGCGCCCCCAGCCGAGTCCTATCTGCGGAGTCAGCCGCGCCGAAAAATTGGTCGTGGAGACATCGTGTTCCACATCGGCATACTCTTTATTGTCGAACTTGAAGTCGAAATCGACGTTCCACAGAAAACGCTGGGCCGACGCCGTGGTCCAGCAAAAGAGCAACGCGGCACACACCGCGGCGACACGCAGATATCCCATCTTCAGAAAAGCTTGTTTTTATTTCTTTTGCAAATATATAATAATGGGGCAACAATACCCCATTATTCATGCCAAAGTCCCCGAAGAGCTCGCCCGCCCCCTCGCCTTGTCCGGAGAACAGGCCCCCTCCCCTCGTCCGGGAAACGAAAAGTGCCCGGTGCGGAATCCGCACCGGGCACCCTGTGGTATCGGAAGATCCGATCAGAAGATGCTATAGGCGATGGTAAGTCCCGCCATCACGATGGAGACCATGCTCATGAGCTTGATCAGAATGTTGAGCGACGGTCCCGACGTATCCTTGAAGGGATCGCCGACGGTATCGCCCACTACCGTGGCCTTATGGGCATCGGAACCCTTGCCGCCCATGCTGCCCTCTTCCACATATTTCTTGGCATTGTCCCACGCACCGCCCGAATTGGCCATGAAAATGGCCAGTACGAAACCGGCTCCGAGCGCACCTACCAACAGTCCGATCACACCGGCCACGCCGAAGACGAGTCCCATGGCCACGGGAACCAGGATCGCCAGCACCGACGGGAAGAGCATCTCCCGCTGAGCCCCCTTGGTGGATATGGCCACGCAACGGGCATAATCGGGCGTCGCATCGCCCGTGAGAATTCCCTTGATCTCCCGGAACTGACGGCGCACCTCGCCCACCATGCTCTGCGCGGCACGCCCCACGGCATTCATCGTGAGTCCGCAGAAGAGGAAGGCCATCATCGCCCCCACGAATACGCCCACGAGCACCTTCGGGTTCATGAGATTCACCTGGAAATAATCCATGAAATCGAGCATCGAGGCGTCGGCTATCGTCACCACCGCACCGTCGGAAAGGGTAAAGGTCGTCTGCCCCAGGTGCGCGAATCCGATCCTTATCTCCTCGATGTAGGAAGCCAGCAGTGCCAAGGCGGTCAGCGCCGCCGAACCTATCGCGAAGCCCTTGCCGGTGGCCGCCGTGGTATTGCCGAGCGCGTCGAGCGCATCGGTCCTCCGGCGCACCTCCTCGCCCAGACCGGCCATCTGGGCGTTCCCGCCGGCATTGTCGGCTATCGGCCCGTAGGCATCGGTAGCCAGCGTGATGCCCAGCGTGGAGAGCATGCCCACCGCAGCGATCGCTATGCCGTAGAGCCCGGTCTGAAGGTTGCCCGCCGTCAGCATATCGGCCACGTCGAACCGAATGGCGCACAAGAACGAAAGCACGATGGCAAGACATATCGTTATCACCGGTATGGCCGTGGATATCATCCCCATGCCGATTCCGGAGATGATGACGGTCGCAGGTCCCGTTTCGGCGCTCTGCGCGATCTTGCGGGTAGGTTTATAGGAGTGGGAAGTGTAGTACTCCGTGGCCTGCCCTATGATCACGCCCGCCACCAGCCCGATCACCACCGAACCGGCGAGCCATGCCCACCCCGGCATGCCGAGCAGATAGAGGATGACGAACGATGCGACGGCGATCAGCACCGCACTGAGATTCACGCCGAAGCCGAGCGAGCGAAGGAGTTGCTTCATCGAAGCCCCCTCTTTGGTGCGGATGGTGAAGATACCGATCACGGAGAGAACGATGCCCACCGCGGCAATGAGCATGGGGGCGAGCACGGCCTTCACCTGTACCGCCGGATCGAGCACGAAAGCCGCCGAACCCAGCGCGGCGGTAGCGAGAATGGAACCGCAGTAACTTTCATAGAGGTCGGCACCCATACCTGCCACGTCGCCCACGTTATCTCCCACGTTGTCGGCTATCGTGGCCGGATTGCGCGGATCGTCTTCCGGGATACCCGCTTCGACCTTCCCCACCAGGTCGGCACCCACATCGGCCGCCTTGGTGTAGATACCGCCGCCCACACGGGCGAACAACGCCTGGGTGGAGGCGCCCATACCGAAAGTCAGCATCGTCGTGGTCATCACCACCAGTTTCTGCGGACCCTCCGTATCGACGAAGTAATTCAACACCACGTACCACAACGAAATGTCGAGCAGGCCGAGCCCCACGACCACCAGCCCCATCACCGCACCGCTGCGGAACGCCACCTGCAGCCCCCGGTTGAGCGACTGGTTGGCCGCATGGGCCGTCCTGGACGAAGCGTAGGTGGCCGTCTTCATGCCGATAAAGCCGGCAAGGCCCGAAAACAAACCGCCCGTGAGAAAAGCGAACGGTACCCATTTGTTCTGCACCCCGAGCCCGAACGCGAGCCATGCAAAAAAGAGGGCGAGTACGATAAAGACGATCACGACCACCTTATACTGCTGCCGGAGATAGGCCATCGCCCCTTCGCGCACATACTGTGCGATCTCCTTCATGCGAGGCGTTCCCTCGCTCTGCCGCTTCATCTGCCTGAAAAAATACCAGGCGAAAAGCAGTGCGATCAACGCGGCGGTCGGTATCAACCAAAAAATTGTCGGTGTGTTCCCCATAAGCAGTTTCTTTTAATGTTATTGAAATATTTCAGTGAACTCTCTTCCGTAATCTCCGCCGGACCGGCCCCTGCCGCGACAGGTGCTCCGGGGCTGCCGAAATACCGCCCGGGGCATTTCGGGGCGGTCCGCCGCCCTTTCCGGCAGCGAACGGGACGGGCTCTGGCGGCAATTGCCTCACCCGTGCGCCGGTCTACCCCGCGCAAATGCAATATTTTCGTAATTTCGCATCGGGGTACGCACCTGCACGCCCGCGATCCGGTAAAACAAATTTACTCTTTTTTCCGGCTCGGTGAACCCCCTCCGTCCCGCTCCCGAGCGGGCGACCGGCAAAAAAAGACAAAAAAAATGAAAAAAACGACCAACGAAGAGCTGCACCGTCCCACAGCCGAAGCATATGCCCGCATGCGCAAGATGCCCGTGACGGTGGTACTGGACAACATACGGAGCCTGAACAACGTAGGCTCCTTCTTCCGCACGTGCGACGCGTTTGCCGTCGAACGGTTGTTGCTGTGCGGAATAACGGGTACTCCCCCCTCGCGCGAACTGCACAAGACGGCCCTCGGAGCCGAACATACCGTCGCGTGGCGATATTTCGACGATACCCTACAGGCCTTGGCCGCACTCAGAAGCGAAGGCTACACGCTGCTCGCCGTCGAGCAGGCCGAAAGCGCCGTCATGCTGCAGGAGTTCCGTCCGGCACCCGACAAGCGCTACGCCCTCGTTTTCGGCAACGAGGTGGAAGGCGTTGCGCAGGAGGCGGCCGACATGTGCGACGGCGCGATTGAGATTCCGCAGGCAGGCACGAAACATTCGCTGAACGTATCGGTGGCCGGCGGTGCGGTACTCTGGCATCTGTTCGCCCAATATCTCTCCGAAAAAAGCGTCGCGGGTGAAACCGTATGAAAAAGTCGCCTATCTTTGCCGGGCATAATCCAAACCGTTCATCCAAAGGAACCATGTCCACCGAAGGAACCCTCAGGCCGGTCACCACGCTGCGACTCGCCGAAATGAAAAGCCGCGGCGAGAAGATCACCATGCTGACGGCATACGACTACACCATGGCCCGCATTCTCGACAGGGCCGGAATCGATGTGATCCTGGTCGGCGATTCGGCAGCCAACGTCATGGCGGGATACGAAACGACCGTCCCCATGACCCTCGACAACATGATATACCACGCCCAGTCGGTCACCCGGGCAGTCAAACGGGCGCTGGTCCTGGTGGACCTGCCTTTCGGCACCTACCAGGGAAACTCCAAGGAGGCGCTCTGCTCGGCGGTCCGCATCATGAAAGAGACCGAAGCGGGCGCCGTGAAACTCGAAGGCGGCAAAGAGATCCTCGAATCGGTGGACCGGATTCTGAGCGCGGGCATCCCCGTCATGGGGCATCTGGGCCTCACGCCGCAGTCGATCCACAAATACGGGACCTACAACGTGCGGGCCAAAGAGGAGGCCGAAGCGCAGAAACTCATCCAGGACGCCCACCTGCTGGAAGAGGCGGGGTGTTTCGGCATCGTCCTCGAAAAGATACCGGCGCAACTGGCCGGGCGCGTCGCCGCCGAACTCACCATTCCGATCATCGGAATAGGCGCCGGGGGATACGTGGACGGGCAGGTACTCGTAACGCACGACATGCTCGGCATCAACAGCGAGTTCTCGCCCCGCTTCCTGAGGCGGTACGCCAACCTCAGCGACACGATGTCGGAGGCATTCGGCCACTACATCCGCGACGTGAAGAGTGGCGACTTCCCCAGCGAAAAGGAACAATACTGATCCGGACGAACGGCGCATTGCGCATGCGGCCCCCTGCGGCAAGAGCATGTCCGTTCTTTCGTTTTCATCAAAACGACGCGAGCCGGCCTTCGGGCCGGCTCGCGTCATTTCCATACCGCACCTTGCCCCGACACCGGCCTCCTCTGCCGCCCCTTCCCGCTTCATGATGTGCCGGTACCGCCGCCCGTCCCGCTCCCGACACGGCAGCCCCGACAGCCGAGGAAGCCCGGCCGCTCTCCACCGCTCCCTCCTGCCGTCCCGCGCAATCCGGTCAATGCAATCCGACCCATGCAAACTCCGGCAATTCTCCTGAAGCATCCATCCTCCGACCCGCCCGACACACACCGAGCCGGCCGAATAGCGTCCGGCGATTCATCTCCCGAGCCGTCCTCCCCCCGAAGGAGACCGATACGTCCGGTTACCGAAGCGGTCGCATAAAAAAATCCCGCGGAGAGATTCTCCGCGGGATAACCGGAACCACCTACCGTTCTACTTTCCGATAAGCGCCACGCTCCGCTTAATGAAATCAGTAAGCTGTTCGCCCTTCAGCATGCCGTTGGCGAGCAGTGCCAGGTCGATCAACTGTTTCACCAGCTCGTTCCCCTCACCTATCTCCTTCAGCCGGGCTGCCCGCTGCGCACGCAACTCGTCCACACGCCCGGTAAGGTCGTCGCGCTGTTGCTTCTCCTCCTCGGTCAGGTCGGCCTCCTTCTTATCCTTGATCAACTCCTCGAGATTGGACCGCTGCTTCTGCGCCGCGGCGATCTCTTCGTTGACGCTCTTGAGGCCATCGCCGTATGCGTTCTCCACATCGCCCAAAATATCGATCACGAGCGGGTGGTTGGCATTGACGGCAAGGGTATAATTGTCGGGCATCTGGCCGTAGAACCGGCTCATGCCGCCTCCCATGGCCGCCATCTCCTTCATGCGGCGCATATACTCGTCCTGGGTAACGGTCACGGGAGCGTCGGTAGGCGCCATCGCCTGGAAAGCGACGTTGTAAAACGCTTTTCCGTCGTTCGGAAGCCGACTCTCGAATACCGGACGCATGATCTCCTGCTGCTCGGAACTGAACGACATGCTCCGGGGCGCCTCCTTGTCGATCAACCGGTCGGCCACGTCGGAGTCGACCCGCACGAAGCGGCACTCCTTCTCCTTGTTCTCGTACCAACCGATGAAATGGTTGTCGAGCTGGCCGTCCATGAGCAGCACGTCGTATCCCTTCTCCCGGGCTCCCTGCACGAAGCCGTGTTTGCCGACCGCGTCGTCGGTATAGACGTAGATTACCGTACCGTTCCTGTCGGTCTGGTTCTCCTTCACCTTCTCGCGGTATTCGGCCAGTGTAAAATACTCCTCTCCGACATTCTTGAGCAACATGAAACCCTCGGCCTTTTCGGCGAACTTCTCGTCCGTCACGATGCCGTATTCGATGAATATCTTCAGGTCGTCCCACTTGCCCTGGAAATCGGTACGGGCGGTGTTGAAGAGCTCCTGCAACTTGTCGCCGACCTTGCGGGTGATGTACCCCGAAATCTTGCGCACGTTGCCGTCGCTCTGCAGGTAGCTTCGCGATACGTTCAGCGGAATATCGGGCGAATCGATCACGCCGTGCAACAGAGTGAGAAACTCGGGCACGATGCCCTCGACCGAATCGGTCACGTAGACCTGGTTGCTGTAAAGCTGTATCCTGTTTTTCTGTATCTCGAAATTGTTATGGATCTTGGGGAAATAGAGGATACCGGTCAGGTGGAACGGATAGTCGATGTTGAGATGTATCCAGAACAGCGGATCGTCGTTGCCCGGATAGAGCTGCCGGTAGAACTCCCTGTATTGTTCGTCGGTTACCTCGGACGGATTGTGCGTCCAGAGGGGATCGGTATCGTTGACGATGTCGTCGCGATCCGTATCCACATACTTGCCGTCTTTCCACTCCTGCTGCTTGCCGCAGGCGATGGGCACGGGCAGGAAGCGACAATATTTGCGCAGCATCTCGCGGATGCGCGAAGGCTCGGCAAACTCGGCGCTCTCCTCGCTCAGGTAGAGAATGATGTCGGTGCCGCGCGACCGTTTCTCGGCCCGTTCCGTCATGGTGAATTCAGGGGTTCCGCCGCAGCTCCACACCACCGTCGGAGCCTCCTCCCGGTAGGACTGGGTGACGATCTCCACCCGATCGGCCACCATAAAGGCCGAATAGAATCCCAGACCGAAGTGGCCGATGATGTTCTGGTTCTTGTATTTGGACATGAACTCCTCGGCGCCGGAGAAGGCGATCTGGTTGATGTACTTGTCCACCTCTTCGGCCGTCATGCCGATCCCCGCATCGGAGATCGTCAGCGTCTTCGCCCCGGCGTCTGCCGTCACGCGGACGGTGAGGTCGCCCATCTCGCCGCCGTACTCGCCCGTAGAGGCCAGCGTCTTGAGTTTCTGCGTAGCGTCCACGGCATTGGAAACGAGCTCGCGCAGGAATATCTCATGGTCGGAATAGAGGAATTTCTTGATGATGGGGAAGATGTTTTCGGTAGTCACCCCGATTTTTCCGTTCTGCATATCTATCGTTTATTTGTAGTTGCGAAGTGAACCGCAAGGACACAAACGATATGCCACCCTCCGGAAGGTGCCATAGTGACAGACACCTATGACACAATTACCGCCTTTCTGCCGAACCGCAGGACCGGCCGGCGGCAACACCTGACAAAACCGCCCTCCCCCGAAAAGCAAACTTTCCGCCGCGGTCTCCCCCGACCCCGACGGAAAGCATCCGGAAAAACCAGCCCGCCTCAGCAGTCGAACAGCTCGAGGAACCACTGCGGCGCACGCAGCGGACGACGGGTGGCCGCATCGACGAACACGAGCGTCACCGTACCGGTATTGATCAGCTCGCCGGCCTCGTTGTAAATCTCGTGCGCAAACTTCAGCTTCACGCCCGGCCGCTCCGCAATCCGTATGCGCACCGTCAGCAGATCGTCGTAATAGGCCGGCGCGAGGTATTCGATGCGCACCTCGCGCACGGGAAGCATCACTCCGCGTGCCTCCATCTCTTTATAGGTGAGCCCGCGTTCGCGCATCATCTCCGTACGCGCCACCTCGTAATAATTTACGTAGTTGGAGTGGTGCACCACTCCCATGTTGTCGGTCTCCTTGTACCTTACACGTATCCGCACCTCCGATTCCGGCATCCTTTCCATCTCCTCGCCCTATTATATAAACGTTATCAGCACCCCGTCGCAGTCGCCGCCGCTCCAGCCGGCAAGCCGCACCGTGCCCTCCTCGCCGACGACAAGTACCTCCCGCAGCCGGCGTCCCTCGGTCTCCACCGCAACGGGATAACGGCCCGGCGGAGGGAGCAGTTTCTCCGCCGCACCCGGCAGCACGCGCCCGTCCCGCAAATCCGCGATCAGGATATATCCCCGGGTAAGGAACTCCGCCGCACGGGTCATCTCCCCGGCGGCGATCATGCCCCGAATGACGGTGGAACTCACTTTTTCCTCGTGTACATCGCGCCGCCCGACACGCTCGGCGACGAAACCGAGCCCCTCCTGCAATTGTTGCAGCGAGGCAAAATCGCCCTGCTTCCCGCTGCCGAAACGGTGGTTGTATCCCACCACGAAATGCTTCATGCCCAATCCGCCGACGAGCACCTTCCGCACGAAATCGTCCGACGACATGCCCGCCAGACCGGGCGTGAAAGGAAGCACCGCCACGTTGTCGATCCCCGCCTCCCGCAACAGATAGAGCTTCTCCTCGAGCGTATTGAGCAGCTTCACCTCGCCGCCGCCCGGAAGCACCTGCCGCGGATGGGGCCAGAAAGTCACGACCACACTCTCGCCGCCCGCCTCGGCCGCCCGCTGCCGCACCCGTTCCAGCAGGACACGGTGCCCGAAGTGCAGCCCGTCGTAGGAGCCCATGGTGACGACCGGAAAACGAATGGACGGAAACTCGTCCGCCGAACGGAATACCCTCATCGCCCGCTACATTTCATTGTTCTCCTCGTTCTCCTTCACGAAATAGGCGACCTTCTCCAGGAGCGTGGTGATGTCGTAGTTCTCCACCACGATGCCGAGCGGAAAGTTCAACGGTTTGGAGGTGAAGTTGAGCACCCCCTTGATACCGGCATTGACGATCGGCACGACCAGATCGGACGCTATGCGCGACGGACACGACAGCACCGCGATATTGATATCGAGGTTCGACACATCCGCCTCGAAATCGTCCATGCTGTAGCACGGTATCTCCTCGATGGTCTTCCCCACCTTCTCCGGGTCCACGTCGAAAGCGGCCACGATTTTCAGGTTCAGCCCCTTGCCGTTGAAGTAACGGGTAATGGCCTGCCCCAGGTGTCCCATGCCGATCACGGCGATGTTCATCGGAGCGGAGCTGTCGAGAATGCCGTTGATGAAATCGATCAACACCTCGACATCGTACCCTTTTTTCGTGTCGCTCGAAAAGCCGATCAGCATCAGGTCGCGACGCACCTGCACCGCGGTGATGCCCTGCATGCCGGCAAGCACATGCGAGAAGATATGCGTGATGCCCTGGCGGTGCAGGTTCATCAGCGTGCGGCGGTACTCGCTCAACCGCTCGATGGTCTTCTCGGGAATATTGGTATTGGACATATCGAATCGTATTCTGTATTTGCTTCCGCGTCCGGCCCTTACCGCACGCGAATGGTATAGTCACTGCCGTAGGTCACCAGCGCCCACTCGGTATTGCCCGTATTGCCGCCCGCCCCGTTCCGGAAACGGTAGGGAGTCTGGAGCGGTACGACCACTTCACCGAGGAGAACCGGCGAGGTACGCCCCGCAGCGACTGCCTGTCCGAACATCTTCACCGCATCGTAACCGCGGTAGGAGTAGAGCGACGGCACCCGGCCGAACGCCGCGATATAACGTTTGTCGAAGTCGCGCACCGCCTCATCGCCGCGATCGGCATGGTAGGAGGTAACGAACGACACGTTGAGTTTGAAGAAGAGACTCCGGTCGAGATTGCGGTAACGCATCCACTTGGAGTGGCCTATCACCGTTATGGGCCCGGTCCGGCGGGAACGTGCCAGGCGGCTGTTCTGTACCGAACTGAGTGCAGCCAGAATAAGGTCCACCCCCGTCTCGTCACCGGCCAGCACCACGAAGACGTTGTCGGTCCCGGTTCCTGCCAGCAAGGCGTCGATCTGCTGCGAAGGAGTCCCCTTGCGGTAGGTCACCCGCTGGTAGGGCGTGTTTCCCACGACCGTCCGGACCTCCCGCTCGAAGTCGGCGTCGTTCACATCCGAGGTGATGAAAACGACGTTCTTCCCGCCCTCGAAAAGCGGCCTCAGCTTGCCGTAGCGCTCCGCGGCCAGGGGCGACATGCTGAAAAGCGTGGCGCCGTACTCCCCTTCCACCTCGGCCAGGGGCGACACCACCGGCACGCCCGTGCGGCGGGAGTACTCCGCCACGGCGGGAAGCTCGTTTTCGTACACCGGTCCGATAATCGCATCCGAACGCCGGAACGCCTCCCCGGCCACGATCTCCTCCACCTTGGCGGGCGACCGCTCCGTATCGAACAGGTTCAGCGTCACCGTATGACCGGCTTCGCGCAACTCCCCTGCGGCGATCAGCGCCCCCTGATAGAACTCCATGAATCCCGCCCGCATCGCCTGACTGCCCGAAAGCGGCAGCAGCAACGCAAGCTCCATGCTTCCCGCATAGGGCCGGTCCGCACGGGGAGCGCAGAGGGTATCCGTCCCGAGGGACTCTCCGCCGCCGGCAAGGTTCTCCGCACCGGGCTTCTGCCCCGCAACGACTTCTGCTGCAGCTCCGGCCGGCGGAGCTGCCGGTCCGTCCGCCGCAGGAATCCGAAGCAGTACCCCCGCTTTCAACCCCTCCTTCACATCGTTATGGGCTTCGATCTCGGCAACGGCGACACCGTAACGGCGGCCGATGGAATAGAGCGTCTCGCCCATCTCGACCAGGTGGTAGACATACTCGCCGGAAACGCCCGTCAGCGTGGAGGCGAAATCATCCATCTGCGCGAGGATCTGCTGGGGCGAGGTCTTGTCCATCTCGGACTTCCGGATGAGCAACTCCTGCCCGGCACGCAGATGCGACGGATCGAGCCCCGGGTTGTCCTGAATGAGCGTATTGAGCGCCAACGAATAGCGTTTGGCAATGGAATAGGTGGTTTCACCCGGCTGCACGGTATGGGTAACGAACGTCCGCTGCATTTTGCGGCGCGGCAGCTCCACCGCAGGTACGTCGGTACAGAGAATCCGCACCTTTTCGCCCGCCTTGAGGCCGTTCGTCCGGACCGCCGGATTGTCCTCGTAAAACCGCTCCTCGGCAATGCCGTAAAGCTTCGAGAGCGAATAGACCGTTTCACCCGGAGCTACCGTATGCAGGTAGTAGTCGGTACCGGCCATGTTCACCACTTCGGACGACTTCACGCCCGGAGTCTGGGCAACGGCCTCTCCCAGCAACAGGAAGGAGACCGCGAAAATCATCAGCCAATTTTTCATCATCGCACTTCTTTGACATCTCCGCAGCCGACCGGCCACACCCGTTCTGCCCGACAACGGGCCCGGGCGAACGCCGTCCGCCGCGAAAACCGAATCCTCGCTATTTTCTCTTCAACGCCGCATCCCGCAGGCGTATCTCGGTGATCACCTTCTTGGTGTACATCGGGAAATCGCCGTTCATCATCCACGAGTAGTAGCCCGGTTCCTCCCGGAAAACCTCGGCGACCGGCCGCCCCTTGTACTTGCCGAAGCCGAACACCTCCACGTCGTCCTTGTCGTAGAGGATGCGGCCGGCATAATCGGCACACCGATTCTGCTCGGTGAACCTGGCGAGAAACTCCACGTCGTTCTCCAGATCGGGATACCGGTCGAGCTGCGCCTTGAGCACCTCGTAGGTAGCCAGCGTGTCGGCCTCGGCCGAATGGGCCCCCTCCAGCTCCCGGTCGCAATAGAAACGGTAGGCGGCCACGAGGGTCCGCTGCTCCATCTTGTGGAAAATGGTCTGCACATCGACGAACTTCCGTTTCTTGAGGTCGACATCCACCCCGGCACGCAGAAACTCCTCCGCCAGCACCGGAATGTCGAACTTGTTGGAGTTGTATCCGGCCAGGTCGCACCCCTCGATGTAGGCTGCGAGCGACTTGGCGATCTGCTCGAAACGGGGCTCGTCCTTCACGTCGTCGTCGGTAATGCCGTGCACCTGCGTCGATTCGGGCGGTATGGGCATTCCCGGATTGATTCGCCGCGTCTTCACCTCCTCGCTCCCGTCGGGCTGCACCTTCACCAGCGACACTTCCACGATGCGGTCCTTGGCCGGGTCCACACCCGTGGTTTCCAGATCGAGAAAAACGATCGGCCTTCTCAGTTTCAGTTCCATCGGTCGCCCCCTATGCGTTAATGAGCATGGGCATGAGGATCATCAGCGTATTGCTGGCCTGCACGTCGTCGTAAAGCGGTTTGAAGACGCCCGAACGGGTGGAGTCGGCCAGTTCGATGACCACGCTGGGGGTCTCCAGATTGGAGAGTATCTCCACCAGGAACGTCGACTTGAAACCGATCACCACCGGCGACCCCTCGTAACTGCACGACAGGCTTTCGTTGGCCGAATAGGAGAAATCGAGGTCCTGTGCCGTCAGGTTGATGCGGTTGTCGGCAATGTCGAACTTGATGAGGTTGGTGGCCTGGTTGGAGCAAACGGCCACACGTTTGATGGCGTTCAGCAGTTCCACGCGGTCCACGATGAGTTTGTTGGGGTTGTTGGCCGGTATCACGCCGTTGTAGTTGGGATAGTTCCCCTCAATGAGGCGGCACATGAGCGTGCTGTTCTTCAGGGTGAACTTCACGTTCTTGGCATCGAAGGCCACCTTCACCGTATCGTCCTCCTTGAGCAGGATGGTGCGGAGCAGGTTGGCGGGTTTCTTGGGCAGGATGAACGACGCCTTCGGTCCGCCCTCGGTATCGACCGTATATTTCACCAGCTTGTGGGCATCGGTGGCCACGAAGATGTACTGCGAGGGGGTGAGGTCGATGAAGATACCGTTCATCACGGGACGGAGTTCGTCGTCGGCCGTAGCGAAAAGGGCCTTGTTGATACCGCCCAGGAGCACATCCACCTCGAAGTCGAGCTCCTGCGCATCGTCGGCGAGGGGCTGGGCCGCGGGATAGCTCATTCCGGAGGTGCCGGGCAGGGTGATGGATCCCGTCTTCCAGCTGATCTTTATCTCCCACTTCTCCTCGTCGGCCTCGAAGGTCAGCGGCTGTTCGGAGAACTCCTTGAGCGAGTCGATGAGCAGTTTCACCGGTGCGGCGATCACCCCTTCCGACTCGACGCTTTCGGGCATTATCGTCGAGGTGATGGTCGTTTCGAGGTCGGAGGCGGTCACCTTCAGACTCCCCTCCTTCACCTCGAACAGGAAGTAATCGAGGATGGGAAGGGTATTCTTGCTGCTGATGACCTTCGATGCCGTCGAAAGGAACGACAGCAATGCGGAACTGGATATGACGAACTTCATACTACTATATTTTATTAGACTTTATTGTTTTCCGATTAACTTTCAAAGTTAGTCATTTTCGCCGATTCCGCAAAACCCACCTTGCGGCGGCCGCATGCGCCGCCGACCCAGGCCTCCCCCGCAAGGCGCATTCTCCGGAATTATTCCCTACCTTTAGGGCGGCATGCGACCGACCGCATGCGACCGCATCGACTGCACTCCCATGAGAAAACACCTCGCATACCTGGCACTGGCCGCGCTGTTGCCGGTCTCCTGCATCACAGAGAAGAACCCTCCCCTCGCCACCGAATACGTCACGGTGGGAACGGCATGTCCTCCGTTCGTCGTAAGCGGAGCGGACGGCCTCCGTTTCGAGGCTCCGAAAGACTTCGCAGGACGGACGACGCTGCTGGTCTTCTTCGCCACCTGGTGCCCCGACTGCCAGGCGGAACTGCCGGCGATAAATGCCGTGTGGAGTTCGGTCGCCCAAGAGCCCGTCTATAACGTAGTGGCCGTATCGCGCGGCGGGGCGAAAGGACGCTACGAACAGAATCCCGACATTCTCGACCGGTATTGGAGCGAACACGACTTGCAGATGCCCTGGTACCTCGACGGCGACCGTTCGGTATACGACCGTTTCGCCAGTGCCGGCATCCCGCGCGTCTACATCGTAAACGACACCGGTACGGTGGTATGGCAAGCAGCCGCCCCCCGGCTCGATGCCGCCGACTATCTCGCCCTCCTGCGGCAATACCGGTAGGCGGACAACGCCGCGACCGACGCCTCGCCGGAGCGTGCGGAACCGATCGGTTCCGCACGCTCCGGTTCAATTATTAGTCCCTCTCGCTTTCCCTCTCCAACCGGAACAACGCCCTTTTCATTCTGTGAAGGGCGATACACGCCCCTGCGTATATCCTGTCAATATTTTCAGAATTCATTCCTTTTTCGCTCCGAAAAAATTCCGAAAACACACATTACCTTATTAATACTCGACACAAGCACCTTTAAAAAACACCCAGAGGTTTTTAACGAATTTTTTGCCCAAACATATATTATTGTTTTTTACCACAAAACATATTTAATTAGCCTCGTGATTTGAAATAATTAACATTTCCATCCTAAATCGGAACAGCTCCCGCCCCCTTGCACCTACCGGTAGATGAAAGGCCGGGAATTAAAAAATACAATAAACAAACTATCTCCAAAATGAAAAGACCTATTCTCTTTGCAGCGGCCGCAGCACTTCTCACCGGTTGCACGCAACACACGGAAGAGTACGTGAAACTCAGCGACGCGATCTGTACGTTCCAATGCGTCGACATTCCGCAAACGATCCTCATCAACGCTTCCGGCCCCTGGAGCGTGGAAACAGGCGCCTCGTGGGTGAGGGCGGAGGAACAGACCGACGCTCTCGTACTTTCGGTCGACGACAACGATTCGGGCACCGAGCGCAGCACCGAAGTTCGCATCAACTCCGGTCGCGCGACGGCCATCATCGTCATCTCCGCCGACAAGGAGGGCGTGGAGGAAATACGCATCCCGATTTCCCAGGCCGAAGCACCGGACCACCACTCCACGCTTACGCAGGACTTCGATTTGAACGAGCTGGGCCTCTCCTGGGCACGTACCACGATCTCTCCCGCCTCCCCGGAGGATGAAATGATCATTCCTTCCAGCACCTGGGAGGTCGCCATCTCCTCGGAAGGCGTCAACTACAATCCGAACACCGGCAAGTTCGAGGGCACCGGCCACCAACTGAAGTTCACCCTCGTCACCGACCGCATCGAACAGAACGAGGAGCAGCACTACGTCATTCCCGACGGTGAATACGTCGTAGGGCCGGTCAAACCTTTCCCCGGCAACGGCGAGCTCTATTACAAAGATCCGTTCACCATCGACCTGGGACAGAAGACCTCCAGTTTCTTTGCCCCCTACAAGGGATTCTGGTACATGGAACTGCTTGCCGACGGAAGCTACGGCGAGATGGCGCCCGTCATCACGGGTACGGTCACGGTTACGAAACTGACCGCGGGCTACCGCTTCGAGTTCGACCTGACCGACGACGCCAGCAACAGACTCTCGGGTACCTACGAAGGGGCCATCGGACTGTACGTATACGGCGTGTCGATACCCGACTGATTCACCGGGCCTATGCCCTGCATGAAGGGTATAGGCCCGGTTCATGCGAAGGAGGCTGCAACATGGTTGCAGCCTCCTTTTTATTTCATCGATGCGCCCATCGATCGAAGCACCCACAAGTCCCGATGAACGGAAACAATCTCCGCCTCCCGGCCGCAGGACATAATCCCCGGTGACAGGCTATGCGAGCCGACCGCCGACATACGACCGACCTACGGTACTCCGACACACCGCCACCGACACGACCGGGAAACCGATCTCCCCCCCGAAAGCGACCGACAACAGGCCCATTGTCTCGCAGACATCTCGGAAGCCCCCAGAAACACCGCCCCCGGCAGATAGTCCGGTAACCCGCCCCCTCTATTCCCTCCGGGAAATCCCGACCTTTCTACCCTCCGGAATTCCTTCGGGCTACCTCGTTCTTTTCTCTTTTTCTGATGCGATCCGTCATATCCCGCACCGGCACGAACGATGGTCTTGAATGTTCAGGCAATCCCGATCACCTCGACCGTAACGGAGACGGACACACAATTCCAGCCAATACAGACCTCCTCTACACCTCCCATTCTCCCGGAACGGACACGCCCCCTTGCAGGGAACCTCGTGGCTCTCCGCCGCTCGCGAGGTCGATTCCTTATCTATATCCATTCCCTCTCCGGCGACACCCCGGCACCTCCCCTCCTACAACAGATACGCGGCACATCCGGGAACCGGCCGACTGCAACGACCGTCACCGGAAACCTTTTCCCCTCTCCGGCAATGCCCCCCTACCGAAAGCGGGAACACGATAAATCGTGTTCCCGCTTTCGGTAGGTTTCCCCGTAATGCCTATTTCTCCTGCGACATCCGGGCAAAATGCTGATAGAAGAGCGCGATGGTCTCTATTCCGCGATAGAAGTTATCCAATCCGTAGCTCTCGTTGGGCGAATGGATCGCGTCGCGGTCGAGCCCGAAGCCCATCAGGATGGACTTGATACCGAGAATCGACTCGAACCCGCTGATGATCGGAATGCTGCCGCCCGAATAGAACGGAAGGGGCTTCTTGCCGAAAGTCTCCTCCATCGCTTTTTCGGCCGCATGGTAGGCGGGCAGGTCGGTGGGCGACACGTAGGGCTGGCCGCCGTGCAGTGCCTGCACCTCCACACGCACGCCTTCGGGCGCGATGCTGCGGAAATAGTTCTCGAAAAGCACCGCGATCTTCCGGTAATCCTGATGCGGCACGAGACGCATGGAGATCTTCGCCGAGGCTTTCGAGGGGATGATGGTCTTCGTTCCCTCGTCGATATAACCGCCCCAGATGCCGTTCACGTCGAGCGAGGGACGCACACCGGTACGCTCGGCGGTCGTATACCCCTTTTCGCCCTGTACGGCCGGAATATCGATGGACTTCTCGTAGCGTTCCACATCGAACGGGGCGCTGTTGAGCGCACGACGCTCCTCGGGAGAGAGTTCGCGTACGTCGTCGTAGAAACCGGGAATGGCGATATGCCCGTCGGCATCGACCAGCTTTGCGATCATATCGGCCAGTACGTTCGCCGGATTGGCCACCGCACCGCCGTAAAGCCCCGAATGGAGGTCCTTGTCGGGACCGGTCACCTCCACCTGCATGTAGCAAAGCCCGCGCAGGCCGCAGGTGATGGAGGGAGTCTCCCACGCAATGAGGCTCGTATCGGACACGAGGATGATGTCGGCCTTTACCAACTCCTTATGCTCCTCGCACCATTTGTAAAGGCTGCCGGAGCCGATCTCTTCCTCCCCTTCGAGCATGAACTTCACATTGCAGGGAAGCTGACCCGTAGCCACGAGCGCCTCGAACGCTTTCGCATGCATGTAGAGCTGCCCTTTGTCGTCGTCGGCCCCGCGGCACCAGATGCGCCCATCCTTCACGACCGGTTCAAAAGGCTGCGTCCGCCACTCGTCCACCGGATCCTCGGGCATCACGTCGTAGTGACCGTACACGAGCACCGTCGGAAGGGCCGCATCGACCACCTTCTCCGCGAAGACGACCGGGTTGCCCTCGGTGGGCATCACCTCCGCCCTGTCGGCGCCCGACTTGAGCAGTGCCTCCCGCAGCCACTCCGCCGCACGCACCATATCGCCCTTGTGAATGCTCTGCGCACTCACCGAGGGTATCCTGAGCAATTCGAACAACTCTTCCAGGAATCGTTCCCTGTTCTTTTCGATATACTGTTTTACCATAATATAATAGTGGTATGAATGAAAAATTCTTTTCCGTTGCCGGACCTGCTCACGCTCTCGCCGCCAACTCCTCCAGTTCCGCCACGAACCGGGCAGCCAGCTGCCGGGCCTCCTCCGGCGTACCGCTTTCGCTGTAGACACGGATGATGGGTTCGGTATTGGAACCGCGCATATGCACCCAGCCCTCCGGGAAATCGATCTTCACGCCGTCGGTATCGGTGATGCGCTCCCTTTCGTACGCATCTTTCATGCCGGAAAGGAGCTTCGCCACATCCATTCCCGGCCGCAGCGCAATCTTATCCTTCGCCATGTAGTATTGCGGATAGCCGGCACGCAGCTCGGTCATGCACCTGCCGCTGCGGGCCAGGGAGGTCAACAGCAGCGCCACGCCCACCAGTGCGTCGCGCCCGTAGTGGAGCGCCGGGTAGATGACCCCGCCGTTCCCCTCGCCTCCTATCACGGCTCCGGTTTCCTTCATTTTGGCAACCACGTTCACCTCGCCTACCGCCGAAGCGGCGTAGCTTCCTCCGTGACGCTCGGTCACGTCCTTCAGGGCACGCGTCGAGCTCAGATTGGAAACGGTGTTGCCCGGTGTCGCCGAAAGCACGTAATCGGCCACCGCCACCAACGTGTACTCCTCCCCGAACAGCTCCCCGTCCTCGCAGACGAAAGCCAACCGGTCCACATCGGGGTCCACCACGATTCCCATGTCCGAACCGTTGCGGCGCACCGCCTCCATGACCTGCGTGAGGTTGGAGGCGATGGGTTCGGGATTATGGGCGAAATCGCCCGTGGGCTCGCAGTTGAGGCGGTCCACCTCCACGCCCATGCGCTCCAGCAGACGGGGTATCACGATCCCGCCCACGGAGTTGACGGCATCCACCGTCACCCGGAAGCCCCGCTTGCGGACGGCATCCGCATCGACCAAGGGGAGCGCCAGCACCCTGTCGATATGCTCGTCGCCGAACGAACACCGCTCTACCACGCTACCGAGCGAATCGACCCCCGGATAGGAGAAATCCGGTGCATCGGCCAGCCGCAACACCTCGCGACCTTCGGCATCATTGAGGAACTCCCCCTCTCCGTTCAGCAGTTTGAGAGCGTTCCATTGCCGGGGATTGTGGCTCGCGGTGATGATGATGCCGCCGTCGGCCCCTTTGGCCACGACCGCCATCTCCACGCCAGGCGTCGTGCAAAGCCCGAGGTCGATCACATCCACTCCGCACCCGACCAAAGTACCTTCCACAAGGCTGTAGACCATCTCGCCCGAGATACGGGCATCGCGCCCTACGGCCACCACCGGCCTGCGCGAGGAGACACGGCGCAGTACCCACTGCGCATATCCGGCGGTAAAACGGACCACATCGGAAGGCGTCAGGTTGTCGCCCGCCTCACCGCCTATGGTCCCCCGTATTCCTGAAATCGATTTTATAAGCGTCATAATCCGAATTCTTTCACGATTGGGTTTTCATAATTTTACGAAATTAGCTATTTTTACCTTTATATAAAAACCAAAACCGTATTTTTCATGAGAACGATTCCCCCTTCCGAGCTGTTGGTGAACGGCGACGGCTCCATATTCCACCTACATCTGACACCCGAGCAACTGGCCGACACCGTCATCCTGGTAGGCGATCCCGGCCGGGTACAACGCGTGGCCGCCCACTTCGACGAATGCGAAACGGAGGTCGCCAACCGCGAATTCCACACCGTCACCGGCACCTACAAGGGGAAGCGGATGAGCGTCCTCTCCACCGGCATCGGCACGGACAACATCGACATCGTACTGACCGAACTCGACGCTCTGGTCAACATCGACCTGGCCACACGCCGCGTACGCGAAGTTCCCAAACGGCTGACGCTGCTCCGCCTGGGCACTTCCGGCGGTCTGCAACCCGACATTCCCATCGGAACGCTCGTTTTCTCGCGCACCTCCATCGGGCTGGACGGCCTGCTGAACTACTACAAAGGACGCGAACGGGTCAGTCGGGCCGACATGGAACGGCGTTTCGTCGAGACGGTCGGCTGGGACGAACGGCTGGCCATCCCCTATGCGGTGGATGCCGACCGGGAACTGTTCGAACTCTTCCGGGAGGATACCACGGAGGGCATTACCCTTTCCGCCCCCGGGTTCTACGCTCCGCAGGGACGATGGCTGAGGCTCGAACCGGCCGACACCGGTCTCTTCGAGAGGATGATCGGCTTCACCTACGAAGGACGCCGCGTGACCAACTGCGAGATGGAGAGCTCCGCCGTAGCCGGCCTGTCGGCCCTGATGGGCCACCGTGCAGGCACCCTGTGCACCATCATCGCACAACGCGCCGCCCACCACGCCAACACCGACTACGCGCCCCATGTCGAGCGCATGATACGACTCGCCCTCGACCGGCTCGCAACGCTCTGATTCCGGCAGCGCTCCGCGTTGCACACTGCCGCGGGACGACAGATGCCGGGCAAACGGTCGGACGCATCCTCCCCGAAGGGCCTCCCGGAGCCCGCTCCGCAGGAGAAAGTCCGCCAAACGTCGCAGGGGGCATACGAAACGTTTCGTATGCCCCCTGCGACGTATTCCTTGCCGGAACGGTCAGAATTCCGAAGTGAAATAGAACCGGATGTCGGGGAACTTCTCCTGCGCCAGCTGGAGCGCGTAACTCGTATCGGCCAGGTAAACGTTCCTTCCGTGCTTATCCACCGCCATGTTGGTGTGTTTGCGCTTCATGAAATCGGCCAGCTGCTCGACATTGTCCGACTCTATCCAACACGCCTTGTAAATCTGAATGGGTTCGTAACGGCACAGGGCATTGTACTCGTGTTCCAACCGGTACTGGATCACCTCGAACTGCAAGGCACCCACCGTCCCGATGATCTTGCGACCGTTCAACCGACTCGTAAAGAGCTGCGCCACCCCTTCATCCATAAGCTGGTCGATGCCCTTGGCGAGCTGCTTGAACTTCTGCGGATCGGCATTCTCGATGTACCGGAAAAGCTCCGGAGAGAACGAAGGAATACCGGTGAACTTCAACGGTTCCCCCTCGGTGAAGGTATCGCCTATCTTGAAGTTGCCCGTATCGTGCAACCCCACGATATCGCCCGGATAGGCGAAATCCACGATGGACTTCTTCTCGGCCATGAAGGCGTTGGGCGACGAAAACTTCATCTGCTTGCCGCTGCGCACGTGGCAATAGTTCTTGTTGCGCTCGAACGTCCCGGAACATATCTTCAGAAACGCGATACGGTCGCGGTGGTTCGGGTCCATGTTGGCGTGTATCTTGAAGACGAACCCCGTCATCTTCGGGTCGAAGGGGTCCACTTCCCGCGTCCGGGTCGACGAAGGACGCGGACAGGGAGCGATCTCGATGAAGGTTTCGAGCAGCTCCTTCACTCCGAAGTTGTTGATGGCACTGCCGAAAAAGACCGGCGCCAGTTCGCCCGCCAGGTAAAGCTCCCGGTCGAAAGGCTCGTACACCCCCTCCACCAGCGAAAGGTCGTCGCGCAGTTTCTGCGTGTAAGGCCGGATGTAGTCGTCCAGCTGCGGAGCATCGAGCGAAAGTTTGACAGCTTCCGACACGGTCTGACGGTCGTTCGAGGCGAACGCCGAGAAGCTGCCGTCGTAAATGTTGTAGACACCCTTGAAAGTCGGACCGCTGCTCACGGGGAAAGAGAGCGGACGGACGGCGATCTTGAGCTCGGTTTCGATTTCGTCCAGCAGGTCGAACGGATCGCGGCACGGCCTGTCGAGCTTGTTCACGAAGACCATCACGGGCGTCTTGCGCATCCGGCACACGTTCATCAGCTTGCGCGTCTGGGTTTCCACACCCTTGGCACCGTCGATCACGATGATGACGCTGTCTACGGCCGTCAGCGTCCGGTAGGTATCCTCCGCGAAATCCTCGTGACCGGGCGTATCGAGGATGTTCACCTTCACCCCGCCGTACTCGAATCCCATGACGGAGGTGGCCACCGAGATTCCGCGCTGACGCTCGATCTCCATGAAGTCCGACGTGGCCGTCTTGCGGATCTTGTTGCTCTTGACCGCCCCGGCCACATGAATGGCCCCACCGAAAAGAAGCAGCTTCTCGGTCAGCGTGGTTTTTCCGGCGTCAGGATGGCTGATGATGGCGAACGTCCTGCGCCTGCGTATCTCTTCTTTCAATCCCATAATTCTTACTTCCAGGTTTGGCTTAAAACTCGGTGGAGGTCTTGCGCGGAGCGGCGTCGGCAGGCATCTCTATCGGATAGTCGAGGGAATAGTGCAACCCGATGCTCCGCTTCATGGCCTGCGCCTGCTTGATGATGAGGTAGCCCACGTCGATCATGTTCCTCAACTCGCAAAGCTCCTTGGTAGGCGTCGACTTCAGGTACAACTCCTCGTTCTCCTTGAAGATGATCTCCAGGCGACGCAACGCCCTCTCCAGGCGGAGATTGGACCGGACGATGCCCACGTAGTTACTCATGATCTGCTGCATCTCCTTGGCATTCTGAGTGATGAGCACCATCTCCTCGGTTGCCGTCGTTCCGTCGGCGTTCCACTCCGGAATCCCCCGCTGCAACTGGTATTCTCCCAGACGGGCGGCGCTGTGCTCCGCGGCCCGGTCGGCGTAGACGACCGCCTCCGTCAGCGAGTTGGATGCCAGTCGGTTGGCGCCGTGAAGCCCCGTGCACGAGGTTTCGCCCAGCGCATAAAGACGCCGGATGGATGTTTCGCCGTTGAGGTCCACCTTCACCCCGCCGCAGCAGTAGTGCGCCGCCGGGGCCACCGGAATCATCTCCTTGGTGATGTCGATTCCGATGGAAAGACACTTGCGGTAGATATTCGGAAAATGGTTGATCGTCTCTTTCGCATCGCGGTGGGTAATGTCGAGGAACACATAGTCGTCGCCCCGGACCTTCATCTCGTTGTCGATACTGCGTGCCACCACATCGCGCGGAGCGAGCGATCCCATGGGGTGGTATTTGTGCATGAACTCCTTGCCGTCCTGCGTTTTGAGAATGGCTCCGAAACCGCGCAACGCTTCGGAAATGAGAAACGAAGGACGCTCGCCCGGATTGTACAGGGCCGTGGGATGGAACTGGATGAACTCCATGTTCTCGATTACGGCCTTGGCCCGGTGGGCCATGGCGATGCCGTCGCCCGTCGCCACGCCCGGATTGGTCGTGACGTTGTAGACGTTCCCCACGCCGCCGGTGGCCACGACGGTCACCTTGGAGAGAATCGTCTCGATACGTCCCCGCTTGAGGTCCATCACATAGGCGCCGTAACACTCGATGCCCTCCGTACGGCGCGTCACCAGTTGCCCCAGATGGTGCTGCGTGAGCAGATCCACGGCGAAATGGTGTTCGAGCACTTCGATGTTGCGGTGGGTCTTGACCTGCGAGATGAGCGTACGTTCGATTTCGGCACCCGTTTCGTCCTTGTGATGCAGGATGCGGTGTTCCGAATGCCCCCCTTCGCGGGCGAGCTCGTACTTGCCCTCGCGCGTTTTGTCGAACTTCGTCCCCCACTGCACGAGATCCTTCATCAGCTTCGGGGCCTGCGTCACCACCAGCTCCACCGCCTGCAGGTCGCAGATACCGCCGCCGCACACCATCGTATCGTCGATGTGTTTCTGAAAAGTATCCGGCTCGTAGGTCACGCAACAGATGCCGCCCTGCGCATAGTTGGTATTGCATTCGTTCATCTCTCCCTTGGTGACGACGATCACGCGGGAGTGCTCCGCCACTTTCAGGGCAAAGCTCAGACCGGCAGCACCGCTGCCTATCACCAGATAATCCGTTTCGAGGTTCATCGCATAGTCAATTTTATGTCGTCAATCCCTGCTGTGAAACGATTAACGGCAAACAGCGGCACAAAATTACAAAAATGCCGTTAATAACAACCTCCTCGTCCCGACAACCTTCCCCGAAAAACCCGTTCGTGTTCCGGCCGTCGCTCCGCCTGTGCAGACGCTCCCCCCGGCACCGAAAAGGCGCATCCGTCGACGGATGCGCCCCTTCGCCGCAAACGGCGCGACGGTTACGCCTCGCGGCGACAGACGACGACCGCCCACCCTTCGCGGACCCGCGTCCCCTCGGGACGAAGACCGAGCCCGGCGGCACGCTCCTCGATGGCCTGCACGTCCCGCTCGAGGATACCGCTCATGATCAGTTCGCCGCCCGCACGGAGCGTTTCCGCATAACGGGGCATGTCGGCGAGGAGAATGTTGCGGTTGATGTTGGCCAAAATGAAGTCGTATTCCCTGCCGGCAATGGCGGACGCATCTCCCAGCACGGGGGTCACACGCCCCTCGACGCCGTTCTCCGCGATATTCTCGCGGCTGTTCTCATAAGCCCAGTCGTCGATATCCACGGCATCGACATGCTCCGCACCGCGCTTGACGGCGACGATGGCCAACACCCCGGTACCGCTGCCCATATCCAGCCCCGAGAGCCCCGACAGATCGCGTTTCATCAGTTCGGCGGTCATGAGCCACGTCGTGGCGTGATGCCCCGTACCGAACGACATCTTCGGCATGATGACGATGTCGAGTCCGCGCTCCGGCGCGGGCGAAAAGGGCGCACGGATGGTGCACGCACCGTCCACCTCCACCGGTTCGAAGTTGGACTCCCAGAGGGCGTTCCAGTTCTGCGTCTCGATCTCGATATAGGCGGCGCCCGTCACACCGAATCCGGCCAACACGGCATCCACCTCCTCCTTGCACCCGTAGAGCGCCTCTTTCGGAAGATAGGCCTTCAGCACGCCGGACTCTTCGGCGAAACTCTCGAAGGGAAAGTCGGCCAGCAGGGCCGTCACGATCTCCGCCTGTGCGGCATCCGCCACAGGCACATTCAACTCAACATAATCCATATCGCATAAGGAATAAAGTCCGAAACAGTTCGTATCTTAGCGCCAAAGATAACCATATTTACGTCAATCCCGCATCCGCCGGCCACACCGCCGACGCATCGCACCCAAACCTCCGCCATCCGAATGACACAGGCAGAGCGGGAGTGGGAGAACTACTCCGCCAAATACCGCACCTACATCCGGCTCGAACGGGGACTGGCCGACAACACGGTGGAGTCCTACATGCGCGACCTGAACCGTTTCAGCCGTTTCGTGACGGAACGCTACGGAATCTCCCCCCTCGAGGTGGATGCCGCGGCGGTGGAGGAGTTCCTGACCTCGCTCTTCGAGGCGGGTACCGAAAAGAGTACGCAGAACCGGACCTTGAGCGGGGTGAGCAGCTTTTTCGATTTCCTGGTGCGCACGGACCTGCTGGAGAAATCACCCACCGAGTTCGTGGACCGGCCCAAAACCGGCCACTACCTGCCCGACACGCTCAGCGTCGAGGAGATCGACGCCATCCTCGATGCGATCGACGTGTCGACCCGGCACGGGTACCGCAACCGGACGATGATCGAAATGCTCTACAGTTGCGGATTGCGCGTTTCCGAGCTGACCTCCCTGCGCATCTCGGACCTCTTCTTCGAGGAGGGGTTCATCCGCGTACTGGGCAAAGGGAGCAAACAGCGCCTCGTACCGATCGGCGCCGGGTGCCGGGCCCAGGTGGAGACCTATCTGCGCGAATACCGCGAACAGCCTGCCGACGAAAAATCCTCCGACACGCTCTTCCTCAACCGACAGGGACGGAAGCTGTCGCGCGTGATGGTATTCAATGCCGTCAAGGAGGCCGCGACCACCGCCGGAATCGACAAGGAGATAAGTCCGCACACTTTCCGCCACAGCTTCGCCACCCACCTGCTGCAAGGGGGCGCCAACATCCGCCAGGTACAGGAGCTCCTCGGACACGAATCCATCTCCACGACCGAAATCTACACCCACCTCGACACCGGCCATCTGCACAAGGCCGTGAACGAGTACCATCCGCTCGGCAAACGCTACCGGAAACGATAACGCCTCTCTCCCGTCCGGCGGGGACGCCACCACTGCCGACACACGCTCCCACCCGAAAGACAGGACACCGCACGGAGCCCGGTGCGGTACTCCCCCTCCTGCAAAGAGCGCCGCCGTATGCCGCCGCTCCCCTCAGCACCCGCAGAAGATTCAGCCCGGTGCCGGAGGGAACGATCCGTCCGAAAAAAGAGCGGTTGCAAGAGCGTATCTTCCAATAATAATGAAGGATCGCAAAAAAAACATTTCGCTCCTTCGACCGCACGCTCCCCGCTGCGGCACCGGTTTTGCGCATACGCTTCATACTCCTGTCCGATGAAGGCAGGAACCAAACCGCATATTCATCTTTTTCGATCTATGGAAATCGTTATCATCCTCGTGTTGATCGTACTCAACGGAATTCTCTCGATGTCGGAAATCGCCCTGGTATCGGCCCGCCGCTCGCGGCTGGAGGCCGAAGCACGCGGCGGCAACCGAAACGCACGCGCAGCGGTGGCACTCGCCGGCGAACCCGACCGATTCCTCTCCACCATCCAGATCGGGATCACCCTGATCGGTATCCTCACCGGCCTCTACTCGGGCGAAGCGTTCGCCGCCGACGTCGCGGTAGTCATCGCCCGCGTGGAGATACTAGCTCCCTACTCCTTCGGCATCGCCAAGACCATCATCGTGATCACGGTTACCTACTTGACACTCATCTTCGGAGAACTCGTCCCGAAACGAATCGGCATGGCCGCGTCGGAAAAAGTGGCGATGGCCGTGGCCAGGCCCATGAAAGCGCTCTCGATTCTGGCGGCCCCGCTGGTGTGGCTCCTCTCCCGCAGCACGGCGCTCGTCACCCGGACACTGGGCCTTCGCGAGGGAGAGAACAAGGTAACGGAAGAGGAGATAAAAGCCATCGTGCGCGAAGGCATGGATACGGGGGAGGTACAGGCCGTCGAGCACGACATCGTAGGTCGCGTCTTCAGCCTGGGCGACCGCGACGTGGCATCCATCATGACGCATCGCAGCGAACTGGTGTGGCTCGACACGAACGACTCCGCCGACGAGATCCTGCAAAAGGTATGCGCCGACATGCACGACGTCTATCCCGTATCGGCGGGCGGAACGGGCGACCTGGCCGGAGCGGTACACCTGAAAGACCTTTTCGGCAACATCCGCCGTCCCGACTTCCGCCTTTCGCCCATCCTGAAGCCGGCCAACTGCCTGCCCGAAAATCAGAACGTCTACGAAGCGCTGGAAGAGTTCAAACGCACCAACTCGGCCTACGGTCTGGTAATCGACGAATTCGGCGACGTGACGGGCATCGTGACGCTCCGCGACATGATGGAGGCCCTGGTGGGCGAGGTGCCCGACGAGGACGGCGAGACGGAGATGGTACGGCGCGAAGACGGCAGTTGGCTGGTGGACGGACAGTGTCCGTTCTACGACTTCCTGGCCCACTTCGACCGGGAAGAGCTCTACCGCGACCACGGCCACAACACCCTGAGCGGTCTCATCCTCGACCTGCTCAAACACATCCCCGCCACCGGCGAAAAGCTCTCCTGGGAGAGCTTCCGACTCGAAATAGTCGATATGGACGGCGCCCGCATCGACAAAGTGATCGTCCAGTACGACACCCCCTCCCCTCAAGCTTCGCTGTAAGCCTGCGCCGCACATTCCCGGCGGACGACCGGCGCAGGGAGTGCGCAGGGAATGGCGCTCACCATGGCAACGAAAAAATTACGGCGGGCAATTCGCCCGCCGTAACCGTTTCCGCCGCTGCGGGCCTCATATCAGCCCGTACTCCTTCAGCATCTCGTAGATGACGGTACCCTTGCTCTTCTCCACGGCGCGTTTCTCCAACTGCCTGACGATGAAAGGCACCTTGATGTCGGCCAGCTTCCGGCCATCCATCATGCGCGAAGCCGAATTCATCAGCATGCGCACGTCGTAGCAGGAGGCGAACACCTCCGGCACACCGCGATCCACGTCCAGCAACGTATAGACCGCCTCCATGGCCGTCCGCACGGAATACTCCGTCGTGAAGACCGTATCCCTCGGAGTTTCGGCGAAGTTGCCGATGAACGCGAGGTTCACGGAGCCTTCGGGCACCACCGCCGGCCGGTCGCCCAGCGCACGCGGCATGAAGTAGGACATGACATAGGGCATCATGCAGGGAACGGTATTGGCCGAATCGACCGCCAGTTCACGTATCTCGGTCAAGGGCACCCCGATGTGATAGAGCCACTCCTGGGCGATCTCAATGCCGGTACACTCCTTCATGGGCTTTTTCACGTAATCGCCCGGCCGGTCGGAAAAGAGGCCGTATATCCACACGACGAGTTCGTTACCCGACTGCTTGCGGAACTGAGGCTGACGGTTCAGCGTCCAGCTCATCAGCCACGACGAATCCCTGACGGAAACGATACCGCCCGTCACCACCTTGCCTGCGAAGGGGTCGCGCTGACATATCCGCTCGATGTAGGGAGGAATACGCCCGTCGAGGGTGGTCAGCGTAGCCGACACGAAATTCGACTCCGCGATGTTGCCGCAGAACTTCTCGGGATTGCCGAAGGCCGGGTCCTGCACGGCGATATTCTTCCAGAGACTCCAGCTACCTCCCAGAGAGGCATCGAGCACCGGAACGGTACGCTGGTCGCCGTAGGTGGAGTTCTCCGTAATGCTCCCGTTCGTGACGAACACCAGGTCGTTCTCCGTGAGGTCGATCGCCCCCGGCCGGCCGTTCTTCTCGTAGAGAATCTGCGTGGCGGTCTTCTTGCCGTTCTCCCGGCCGACCACCACGTTCTTCACCTGCACGCCGTATTCGAAGCGCACCCCTTTCGACTCGAGGTACCTGACGAGCGGCAGTACCAGCGACTCGTACTGGTTGTAACGGGTGAACTTGAGGGCCGACAGGTCGGGAAGCCCGCCGATGTGGTGGATGAAACGGGCGATGTAACGCCGCATCTCCATGGCGCTGTGCCACTCCTCGAAGGCGAACATCGTCCGCCAGTAGAGCCAGAAATTGGACTGGAAAAACTCCTCGGAGAAGACGTCCGAAATCCGTTTGTCGTCGAGCTCCTCCTCGGCGGTGAGGAACAACCGCGCGATCTCCTCGGCGGCACGGTCGGTGAGGGTGAACTTGCCGTCGGTATGGGCCGACTTGCCGCGCCGCTCGGTCACACGCATTTTCGAGTAGTTGGGGTCTTCCTTGTTGAGCCAATAGAATTCGTCGAGCACCGAGGCGTCCTCCACTTCGAGCGAGGGAACCGACCGGAAGAGATCCCACAGGCACTCGAAATGATTCTCCATCTCGCGCCCTCCGCGCATGATATACCCGCGGGTGTTATCGAAAATACCGTCGAGACTGCCGCCGGGCAGCTCCAGCTCCTCGAGGATGCGAATCTTCTCGCCCGGCATCCGGGCATCGCGCACCAGAAACAGGGCCGCCGAAAGCGACGCCAATCCCGAACCGATCAGATAGGCCGATTTGTTTTCCACTCCCTGAGGTTTCTTCGGTCTTGCGAACGCCTCGTAATTACCATTGCTGTAATACATACATCTTGTTTTAATCAGTAAATAAATCAGGTCGGACCGGCATTCGATACCGCTCCGCCGAAAGGAGGCCCGCACCGTCGCCGCAGCGCTCCCCGCCTTCCGGGCACCGTGGCTGGTACTGCAAAACTCAAGCCACGGCCGCAAGCCCTTTCCCGACGAGAATTCGCCGGGGTACGGTACCGCACACCGCCCCCTCCGCGCACCGCAAAGCGCATCCCGACCTCCTCCGCTTCTCCCCCCCATACGAACGACCGGGCCGCCTTGCAGGAAGGCGGCCCGGTCGACACATCGGGATGTTCCGGTCCCTATTTCTCGATTCGTATGCGGGCGTCCACCGCAACGACCTCGCTGCGGTTGCCCAACAGCGGGTTGAGGTCCATTTCAAAAATCTCCGGCGCCGCCTTCACCAGCATCGACACACGCACGATCGCCTCGGCCAGGCGCTCCTCATTGACCGGTTCCTGTCCGCGGACACCCTGTATGATCCCGTAGGATCGCAGGCCGCGTATCATCGCATGCGCCTGGTCCGGCGAAACGGGAGCGAGTCCCACGTTCACATCCTTCAGCACTTCGATGAAGATGCCTCCCAGACCGCACATCACGATATGGCCGAAACCGCCCTCGCGTTTGGCACCGATGAAAACCTCGGTCCCTTGCAGCTGCTGGGCGAGCATCACCGCATAGGTATCCTTGATCTTCATCATGCGGTGGAATTCGCGCACGACCGTCTCCTCGTCGCGCACGTTGAGCACCACGCCGCCCACATCGGACTTGTGCACCGGGCCCACGACCTTCATCACCAGCGGGAACCCGATCTCGCGGGCCAGCTCCAGACAATCGGCTTCCTTATCGGCCGTTCCTTCCTTGGCACGGGCGATTCCCGCCGCATCGAGCAGGTCGTGGATCCGGTCGGGCGAAAGATAACCGTTGCCGGCACCGTTCACAACACTTCGGATGCGTTCCACATCCACGCACGGGAACTCGGCATCGGCCGGTTCCACGCGCGGCGTATTGTACACCTTGGCGAGCGCATTGCCGAAGAGCACTTCGTCCGGGAAATAGACGCCGCCGTTGCGGACGAACTCCTCGATCTCGCCCTTCACCCAGCCGTAAGAGGGGAATATCGGGAATATCGGTTTTTTGGAGGTGCGTATCTTCTCGGCCAGCAACGCATAGACGTCGTAGATCGGGAAAAGACCCGGCGTACCGAAAATCACCGCGATGCCGTCGATCTGATCGAAATCGTTCTCGCACGCATCGAGGATGTGTCCGAGTTGTTCCGCCGTGCCCGTCGCCAGGAAATCGATGGGATTGCCCACCGACGAACCGGGAAAGAGCTTCTCCAGCAGCGCAGCGGCCTTCGGCCCCTCGATGTGGGGAATCTCCATCTTGCCGTTGGAGAGCGCATCGGTCAGCATGACGGCCGGACCGCCCGCATGGGTAACGATCGCGATGTTGCGCCCCTTGAGCTCCGGATACATGAAGATTCCCGCCACCGTAGTGAGCTCCTCACGACCGTTGCAGCGCACGATACCCGCCTTGCGGAACAGGGCATCCACCGCAACGTCGGGGCTGGCCAGCGCCCCCGTGTGCGACGAGGCGGCACGTCCGCCGGCCTCGGAACTGCCCGACTTGACGGCCGCGATGCGGCACCCCTTGCGCACCAGCGACGAGGCGTGACGCAGAAACTTCTGCGGATCGCCGATACTCTCTATATAAAGAAGTTTGATACGCGAGCTATGCTCCGGATCGAACGACTCGTCGAGGTATTCGAGGGCCTCCTCGACGCCTATCTGCGCCGAATTGCCCACCGACCACACACTATTGAATTTCAACCCTTTCCGCATGCCGTTATCCACGATGAAGATGGCCGTGGCACCCGAACCGGATATGAAATCGACTCCTTTGGGATCGAGCTGCGGGACGGGCGAGGTGAACGAACCGTTGTAGTTCGTGGTGAGCAGACCGGTACAGTTGGGCCCGATCAGCGCACCGCCCACCGAGTCGATCACCTCCACGATCCTGCGTTCCAACTCAGCACCCTCTTCGTTCTCCTCGCCGAAACCGGCCGAAAGAATCACGAATGCACGGGTCCCCTTCTCCCGGGCGAGTACCTCCACCGCATGAAGGCAAAACTTGGCGGCAACGGCAATGATCGCGCAGTCCACCTGCGGCAGCTCCTCCACCGCATGGTAGGACTTCACGCCCTGCACGCTGTCGGCCTTGGGATTGACCACATAGGCCTGCCCCTTGAAAGGACTCTGCAACAGATTGCGCAACACCGCACCGCCGGGCTTGTTGACATCGTCCGAGCCGCCTACCACGACGACTCCGGACGGATTGAACAATTTCTCGTTTATCATAATTATCGCATCTCTTATTATTCGCTGTTCTCCGCGCCGCTGCCCCTGCCGAATCCGGTCGACGACGACCTCGCCGCCCCCGGTCCCTTCTCCTCCGAGGCAGGGCGGCCCGTTCTACTTTCCGTACTCCTGGTCGAACATGCGCAACCGCTGATCGAGCATCTCGTAGTGGTGCGGCTTGATGGTGGAGGAGCATACCCTCAACCCCTGCTGGAGGCTGCCGGTGGTCGAGAGCACGATGGCGCTGACACCGTAATGGAGCAAACGGCGGAGCAGTTCGCCGCCCTCGACATCCCTGTACCCCACCGTAAAGAAGAATCCGTCGCTCAACGGCTGGTCGAGGTCACGGTCGTAGACGATATGGAATCCGTTCCGCACGAAAATCTCCTTCATCTTTTCGGTACGCCGGCCGTACTCCTTCACCTCCTCCACGAAATCGAGTTCGCCGTCGTTGGCCGCCTTGAGCATGGCCGCCAGGGCATACTGGGTAGTATGCGCCGTCCCCGAAGAGAGGCAGTAAAGGATGCGCTGCAACATGGCCGGACCGAACTTGGCCAGGCCGTAACGTTCGCCCAGCGCCTCATAGGGCCTCTTATAGAGCGCGTCGGAGATCGCCATCACGGCGATACGCTGGCCGGCATAGCTGAAAATCTTGGAGGCGCTCATCAGAATGATGTAGTTGTCGGTATATTTGGATACGCTCGGCTGGTAGGGCGGCTGGAAAGGCTTGCCCAGGTCGCGACGGAAATCCATCGCCATGTAGGCGAGGTCCTCGATGACGATCGTATCGTATTTGGTGGCCAGCTCGCCGATGGTCCGAAGCTCCTCGTCCGAAAGACACATCCACGTGGGGTTGTTGGGGTTGGAGTAAACGATGGCGGCGATGTTGCCTTTGGCCAGGTAGCTCTCCAGCTTCGGTCCCAGCTTCTCGGCACGGTAATCGTACACGTCGAAGGCCTCGCGTTTCACCCCGATCACGTCGGCCTGCGTCTTCTGCACCGAGAACCCGGGGTCGATATACAGGATGGTGTCCCGGGCGGGATCGATCTGCGAACAGAGCGTAAAGGCCGCGTATGCGCCCTGCATGGAGCCTACCGTAGGCAGACACCCTTCCGGCGACACATCGGCGTCGACGAACGCCTTCAGAAAACGGGAAGATTCGTATTTGAGCTCGGGAATACCGGGCATCTCCGGATAGATGGAGGCGACACCGGCATCCAGCGCGGCATGTTCGGCCGCAATGCCCACCTTTTCCGGGGGAAGACCCGGCACGCCGATCTCCAGCCTGACGAAAGAGTGACCGCTGCGCTCCTCGATCGTATTGACCATTCCGCCTATCTGCCTTATGGATGCGTCGTTGAGATCCGTGACATCGTACTGTTCCATGGCCGCCCGAACGACGGACGGGTCTATGAGGGTGTTCTTCATAAGATGAAAGTTTTAGATTTTTCAAAATTAGGAACTATTTCTATTGGATACAAACTTTACGGGGCGATTCCGTTTCGATTTTCCCTCCCGCACGCCGTTTCGGTAATAATATGGAACACTCCTCAGGGGAAGAATAGATTCTCCGCAACCGTGCGCCGGGCTGCCGCTCCACGCACGCCCCTTCGCTACGGATAGGGCAACATTTGCTTCGATCGAATTGCTCCGCAACCGTGCGCCGGGCTGCCGCTCCACGCACGCCCCTTCGCTACGGATAG
>CAJTLO010000006.1:0-67473 GCA_910577285.1 uncultured Rikenellaceae bacterium | reverse complement strand
GGCAACATTTGCTTCGATCGAATTGCTCCGCAACCGTGCGCCGGGCTGCCGCCCGACATGCACTTTCGATCTTCAGCGAATATAACTTTGTTATATTTGTCTTAAAAGAAGCACCGCACCCCGCAAACGGAGACAACCCGGAGCGATTGTTTGCTGTTTTATTAAATATTATTGTATTTTTGTAGAAAATTAGTATTTCACTCATATTCCGACAAGAGCAATCATATGGAAAACCTCCGGATCGACAGAAGCGGATATACTCTCGTAGACCAGGTCGAAGAGAAACTCATTCAATACTTCAAAGACAAAGGATTCCGCCCGGGCAGCAGCATACCCAACGAAAACGAACTCGCCGCCTCGCTCGGCATCGGGCGCACGGTACTGAGGGAGGCCCTCAGTCGGTTCAAGATGACGGGCATGATCCAGTCGCGCACCAAACGCGGCATGACCCTGGCCGAACCCTCCCTGCTGGCCAGCCTTCAGAGAAGCATGAATCCGCTCCTGATGAGCGACGCCACGCTGCGGAATCTCTTCGAGATGAGTATCGTCATCGAGATAGGCACGGCCGGTTTCGTTTTCGACAAGCTCACCCCGGAAGACATCGCCCACCTCGAGAAGATCGTGGAAAGACAGGAAAAGATCGGCGACCACTACGACCTGGAGTTTCACATCGCCCTGTACAACCGTCTGGGCAACCACATGATCTCCGAGTTCCAGACCCTCATCATTCCCGTCATCCAGAACATCATCAACGACAACAGGCCGGCGTTCGACGCCAAACGGAAGGAATTGATCTCCAACGGAAAGTTCGTCTCCCACCGGCATCTGCTGGACCTCATCAAGGCGGGCGACAAGAGAGGGTACTGCGAAGCCATCAAACACCACTTCGACGAATTCGAAGATTACTTCACCTGCAAAAAGATCGATGCGGAGAGCCTCATCCGTCAGATCGTCGAGGAAGCGCTCTGACGCCGCAACCATCCGAAAGTTGAAGGGGCTGCGAAGCGTAACGCTTCGCAGCCCCTTCAACTTTTCCTCCCGATGCCCCCTTTGCAACCCGGTCCGCCGCCGCATGCGAAGCGGGCGCTTGCGGCAGCCGTCCGCACATGCGATAACAGTCCGCCGACACAGACCGGAAAAGGACGATAGACGGCCTATCCGCCCGAAGAGAGCGGACAGCGGCCCGGGGTCACTTCTTCACCTGCTTCGTCCGGTAGGCGGCCTCGTACTTGCCTTTGGACATCACATTCAGTTTATTGCGGATGAGCGTCTTCCGCAGCGGCGCCAGACGGTCGGTAAAGACCATCCCTTCGATATGGTCGTACTCGTGCTGCACGGCACGGGCCGGCCACCCTTCGAGCGTCTCCTCGTGTTCGTTGAAATGCTCGTCGAAATACCGGATGGTGATCTTCTCCGGACGATAGACGTCCTCGTGCAGCCCCGGCAACGAAAGGCATCCCTCGTTGAGCAGCACCTCCTCGTCCGACTCCTCCGTGATGCGAGGATTGATGAAGACCCGTTTGTAGTCCGCCGCCGTAGGATCGTACTGTCCGAAGGGCGACGTATCCACCACGAAAAGCCGCAGCGACTTGCCGATCTGGGGAGCGGCGAGCCCTACCCCTTCCGATGCGTACATGGTATCGAACATGTCCGACACCAGCTTCTCCAGTTCGGGATACCCGCGCTCCACCTCGGCGCACTCCTCCCGCAATACGGACGAACCGTATATGTAAATAGGATATATCATAACCGTTTCATTTATCGTCTTTCATCTCTCGGTACAGGCGACTCTCCATGAACCCCTGCAACAGAATGGTGGCGCTGATCCGGTCCACCGCCGCCTTGTCGCGGCGCTGCATCCGTTTCATACCGCCCTCCAGCATCGCCTGGTGGGCCAGCACGGAGGTGAAACGTTCGTCGAACATCACCACACACACCGCAGGAAATGCAGCCGTGAGCCGCGCGGCCAATGCGCTGGCCGCCGCATGCGTGTCGCTCGGCCGGCCGTCGGTCCGCACGGGCAACCCCACCACGATCATGTCGACTCCCTCAGTGGCGACATATTTCGCGAGCCAGGGCATAAGCTGCGCCGTGGGCAGCGTGTCGAGGCCGCCGGCGATGATACGCTGCGGGTCGCTCACTGCGATCCCCGTACGCTTCGTTCCGTAATCTATGGCAAGTATCCGTCCCATTCGCAACGACAAAGGTAGGGTTTTACGGCGGGATTCGGAAACGGCCGGGCAATTTCCCGTTCCCCGCCCACCGGCAGCCTGTCGGAAAGAAGCAGGGGCCTCAACGGGAAAATCGTATCTTTGTTCTGAAATTTCCCGCCTTTTGCTGGGCGGGTAGCGTGATTTGTAGTACTTTTGCCATATTAAACGCACAGGCACAAAAATGACACAGGAAGAACTTTTCAAAAAGCTCGTCGCACACTGCAAGGAATACGGTTTCATATTCCCCTCGAGCGAGATATACGACGGTCTCAGCGCCGTTTACGACTACGGCCAGCTGGGTTCCGAACTGAAGAACAACATCAAACGCTACTGGTGGGACGCCATGACGAAGCTCCACGACAACATCGTGGGCATCGACGCGGCCATCTTCATGCACCCGCGCGTATGGGAGGCGTCGGGCCACGTGGGAGCCTTCAACGACCCGCTGATCGACAACAAGGACTCCAAGAAGCGCTACCGTGCCGACGTGCTGATCGAGGACTGGATCGCCAAACAGGACGAAAAGATAGACAAGGAAGTGGCCAAGGGGCGCAAACGCTTCGGGGAACAGTTCGACGAAGAGCAGTTCCGCGCCACCAATCCGCGCGTGAAGGAGATCGCCGCGAAAAGGGACGAGATCAACGTACGCATGGCACAGGCTCTCAATGCCAACGACCTGGAAGGCCTGCGCCAGATCATCATCGACACCGAAACGGTATGCCCCATTTCGGGCACGCGCAACTGGACGGAAGTACGCCAGTTCAACCTGATGTTCGACACGAAGATCGGCTCGGTGGCCGACGGGGCCAACACCATCTACCTGAGGCCGGAAACGGCACAGGGCATCTTCGTCAACTTCCTCAACGTGCAGAAGACGGGCCGCATGAAGATTCCTTTCGGCATCGCCCAGATCGGCAAGGCGTTCCGCAACGAGATCGTCGCCAGGCAGTTCATCTTCCGCATGCGCGAGTTCGAGCAGATGGAGATGCAGTTCTTCGTGCGTCCCGGCGAGGAGCTCACCTGGTATGCGCAATGGAAGGAGGCCCGCATGCGGTGGCACCGTGCGCTCGGTTTCGGCGACGACAACTACCGTTTCCACGACCACGAGAAGCTCGCCCACTACGCCAATGCGGCGGCCGACATCGAATTCCGCTTCCCCTTCGGTTTCAAGGAGGTGGAGGGGATACACTCCCGCACCGACTTCGACCTGGGCCGGCACGAAGAGTTCTCCGGCAAGAAGATACGCTACTACGACGCCGAGACCAACGAGAGCTACATCCCTTATGTGATCGAAACCTCCATCGGCGTCGACCGCATGGTATTGCAGGTACTCTCGGCGGGCTATAAGGAGGAGAAGCTGGAGAACGGCGAAGAGCGTACGGTGCTCTCCATTCCCGCTCCGCTGGCGCCGGTGAAGGCCGCCATCCTGCCCCTGGTCAAGAAAGACGGTCTGCCCGAAATCGCCCACCGCATCAAGGACATGCTCAAATACGACTACAACATACAGTACGACGAGAAGGACAGCATCGGCAAACGCTACCGCCGCCAGGATGCCATCGGCACCCCGCTCTGCATCACGGTGGACCACCAGACCGCCGAGGACGGAACGGTGACCGTACGCGACCGCGACACCATGGAGCAGATCCGTATCCCCATGGAGGAGATTCCGGCGCTCGTCGCAGGCAAGGCCGGCATGCGTGCCCTGCTGGACAAACTCGCATAATCACGACGGATGAAAACGGCACTCTTTCCCGGTTCGTTCGACCCCTTCACCCTCGGCCACCAGGCCATCGTGGAGGAGGGGCTGAAGATTTTCGACCGCATCGTGATCGGCATCGGAGCGAACTCCGAGAAAAACGGACTGCTGACCCCGGCCAACCGCAAACGGCTCATCGACGACCTCTACGCCGACGACGACCGCGTGATGGCCGCCGTCTACACGGAACTCACGGGAGAGTTCTGCCGCCGCATCGGGGCAGGCTTCCTGCTGCGCGGCATGCGCAACACGGTGGACTACGAGTACGAACGGAACATGATGGCGGTAAACCAGATGCTCTTTCCGGAGATCACCACCGTACTGCTCTTCACGCCGCCCCGCTACGTGGCCGTGTCGTCGAGCATCATCCGCGAGCTGATAGCCTTCGGCGGCGACCCCACGGGGCTGATGCCGAACAACATAGATATTAACGATTATCTCTGATTCGATATGGAATTTACCGCCGGAATGATCGCGGCCTACCTCGGAGGCGAGGTCGAAGGGAACACGGACACCGCCGTGTCGACATTCGCGAAAATAGAAGAGGGACACCCGGGAGCATTGTCGTTCCTGGCCAACCCCAAGTACGAACACTACCTGTACGACACGCAGTCGTCCATCGTGATCGTGGCCAAAAGTTTCGAGCCCAAGGGGCCGGTGGGAGCTACGCTCGTACGGGTGGAGGACCCCTACGCCTCGTTCGCCAAACTGCTCGAGCTCTATGCCGCCCACAAGCCCCGCAAACAGGGGGTCAGCGACCGGGCGTCGATCGACGCCGACGCGACGCTCGGCAAGGAGTGCTACGTGGGAGCGTTCGCAGTGATCGAGGCCGGCGCCCGCATCGGCGACAACGTCTGCATCTATCCCAACGTCTACATCGGCGACGGCGTGCAGGTGGGCGACAACACCATCCTCTACGCCGGCGTGAAGATCTATGAGGGGTGCCGCATCGGCAGCAACGTCATCATCCATGCGGGAGCGGTCGTCGGGGCCGACGGTTTCGGCTTCGCTCCGGACGAGAAGGGCGAATACTCCAAGATTCCCCAGATAGGCAACGTGGTGGTGGAGGACAACGTGGAGATCGGCGCCAACACCTGCATCGACCGCGCTACGATGGGCTCGACCGTCATCCGGCGCGGCGTAAAGCTCGACAACCTCATCCAAATCGGCCACAACGTGGTGGTGGGCGAACACACCGTCTGCGCCTCGCAGGCGGGCATCGCCGGAACGAGCAAGGTGGGCCGCCACTGCATGCTGGGCGGCCAGGTGGGCATTGCCGGCCACCTGACCATCGGCGACAACGTGCAGTTGGGCTCCAAGTCGGGTATCTCGAACAACATTCCGGAGGGAACGGTCTATTTCGGCTACCCCGCCCTGCCCATCTCGCGCTACCACCGGGCCAACGCCGTATTCCGCAACCTGCCCGAACTGAGTAAGACGGTCTACCGCCTGGAGAAACGGCTTAACGAACTGACCGGAGAAACCGAAGAGTAACCCTTCTCCCGACCCGACTCCGGACCCGGGGGGAACGACAGACGACCGAACGATGATCTCCGCCAAACCTATGCGCATCATGGGTATCGACCCCGGCACGAACCGTATGGGATACGGCGTGCTCGAGGTGAGGGGCAACAGTCTCTCGTGCATCGTCATGGGCGACATCGAACTGGGACGCCTGCCGGACGCCTACGCCAAACTGCACCATATTTTCGAACGGGTATCGGCCCTGATCGAAGAGTACGCGCCAGACGAAGTGGCGCTCGAATCGCCCTTTTTCGGCGAAAACGTACAGAGCATGCTGAAACTCGGCCGGGCACAAGGCGTGGCGATGGCCGCCGCCCTGCACAAGGAGGTCCCCGTCTTCGAATACGCTCCGCGACGGATCAAACAATCGGTCACGGGAGCGGGCGGCGCAGCCAAAGAACAGGTGGCCGCCATGCTCAAAAGCATGCTCGGCATCGAATACAATCCCAAAAGGCTGGACGCCACCGACGGTTTGGCAGTAGCTTTGTGTCACTATTTCGTCGCCGCATCACCCCTCTCCGCCGCCCCCGGCCCCGCGAAGAGCCGCCGCAAAAGTTCGGGCAGCACATGGGAGGAGTTCGTGGCACGCAACCCGGAACGGGAGGTTAAAACAAAAAAATAAAACCAAACACATTATAAACCAAAATTATGAAAAAAATCCTATTGATCGCAGCCATGGCCGTGATGCTCTGCAGTTGCGGTAAGAAGAACGGCTACACCATCACCGGCAACATTACGGGCCTCACCGGCACCGTTACGCTCATGAACGACGAAGGCGAGAACATCGCCGAAGCGCCCGTTACCGACGGCCGGTTCTCCCTCAAGGGCACTGCCGACGAACCGGCGCTCGGCCTGCTCAGCAACGAGAACCAGCCGCTGGCGATGATCTTCCTCGAACCGGGCAAGATCACCGTGGAGGGCGGAAAAGACGAAACGCTGAAGATCACCGGCACCAAGGCCAACGACAACAACACGCAGTTCAACGAACGGCAATACGAGATCATGGAACGGTTCTACACGGCCGGTTCGGAAGAGGAGCGCCGGGCGGTAGCCGACGAGATGAAGAGCTCCATGGCCGATGCCATGGAGGCCAACCTCGACAACTACTTCGGTCTCTACCTGCTCACCAGCCTGATGAACGACTGGGACGGCGACGCCATCACGGCAAAGCTCGACCAGTTCTCTCCGGCCATTCAGAAAACCGCACTGGCTACCGAGATCCGGGAGCATGCCCAGGCCAAGAAGAACACCGACGTAGGCAACAAATACACCGACATCGTCCTTCCCGACGCCAACGGCAACGAGATCGCCCTCTCCTCGCTGGTGGGCGAAGGCAAATACGTACTGCTCGACTTCTGGGCTTCGTGGTGCGGTCCGTGCATGATGGAAGTACCGGTGCTGGTAAAAGCCTATGAAATCTACCACGACAAGGGCCTGGAGATCTACGGCGTGTCGCTCGACCGGGAAGCGGATGCCTGGAAAGCAGCGCTGGAGGACAACAAGATGACCTGGACCAACGTAGCGGCCATCGACGACAAAACGCAGAAAGCCAGCAAGGCCTACGCCATCCAGAACATTCCCTCCAACTTCCTTATCGGCCCCGACGGCACCATCGTTGCCAAGAACCTGCGCGGCGACGAGGTAAACGCCAAACTCGCGGAGATCTTCGACAAAAAGTAACATTTTTCCGATTCGCGGTTCTCAAAAAGCCGAGGTATTCGAGCCTCGGCTTTTTCATTTATAATCAAATATTTCACCTTACCCCACATCTCTCCGCGAAATAAAAAACGTGCAAAAACACGGAAAGACATCGCAAAAAATTTGCATTGTTAGGAGAAATGCCTATCTTTGCACTCGCAATCAGGAAATACGGCTCCGTAGCTCAACTGAATAGAGTACCTGACTACGGATCAGGCGGTTACAGGTTTGAATCCTGTCGGAGTCACAAAAACTTTGCAAGAAAACGCCCCGATGAGTTATCGGGGCGTTTTCATTTACCGGTACGCCGCTTTCTCACCCTCGTTTCCGACCCGCCCCACGCACCCGCGCACAACCGCTCCCCTTCCGTACCTGGCTCCCCCCAATCGCCCGTTTGCATTTCCTTCCGGAAAAGGGAAACGCATCGCCGAACCGGAATAAGGTACCTGCCCCCTGAAAGCACTCACCAATACAGGCTACCGCAACCCCAAATCGCGTCGCCAGCGCTCCCATAGCCGCCTTGCCCCCGACAGTCACCAAAAAAGAAAGGGACTCGGCGACAAGGCATACGCCGCCGCTTCCCCTTGTCCCGCATACCGTCCGAAGCCCCCAAAAATCTTCTGCCGCTGTTCCGAAATGCTGCCATGCACCGAAACAGGCAAAGCGGGAGGTGCCATATCGGCTCACCGACCGATCCGCAGAAAAACAAAGGCTGTCCGCTTTTCGGACAGCCTATAAGAACACTTCGCCAACATCCCCGGCGATTCGGTCTCCGGGGAGCTTCCCGAAGCACCGTCGCCCCGCACAAGAAACAAGCAACACCCGCCCGGAAGAGGGGAAGGAAACGGAAAGACGCCTTCCCTTCCTACCTGCGGACCACGAGCCACTGGACGAAGGCACCGATCACCAGCGGCACGAAACGATTCAGCACGATGGCCATGTTGATGCCGGGCAGCACGGCAAGCAGCATCGTGGCCGCAATCCCGCAAGTGACAGCGAAAACGCTCCGCTCCGGATTGCCGGTATTCATTCCCAGACTGACGGCCAGACAGAATCCTACGGGGACCAACAATCCGTAATGAATCCAGACCGCATAGGGGTACTCGTCCGGCAACCAACCGGCCCAGACATGGTCGAACGCCACGATCGCCCCCATCAAGAGCGTTGCGAATACATATTTCAAACGTGTAGAGAACTTCATAGATATCTCAAGATTTAAGAACGCATCGTTTCCGGGTCGCAAGTTTCCGCACCCCCGTCACCATCCACACCGACAGGACAAAAGGCGCGGTAAGCGTCAAGATCCCCCAGCGCATGCCGAGCCACTGCAACCCCACCGAAAGGAGTACGGCAACCGTGGCACGAGCGAAATCGCGCCCCGCCGGGCCGGCCAGGGCCGCAGCGCACAACACCCCGTTGTAGCCGTAAAGCCCCGCATTGAACGCCGCATAATCGGTCGTCACGAACGCAACGGCCAACGGCAGCAAGGCTCCCCAAGCCGCATAGGCCGCACTGCGGAGATCGTCGACCGCCATCCCCGCCAGAAAGAGCACTCCGGCGACCACCGTCGTCCCCTGGAGCATCGTCTGCCCTACCCCCAACGAGAAGGCACGGAACCACCGGGGTGCAGCCTCGAGCAAAGCGACCTCCGCGGCCACGCGAAGCTCCGGCATCCACAGGGCGACAACTCCCGACAGCATCCATACGGCGAGAATAAACGGTGCCGTGAATCCCTGCAGACGGCAGCGAGCGAAAAGACGGACCGACAGCGTGGCGAGAGCCGAGGCGGCCACAAGCAAGAGAGCCGTCTCCCAACCCCACCGGAAAAAGATACCGACGGCGATTCCCACCAATGTTCCGTTGAAGCCGTACAACCCGTCACGAATCTCCTGCACGGGATAACGGCAGAGCCGGGCCGTAAGGTTGCCCGCCGCATTGCCGCACAATGCCAACAGGGCAATCCGCCACGAACCCGCAGCAATACCCGCCAGCATCAGCAATCCCGAAAGTGCGCTCCTCCGGAACAACACCTGCCCCACACCGCGCAATAGAATGACGACCGCTTCCCGCATACCGTAACAATAGAGGCACAAAAATACCCATTCCGCCCCACGCCCCAAAACTTTCCGCCCCTTTTCCGCAAACCGCGGGCGACCGCTCCCTCTCCCGCTCCCCGGCCGACCCGCAGCAAAAGCAGCCGAACGGCCGATGCAGCCGAAAAGAGAAAAACCGCAACGACACGAGATCCGCCAAACGACGGCCCCTCCTCCCGATCGAGCCTGCCGCCCTGCAACCGCACCGCGCACCTGCACCCGCCCCCTACTCCGCTATGCCCGACCGATACCGAAAAACGATCCCCTCCCGGCCCCTCGAATCCCGGAAAATCCTATCTTTGTATATATGTAACCTCGATCGCTCCGCCTCTCCTTGCGGCGGACGTCGACACCAAAACAACCAACCTATGAAAAGACTCGTACTCGCAGCCCTCGGTGCGGCGACCCTGACCTCCTGCTACAACACCCGTATCGTGGTGGGAACCGTGGAACGCAACGAACCGCTCATCGAGGTGAGCCGGGAATGGAACCACCATTTAATCTACGGCCTCGTACCGCTCAACAATGCCACCATGAAAGCACAGGAGTATGTAGGCAACCACCGGAACTACGTGATCCGGAACTACTGGAGCTTCCTCAACGGACTGGTGGGTTCGCTCACCTGCGGCATCTACACGCCCACCTCCACGGTCTACTACGTTCCCCTGAAAGACGTCGTGCCGGCACAGCTGACGAATAGCCGCGACAACGAGCTTCTCGACCTGCTGGAAGAGTAACTCCGGCCGCAGCCCCTTTCCTCTCCGGAGCAAAGTACCGAAAAGGAAGGAAGCGCAGGGACCTTTGTAATAAATCCGAAGCAAACCGGGCGTTATCGTAATAATTTCCACAAGGATTTATTGCCCGGCCGAAATATTTCATATCTTTGCCGTGACAGCTCGGACGCAACTGCGTTCGGGCTGTAATAACGACAGATACACCCATAAAATTACCATATGGACATGGACATACGTTCGAACACGATGCAGGCCCTCATCGGAAAACCTGCGGCAGAATTCACGCTTGCCGACATCACCTCCTTCGTCAAGGAGAACGGTATCGGCATGGTCAACTTCATGTATCCGGCCGCCGACGGCAGGCTGAAGACTCTGAACTTCGTCATCACGAACGAAGAGTACCTCAACTCCATCCTCACTTGCGGAGAGCGCGTGGACGGCTCCAGCCTCTTCCCCTTCATCGAAGCGGGCAGCAGCGACCTTTATGTCATTCCGCGTCTGCGCACGGCGTTCATCGATCCGTTCGCCGAACTGCCTACGCTGTGCTTCCTCTGCTCCTTCTTCGACAAGGACGGCCAGCGCCTGGAAAGTTCGCCCGAGTACACCCTCCACAAAGCCAAGAAGGCTTTCACGGAGGTTACCGGCATGACCTACGAGGCGATGGGCGAGCTCGAATACTACGTTTCGGCTCCCGAAAACGAACAGACGCAGATGTATCCGGCCGTAGACCAGAAAGGCTACCACGAATCGGCACCGTTCGCCAAGTTCAACAGCTTCCGCACGCAGTGCATGTACTACATCGCACTCATCGGCGGCAAGATCAAATACGGCCACTCGGAGGTAGGTAACTTCCGCCTGGACGGCCGCATCTACGAACAGAACGAGATCGAGTTCCTCCCCACCGACGTGGAAGACGCTGCCGACCAGCTGATTCTCGCCAAATGGGTCATCCGCAACCTCGCCTACGAATACGGTCTGGACACCAGTTTCGCACCCAAGATCACGGAAGGCAAAGCGGGTTCCGGTCTCCACATCCACATGCGCATCATGAAGGACGGCAAGAACATGATGCTCGACGCCGAGGGCAAACTCTCGGAAACGGCACGTCGCGCCATCGCCGGCATGATGAAGCTCGCACCGTCGATCACCGCCTTCGGTAACGCCAACCCGACGTCGTACTTCCGCCTCGTACCGCACCAGGAAGCTCCCACCAACATCTGCTGGGGCGACCGCAACCGCTCGGTACTCGTGCGCGTGCCGCTCGGCTGGACCGCCAAACGCGACATGTTCTCGCAGGTGAATCCACAGGACAAGGAGATGCTCCGGGACACCTCGGCCAAGCAGACCGTAGAGATCCGTTCGGCCGACTGCTCCGCCGACATCTACCAGTTGCTCTCGGCCCTTTGCGTAGCCTGCCGCTACGGTCTGGAGCTCCCCGACGGCCTCGAAATAGCCGAAAAGACCTATGTGGACGTGAACATCCACAAGGAGGAGAACAAAGACCGCGTGGCCGCACTCGACCAGCTGCCCGACTCCTGCGCCGCCTCGGCCGACCGACTGGCCGAACAGCGTGCCGCCTACGAGGCCAAAGGCATCTTCAGCCCGGCCATGATCGACAGCATCATCAAAACGCTGCGTGCCTACAACGACGGCAACATCCGCCGCGAGGTGAAAGAACATCCCGAACTGATGGCCGAAATGGTCAGCAAATACTACTACTGCGGTTGATCCTACGACCGCACCGAAAAAGCCCCGCTTCGAAAGCGGGGCTTTTTCATTTTCCGGCAGGCCGGAACCCTATCCGACGACCGTTTCCCCGACAGGCTCCGCGGTCGCAGCCCCGATGCCCCGGCGGCTGCGCAGGCGTCCCGGAGTCGTTCCGAACCGCTTCTTGCAAAAGTCGTTGAAGTGCTGCACCGAACCGAAATGGAACTCTTCGCTGATCTCCTTCAACGACTCGGTGCCGTAAACCAGTTTCTGATAGATCCGTTCGCTGCGGCGCGACATCATCCACTGATAGGGCGAGGTGCCGAACACCTCCCTGAACTTCACGCCGAAACGCGACGTGCTCAATCCGGCAATCGCGGCCAGTTCCGCCTTGCTCCTCACCCGGCACCAGTTGTCCATCACGATACGGGTAAAATCGGTATGCTCGTTCAGCAGAGGAGCAAAAAAAGCGGCGAGCTCGCGACGGGGATAATAGAAGCGAAGCAAATGGATGAACTCGAAAGCCTTCATACGCATGAAACGCGGTCCCGACACCCCGTCGGCCAGATAACCGGAAAGGTTCAGCGCATACTCCCACAACCGTTCGTTCATCGCCAGCGCGGTTGCCCTTTCCCCCGAAGGGGCGACCGCAGCTCCGGTCACGGGAAACATTTCGCCCTCCCACATCTCCAGCAACTCTTCGATTCCGTATGCCAACAGATGCGCCTCCTCCTCGCAGGCCGACACCACATAATAACCTTCGGGCGGAAAGAGAACGATCCGACCGGCCCCCACCCGCATGCGCTCCCCTCCGTTCAGGGTTATCTCGACCTGTCCGGCGAGCACCAACAGCACCACCGAGAAACGTCCTCCCCCCATCCGCACCTCCCGGGGAAGCAACCGAACATTTTCGGCTATCGTTTCTCGACCGTAATACTCCGCATTTCCGGACCCGCCCCCGAAGAACAGGGATTTCCCGCGCGTGCAAACTTCATTCATACACAATCTATTTAAATACGAGCCGGAGACGACGCCTCCCCGCTCCATGCTACACCACGAATGTATACACAAAACGGATATCAACAAGAAAAATACACAATATTTTTACCGATAAGCGTATTTTATGTCCTGAATACGACATTGAAAGCGGTCCGAAACAAATACGAAACGAGCCGATAATCGCATCTACATACGTTCCCCGACCGGGACCCGAACAAAGAATTGCACAAAAATTGAGAATGGAGAGAGCATAAACCCTATAAACGAATCGACCATGCACACGATGAAAGCATTTACGGCAGCCGCGCTCCTGTCGCTCTGCTCAGGCCCGGCCGCATTTCCGCAGCTTCCTGCGGTTCCGGCCCCAATCGCCGCCTATATCCCTGCAAGCGGCTCGACTCCCCAGGTGGAGATAGTCAAAGAGCTCTCCTATAAGGAGCACACTCTGGAGGACACCTATTCCTACCGCGATACGGAACGATCCTTCCAGTGGGACAAGATGACGGAGTGGCTGAACGCCCTGGAAACGGTGCAAAACGGCCATGTAACGTGGGTAACGCTACAGAATTACAAGAATATGAACGGCATCGCTCCCGAGGTAGAGGAACCGCAGACGGACGAATACCGCAGCTCCACCGACCAATACGGCATCAGCCGCTACCAGTCGATTCCGCTGTACGACACAACCCTGGAGAAACCGGTACGGTACGGTCGCGACGGAGCCCTTTTCATGTTGCTGCAGGATAGTGCGGATTACGTGCAGGCCTGCTCGGTGCTCTACGACGGCGCCTGGTACGTTCCGAAGGACTACGTAGAGGTATTGCCGGTACACCGCTTTTCGAAAGTGATTTTCGTGGACCGCACCAATCAGAACATCGCCACGCTCGAGAAAGGCGACGGAAACACCTGGTACGTGCGCAGCATGAATCCGGCGACCACCGGGTTGCACAATCCGCCCTACCAGCAGGAAACGCCGCTGGGCATCTATGTGATCCAGGAGCACAAACCGAAAATGTACTACCTCCACGACGGCAGCTCACAGATTGCCGGCTTCGCTCCTTGGGCCAGCCGCTTCACCCGCGGCGGCTACATCCACGGCGTCCCCCTCAATAACCCCAAGGCCACCGAGAAAAACTACATCGAGTTCACCTCCACGCTGGGTACTACGCCCCGTTCGCACATGTGTGTGCGCAATGCCACCTCCCATGCGAAGTTCGTCTACGACTGGGCGACACCGCTCGAAACCCTGGTGATCGTAATCGAGTGACGCAGCCGGCCCCCGGCCACCTTTCGTACCTCAATCGTGATAGATGACGGCCCGCACCACACGGGCCAGCTCCCCCAGCGTGTTGTCCATCACCAGTACGGGAGGTGCGCCGGCTTCCGTCCTGTGCACGGTCAACACGTCGCCCGCCGTTACCGGCCGCACCGTCCCGCAAGGGAGCGCGAGGGAAATGCCGTCCGAGAGAAAGTAGAAAACCTCGCTGACCGCTCCCCATCCGGATATTACCGGCATGAGTTCCACCTCCTTACGCGAGGAAGGAGCCGCCTCGAGGAGTTGCACGCGTCCCTCCCCCGAAGCGGTCATCAGGTTGAAGTCGGTCACCCGGCCACGGCTGTGCGTGGTCCACGAACCGCTGAAATTGTCCTGGGCGAACCGGCCGAGGTCGACATCGTAATGCCCTTCGTGCCGGAGATGCAACGTGCCGTCCAACACCATCAGGCAACGCGCAATGCCCGGCAGCGCAGTAAACTCCGACTCTTCGGTCTCCACACGGGCCGAACTGACGCGCCACACGAAATTACGCTCGGCATACACCGCCTCCGGAGGCCATATCGCAAGCTGGGTGGTCGTTCCGCCGCTCCAGCGGGATACCGGCAGCTCTTCGCTGCCGATGATCCTGTACATGTCGTTCTTTCCCATCGTTCTTTTCGATTGCGATCCACTCCCCAGGGAGGCTCCGCCTCCCGAAGAATAGACCCCTCAAAATTAAGGGAAATTCCCGGAATACCATACCGGAAAAGCCTCCGCTTCCGCCCCCTGCACCGCATACGGTGCCCGGCGGCGACTCGACCGAAAGCCCCACGCACAAAGCCCGATCGACCGCTGTTTTGTAACAAACAATCCTTCCCCCTATCCGTCACTCCAAATCTTCGGGAGCGATCTCGAAAATCCAGAGATAATCGGCGATTTCCCGTTGATCTTTCCGCAGTATCCACGACGATTCATTGAAGAACTGCTTTCCCGGCTCCTCTTTTTCACTGCGTTTCCACACCCGCACAGGATCGGAAGTCTCATCGAGATAAACATAGAAAGGCTTATCCACGAGCATCTTATACAGGATATAAAAATCGGGATCGTTTCCCTTCTTAATATTATAAACCATTAATGGATTGAGTTTGCCTGCCGACATGATCTTCCGTTCATCTGCGGGATCGAAATTGAAATACAGATTCCTATCGGTTGTATTGATAAACTTCCATTCCAAATATTCCTGTTTAGGCCCATTGAAAGGCCATTTCTCGCAGGAAGACAGAACCAGAACTCCTGCAAGCACAAGCGCCGTTTTGATCAACATGCTTTTCATAATTCCTGTTTTTAATCATCCAACGAGGCAATCTCTCCGGTCAAATACGCCCGACCGTATCCGTAACGGTGGAAAATAAATTTAAATGGGTTAACCCCGACGTTGCATGGTAGGGATAAACTCCTCTGCGAAAACACTCCTTTCGAGTCCTGTTACCTACAAGATAGGCAATTATCCCTACAAAAACAAAACATCGCCCAAGAAAAAACATCGCCCAAAGCATACGAAAATGTTTTTTATAAACATTCAGTTCCAAAAAAGATACGACAATGAAAATGAAAAGAAATTATGGAGATGTTTATGGAACTTTATACCCGCTATCCGGCCCAACTGGAAGATGTGGACTTCATTGTAAATTACTATGCCGATAAGATAGCGAGTGCCGACTCGCTCGATACCGACCAAAAAGAGGCGATGCTCTCCGCCCTCTCGGTGTCGGCCTACAGTCCCCGCTACTGGATCTCCCGACTGGAACCGGAGGAATAACCCCTCCGCTCCTGTGCGCCTCACGGACACGCTGCCCGCACGCACCGGACATAAAAACGCCAGGGAGAAACGGTCGTTACCGTTTCCCCCTGGCGGTCGTGGAGCTGGAGGGAGTCGAACCCTCGTCCAAACGGGGAACCCGAAGGCTTTCTACATGCTTATCCGTCGTTTCATCCTCCTCTTCATACCCGGCATACGGCAGCCCAATACGAAGCCCAGTCCGTAAAATTTCACCGCAAACGCCCGGACATGCGCCGCAGCTATCTTCTCATTGTCGATACCCCGGTGCCGACAAAACAAGAAGCGGGTCCTGCCGGCGGGGTACTCGTCCCCGTACTTCCTTGAGCACAGGGATTAAGGTAATGTTACTCGGTAAGATTACGCAGCGAGTGCATAGCTATTATTGCCATTTATTATTGTTGAGCGTTGAGATTAACGAGCCATCCACACAATGCTCGGCATGCTTACTTTCCGACTCTGCCCGCTGTCAAAACCGGTCAGCCCCGAAAAAACCGTCCGCCCTACCGTAAACCGGAGGAGAACGGACGGCAAATTTACGAAAATTATTCCGTTCACTGCAACAGAAACGCTCCGTAGCCCCGGAATATTACCCGAATCAAACACAAACAGCATGCCGGAAAGATCCGAGACCGGACATTTCCCCCGCTCCCGAATCACAGGCACATCCTATCCCATCGCCCCGCAGCGAGGAGCCCCCCGGCCATCGTGCCGTATGCGGAGGGACGTGCCGACCTCTGCGGCGGAATCCCTGTCGAACGAGGCGACCGATTCGAGGAATGCGGTGTCGCGCTCATCGGCCACCTCCACCGCCCCGCGGAAAGCGACCCGTAGTCCGGTTACCGACCGCCTCGGTACCGTCCGACGTAACGGCATACCTCTCGCCGTCGCGGCCGACCTACCGTTCCCGCCACAACCGCTGCGACACTCCCCAGCGTTCCGCGCTCTATTCTTCTACAGAAACAGTCCGTGAAAAGATCACGCAGGGAAAGCCCGCCACGGACATCGGCCTCGGCATGCGTTTCGCGGGGCTTGAACCGGATACAATGTTCGGAAACCGGCAAGCTCCCCGCCTCACCCTCGGGACGACATCCCCCGAACAGCGCAACCGCCCACAGCAATGCCTCCGGTCCGTCCCCCTCTTCGCGACACGACATCGCGTCCTCGGATTCGATCCCGGGTTAAGACAATGTCGAAACGATCGACAGCCACTCCTCGATAAAAACGAAACGTCCGGCAAACACACGGTTACCGGACGCCAGCATACGACCACACGACTCAATCGTGTACGATATGTCCGTTGGTCCGGCGCACGAGCGGCGCATAGGCCGGAACGGGCAGCACCTCGACCCCCGCCTCGCGCAACAGGCGCGTCCCCTCGCACCGCACGAAACACTCCGGCTCGGCATAGGCATACACCACCCGCGCAGCCCCCGACCGAACGATCCGCTCGGTACAGCTCACCGGTTTCGACGCCCGCACCGAACAGGGCTCCATCGAAGTGTAAATAGCGGCTCCCCGCAGGTCGGCACCCGCAGCTGCGGCCTTTTCCAACGCCTCCTCTTCGGCATGGTTGCGGGGATCGGTTTCATGGGTATACCCCTCGTATTCCCGGCCGTCGAGGGTGGCCACCACACACCCCACACGATAAGCCGTCCCGCAAGGCGGACTGCATTCGCCCAGCTCCACCGCACGCAGCAACCGCCGCCGGTCGGTGAGCGTGAGCCCGTCGGGGGCCGCACGGAAAGCGTATTCATACACCTCCATATCGCCCACCCGGCGAATCGCCTTCGCCGCACGCCCCTCGAAAGGCAAACGACCGAAGTCGGGAAAACGCGGAGCCCGCACATCGTCCACCGTCGCCGGGGAAACGGCCAACCGCAGGGAGTCCACCGCATCCTCCCCGAGGAACATGCCGATGGTACGGGCACCGCCCTCCACCATCACAGAACGCACGCCCGACTGCTCCAACGCCTCCACGATCCCGCGGGCGGTGATTCTCTCCAGCGCAACGACCGTCACGCCGGCAGGCAGACGCCGCAGCAGACGCTCACGCACGGCCGGCACGGTGACGACGATCTTTCGGGCTCCGGGCCCCTCGGTAAAGAACCGGGCGTCCGGATCGAGATCGCCGCTGCCGGTGATCGTCACCTTCGTCTGGTCCGGCCCCATCCCCACGCATTCGCGCCACGCCCGCAACCCCGCGTCGCGGACCACCAGCGACGGATTGTCGTTCCGCACGGTGCGTGCCCCCACGAGAATGGCATCGCACGATGCCCTGAGCCTGTGGACCTCGGCCCAGTCCTCCTCACACGACAGCACCAACCGCCGCGGAGTGCAATCATCGAGGTATCCGTCACTCGATACCGCCGCCGATACTATGACCTCCATCGCTTCTTCTCAATTCAAACAACGTTATCTCCGGACGGACTCCTATGCGCATGGGCACCAAGGCATACCCGATTCCGTCATTCACATACAACATCCGTTCTCCGTCGGTATAGGGACCGCTCCACTCGTCGTAAAGCCATGCCGCCGGCGACCACTGCCACCCTCCGCACCGCACCTGCATCTGCAGACCGTGCACGTGACCCGACAGGGTGAGATCGCCACGGCCCATGCCCCTCACCTCGTGCCACGCCTGCGGGGCATGGGAAAGAGTGATGTCGAACATCTCCTGCGGCACCCCCGTATAGGCCTCCGAAAGATCGAGCGGCTCCCGGAGCCGTTCGTGGCTCCTGTGTACGAGCTCCTGCGGAAACGAAAGCCCCGTAACGGCTATCGTATCGCCGCCCCGCACGAGCAACGCGGAGCTGTCGCGCAAGACCGTCCAGCCCAGCGCACGTTGCGCCGCCACGATGCGGTCGATGTTCTCCTCCACCGGCCGGGAGAGCGTATCGCGGATGTAAATACCCAGGTCGTGATTGCCGAGCACCGAATAGACCCCGTCGCGGCTCCGGATGGCGGAGAGCGCCTCCAGCACGCGATCGTCGAGTTCGCGATAATCGTAGTTCACGATGTCGCCGCAGCAGACCACCGCATCGGCATCGAGCGCATTGAGGGTCGTCACCATGTTGCGCAGCATCCGGTCGCGCCCCAACAGCAACCCCGTATGCACGTCGGAAAAGAGCGCCACACGAAATCCGTCGAAACCGGCCGGCAGACGGGAGGAAACCACCTCCACCCGTTCGACACGAATCCTGCTCCGGCCCGCCGTCGTCCCGTAGAGCAATACGGCCGCCAGCACCGTACAGCAAATCCCCGCTGTGATCCCCATCGCCCGGGGACGCCCCGTGCGACGCGCGACATACCCGCACAGCAGAAGCACCATCTTCGCCATGCCGTTGAACAGGAAGAGAACGAGCACCACCCCGAATGCCCGCATGAGCCACCCGACGCTGTCGCGCCCGCAGCACGCATACGCCAGCCCGGCAACCACGGCAGCCCATAACAGTCCGGTAAGCACGAGGTATACCCTGCCGCCCGGACTCCTGCGCCCCGCACGCCCCATGTGTTTCCAAAGTGAATATTCGCAATAGCCCGCCAAGGCCGCAAACAGAACAAAACACGCAAGTATCATAACGAATCCCGTTTTTCATCGCTTCCGCACCGGCTGCGAAGCTCCTTCCGGCAGCCCCGCCCGCAACACCGCTCTCCCGCCGTCGGCGAAAGGCACGGAAACACCGGATGCAAAGATACCCTTTTCACGACACATTGCATCTGGGACAGGAGCGGAAACCACGCCCGAGTCCAGAATGCGGAACGGTTTTTACAGCCTTCCGGATTAGGTTTTGTGAGAGAAATCGAGTATCTTTGTTTGATTTTTTCAACAAAACCAGCCATGGAGAGAAATCCTGTGATAGAACTGAGGAACGTGGCCGTATTCCACTCGGCCAAACCCGGCTCGTCCAACCCCAGGAAAAGGGGTGAGATGGTCGTTTCGGGCGTGAACCTCACCGTGTGCGAAGGAGAGATGGTCTACCTCATCGGGAAGGTGGGCAGCGGCAAAAGCTCGCTCATCAAGACGTTATACGCCGAGGTGCCCCTCATCGAGGGCGAAGGACGTATCGTGGGGTTCGACCTGCGGCACATGAAGCGGCGCGACGTATCGCGCCTGCGGCGCAGCATCGGCATCGTCTTCCAGGACTACCAGCTCCTTTCGGACAGGGACGTGTTCGGCAACCTCCACTACGTGATGAAAGCCACGGGATGGAGAAACGAAACCGACATGCGCAGGCGCATCGAGGAGGTACTCTCCGTCGTCGGCCTGGAGAGCAAGGCTTTCAAGATGCCTTTCGAGCTCTCCGGCGGCCAGCAGCAACGCCTGGCCGTGGCCCGTGCGCTGGTCAACAATCCGCGGGTGATCCTGGCGGACGAGCCGACGGGCAACCTCGACCCATGGGCCGCGGAAGACATCATGGAGGTGTTCCGACGCATCGTCGAGGGCGGATGCTCGATCGTCATGTCCACCCACAACATCGCCAACATCGAACAATTTCCGGCGCGCACGATCCGCTTCAACAAAGGAAAGGTGGAAGAGATCGACATCCACTCGGTACTGGGCGCCTAACCAAAATAGAAACGATCTAAATTCAGGGAACGAAATATGAGCGAATTGCAAAACGGCAAACCGGTAAACCACGAAGAGTATTCCGCATCGAGCATCCAGGTACTCGAAGGACTGGAGGCGGTGCGCAAACGTCCGGCCATGTACATCGGCGACATCGGCGTCAGGGGTCTGCACCACCTCGTGTACGAGATCGTGGACAACTCGATCGACGAGGCGCTGGCCGGTTACTGCACCGACATAGTGGTCACGATCAACGAAAACAACTCCATCACCGTCGAGGACAACGGCCGCGGTATCCCGGTCGACTTCCACGAAAAGGAGGGAAAATCGGCTCTGGAAGTGGTGCTCACCGTGCTGCATGCCGGCGGTAAATTCTCGAAAGACAGCTACAAGGTATCGGGCGGTCTTCACGGAGTGGGCATGTCGTGCGTGAACGCCCTCTCCACCCATTTCGAGGTGGAGGTACGCCGCGACGGCAAGATCCACCACCAGACCTACAGCATCGGCGCCCCCACCTCGGAAATCGCCGTAACGGGAACGTGCGACAACACCGGAACGAAGATCACCTTCCTGCCCGACGCCTCCATTTTCACCACCACCGAATACAGCTACGACGTCCTCTCGGCCAGGCTGCGGGAATTGGCCTACCTCAACAAAGGCATCCGGCTGAGCATCACCGACCGGCGCGAAAAGGACGAAAACGGCAACTTCCGCGGCGAGGTGTTCTACTCGGTCGACGGACTCAAGGAGTTCGTCAAATACCTCGACGCCAACCGGGGCACTCCGCTCACGGAGGACATCATCTACATCGACACCGAGAAGGACGGCATCCCCGTGGAGGTGGCCATGCAGTACAACGACAGCTTCTCGGAAAACGTCCACTCCTATGTGAACAACATCAACACCATCGAAGGCGGTACGCACCTCACCGGTTTCCGCCGGGCACTGACCCGCACGCTGAAGAAATACGCCGACGACTCGGGCATGCTCGCCAAGCTGAAGTTCGACATCAACGGCGACGACTTCCGCGAAGGCCTCACGGCAGTGGTTTCGGTAAAGGTATCCGAACCTCAGTTCGAAGGGCAGACCAAAACCAAACTGGGCAACAACGAGGTGGCCGGCGCAGTGGACCAGGCCATTTCGCAGGCGCTCAACAACTACCTCGAAGAGAATCCGAAGGATGCACGCGCCATCGTCAACAAAGTGATCCTTGCCGCCACGGCCCGTCACGCCGCCCGCCATGCACGCGAACTGGTGCAGCGCAAGACGGTGCTCTCCGGCTCCGGTCTGCCGGGCAAACTGGCCGACTGCTCCTCGCGCGACCGCGAGAAGACGGAGATCTTCTTCGTCGAAGGTGACTCGGCAGGCGGTACGGCCAAACAGGGACGCGACAGGATGTTCCAGGCCATCATGCCGCTCAGGGGTAAGATCCTGAACATCGAAAAGGCCCAGGAGCACAAGATGTGGGAGAACGAGGAGATCAAGAACATGTTCACCGCCCTGGGCGTGTCGATCGGTACCGAGGAGGACAGCAAGGCGCTCAACCTGGAAAAGCTGCGCTACGGCAAGATCATCATCATGACCGATGCCGACGTGGACGGAAGCCACATCGCCACGCTGATGCTCACCTTCTTCTTCCGCAAGATGAAAGACCTCATCGAACTCGGCCACATCTACATCGCCACCCCTCCGCTCTACCAGGTGCGCAAGGGAACGCAGAAAAGGTACTGCTGGACCGAGGAGGAACGCGAACAGGCCATCACCGATTTCGGAGCCAAGGGGGTACACACCCAGCGCTACAAAGGTTTGGGCGAGATGAACGAAGAGCAGCTTTGGGAAACCACCATGAACCCCGAAACGCGCATCCTGCGCCAAGTGACGATCGAGAACGCCGCCGAGGCCGACCGCATCTTCTCGATGCTGATGGGCGACGACGTGCCGCCGCGCCGCGAGTTCATCGAAAAGAACGCACGGTACGCCAAGATAGACGCCTGACGACAACCGCGTCCGTAGAAACGAAAATAGCGTCGGAGCGATCGCTCCGACGCTATTTTTTATCTCCCGCCAAAGTCATTCCGACAAGAAGTCCGCCTTCGAGACATCAATGCTGCACCGATAGCGAGCCGCCCCCGGCAAGCGCCTCCTCGGATACGGGAAACCGTACCGGACAGACTCCCCTTTTCCGGAGCGCATTCCTCCCCGCCTCCCGACAACGCCCCCTTGCGGCGGCTGCCGGGATCGGCTACGGAAGTCCGCCCCGCACCGGCGAAAAGATCCGAAACGTCTATCGAAAGACGACGCACCGCAGGCGTCTATGCCTTCTGCGTCTTGCCGATGAAGTACTCCATGACCATCAGCACCTTCTCCCGTACCTCGGGCCGCGAAAGCACCAGGTCGTGAAGACCTCCCGATACCTCCTCCAACGTCACGTTGTCGCCCAACCTCGCGCCATAGCGCATGATATGGTCCACATTCAGGATGGTGTCGGAAACGAGCGCCTCCTCGTGCCACCTTTTGTGATAGGTCGACTTATCGGAGAACATCACCAGCACGGGCATGGGCAACCCCAACCCCCGGTGCACCTTTCGCTGCGCCAGGCTCACGGCCCGCAGCCAGGCGAGGTACAGAGGCGGCGCCTGCTCCGGTTTCCACCGCGTATCGAAATCCCACTCCCCGTAACGGGACGCATGGACCGAGGGGAAGTAATTAGCCGACAACACGTTCTTCACCTTCGCATAGGGGAATACCTCGCTGAGAGCTCCCGCGGCAGGGATAAACACCTTGCGCACGAACCACCCCGTATTGAACTCCAGAAACGGAGAGTTGAGAATCAACCGATCGACCAGTCCGCGACGCCCGCCCTCCGCACAATAGAGAGCGGCAAGCAGACCGCCGGTGGAATGGCCCAGCAGCGTGATGTCGGTATTGCCGTCGGCCACGATGCCGTCTATCGCCGCATCGATCTCAGGAAAGTACTCCTCCATGCGACGACAATAGTTGAAGTGCTGATGGGGCATCCACGAACGGCCGTACTTGCGCAGGTCGAGCGCATAGAAGTTCCGGCCCTGGCCGGCGAAATAGCTCCCCATGTGGTACTGGAAATAGTAATCCAGATAGCCGTGTATATAGAGCACGGCCGAGGCGGAGGGACGTTCCGCGCACAGCGAAACGACCGTGGCCTTGACCGGGCCTTCGTAATCGTCGGGCAGCTCCACTACCCTCGTGCGATGTCCGTACTCTTCCATATCCGTGAGTCGTTTACCGTATTCTGAAAAATATCCTGTCGAGCGAATAACGCATGCCGCCCGCAATGAACAGCATCACGTAGATTCCCATGTAGACGAAGGCGAGTTCGTGTGCGGCGAAAGGCTCGCCGGGCACCGCGAGAAACGACGCCACGAACATCCCTACGGCCAGCACCGCCGCCGCGGGACGCACGAACAAGCCGACGATAAGCAGCAGCGAACAGAGGGTCTCCGCACCGATCATCAGCCCCAGCGAGGTCGCGCTCCCTATCCCCAGCGGATCGGGAAAGGTGGCGAAGAGCATCTCGTAATTATTGATCTTGCCGATGCCGTGTATCAGCATGAGCACTCCCACGAAAATGCGCATGAAGAACACCGCCGAATCGCTCCATCTCTCCGTCGAGAGAAACCTGTAGATTTTTCTCTTCATATTCCTATCGTATAGATTATTAGTACTTCCGGTTTATCGAAACATCCGGTACGTTCCAACAACCATACCAATCGTCCCCCGCCGACCCCTCTTCGGGCCCGGAGCCGCCCGTCCCGCATTGCAAAAAGTGCGCAGGCGGTAGTGGCCTGCGCACTTTTTCGCGACGATCGCATGGGAGAGTCGCTCCCCCGTCTGCGTCCGGTTCTATTCGGGCTGCCCGGCCTCTTCGGCGGCATCCTCCTCCTTCTCCAGACGGAAATCGGTCATTCCCGCACCAACCAGCAGGTTGAACCACGCCACTACTTTCTTCATGTCGGAAACATGCACACGTTCGCGGTCGTAGTCGGGCACCACTTCGCCGAAGGTCTTCTTCAGCAATGCGGCATCCGACTTGGGGTCGATGGACGGCTTACCGCCGGTATAGGCATAGAATTTCTCGAATACCTGCCAAAGGGGCATCTCCTCGGTTTCGGTATAGATGGCTATCTCGGCCAGCGCACTGATCTTGGCCGTACCCGACGTATTCATCCGCTTCCCGTCGGCCAACGACTCCACGATGACGCCGTTGCTGCTGCGAGCCACATAACGGAAAAGTCCCGGCTGGCCGGAAATTGCAAGGATATCTCTCAGTTCCATATCGGTCTGTTATTAGTTAAACGTTTTTTAGCCGCACAAATATAGGACAATAGCGGGCACGAACAAAATAAACGGCATCAGTTCATCTCCTCGATGGAGAGGATGCCGCCACGCGTCACCACGAGCCGGAATCGTTTGTACGTCACGTCGCCTCCGTAACGGACCTGCATGACGAAGTTGAGATAATAAATCCGGTCGGTGTAGACCACCTCCTCGCTGCCGTCGTCGCGCAGTCGGTAGAGCGCCGTCTGCGGATCGTCCATCTTCAGGGTAAAACGCCCCAGATGGAGCCGGAGAATATCGTTGACACCCGACAAGCGGTACTCGTCGTAGCGGGCCAACGCCTGTCCGTCGATATAGACCAGCTTGCGGTAGAGGATGATCTTCTCGTCGAATATCCGGTTTTCCGCCTCCACCAGCGGTATGCGCCCGCGGAGCTCCATCACCTCCGCCGGAACCTGTCCGTCGGATATGAAGTCCATCCCCTCCCGGAGCCACCCGATGGGCCGCTCCTTGATATGGATGTCGGCTTTGTGATCGAAATACCGGTGGCTGAGGCGATGGGCGAAGTAGTAACGGGTCAGCTCCTTGATCCGGTCCTTCAACATATAACTCACCACGAGCGCCACGAACAGCGGTCCGGAGAAGTTGCCGAAACGGCGCTGGAACACGAAAGCGATGACGGTGGCGAACACCATGGCGATACCGGCCCCGATGCTGTAATAGATCTGACGGACGGCCCTTCCGTCCTCCCGCTTGTTGATGCGGATATAGAGGGCGCTGCTGATGTATTTCTTCAGCACATTGTGGCGATACACCGACCGGCGGTTTCCCTGCGGATCGTCCGGCGCCACCGTCGCATACCCGCGCACCTCCTTGTAGCGCACCTCGTCACGCACCAGCCTCTTCAGCCGCTCCGCCGCCTCTGCGGTCTCCTCCGCGGGGAAGCGGGCCAGGGCATGCAGCAGCCGGAAAGAGAAACTCTCGGTGAGGTGGCTCACGTATTCGTCGCCGAACGCATACATGTGTTTCACCTCGGTCCCCAGGCCGGGCACATCCAGCAGGCGCTCCGCCTCCCGGTAGGCTGCGGTCGTGCGCCGCGCATCCTCCACGAACCTGTCGCACATCTCCGCCGCCACGGAAGCCACTCCGCACTCCTCCACCGCATAGACGGCCTCGCGCATGGCGCTCTTCACGATGGCGGAGAACATCTTGATGTGGTATTCGTAATCGGCCATGTGACCGCGCGAGGGATCGGCCGCCAAGTCGGCGAAGGCCCGGCGAATGTGCCCCAGCGGCACGGCGGTCCCGCCCGCTATGCCGCCGAGCGGAAACACGGGGGTAATGAAACGTACGTTGGACTTCACGTCGCGGTAAAAGTCCTGTTTTCCGTAGGTGGACGGATTTATATCGAGGCCGTTGGGAACGAATATCCAGGTATTGATGGCAAAATCGTTACCGCATTCGCTCTCCGCCACGAAGCCCACTTTGAACTCCACGGAGAACTTATCGTGTATCTTGGCCTTTACGTCGATCATATCAACGGGAGCATACAAAAACCGTTCCCCCGCCACAGAAAATGCGGCGGAGGAACGGGTACGGGTCTGCAATCTACTCCGCTTTCGCCGAGCGCTCCCCTCCGGCGGCCGAAAGGGCATCCGACTTCAGACTCACCTCCAGCTGTTTGAAGGGGATGGTCAGTCCGTGTTTCGGGAAAGCGTTATATACCTTTTCATTCATCGCATAATAGACATCCCAGAAATCGGCGGTGGCGGTCCATGCCCGCACCACGATCTGTACGGAGCTGTCGGCCAGGCCGCTGAGCGCGATGAGGTAATCGGGCGATCGCATGATTCTGGGATCGGACTCGATCAATCCGGCCAATATCCTCCGGGCCTCTTCGTAACTGTCGCCGTAGGCGATGCCGAACGTCCATTCGATACGCCGCGTCCCCGACTGGGTCACATTGTTGATGATGCTGGACGACATGCCGCCGTTGGGAATGATGATGGTCTTGTTGTCGGGAGTGATCAGCACCGTATTGAAGAGGTTGATGGCCTTGACGGTCCCCTCCACGCCCTGCGACACGATGTAGTCGCCCGTACGGAAGGGTTTGAGCAACAGGATGAGCACCCCGCCGGCGAAGTTCTGGAGCGTACCGCTCAACGCCATACCGACAGCGAAACCGGCGGAAGCGAGGATTGCCAGGAACGAGGTCGTCCGGATTCCCAGCACCCCGACGATCATCATGACCAGGAATACCCAAAAGACGATCCGCACGATGCTCCGGATAAAGGAGTTGAGCGACGGATCCAGCTCGCGCCTCTGGAAGATGCGGTTCAACAATCCGTCGAATTTACGGATCAGCCAGCGACCGACGAAATAGATGAGCAGCGCGGCGATCAGCTTGCCGCCGAATTGTACCATCCAGTGCAGCAGGTCATCCCAGCTCATCTGCACTACACGCTGAATCCAGCTCTCGAATTTTCCGAACACTTCACCGTCCTCCGGGATCTCCACGTTCGGTTTGGGCAATTGCAAAAACAAGTTCATTCGCAAAACTTTTTTACGGTTCGACTTTTAGAGTACCGCGGCAACGCAGCAAAAATGCACGTACCAACGACCCTGTAAAGGTAAGGTTTCTCCCGCAGAACGCGGCACACGGAGGCCGATAAAATTCGTCCGACCGCCTCCTCCGGACGGACCCGCGACCGCAGCGCCGACCGCACCGGCAGCTTCCGCTCCCGGCCCTATCCCTCTTTCGGAATGCACCGCAACCGAACGACACCCCTCCGAGCGCGGCAATACAGCTGCCACGAAGCCGGCGACCGGACGCCACGGTCCGCCGCGTCCTCCTCCCCACCCGCTTCGCCCAACCACCCGAACGTGCCTCTTGCATCCGATACGCAACTTCGCTTCTCGACGAATATTTTTCCCGGTTGCCTCGATCGAATCGCTGCGCGACCGTGTCCCGCCCCTGCGGGCCGACAGCCACTTTCGATTTTCTGCGAATGCAGAACACATTTGCATCGATCGAATCGCTGCGCGACCGTGTCCCGCCCCTACGGGCCGACACCACTTTCGATTTTCTGCGAATGCAGAACACATTTGCATCGATCGAATCGCTGCGCGACCGTGTCCCGCCCCTACGGGCCGACACCACTTTCGATTTTCTGCGAATGCAGAACACATTTGCATCGATCGAATCGCTGCGCGACCGTGTCCCGCCCCTACGGGCCGACACCACTTTCGATTTTCTGCGAATGCAGAACACATTTGCATCGATCGAATCGCTGCGCGACCGTGTCCCGCCCCTACGGGCCGACACCACTTTCGATTTTCTGCGAATATTTCCTATATTTGCACGTCTTTTACCGAAACGCCCGGATGGTGGAACAGGTAGACACGCGGGACTTAAAATCCCGTGGGCAGCGATGTCCGTGCGGGTTCGATCCCCGCTCCGGGTACAAGACACGCAATAAACCCGCTGAAATTCAGCGGGTTTATTAATTAGACGTCAAACACAACGAGAGCCTCTTCCCACACGGGAAGTTCCAGCCCTATCCGGTACCATGCCACGCAACCGGCCTCTTCCCTCGGCAAAGCTACGATCCCCGATCGTCCGGGAAATTCCGGAAAAAACCTCCGATCGCACCCCGTTCAAAAATTACCGGCCGTTTTCATCGCATCTTCAGGCCTCGTTCCACCTCGAAACGCAAATCCATCGCGCCGGCTCCCTGTCACACGGGCAACGAACGGGAAAGCCCCTGTCCGCGTCCCGGGCTGCTCTGCGCTCCGCTCTCCCTTCTCCCCGAAAAGCACCCTCCTTCCCTGCTTCCCGAAAAACTCCGCCGCTCCATGCAAAATACCCGCACCGGCCTGCAAATTACCCTCCTCCGACGGCACCGCATCGCACCATCCCATGCGCACTGCCGCCCGACAAGCGATACGGGATCGTATCGGTTTATATATTGTTGACGAGATTATAGTATATTTGTTGCGATCGAATCGGATTGCGAATACGGCAATGTTCCGTATTCGGCTTTCAGCGAACAGCTATTCGGAAACTCAAACGATTTCGTAGCGCAATGAACCGGACCATCATTCTCCTGCTCACTCTCCTGTCCCTCCTCAACGGTCGCGCCGCCGCCCTTACCCCCGACCGGACACCCTTTACCATCGCTCCGTCCGCAGCAGAGAGCCGCATCACGCTCCCTGCCGCCACCCTCCCCGCATACGGGCTGACCGCCGCTCCCTCCTTCGCCGACGATCCGATCCGACTGCCGGAGAGCGTCCGGCCCCGCCGCGACTTCTGGCACTCCACCGGAGCACGGTTCATCATTCCGGCCGGCTTCATCGCTTACGGTTCGATCGCGCAGTGCAATCCGCTGCTGCAGAAGGTCAACGGAGACGTCAAAGCCGCAGCGCTACGGGCATTCCCGGGCCGAACGCACGTCGACGACTACCTGCAATACGCCCCCATCGTGGCCTACTTCGGGCTTGCCGGCGTAAAGACCCGACACAACTTCCTGGAAAGGACCATCGTTGCGGCAACCTCCTACCTCGTCATGGCGGCCATCGTCAACACCATGAAATTCTCCATTCCCGTACTGCGCCCCGACGGTTCGGCATGGAACTCTTTCCCCTCGGGCCACACCGCCACCGTCTTCACGGGCGCCCACCTACTCTTCCGCGAATACAAGAGCGTATCGCCCTGGATCGGCGTGGCAGGCTACGCCGTAGCCACGGCAACCGGTGCCATGCGCATCCTCAACAGGCGCCACTGGCTGAGCGACGTCGTGACGGGCGCCGGCATCGGCATCGCAAGCGTCGAGGTCGCCTATCTGCTGCTGCCCCTCTTCGACCGGTGGATCTACGGCAAGGAGGGCCGGACGCAACAAGCCGGCATGATGTTCACTCCGGCCATCGGCTACGGTTACTACGGCGCCGGCTTCGCCTGCGTATTCTGACAGTAAAACCGCCGGGCAACGCGGCGGTCATGACACTCGGCCCTGCTATTGCTCTACGCAAAAGGCGCTCCGCCTCGGGAATCCTTCTCCGCAAAGGAAGCCCGTATCGCTATAGATACGACGGAATCCTTCGCGTAGGTGAGGGACCTCGCCCGTAGAGTCCCGATAGATTCGTCGAGGATGGCGTCGCGGGTAGCTTGGGCGATATCCGGCCCCGTTTCCGGTGACTTTCGCCACCCCGCTTCCGCTCCCCAACCGCCCCGGCCCGCTCACGCTGCCGCCGGACGAAAAGGCACGCCGCGGCGCGAGCGGCAAAAGACCCCGCTCACACTTCCGCCCTTGCGGTTCTTCCTCCGATCCGCACCCACGTCCCCTGTCTTCCCACTCCTCCGCATCGCTCCTCTCCGTTGTCCGGCAATGCACCGACCGTCCCCTTTTGCGTTCCCCGGCCGACCGACAACAGCACCGGCGAAAGCACCCTCACCGATACCGCTACGACGGACGCCGACCGGTTCTCCCGGCCCCAAAAACAACCATCCCCGGAACATCTGTTCCGGGGATGGTGCATTCATGCGGCACGAGGTCCGCGACAAACGCTACTTGATGCCGAGTTTTTTCCTGATCTCCTTGGGTACGGCATTCTTGTGTACCACGATGTTGAGCGTCTTGTAGGCTACGAAGGGAGCCGAAGCGAAGAAATAACCGTCGTAGACGTTATCCGTATTCCACGAGTTCTTCACCTTGTAGAAGGTATTGCCGTTCTGGTCGGTGAAGATACCGGTGATGAGCATGCCGTGGTCGTCGGTCGTTTCGTAGTTGTCGTATCCCTTCTGGCGAAGCTCCTGGGTAATCTCCATCTCCTGAATGGGCTCGGTCGCCTTGGCGATCATGCTCCGGCGGCTGTTGGCCGACATGGTTTCCCATTTCGACCACTCGGTGTTCTGAGCACCTTCGCCCGCACCGGCGGGAATCACCGCGAAACCTTTCGAATACTGGAAGCCGGGCTCGCTGACATCCGCAGCCCAATCCACCGTATAGCCGTTCTCCAGCGAGTTGTCGATGATCGCCATGAACTCGTCGAGGGGCACGTTCCACGACAGGCCCCAGGCCCAGTTGTCGGGCACCTCCATCGCGAACTGCGTATAGAACGGATGGTGGGTGAACGAGGTGAACGAAACATAGTCGTCCATATTCAGGCCCAGCTCCGCGGCAAAGCTCTGAGGGGTATACTCCTTGCCGTTGTAAACGAACGTTTCGGGCACTTCGCCGAAGTAGGCGTCGAGAATACCGTCCAGACCGTCGGCCCATGCGGGGGTGAGCTTACCGTTCGGGTTGGCCACCACGCCCTTCATATAACACTTCAGCACGGCCTCCACCTCGCTGTGCTGGTGGTTGTCGGTGCCGTACTGCAGCCCCGTATAGACTTCGTCGGGCACGATGCCGTATTCGCGTATCATGTTGAATACGTCGTGCGTGGCACCGCCCTGCGAGAACTCGGCCTTCCCGTGCATACGGGCATATTTCCGGGCCTTATCGAGATAGGCATGGCGTGCGATCCACATCTCCGACAGGTCGTATTCGCCCTTGCCCGTACGGAGCAGCTCGCTTTCCAGGAAAGCGATGCCGGCGAAACTCCAGCAGGTACCGCTGCTGTACTGGTCCTTGACGGACGTAGCGGGAATATCCTTTACCGCCGTAAACTCGTAAGGGGTTTTGACCTCCTTGTCGGATGTCTGGGCATCGAGGCTGAGGGCCGCCAAAAGGGCTGCCGCCGTCACAAAAAATCTCTTCATTCCGAATAATCTGTTTTTTTAAGATAATATACGATTACAGTTTTCCGTAGCGCCGCGCAAACGATTAAGAACGCACTCCGTCCCTCCGTCCGCCCGGCATGCACGCATTACTCGGCCCACAGACCGGCCAGATTGACGACCGTCTGCATGGCTTTCTTCATCGTGTCGAGCGAAGCGTACTCATATTTTCCGTGGAAGTTCATGCCGCCCGTGAACAGGTTGGGACACGGAAGTCCCATGTACGAAAGGCGCGAACCGTCCGTACCGCCGCGGATAGGCTTCACCAACGGCTCCACACCCGCCATACGCATGGCCTGTTCGGCCTTGGCGATCACCTGCGGATGGGGTTCCACCATCTCGCGCATGTTGTAGTACTGATCCCTGAGCGTCAGCTTCACCGTTCCCTCGCCGTACTTGCGGTTGAGGAAGTCGGCCACCTCCTGCGCAAACGCCTTCTTGCGTTCGAATTTCGCACGGTCGTGGTCCCGGACGATGTAGCTCGACTCGGCCGCCTCCACACCGCCGCCGATGCCCACCAGGTGGTAGAAACCTTCGTACCCCTCGGTGTGTTCGGGCCGCTGTACGGGCGGAAGCATGGCATTGATCTCGCACACCACCTGCAACGCATTCAACATCTTGTCCTTGGCCGAACCGGGATGGATATTCTTCCCCTGCACCTCGAACCGGGCCGAGGCGGCATTGAAGTTCTCGTACTCCAGCTCGCCTTCGTAACCGCCGTCCACGGTATAGGCATACTGCGCCCCGAAACGCGCCACATCGAAATAATCCACACCGCGTCCCACCTCTTCGTCGGGCGTGAAGCCGATACGGATCTTGCCGTGCTTCACCTCCGGATGCGAGAGAAGGTACTCGGCGGCGGTCATGATCTCCGCCACTCCGGCCTTGTCGTCGGCCCCCAACAGCGTCGTGCCGTCCGTAGTGATGAGCGTCTGCCCCTTGAAGAGGGCGAGCTCGGGGAACTCGGCCACGGTCATCGACACGGCATCGTTCAGCCGGATGTCGCCACCGTCGTAGTCCTTGATGATCTGCGGTTTCACACCCTTTCCGCTCATGTCGGGACTGGTATCCACATGGGAAATGAAGCCGATGACCGGCTTCCCTTCCAGACCGGGCGTGGCAGGAATGGTCCCCATCACATAGCCGTAACGGTCCATCTCCACCTCCTGCATTCCCAGCGCCTTCATCTCCTCGGCCAGGTAGGCGAGCAGTACCTTCTGCTTCTCGGTCGAGGGGAAAGTCGTGCTGCTCTCGTCGCTCTGCGTATCGAAGCCGACGTATTTCAGAAACCTTTCGAGCAATTCCATATTCATCTTTTTTGATTATACTGTTTTCCTTTACGCAAGCGTATCCGTGCAGCAGGATTGCCGCACGAATACGCCGACGTTTTCATGCAAATTTACGTATTTATTCCGAAATCTCCGCCTTGGCACGCTTGGAATCCCACACGACGTAGACGATCAACGCCAGGTAAACGAGGATGGCAGTCACCTCCGCACCGGTGGTAGCGCTCCATGCGGTAAGACGCATGTTCACGTTCAGATAGGTCAGAATCGCACTCACAACCCCCATCAGCGCTCCGCCGGCGATCAGACCCGACGCGATGAGCGTCCCCCGGTCCCTGCGGGCCTTGTTGAGCGCTGCGTTCTTGCTGCGCGTCGAAACGTACCAACTGATCAGACCGCCCACCAGCAGCGGCGTATTGAGGTCGAGCGGAATGAACATCCCCAGGGCAAAGGCCAGTGCCGGGACACCTATCATCGTAAGTATCAAGGCGAACACCGCACCTGCGAAATAGAGCATCCACGGCGTGGCGCCTCCCTCCATGAGGGGTTTGATGACCGCGGCCATGGCATTGGCCTGCGGAGCGGCGAGCTGGCTGTCGGGACCGAAACCGTAGGTCTTGTTGAGCAGCATCATCACACCGGCCACGGTAGCCGCCGAAACGGCAGCTCCGAGAAATTTCCACTTCTCCTGCCGGGCGGGCGTCACGCCTATCCAGTAGCCTATCTTGAGGTCGGTGATGAAACCGCCGGCCATGGAGAGCGCCGTGCACACCACACCGCCGATAATCATGGCCGCCGTCATGCCGCTCGTTCCGCTCAGACCCGCGCTGACGAGCACGAGCGAGGTCAGGATGAGCGTCATGAGCGTCATGCCCGAAACCGGGTTGGAACCCACGATGGCAATGGCGTTGGCCGCTACCGTCGTAAAGAGGAACGAGATGACGAACACCAGCAACAGCGAGATGGCCGTAAAGAGCCAGTTATGGAGCACTCCGAACTGGAAGAAGAAGAATACCGCCACCAGCACGGCGATCAGCACCGAGAGGATGGTCTTCATGGGCAGATCGCGCTCGGTACGTTCGCAGGTCTCCGCATTCTTCTTGCCGCCGAGTTCCTTGACGGCGAGCCCCAGCGCCTGACGGATGATCTTCGAGGACTTGATGATACCCACGATACCTGCCATGGCGATACCGCCGATGCCCAGCGGACGACCGTAGTTGAAGAAGAGTTCCTCGGCGGACATGTTCCCCACCGTCCGCAGCACCCCTTCACCCACGGGCAGGGTCATGCCGGGCGCGAAATAGCTGATCAGGGGAATGAGCACGAACCACACGGTAAACGAACCGGCACAGATGAAAGCGGCATATTTCAGCCCCACGATATAGCCCAGGCCGAGTACCGCGGCGCCCGTATTGACCTTGAACACCACCTTGAACTTGTCGGCTATCATATCGCCCCAAGCGAACACCCTCGTCGAGATGGTATCCACCCACAGCCCCACGCTGCCTGCGATGAAGTCGTAAAGACCGCCCACAAGACCGCTGACCGCCAACACCTTCACCTGATTGCCTTTCTTTTCACCCGATACGAGCACCTCCGTAGTGGCCGTGGCCTCGGGGAAAGGCAGTTTGCCGTGCATGTCCTTGACGAAATATTTCCGGAAGGGAATGATGAGCAGGATACCCAGCAGGCCGCCGAAAAGCGACGACAGGAATATCTGGTAGAACTGCGCCTCCAGACCGAGGATATAAAGCGCCGGCAGCGTGAAGATGGCACCGGCAACGATCACCCCGGAGCTGGCTCCGATCGACTGGATGATGGTATTCTGACCGAGGGTGTTCTTCTTTCCGAAGACGTTGCCCACGCCCACGGCGATAATGGCGATCGGAATGGCGGCTTCGAACACCTGCCCCACTTTCAGTCCGAGGTAGGCCGCAGCCGCCGAGAAGAGGACGGCCATCACCAGCCCCATCGTGACCGAATAAGGAGTTACCTCCTTGGGCTTCGAGGCGGCGGGCAGAATGGGTTTGTAGGATTCGCCCGGCTTCAGCTCGGTGTAGGCGTTATCCGGCAAAGAGTAATTCTGTTGTTGGTTTTGCTCCATATAATTTAAATTAAGTTCAGTGGCGCACGTTCCCTCCCGGCATTCCACCGGAGGAGAGCAAATATAATTATATTCGTCGAGATACGAAAGGCCTCGTCGGTTTTCCGGGACGGCACACGGGTGCGAAACGATTCGTTATGAAGCAAGTAACCGAAATCATACGCGCTGAAATACGAAAAGTGTCGTCGGCCTTCGGGACGGCACACGGGTGCGAAACGATTCGTTATGAAGCAAGTAACCGAAATCATACGCGCTGAAATACGAAAAGTGTCGTCGGCCTTCGGGACAGCACACGGATACATAGCGAATCGCGGAAAACAGGGACGCCCCGAATCTCGTTCGACCGAAACCCCGAGGCGCAAGCCAGACGACACACCCTCGCAAACGCGATGCGATATCGGATAGCGCAAACCGTACCGGGACATTTCAGCCGAAACCGCACCCGGACTTACGGCCCCTTGCCTCGCAGGCACGATGCGCTCCCGGGCAACGCAAACTCTCCCAATCCGTTTCGACCGAAACCGCACCCGGCCTTACGGCCCCCTCCCCCGCCCCACGGGTGCGATGCGATCGGCACGAAACGACCATACGTTTTTTTTCGCTACTTTTGAACGACGCGTTCCGCACAGCGCCAAAGGAACATCGCAGGAATCGAACATGGAGATCGTCATAGCACCCGACAAGTTCAAAGGAACCCTGACCGCCGCCCAGGCCGCCGAAGCTATCGCCGAGGGGATACGCCGTGCCGCCCGTCGCACGGGACGCACCGACGTACGCCTCACCCTGAAACCCATGGCCGACGGGGGCGAAGGGAGCCTCGACATCCTTGCCGGAAGCAACGGGACCTACCGTCCGGTCGAGGCTTTCGATGCACGGATGCGGCCCCTGCAATCGGCCTACGTCGCGCTACCCAACGGAACGGGAAAACGTGCCGCCGTGGAAGCGGCCTCCACCATAGGCCTCTACAAGCTCCCCAAAGCGGAACGCAACCCCGCCCTGACCACCTCCTACGGCATGGGAGCGGTATTGCGCAAAGCCATCGAAGCGGGATATACGGAGCTGGTCGTCGCGGTGGGAGGCACAGCAACGAGCGACTGCGGCGCAGGCATGCTCGCCGCCCTGGGGTGCCGTTTCTTCGACCGGCACGGCCGCACCGTGGAACATCCCGCAGGAGGCGACCTGACGACGATTCACGACCTCGACCCCTCGCCCCTCTACCGTCTTACGGCCGACTGCCGGTTCAGCGTCCTGTGCGACGTGGACAATCCGTTGACGGGAGCGCGGGGAGCGGCTGCTGTCTTCGCCCCGCAAAAGGGGGCCGACGCCGACGCCGTGGCCCTGCTCGAAGCGGGAGCGGAACATTTCGCTACGGTCGTAGCCCGGAAGATCGGACACGACTTCCGCCATGCGGCCGGAAGCGGCGCGGCCGGCGGCATCGGCTGGGCGCTGAAAAGTTTCTGCAAGGCCGACTTCATCTCCGGCGCCGCCGCAATGGCCTCCCTCACGGGCACCGACCGGGCGATACGCAGCGCCTCGCTGGTAGTGACCGGCGAAGGCCGTTTCGACCGCCAGAGCCTCCACGGCAAGGTGGCCGGACACGTCGCCTCGCTCGCACACCAAAGCGGCATCCCCGCCATCGTGCTGTGCGGTGCCCACGAACACGACATCCCCGCCGAAGCACTCGCCCCGGCGGGGATATCGGCTCTCTTCGCCCTGACCGACCGCATTCCGTCGCACGAAGCCTTCGCCCGCCCGGCCGAAAGCCTCGCACGCCTCAGTGCGGATCTCTTCGGTTATCTCCTGACCCGGTAACGGGCTGCCGTACCCCGCACGGGAACGCACTCTTCACGAACCTTCCCGCTACTGCGCACCGACCGGTTCCGTCCCCTCGAAATCGGCATCCGTAAACCGATACTCGTACACACGGGTGAGGCGGTCTCCTTCCAGTCGTTCATAGGCGGCCAGATCGAGCAGGAAAGCCGACGCCTCCCCTGCCCGTTGCACGACCTGCCGCTCCCCCTGCGACACCTTCACCCACGTATCGTATCCGAGGCAGAACGGTCCGGGAAAGACGCCGAAACCGGCAAAACGGATTTCATACCGCCCACCGGCAACGACCGTAAAAGCCTCCTCTACGGGCGGGGGCGTCAAATCGTAATCCATGGAATGAAACTCCACGCTCAGGGGACCGGACGTCCCGTTCACATAACGGTAGCAGGATGTGCTGCAGATATAATCGACATCCCCTTTCTTATCCTCCTCTTCCTGCGCCACGGGGCGCTTTTCGCAACCCACAACGAGCGCCGCTGCGCACAGCACCGCGACTAACAAAAAACAATTTTGCTTCATTCTCATAACGTACTGTTTTTTAATTCATCATTTCTCTATTCATTTCTGTACAGCAGACACTATACACTGCACAAAAAATACACATCAAAAATCCATGCAATTTTCTCATAAGGCTTCAAGTTGTAGTTTCATTACAAATAAAGTAAAATAAATTCAAAAACCCAAGGACACCAATTCAAAATACCAACAATCGATTAAAAATCCAACATCCCTTACCAACCTTCACATCCGATTCCGGAGGACACGCTCCTTCGGGGCTCCCTGTCCGGTCGCCGAAAAACAGCGATTTATAACACCCCTTCTATTTAAGGTTTAAAATAAAACCGTTAAATTTGAAGGCGGATTGAAACACCGAATATCAAAAACAATAACGAACCACAATCATGAACAAAAGGCTTGTAGAATGCGTTCCCAATTTCAGCGAGGGACGCGACATGGGTATCATCAAAGAGATCACCGACGCCATCACCTCCGTAGAGGGCATCAAGTTACTGGACGTAGACCCCGGCCAGGCGACCAACCGCACGGTGGTGACGTTCGTGGGCGAACCGGAAGCGGTAGCCGAAGCGGCTTTCCGCGGTGTGCGTAAGGCTTCGGAGCTCATCGACATGCGCCAGCACAAAGGGGCGCACCCGCGCATCGGTGCGACGGACGTACTGCCGATCATCCCCGTGGCGGGCATCACCCTCGAGGAGTGCGCCGAGATAGCCCGCACGCTGGCCAAGCGAATCTACGACGAACTCGCAATCCCCACCTACAACTACGAAGCGGCCGCGCAGCGTCCCGAAAGGCGCAACCTGGCCGTATGCCGTAAGGGCGAATACGAAGGTCTGGAGAAACGCATCTCCGATCCCGACGAGGCTCCCGACTTCGGTCCCGGCAAGTACACCGAACAGGCCGCACGCAGCGGCGCGACGGTAGTGGGTGCACGCGACTTCCTCATCGCCGTAAACTTCAACCTCAACACCACCTCCACCCGCCGGGCCAACGCCATCGCCTACGACGTACGCGAGAAGGGCCGTCCCATGCGCGAAGGAGGTTCGCCCGTAGGCAAACCGATGAAAGATGCCGAAGGCCGCACCATCATGATCCCCGGCACGCTCAAAGGTACCAAGGCCATCGGCTGGTTCATTCCCGAATACGGCGTGGCCCAGGTTTCGATGAACATCACCGACATCAAGCAGACGTCGCTCCACGAGGCGTTCGACGAGGTGTGCCGCGCCGCTGCGGCCCGCGGCGTACGGGTGACGGGTACGGAGATCGTCGGTCTGGTGCCGAGGAACTCCCTCATCGAGGCGGGTAAATACTTCCTGCGCAAGCAGCAGCGTTCGACGGGCATCTCCGAGGCGGAACTCCTCAAGATCGCCATCCACAGCATGGGTCTCAGCGACCTGGCACCGTTCAAACCCGAGGAGAAGGTCATCGAGTACCTCCTCGAAGCGGACAACAAGAAGAACCGTCTGATCGACCTCACCTGCAAAGGCTTCGCCGACGAAACCGCAAGCGAATCGCCCGCACCGGGCGGCGGCTCCATCTCGGCATACGCCGGAGCACTGGGCGCCGCTTTGGGCACCATGGTCGCCAACCTCTCCTCGCACAAGGCCGGATGGGATGCCCGCTGGGCCGAGTTCTCGGAATGGGCCGACAAAGGCCAGGCACTCATGAGCGAACTGCTCATGCTGGTGGACGAAGACACCGAAGCGTTCAACCGCATCATGGACGTCTTCGCCATGCCCAAGGGAACCGATGCCGAGAAGGCCGCACGCTCGCAGGCTCTCCAGGAGGCTACCCTCTATGCCACGCAGGTACCCCTGCGCACGATGCAGGCATCGGTGAAGGTCTTCGAGATCGTCAAGGCGATGGCCGCAGAGGGCAACCCCAACTCGGTATCCGACGCCGGTGTGGGCGCACTGATGGCCCGCTCGGCCGTACTCGGCGCACAGCTCAACGTGAAGATCAACGCCGCCGGTCTCAAGGACCGCAGCGCGGCCGAAGCGCTCATCGCCCAGGCTGCCGACATCGCCCGCGAAGCCGAGCAGCTCGAAAAAGAGGTGCTGGAGATCGTACACCAGAAAATAGACTGATAAACCGTCCGAGCGGGATACCTGCGTATCCCGCTCGGATTTCAAACCATACATACCCATGACGTTAAAAGAATTCCAGGACGATATCAGGGCCGGCATTCCCGACACCCTGCCTGCACCCAAGCCGTTCGATCCGGCAATCAATCATGCGCCCAAACGGAAGGACATCCTCTCTGCGGAAGAGAAGAAACTCGCCATAAAGAACGCATTGCGCTACTTCCCGGCCAAACACCACAAAGAGCTGGCCGCAGAGTTCGCCGAAGAGCTGAAACGCTACGGCCGCATCTACATGTACCGTCTGCGTCCCGACTACGAGATGTACGCCCGGCCGATCGACGAATATCCGGCACGCAGCCGTCAGGCTGCCGCCATCATGCTGATGATCAACAACAACCTCGACAAGGCCGTGGCCCAGCATCCGCATGAACTGATTACCTACGGCGGCAACGGGGCCGTCTTCCAGAACTGGGCGCAATACCGCCTGGCGATGAAATACCTGTCGGAGATGACCGACGAGCAGACGCTCGTGATGTACTCCGGTCACCCGATGGGCCTCTTCCCCTCGCACAAAGATGCGCCGCGGGTGATCGTCACCAACGGCATGATGATCCCCAACTACTCCAAACCGGACGACTGGGAACGTTTCAATGCGATGGGCGTCACGCAGTACGGACAGATGACGGCGGGTTCCTACATGTACATCGGCCCGCAGGGCATCGTGCACGGAACGACCATCACCGTCCTCAACGCCGCACGCAAACAGCTCCAGAAACAGGGCAAAGGCGAGATTCCCGGCATGCTCTTCGTATCGTCGGGTCTGGGCGGCATGTCGGGCGCACAGCCCAAGGCCGGCGTCATCTCCGGCGTGGTAAGCGTCATCGCCGAGATCAATCCCAAAGCGGTTCACACGCGCCACTCGCAGGGCTGGGTAGACGAAGTATACACCTCGCTGGACGAACTCCTGCCCCGCATCCGCAAGGCACGCGAGAACAAAGAGGCCATATCGCTCGCCTACCAGGGCAACGTGGTGGACCTCTGGGAACGCCTCGCGGCCGAAGGGATCGACGTAAACCTGGGCTCCGACCAGACTTCGCTCCACAACCCGTGGGCCGGCGGCTACTATCCCGCCGGACTCTCGTACGAAGAGTCGAACCGGATGATGGCCGAAGAACCCGAAGAGTTCCGCAAACGGGTACAGGAGTCGTTGCGCAGGCAGGTGGCAGCAATCAACAAACTGACGGCCAAAGGCATGTACTTCTTCGACTACGGCAACGCCTTCCTGCTGGAAGCCTCCCGCGCCGGAGCCGACTGCATGGCCGCGGACGGTTGCCGGTTCCGCTATCCCTCCTACGTGCAGGATATCATGGGTCCGATGTTCTTCGACTACGGTTTCGGACCGTTCCGCTGGGTATGTACCTCCGGCAAGCCGGAGGACCTCGCCGCTACCGACCGCATCGCGCTGGAGGTCATGCAGGAGATCCGCAAGAACGCTCCGAAGGAGATTCAGGGCCAGTTGGACGACAACATCCTCTGGATCAGCAAGGCGGGCGAAAACAAACTCGTAGTGGGTTCGCAGGCACGCATCCTCTACGCCGACTCCGAAGGCCGCACGAAGATCGCACTCGCCATGAACGAGGCCATCGCACGGGGCGAAATCAGCGCTCCCGTGGTACTCGGCCGCGACCACCACGACGTATCGGGCACCGACTCGCCCTACCGCGAAACCTCCAACATCTACGACGGCTCCTCCTACACGGCGGACATGGCCGTGCACAACGTCATCGGCGACTCGTTCCGCGGCGCGACCTGGGTGTCGATCCACAACGGCGGCGGCGTCGGCTGGGGCGAGGTGATGAACGGCGGCTTCGGCATGGTGATCGACGGCTCGGACGACTCGCGGCGCCACATCGAGGAGATGTTGCTGTGGGACGTGAACAACGGTATCGCACGTCGCAGCTGGGCACGCAACGAGGGCGCCATGTTCGCCATCAAACGCGAAATGGAACGCACCCCCGGACTGCGGGTCACGCTCCCCAACATCGCCGACGACCAGGTGGTGGAAGAGGCGCTGAAGAGCCTGTAAGCCGAAAAGTCTGTCAACGGTTTCCGCCCTTTCGGGCGCCAGGCCGCAAAACGGTAATCCAATCATGAATACTCCCCGCTCCCGCCGGACACCCCCGGCCGGAGCGGGACAAAAAACGAAAAAGAAATGAAAACGCATCTGATATCATCCGCACACATCACCCCGCAGCAGGCTTACGAGATAGCCGCCGGGGGGTATCGGCTCGAACTCTCGGACGACGCCCGCGCACGCATCCAGCGCTGCCGCGACTACCTCGACAGCAAGACCGAAGAGAAGGACGCCGCACCGATTTACGGCGTAACCACCGGTTTCGGTTCGCTGTGCAACATCTCGGTAGACAAGAAACGGCTGGGCGAACTGCAGAAGAACCTCGTCATGTCGCACGCCTGCGGCACCGGCGAACGGGTTCCCTCCCCGATCGTCCGTCTGATTCTGCTGCTGAAGATCCAGTCGCTCTCCTACGGCCACTCGGGCGTACAGGTAGCCACCGTGGAGCGGCTCATCGATTTCTTCAACAACGACGTCCTGCCCATCATCTACCAGCAGGGTTCGCTGGGCGCATCGGGCGACCTCGCTCCGCTCGCCCACATGTCGCTCCCGCTGCTGGGCCTGGGCGAAGTGGAGTTCGAAGGAAAAGACGTACCGGCGGCCGAAGTACTGAAGAAGTTCGGCTGGCAGCCCATCGAGTTGCAGTCGAAAGAGGGACTCGCCCTGCTGAACGGCACGCAATTCATGAGCTCGTTCGGCGTATGGTGCATCGTGAACGCACGCCGCCTCTCCGAATGCGCCGACAAGATCGGAGCCATGTCGCTGGACGCATTCGACGGACGCATCGAACCTTTCTACGAACCCGTCCATAAAGTGCGTGCACACCGCGGACAGCTCGAAACGGCTCGCAATTTCCGCGAACTGCTCCAGGGCAGCGAACTGATCGCACGCCACAAGGAACACGTTCAGGACCCCTACTCGTTCCGCTGCGTTCCGCAGGTACACGGCGCGTCGAAAGATACCATCGACTACGTGGAGAGCGTCATCACCACCGAGATCAACAGCGTCACGGACAACCCCACGGTATTCCCCGACGAAGACATCGTCATCTCGGCCGGCAACTTCCACGGTCAGCCGATCGCCGTAGCGATGGACTTCCTCGCCATCGCGGTTTCCGAACTGGGCAACATCTCCGAACGCCGCACCTACAAACTCATCTCGGGTTCGCGCGGACTTCCTTCGTTCCTCGTGGCCAACCCCGGTCTTAACAGCGGCTTCATGATTCCGCAGTACACCGCAGCATCGATCGTAAGCCAGAGCAAAGGCCTCTGCATGCCTGCCTCGGCCGACTCCATCCCCTCCTCGCAGGGCCAGGAGGACCATGTGAGCATGGGTTCCAATGCGGCTACCAAGCTCTATCGTATCGTGAACAACACCGAACGGGTGCTCGCCATCGAACTTTTCAACGCCGCCCAGGCGCTGGAGTTCCGCCGCCCCCTCAAATCGTCGCCGGCCATCGAAGCGATATTCGCCGAATACCGCAAACGGGTACCGTTCATCTCCAACGACGAGATCATGTACCCCCACATCGAGAGCTCGGTACAGTTCGTCAGGGGCATGTAGTACCGCCCTCGCACCATTTACAACAAGGTCGCCGCTTTCCGCCGAACATAACGGAAAGCGGTGCCTTATAATACACACCGGGCACGGCCCGCAAACACCAGCACAATGAAACTAACGATCAAGAACATAGGCACGCTCGCCGGTATCGACGAAAGCGGACGCGCACGTGTCACGGGCGCCGACATGAAACGCCTGGAGACCATCGGGAACGCCTACCTGACCGCCGAGGACGGCCTCATCACCGCCTACGGACCGATGGAAGAGCTGCCCGAAGGGAGGGCGGACGAAGAGATCGACGCCCGCGGAGGCGTCGTACTGCCCGCCTTCTGCGACTCGCACACGCACATCGTCTACGCCGGAAGCCGCGAAGGCGAGTTCGTGGACAAGATCAACGGTCTCTCCTACGAGGAGATCGCCCGCCGCGGCGGTGGCATCCTCAACTCGGCAGACCGCCTGCACACGGCCAGCGAACAGGAACTCTACGAAGAAGCCATGCCGCGCCTGCGGCAAATGATGGAATCGGGAACGGGTGCCGCCGAAATCAAAAGCGGTTACGGCCTCTCCACGGAAGACGAACTGAAGATGCTGCGCGTCATCCGCCGCATGGCCGAGGAGTCGCCCATGACCATCCGCGCCACCTTCCTCGGCGCCCATGCCGTGGCCCGCGACTACATCGGCCGCCAGGCGGAGTATGTCGACCTCATCTGCCGGGAGATGATTCCCGCCGTGGCAGCCGAAGGGCTGGCCGACTTCGTGGATGTCTTCTGCGACCGCGGCTTCTTCACGCCGGAGGAGACCGCCCGCATGCTCGAATGCGGTGCGAAGTACGGCATGCGTCCCAAAATACACGCCAACGAACTCGCCGCATCGGGCGGAATACAGGTGGGCGTAGCGCACGGCGCACTCTCCGTAGACCACCTCGAGTTCACCGGCGAGGAGGAGATCGCAGCCCTGCTCGACTCGCAGACCATGCCGACCATCCTGCCGGGCGCCGCCTTTTTCCTGGGCATGAACTACCCGCCGGCACGCCGGATGATTGACGCCGGACTCGGCGTGGCGATCGCCTCCGACTTCAATCCGGGCTCGTCGCCCTCGGGCAACATGAAGTTCATCGTGTCGCTCGCCTGCATCAAGCTGCGCATGAACCCGCAGGAGGCTTTCCATGCAGCCACCCTGAACGGCGCCTACGCCATGGGACTCCAGGCAACGCACGGCAGCATCACCAAAGGCAAAAAGGCCAACCTCTGGATCACGGAGCCGGTATCGTCGCTCGAATTCATCCCCTACGCCTACGGCACCTCCCTCACTGCAGGACTTGTGCTGGAAGGCAAAAAGGTACTGTAGCCCGAGCAGCCTGTCAATTGCATTTCAGGGGGACCTTTCGGTCCCCCTGAAATGTTTCACCGCAGCCCGAAGAAGACACCGTACGCCGGGCAGCATCCGACCATCCGGCTACGTTCGCTGTTCATTCCACCCCTTGCGGGAGAGGTACCGGAGGAGGTGTCCGGGTCCACCGCATCAATCCCATGCCGACAGCAATCGGTATTCGCCGCCAACTTCCGATAAACGGAACCGGAGCGCCCCGTCGCCGCCGCCCGATCCTCAAGGCCCAAAACACAGGTCGGAAAACTAAGCCGGTCCTATTCAAAAAAACGCACGCTTCGCCCATTCACCACTTTTTATTATTATATTTACCAAACACAACATCACAAGCGCATGTAAACACTATTACCTCACAAAAACTACTACCATAAAAACCTTCTATCTCTTCTGCGCCGCACTCGTTCTGGCCCTGTCGCCCGGTACACCGGTCTACGCCGACACATCCCCTTCCGCCGCATCGGTCGAGGATACCGCTTACGGGGAGCATACCGCTCCCGAAACCGTTCTCTGTCCGGAGTGCGGGCAATACGTTCCGGCCGAAACCGACGACACCGCCCCGACGATCACCCCGGCCGTCCATGGCGAAACGTCCGCTCCCCACGGCTTTTGGTTCTACTTCAAGCGGGTGCTTTTCTGCCTGCGCGACCTCATCATCGGCTTCGGTTTCGGCGCCATCGGCGGCGGATTGTTCGCCGGACTCTTCAGCCGCACCAAGTTCACCGTGAAGCGGGTGATTATCAAAGGAGCGATCATAGGCAGCCTGCTGACAGGTGCGGCAAGCATTGTGACCGCATACGACACCTATTTCAATACCCCTACTCCGACCGAGTGCCGGCTTCCCGATTAACCGAAAAGAATGCTGCGACCGTTCTCCGAACGGATAAAAGATGCGTGCCGGGAGTCACCCGGCACGCATTCCTTTTTATACTACGCGACAAGCCGCCCGAAAGTCTCTGTCACCGTCACCTTCTGACATAATTGTCGTAAATCTGCCGCTCCTGCGGCGTAAAATCGCGCAGCCTCTTCCTTAACAGATAGCGTTCCGACGAATCGCCGTCATCGACATCCAAATAGACCTGCACCAATTCCCATCCACGCGCCGAGAGGTAGTTGAGCGCTTCGAGACGGCTGTCGAACACCAAGCGGTTCCCCTGGTCATCCATCAGGTAGGGCCGGAGCTGGTCCACCCCGAAATTCAGATACACCGTAATGCCGCTCCACGCCAGCCGAAATCCGAGCGTAGCGTACACATAGAATCCGTCGCTCTCTCCGACGGCACCGGATACGGAGGGTGCCGACGGCAACTCGAGTACGATGCTGTCGGCCGTCGGCACCGGTTCGCCGGCCCCGACCGTTCCTCCACCCCACAGGAGCAGGAGACATCCTGTCGTTATTCGCTTTCTCCACATAGACCCATCGCTTGAAATACTATCTAAAGATACGGATTATTTCATAAAACCGATCCGCCATCCGTCCAACCTGCCGGAGAGGAGCAACGTCCGGGAAAAACAAGGTTCCCCGATCGCCGCGACGATCGGGGAACCTGACATTCATCGCGGAGACACTCCTGTCCCCCCGAAGATTTAAAATATCTCGCAAAGCCGCACGGTCTGCATCCTGTCGGGACCGACCGAAAGCACGGCGACCTTGATCCGGGTCAACTCCTCGATCTTCCGTACGTAGTCCTGAGCCGCCTGCGGCAACTCTTCAAAGCTCTTGATGCCGGTAATATCCTCTTTCCAGCCGGGCATCTCGATATAGATCGGCTTGCAACGCTGGAATTGCGGAATGGTGGAGGGCATGGTCTCGATACGCTCTCCGTCGAGTTCGTAAGCGACGCATATCTTCACCGTATCGAGCCCGGAGAGCACATCGAACAGCATGAGCGCCAGATAGTCGATGCCGCTCACCCGGCGGGTATGGTTGAGCACCACCGCATCGAGCCACCCCACCCTGCGCGGACGTCCCGTCACGGTACCGTACTCGTGACCGCGCTCGCGGATCGCATCCGCCGTGGGTCCCTCGAGCTCGGTGGGGAAAGGTCCCTCGCCCACCCGCGTGGTGTAGGCCTTGCAGACGCCGAGCACGTTATCGACATACCGCGGAGCGATGCCCGTATTCTGCGGCACGCTCGAAGCCGTAGGGCTGGAGGAGGTCACATAGGGATAGGTGCCGTGGTCGATGCAGAGCATGACACCCTGCGCCCCCTCGAACAACACCTTCGAGCCCTTCTCTATCTCCTCGTTGATCAGTACCGACGTGTCGCATATGTATTTGCCGAGCTTGGCGGCCAGCTCCATGTACTGAGCATAAATAGCGTCGAACGACATGGGTTCGCAACCCAGCATCCGCAGCACCATGTTCTTCTCCTCCAACGCATCGCGCAACCTCGCGGCGAAATAGTCGGCATCGAGCAGGTCGCCCATGCGTATCCCCGTCCGTTCGTACTTGTCGGAATACGCAGGACCGATTCCCTTCTTGGTGGTCCCGATCAGCTTACCGCCCTTCATCGATTCCAACGCGCCGTCGAGCACCGAGTGGTAGGGCATCACGACCGCGGCACGGTCGGAAATATAGAGATTGTAATCCCGGATGCCGCGCGCCTCCAACGCTTCCAGCTCGCTGACCACACTCACAGGGTTCACCACCATGCCGTTGGCCATCACATTCCTGATGTGCGGATTGAATATTCCCGACGGAATGCTCTGCAGGGCGAAGCGCTGCCCGTCGAAAGTGATGGTGTGGCCGGCGTTGTTACCGCCCTGGTAACGTACCACCACATCGGCATCTTTGGCATAATAATCGGTTATCTTCCCTTTTCCTTCGTCCCCCCACTGGGTTCCGACGACAACCAGCCTGTTCTTCATCTTTTTCTTCTATTGTTCTTCTGAATCTTCCTTAATTCCCGCCCGACGATAGATAAAATCGACGTTCTTCATGTAGTAGTCGAGCGTGAAGCATGCGTCCAGCTCCTCGCCGGTCAGATACTTCATCACATCCGGACTCTCGTGCAGCAACTCCTGGTAGTCGCGTCGCTCGCTCATGGCACGCATGGCGATGGGCTGTACCGTATCGTAGGCCCCCTCGCGCGACAACCCCTTCCCGATGAGGGCGTTCATCACCCGCTGGGCGAAGATGACGCCGCGCGTACGGTAGATGTTTTCCAACATCACCTCCGGGAAGACCGTCAGGTTCTCCAATACACCGCGGAAACGCGTGAGCATGTAGTCGAGGAGCATGGTGGCATCGGGCAGGATGATGCGCTCGGTAGCCGAATGGGAGATGTCGCGCTCGTGCCACAGGGCCACATTCTCATAGAACGTAAGCATGTAGCCGCGCATCACGCGTGCACACCCCGTAATGTTTTCGCTGCTTATCGGATTGCGCTTGTGCGGCATGGCACTCGACCCCTTCTGGCCCTTGCCGAACGCCTCCTCCACTTCGTGCACCTCCGTGCGCTGCAGGTTCCGCACTTCGAAAGCCATCTGTTCGAGCGATGCGGCGATCACGGCGAGCGTTGCCATATAGTAGGCGTGCCTGTCGCGCTGAATCACCTGCGTGGAGATATTGGCGCTCTGGATGCCCAGTTTCTCGCACACGTAGTCCTGTATGAACGGAGGTATGTTGGCGAAATTGCCGACCGCTCCGCTCAGCTTGCCCACCTCGATGTTGCGGGCGGCCGCACGGAAACGCTCCAGATTCCGCACCATCTCCTCGTGCCACAGCACCCATTTGAGTCCGAAACAGGTGATGTCGGCATGAATACCGTGCGTACGCCCGATGCAGGGCGTATTCCTGAAACGGAGCGCCTGCCGGCGCAGCATCTCGATGAAATCCTCTATGTCTTTCAGCAATACCTCGTTGGCCTGTTTGATAAGATAACCGTTGGCGGTATCCACCACATCGGTACTCGTCAGTCCGTAATGCACCCATTTGCGCTCCTCGCCGAGGGTTTCGCTGACGGCACGCGTAAAGGCCACGATATCATGGTGGGTCTGCTCCTCGATCTCCTTGATCCGATCGATGCTGAAGGAGGCCTTCTCCCACAGTTTGGCAATATCCTCTTTGGGGATGACACCGAGTTCGCTCCACGCCTCGGCAGCAAGGATCTCCACCTTCAGGTATGCCTCGAATTTCCGCTGTTCTGTCCAAATGGCCCTCATGGCAGGCCGGCTGTATCTCTCTATCATATCCGCATTGGTTTTGCTAAGGAACAAAGATACAAAATCCACCGGCATTACAGTACATACCGACCGATTATATCCACATTTCCCCGATCGCGGCACCGCACTCCTCGTAGCGGCACGCCCTTCGCCGTCTTTACTCCTATTGTCGGCCTGCCGTTTTCCCGACGCCGAACGCAACGCCTCGCGACTGCTCGTCCGGCGCGGCAACGCCCTATCCGGCACCCTCCTCCGCGCCGCTCCCATCTCCACCGGCAGCCCATTCGACAACAACTGTTTTCCCTAACCGGCAACCTCTTGCAACCCCCTGAGGCCCGCCCCCAAAAGCCTCCTCCGCCCTCACTCCCATCCCCAACGGCAACACCCCATCCGACAACAACTGTTCTCCCGGGCCACCAACCTCTTGCAAACCCCTGAGACCCGCCCCCAAAAACCTCCTCCGCGCCGCTCCCATCCCCACCGGCAGCCCATTCGACAACAGCTGTTCCCACTGACCGCCAACCGATTTCACGCATCGAGGATACCTGCCGGCAATCCCCTCTCCTGTCTCCGATAATTTAAGGAATCCTCTCTTCTCCGGCTCCCGCCCCTTCGCGCTTTCCCCTACTTCCTGCTCTCAGTACTCGGAACCGGATGCCTCCTGCCGTTACCCGCCCTCCATTCGACGGCACCTCTCCCGTCTTGTTCCATCGCCTTCCCCCGTTCCTCGCTCCCTCCGCCCGGTCGCCTCGCCCCATGCCGAATGCGCCTCTCGCTGTCCTACAGGCCCCGGCACCACTCCATACCACCACCCCGACCAACCCCTACGGAGGCGCCCCCGCATTTTATCTCCTCTCAACTTTTGGATAATCGTTTTTTTGACTTATATTTGCATCCGCTTAAGGCAAGAAGCCCGGAGAGATGGGTGAGTGGCTTAAACCACCAGTTTGCTAAACTGACGTACGGGATTACTGTACCGGGGGTTCGAATCCCCCTCTCTCCGCCAAGCCCCGAAGACAAAACGGGGTCGACCCATGCAAATCCCGTAAGACCAAATTCTTACGGGATTTTTTATTGCCTATTTCAGAGGCCGAAGGAGGTTCGGAGAGTCGCTGCCGAAGCGGGTATGGTGCCTGTCGAGATTACCAAAAGCTTGCTGAAAAACGGATGAAGGTTCGCTGCGGCAAGATTTCTTACGGCCGGCGCGATGTCGGCAAGTCTATCGAACGGTTCTATTCCGAGGGGCAAAACGCTCGGGAATACCCTGAATCTCCAGATTCGCTGATGCCGTTATCTCTCTGCCCGAAAAGCTGGAGGAACGCGCCGGTTTGGGATCGGTGCACAGAAAGATACACACGCTGCACAATCCGCTCGATCGGCTCCGGATTCTACGGTACGGGCGAGCGTGGAATTTAGAAGCTCGTGTCCGATTCGAGCGGTTCGCAGAAAAGTACCTTGCCTTGATTCGTATGTGGACGGATTGACAATCACGCCTTGCGGAGTGACCGGAACGTTGCGACACGACACAGCAAAGGAGTCGCGTGGTTATTGTCAAATAGTTGGAAATATGTAAATTTGTTCCCGGAATCGAAAGACATATACAATCTTTCAAGCAGCGAAACCGCTTTGTTCCGATGTAAAATTGTAAGATAACATAACCGATAGTTTATGACAACACGAGCGTTTGTGAACAAGATTGCGACCTCGGCCTCGGCCTATCCCGAGCGAGTCTTCTCCGAACGGGGACGGGTTCATACGTGCGTCAATCCCTATTATTACCATGTCGTGAAAAGCAATCCCGAGCTCTACGCCGACATAGACGGACTGTTTGTCGACGGGATGACCATGTGCTGGTGGATTCGATTGTTCTGGGGTGTGAAGGTTCCCCGGCTGAGCTTCGATATGTCGGGGATGGCGGCCGATCTCTTCAGTCGTCTGAACTCCCCGGAATGTACCGATACGATCTATTTCATCGGCTCCAAACAAGAGCAGCTCGAGGCTACTGTCGAACAGATCCGCACGGCATATCCCCAAATCGCGATAGCCGGCTTTCGCAACGGTTATTTCCGGGACGAGGAAGAACGGCGCGATGCCATACGGCGAATCGTGGAGGTCGCACCCGACTTTACCGTTGTGGGGATGGGCTCGCCGTTGCAGGAGCGGTTCGCTCTCGATCTCCGGGAAGCCGGCTATCGGGGCATCGTCTTCACCTGCGGCGGATTCCTGCACCAGACCGCTACCGGAATCAACTACTACCCTGACTGGATCAATCGCTTCAACCTCCGGGCCTTTTATCGCCTTGCACATGAGAAAGGGATGTTCGGGCGATTGTTCGAGGTGTTGGTCGGTTTTCCGATCCGGTTCGCAATCGATTCGTTCGGTTGTAAGTTCAGTTCGAAATAAAACGGCGGAAAAGATTCTCGTTACCGGGTCGGTCGGATAAATCCGACCGACCCGGTGTGTCGAAGACCTCTCGAACGGAACGATGCGGTATCGGACTCGCCCACATAAACGTCTCCTACGATCCTGAATTGAAAAACGGACGCCTTCCCGCAGCGGGGATTGCTCGGAAGGAAGTCACGGGGACAGCTTCGCCCGGGGTGCGGTTTTCGAGAAGTTTCCTTTGGGCGGATAAACCCGGCGTACAGACGGCCATGCGGACACTTTTTGCCGATAGCGGGCGCGGCGACGCATCATTTGGCAAAAGCGGCGGCAGATGGCAGTCCGGTAGTTCCGTTCGCAGGACTCTCCCCTCTCCCCTCTCCCGAATCGGACTTCGTATTGTGCTATCCTCGATGCTTATGGAACGATTCCCCCGAAAGGGCCTGTTGGCGGCAGGACTCTTCCGGGGGAATCGCTTTTGCCCTTCTTTCTTTAGGTCCCTTCCGCCGATCGCGTGGGCCGGTAGTGTATCTATTGTTCGGCCAGGTGTTTTTCCCAGGCCCAGGCCGATGCGAGGGTTTCAGCAAGGGTTCGTTTGGCCTTCCAGCCCAGCTCTTCGTTCGCACGGGAGGTGTCGGCCCAGATCGCTACGACATCCCCGGGGCGACGGTCGGCGAATTTGTAGTTGAGCTTGAGTCCATTGACCTTTTCGAATTCTGTGACCAGTTCCGCCACCGATACGGGACGCCCCGTTCCCACGTTGAATATTTCGTAACCCTCTTTCATCCGTCCTTCGACCATGCGGGTCACGGCGCAGACATGGGCCTGGGCCAGATCGACGATGTCGATGTAATCCCGCAGGCAGGTGCCGTCCGGCGTCGGATAGTCGTTGCCGAAGATACTCAGACAGGCTCGCTTGCCGATGGCCGTCTGCGTAATGAACGGCACCAGGTTGTTGGGTACGCCGCGCGGCAACTCCCCGATCAGCACCGAGGGGTGCGCCCCGATCGGATTGAAATAGCGCAGTGCGATTCCCCGGATCGACGGGTCGGCGGCAATCGCATCGCGCAGCATATCCTCGCATATCTGCTTGGTATTGCCGTAAGGCGATGTGGCGGGAAGTCGGGGCGATTGTTCGGTCACGGGCAGTTTGTCCGCTTCGCCGTAAACCGTTGCCGACGAGGAGAAGAGGACGTTGCAACCTCCGTGATTGCGGGCCGCTTCCAGCACGTTGAGAAAAGAGAGCAGGTTGTTCCTGTAATATTTGATCGGTTCCGCTACCGATTCTCCGACCGCCTTGAAGGCCGCGAAATGGATTACCGCGTCGATCTTGTAACGGCTGAAAAGTCGCTCGACGGCTGCGGCGTCGCAGAAATCCATCTCCACGAAGGGAAGTTCGCTCCGTCCGGTAATTTGCCGCACCCCGTCGAAACAGCTCCTGTCGCAATTCGACATGTTATCGGCCACGACGACGTCATAACCGGCAGCGATGAGTTCGACGGTAACGTGACTGCCGATATACCCCGCACCGCCCGAGACGAGTATCCGTTTCTTCATGATCTTTCCTCTTGGTTGTTTTTGACTCTTAAATAAGCCTACTGTCGTTATCGGGCCGAACGAAGACGCTTGCAGGCGTCGCGGCCGACCAGTACCCAGGCGCTGCCCACGCAGCCGAACAGAATAACGAAACCGATGAGCAGTTTGGCCTTGCTCGGAGCCGCCTGACGAAGAGGAACCGTTACGGGATCGATGATCGTGAAGACGGGTTTGGCCTGCTGCTCCTTGATACGTGCCGCCTCGAGCTGGGTGGCTACCTGCGAATAGACCTGATAAGCCAGCTGCATCTCCTGCTGCAGGCGTTCCTGTTCGGCCTGAGCCGACTGGCGTACGACGCTCTTGTTCGCATCGGCATAAGCCGCGTACTGCTGCTGCGCCTTGTAATAGTCGGCTTTGCGTTCCGCGCAGATCACGGAGAGATTTTCGGCGTCCTGCCGGGCTTTCGAGGTCCGGTAATCCGACATGTACTCCTTCAGGTTTTCAACCACCGCGTTCATGACGGTGGCGACGACCAGGGGGTCCTGCATTTCGAGGGACATTTCCGTTTTTTCCGTTTTCTTGTCGATGTTCACCTTGAGGTTATTTGCGAAATACTTGATGACCTCGCGTTCCTTTTTCGGCAAATTATACATCTGCAGAACACCTTCGTTCCTCTCCTCTTCCTTGCCGGAGATAAGCGACACACCCCATTTCAGCGCCTTGAAGGGAGCCTCGGCGAGATAAACCCACCACGCTTTCTTCTGGTGGTGGAGCATGTAGTCCAGCAAGGTGGTCCGCAACCTGCCGTCGGCCGTTTCGACCGGAAGGTCGAACAACCGGAAGACGAACGGGGTGGAGTGCACCACTTCGGGAAACATGTTTACGTTGATCGCATCCACGCCGTTGTCGAGGTTCATGCCCATCATGCTGGCGATGGAGCTGACGCTCCCTCCGGCTTTCTGTTCGCTCTCGGGAGCGAGCACCACCGATGCGGCGTACCGTTTCGGGATGCTGAATCCGACGATCAGCCCCAGCACGGCGCCTACCGCACAGCAGATGAGAAGGAAGCTGCGTGCATGCCACAGGCGGGTCAACATCCCCATCAGGTCGATATCGGTTCCCGCCGAGCCGTTTCGGGGTGCACTGTTGTTTTGCAATTCCGTCATGTCCGGTCGTTTTATTTGATTAAGGTACCGATTGTCGCGATCATCGTTGCGAGCGAAGCCGTTGTCGTCGTGATGCTCATGATCTCTCCGAGCGTCGCTTTGTTCTTGCGTCGTTCCGGAACGATGATTTCGCAACCGGGCTCCACGACGGACTTGCTATTGCGTTTGGCCCGGGCCACCATGCCGTTCATATAGACGATGTAAGCCTTGCTTTTCTTCGCCCGGAATCCGTAACCGCCGGCCATCCTGACGAAGTCTTCGACCGTCATGGACGAATTGTAGGTAACCACGTTGGGATACATGACATTGCCCGTAATGCGCACCGTATTGACCATCGTCGGGATGTGGAGCTGGTCGTCGGGCCGGAGCACCAAATCGGCGTCCCCGCCCGGATTCTTCAGGGCGGCTTCGAGGTCGATACCCACATAGTAGGTGTTTTCGAACTCCAGGTTCTTGACGTTGATGCTGTCCTTGGTATTGTCGATCGCTTCGAATACCGCCTGACTGCGAGCGACCTCTCCCTCGGTCATGGTGCGCAGAAGCCTTGCTCCTTTGACGTAGGCCCAACGGGAAACACCGCCCGCCTTAGCTACCAGATCGGAGAGTCTTTCGTTTCTGCTGGAGAGGATATAAGGCCCCGGGAAGGGCACCTCGCCGCTGATCGTGACGCTCTCCTGCGGATTGTACGAGGGGCTGCGACGGACGAAAATCTGGTCGTAAGGTTCGAGGATGAAGTTCGGCTGACCGTCGATGACGAATCCGTCTTTGAGGGAGAACGTAAAGGTCTGGGAGAGCACATCGGTCAATGCCGTAGCGGCGGGATCCTTAATGCGACGACTGACATCGACCTTGACCACGGAGGCCGACTCCAGCAGACCGCCCGCCTGCATGATGATGTCTTCCAGCGTGGTGTTCTCCGCGAAGATGAAATCTCCGGGACGTGCGACCTCTCCGAAGACCGTGACCTGGCCTATGTCCTGCAGATCGTGGATACTCGCAACGAACAGCACGTCGTTTTTCCGCAAGGCGATGTCCTCGGCTCTCCCCTCCAGAATCGCCGCGAGGTCGAGCGAGAGCACCTCCAGGGTAAGATCCTCCTTCTCCCGTTGCAGGAGCGCCCGGTTGGTAAAGGCATCGCCCTTGATTCCTTCGGCTTTGGCGAGCAACTGACCGACGGTCGCGATCTCCTCGCCGAGTTCGTAGATGCCGGGGCGATATACGGCCCCCTTGATCTCGATCTTGTTTTCGAAACGGTCGAGCATCGCCCCGACGCTGAGAGAGTCGCCGTCCAGCAGCGGGAAAGTGGCATACTCCGGTTCGTTGATCGTATAGACCCGATACTCCCGGCCGTTCTGGCGAATCATGCGCAGGCTGCTTTTGTAGGCGTCGCCCGAGAATCCGCTGGCGTAGTCGAGCAACTGCTTGACGGTTTCGCCCTCTTTCATTTCGTATGTCATCGGACGTTTTACGTTACCCGATATATCGACCAGCATGTCATAGGCGGGTACGATAACGATGTCGCCCTCCTGCAACTGAATGTCGCCGGGCGATTTACCCTTGAGGATGAACTCGTATACGTCGAGCGACGCGATCTGCTTGCCGTTGCGCACAAGCCGGATGTCGCGCAGCGAACCCAGGTCGCTGACGCCGCCGGCACGGTAGAGCGCGTGGTAGATGTTCGAGAGAGAGGAGAGGTAGTAAGTGCCCGGAACGGCGACCTCGCCCATCAGATTGACCTGGATGCTCCGGATGTTGCCCAAGGTGAGTTTTATTTCCGACTGGGCGTCGGAGCCGTCGAGCGAATAGATTCTACCCAGCATGCGGCGCAGGTAGGCGTCGGCCTCCTTGACCGTCATGCCGTTGAGGTTGACCAAACCGATGTCCGGGATGTTGATGGTCCCGTCGGGGGAAATGGTCTGGCGGATCGAAGCCTGATTGGCACCCCAGATGTCGATGATGACCTCGTCGCCCGGACCGAGCCGGTAATTGGGCGGTGTCGGAAGCTGGGCGTTCGGAGCGAAAGTCAGGTTCTTGTTGGTAAAGATGTTGCGGCCGAATATGGGCGTCTTGTCCTCGGCATCGGCATCGGTCAGCCAATTTTCTTGTTCCATGGTCGCCAGCACATCCAAATCGGTAGGATTCTCCTGCGTCAGCACCGATTCCATCCGGCGTTCCCGCTCCTGCTGTCCGGCCGTGCGGAACGCCTCGTCGGTACGCGGGCCCTCCTTGTCGTATTGCTGCGTGATTCGTTCCGCCTGCTCGCGCGTCACGCCGCGGACCGCGAGCTCGCGCGCGATCTCCTGCTGCGATTTTCCGGATGCCAGTCCCGTCTTGATATAATCTTTCACAGCCGCATCCGTCATCTGCGCATTCGCAGGAAGGGCAACCGCCAACAAGAGGCTTAATGCGATTAAAATTTTGGAAATATTCATTGTCGTTGTCTTTGTTTCGTCACAAATCAAAATCGCGGTCGGCTTCACTACGCTGCCGGCAGGTCCGACCGATGCGGAAAAGATATCACTCCGCTTCGTATCTTTTATCCACAATGCGGGTTACCCATTCGAACCATTTGGTATGTTCGACGTGGGTGCGCTCGCCGATTCGGGACAATACGCGCCACCCCGCTCCCCGACGTTTTTCCATAGCGGCTCCATACCGGTAGAACCCGAAGGTGCCCAGAAGTCCGAGCAGGATCACCACGTAGAGCTGCAACTCTACGGAGGCCCCGAGGCGCCAGCATGCGAACCAGACGGCAACGATAAAGATATTCCCGAGAATTTCCGTCATGGTCGTACCTACATGGGAGAACCGGCACTGGAAGAGCATGTGATGGAGGTGGGTCTTGTCCGGACTGAAGGGCGAGGTGCCGCGCAGGATCCGGCTGGTCATGACCCGCAGCATGTCGAAGATCGGAATGGCCAGTACCGCCAGTGTGAAGGGGATGAAGCCGAAGTTGTCGTCGGCAACGAAAGTGAGCGCCGAATCGCTTTTGAGCATGCTGATGACGAAATAGGCCATGATCGTGCCCATCATCAGCGTACCGCCGTCGCCCAGAAACATTTTGGACTTGTTGCCGAAGACGTTGTGCAGGAAGAAGGGAATCAGGGCGCCGGTAAATATCGCGGCGAACGAGGCGCTTTTCTGGTCGCCCGACCAGATCGCCACCGTACCGAAAGCGATACATGCCATGATGCAATAGCCCGAACAGAGGCCGTTCACGCCGTCGATGAGGTTGATGGCGTTGATGATGCCCACGCAGGCGAAGATCGTCAGCGGGATCGCGATCCAGTCGGGAATGGAGTAGACACCCCACAGACCGTGGAAATTGTCGATGTATCCCGAACCGCCGTAGATGAGCAGCATGATGATAAGCACCTCCATGCAAAATCGGAAAAGAGGCGACAAGGAGAGGATGTCGTCCATCGTTCCGATGCAGAGCATGAGGGTAAAGGCGCATACGATCGTGAACATTTTCGAGGCTTCGAACTCGATACCCGCAATCAGCAACGCCATGATGATGCCGAAGAACACGGCTACCCCTCCCAGGCAAGGCACAGGAACCTTCTGCAACTTGCGTGCATCCGGATTGTCGGTAATATTTTTCAGAATGGCGATCCGGTGGATGTCCCGAAAAATCCACCAGGTACTCAACATAGCCGCAACGAACAGAACCAGGTAATCGATTTTATCCACAGTATTTTAATTTTTAAGGGTTATTTCGAATTTATGGTTGTCTCCGGTTAAATTGCAATCTTCTCGGTTTACCCGACTGGAACATAGATAGATTCGGATTTCAGGAAACTACTATGTTCGTAATTGCGCAAAATTACATTATATGCGTTTAATAAAAAATGACTTTGGGGGATTTTTTGCGAGACAGCCCCTCCCCGATTTTTATTTTGCTGGTAATCAACCTTATCCGTCTCCGGATTCGGATGTCGGCGCTATTTGGTTTATTGAAGCTTTAAAATTTGCATAGTACAAGCAAAACAGATAGTTTTGCCGATGTGTTTAGGTGTTTTTCCCGGAAGAAACGCCTGTTTTTCGTTCAGACTGATTAGTATGCTACCGTTAGTAATTGTACAAGCGAGGACCGGATCGACCCGATTGCCGAACAAAATGCTCATGCCGTTTCATGACGGCGAATCCGTTTTGCGGATTCTGCTCCGGCGTCTTGTCGAAGCGAAAGCCAATCTGCGGGTTGCGGACGTAGTCGTTGCAACGACCTCGAATCCCAAAGACGATGCGATTGTCGCGCTTTGCGACTCCCTCGGGGTAAAGACCTATCGAGGAAGCGAGTCCGATGTGCTGCAAAGGTTTATCGACGCCGCGAAATTCTTCCATGCCACCGAGATCATACGAGTGTGCGCCGACAATGTTTTTCTCGATGTCGAGGCGTTGGGTGTTTTAGCGCGTATGTTGGAGACGTCCGAGCTGGATTATGTTTCGTTCAGAACCTCCGAAGGCAAACCTTCCATATTGACGCATTACGGTTTTTGGGCGGAGGGAGTGAAGTTGTCCGCACTGGAGAAAGCTGCCCGGATGACGGACGAGTCCCTCTATCACGAACATGTGACCAACTATATTTACAACTCGAGGGAGCTGTTCCGCATCGCGCTGTCGCCGATCGAGGAGGCTGTTCCGGGTATCGAAGCCCATCCCGACCTTCGGCTCACGATGGATACCATGGATGATTTCCTGACGCAGCAAATCATTTACAAGGCGCTCTCGGAGCGCGGGCAGGCGCTTACTCCCCGGAACATAATCGCGTTTTTGGACAGCGAGCGTCCCGATCTGTATGAAAAAATGAGAAACAACATAATGAAAAATACGAAGTAGGATATGAAAGAAACCTATATTATCGGCGAGATCGGTCAGAACCACAACGGGTCGGTGGACATAGCCAAACTGATCGTGGAGTTGGTTTCGAGACCTGTCAGGGAGGATGTCTTCGGAATCGAGTTGAAACCGATGAACGCGGTGAAGCTGACCAAACGTGATTTGCGGGAAGAGCTCACGGTTTCTCAGATGAATCGCATATACGACAACGCCAATTCGTTCGGTCGTACCTACGGAGAGCACAGAGCCGCGCTCGAACTCTCGGACGAGGAGCACTTCGAGGTGTATAAGTACGCAAAATCGTTGGGGCTCGATTTCATAGAGACCCTGTGCGCCACGGGGTGCCTCTCTTTGCTCCGGCTGTTCACTCCGGACCGCCTCAAGGTAGCGAGCCGCGACCTTACCAATCTGCCCTTGCTGGAAGCTCTTGCGGAGACCAAAATACCGATTATCCTATCCACCGGTATGGCCGGCAAGGAGGAGCTCGACGATGCGCTCGAAGTAATCACCAAGTATCACTCCGATATTTCCATACTCCATTGCGTGTCTCAGTATCCGACCCAGCCCGACAACCTCAACCTCAATACGATCCTCTATCTTAAGGAGCACTACGGACAGTACAAGATCGGTTTTTCCGATCATACCATCGGAATCTCCGCTCCGGTCGTGGCCATCGGGATGGGGGCCGAGATCATCGAGAAACACGTGACGATCGATCGCCGGATGAAAGGTACGGACCAGGCCGGGTCGCTCGGGCCCGACGGTGTGAACCGAATGATCCGCGACATAAGGGTGGCCGAACATTGGTTGGGAACGAAGGACCTTTACATCGACAAGAGCGTGGCCGTGTCCCGTGAGAAGCTCGAGCGTTCGATCGCCTCGAAACGGGATATGAAAGCGGGAGAGGTCCTCGCGAAGGAGGATCTGCATATGCTAAGTCCCGGCGACGGCTATAAATGGCGCGATCTGGACAAGGTGGTAGGTAAAACGCTGACCCAGGATATTCCTGCCAATGAAATAATTTATTCGAAACACTTGATGTAGGGAGGACGATGAACACGGTCGCGATTTACGATGCATTGATGGAAATGAAGAGTCGGACGTGGCTTCATTCGTTTTCTTTCGAATGTTCCCGGGAGATTCTCGAGAAATCCGTGCGCGAGTTTCGCGCCGATTACCTGCGCTGGTTTCCGGATGCCGTTCCCTTTGAACGGGACTTCCGTGCTACCCCCCCCCCTTATAGGAATTTTATGCTACCGTATATCACATAATATCAACCTATTATACGGGTCTACCAGGGAGGCCGACGCATTTTCCTTGCTGGGACGCGAGATAGGCCAGATTGAAATTTATTATAGTGCTACGATCGGAGAGGCTTTCAAGATCAACCACGGAATCGGCACCGTTATCGGTGCCCGTTGCCGAATCGGGGATAACTGTACGATTCACCAGAACTGTACGATCGGCGATCGCAACGGAGGCCGTCCGACAATAGGCAATAACGTAACGATATATGCGGGAGCCATGATATTGGGAGATATTACGATCGGCGACGACTGCATCATCGGGGCCAACTCCGTGGTAACCCAAAGTTATCCGGCGGGGTCCGTGATCGGAGGAACTCCTGCGAAAATAATAAAGAAGAGGTATGAAACCCAAACTGATTTTAACGGACATTGACGGAGTATGGACCGACGGCGGGATGTATTACGATCAAACGGGAAATGAATGGAAGAAATTTCACACCTACGACAGTGCCGGTGTTCTCCTGGCCCGTCGGCACGGGGTACCGGTCGGCATCATCACGGGAGAAGAGACCGAAATCGTGCGTCGAAGAGCCGAGAAGCTTCGGGTGGACTACCTGTTTCAGGGGGTTAAAAACAAACTCGAGGTCGCCAGCCGACTTTGCGAGCAACTGGGCATCGCACTGAGCGAAGTGGCCTATATCGGAGATGATCTGAACGATATCGAGCTTTTGAAAGCGGCGGGCTTCGCCGGAGTGCCTGCCAGTGCCCCGCAATACATTCGGAAGCTGAGCAATACGGATTTGAGCAAGAAGGGCGGCGAAGGAGTGTTCCGTGAATTTGTTGAGTCGTTTTTCGACGGTGAAGAGGAATTTATTGGGTCCAAATAATTATGTCGCGGATAATAGACAAGGCTGCCTCCGTAGTTTCATCGCCTTCGGTAATCTATGTGATTCTGAGGTATGTCACCTACTTTCTTGCATTTGTCAATGCCTTGTTGCTGGCAAAATACCTGGGCGGTTACGAGTATGGAATCTATAGTTTCGTGCTGCTGATCGTATCCTACATGGCGTATGCGAATCTGGGAATCAACGAGTCGCTGAATACCGAATACAGCAAATACAAGAATACGCTCCGGGCGAATAAGATATGGGATACGGCATGGAGTTTAAATCTGCTGATCTGCCTGGCGGTCTCGCTCCTGTGGTGTGCGGTAACGGTTCTCGACTCCGATCTGTTCGCCAATTATCATTTCAGGGATTACGGGTATCTTTTGATCGTTACCTGTCTGGTAATCAATCTGGGAAGAATCTATATCACTTATTACAAATTGTTCGGAAAACTGCTCAAGCTCAACATCCAGCAGATTCTTCCGAATATTACGATTCTCGTGTTGTGTCTGGTATTCAAAACCGACATCACCGTCAACATGATCGTATGGGCACTGTTGATTACCAATTCCATCGCGTTGCTCCTGTTCCGGATCGGCCTGCCGCAACGGCCGAAATTCACGATCGACAGAGCCATTTCGAAAGTATTGATTACGCGAGGGATCTCTTTGCTATTGTATAACCTGAGTTTTTATCTGATGATTCTGTTCGCCTCGAGTCTGGTCAGCGCCAACTTCGAGGTTACGGAATTCGGCTGTTTTTCGTTTGCCAATTCGTTGGTAAACGGGGTCATTATGGCGGGCGGTGCCTTCCTTTTTATCTTCTACCCCAAGATATTGAATCAGATGGAGGGGACCGATCAGCAGATAGAGGCGAACATACGAAGGATCAAGTCGATCTATGTGGTAGGCATCGACATGATCTGTCTCGTGTCGATACTGTGCGTATACGTCATATCCTTTTGGTATCCCGAGTACTCGATAAGAATGGTACAGATCTACAGCGTCCTGATTCTGGGAAAATGCCTCAATAATGCCACCACGGGATATTCCGCATTTCTGATAGCCCGAAAGAAGGAGATCCGTCTGGCTGCTTACGGATTCTGTTCCGTGGGGGTGGTGTGGGCGCTGAGCTCTGTTTTTCTCCGCTTTAAACTGGGCGTCGAATATATTGCGTTGGCCGTAACGGTAGCCTCCTTCGTCTATTCCTCCTGTGTCGTGATCGAGGGTGTGCGGACGTTGTACCATAAAATTTCCTTCAGATCGTACGTATATGAAATCTTCGGCAACGGAAGCTGGCTGAACATGCTGTTGCTGGTCCTTTTCGCTTTTGTTTGGCCCAATCCCTATTTTCTGCTGGGGTCTATCGGATTGTATTATATTTTGAATTTCAAAAATATCAAGAAGGCCATATCGAGCGGTTTGGATATCATGACGAATAAGAATGCACTTAATTTTTAAACCATGGAATTTATCGTATCCAATTGTTTTATAAAACGAGGCAGGAAAGTAACCGAATCTTTGTTCGCGTATGGCGATTTCCATCGTACCGGACGATACGAATACATTCTCGAAGGATATATAGTCGATCGGACCGTCTCTTCGGTTACCGAGATGATCGCCCGGGGGCTTGAAAATTGTACTCCGCTGGGAGCGTACAATGTGGTTCTCGTCGATCCTGAAAACGATACGTTCGAAGTTAAAACGGACAAACGGTCCTATGTGCCCCTGTACGTCTTTCAGTCGCAAGGCAAGGTCGCCGTATCGAACAACCCCTGGCTGCTGGCCGATGAATTCCGTGATGATATAACGCTGGACGAATCGTCGTTGCGTGCCCAGCTCGTCTATGCAACGGACCCGGTTCCCTGCAGAACGTTGCTGAAACATATTACCCGCATCGGAGTCGGGGCGTATCTTCGTTACGAGAGTAAAACGGGGCGTCTCAGCTCCCGACAAGACTACGACTTCAAATACCTACCGGACGACCGGATCTCTTTGGAGGAGCAACTCGCTATCGCGGACGACGATTTTACCCGGTTTTTCTCCACCGTAGCGGCGCAGAATCCGGATATGGTCGCCGGATACGGTTGCAGCGGAGGGCTCGATTCCCGGCTGATCGCGCATTACACGAACAAGGTCGGTATCAAAACCAAACCCTTCGTCGTCGGGGAGAAAAGGCCGAACAAGCTATTGGAATCGGTTACCGCGAAGATGTCGAAACGCATAGCGGAGCACTACGGTTCGACCGTCGATTTCATCCCTTACCGACGTTCCTGGCTTGCGGACAGCATGTTGCTGGATATAAGGAACCATCCCTTCTTCTTTTCGCAGGCATTCATCAATCCGGCGTTCGATCTCCCGGAATACGATTACATGTTTGTCGGCGATCCGGGCGGATATGCCTATCTGGCGGCGGCGGTGCTCTCAGGGAATTACGGTAAACTCAAACAGCATGCGGATTTCTTTTTGGGCAATCGAAAGGATGCCTTCAAAGGATTTGCCGACGTGTATCGTAAGTCGGCGCATCACCTGCATTTGTCGTTCGATCCTTATGCCGAGTCCGGTTTTTGTAGTCTGTCCGAGTGCACGATCGATCGGGTGATGGACCCGAAAGATCTGAAAATCGCCCGGGAAGAGCTTTTCGAGACGATCGATGGATTCAACGGTACCGATAACGTCGAGAAGTGGATCAACATCCACGACAACATCACGACCAAATACCAGTTCTCTTCGGCTTACGATTCCATGAATCAGACGAAGCGTTGCTACACGATTTATTATCCGTTCTTCTATGAACAACTCCGGACACTCCCCCAGCAATTCCTGAAGGATAAGTTCTTCCTCAAGAAGTTCCTGGTGTATATCAATCCCGAGTTCAAGAATATTCCGGATCAGAATTTAAATCTCATATTCCAGAAGCAAAATCCCCTCAAGAAAGCGTTCAATCGGGTGGAGTTGTTGCTGCGGGGCAGAGGACTGCAAATATTGCATTTGCTGAACACCCAGGAGTATCATGATTTGTGCGCCGCTTCGTTTTCCCGGGAAAACCCCGTTTTCAACAGCATGATCGACCCCGAGGCTTTGCGTGCGAGCGGACTGTTGAGAACGTATGCGGGCGTCGAGTATCTGAAAGTGAAAATGATTGCAGACATAGTTTATTACAAAGAGTTCGAAATGCTTGTCGGGTTGAAGCAATTTGAGAAGGTATCATGGTAGGTAAGTTTTTACTGGTTCTTGGCCTGTATGTTTCGACTCTCATAGCCTCTATGGGGATTACCCAGCATGGAGGAATATCCAACTACAATGGATATATATTGCTGATTTACTGTTTTTTGTTCTTTTTACTGATAAAAAACAAGAAGTTGTATGCGGAAACGTTCGGGTTCTCTGCAGCGATCGTCCTGGCGTCCCTGGGATGCTCTATGGTGCATGTTCTGATCGATTGCGCCTACGTGTTCTTTCTTTTATCGTGCTTGTACATAGGACACGTTTGGCGGTTGTCGCCCAAAGAGTGGAAAATAACGACGACTGTGTTGAGGGTGATTTATTTCGGAACATTGCTCGGAATGTTTCTGCCGTTCTTGTACATCGACACGTCGACTGCCGTGCGGTACGGAGGCTTGTTCCATGCCATTAATTTTTCGGCCAATATTTTCGGAATCATCGGAATCGCCCTCTGGGAGGTGGACAAGCTACACCGGAGGGCCGGATTCAAAGAGTTGCTGTTTCTGATCCTAACCCTGATTCTGTACATGGGGGCCTGCGGTACACGGAGTCTCTTGTTTTTCATTCCGTATTGGATGTATCAGCTATGGATGTATCTTCAGACGGTCAAATACCGCAAACTCGTACTGAGTGTCGTTTGTCTCGTGTTCGTGGCGGCTATTCCTACTCTGCTGATGCTGTTGGAGGCGAAACTCCGATTTCAGGAGGGAGAGTCTTCCATGACCACGCGTGCTACCCTGTATCTGGTCCTGATCGATGAAATAAAGAACAGTTACTTCGTACTGCCCAACGGAGTGCATAGCGCACACCGGCTGATCGTGGATTTTACCCAAAATGATGAATTTTCGCCTCACAACGACTGGCTCAGTTATCTGTACGACTGGGGAGCGATTTTTCTCGTTTTCCTATATAGTATGTATCGCAAGTTAAGATTCGATATTAATCTGGAATTCTTGCTTATATTGTTGGGATTGAGTTCCGTAGCATTGCATAATATGCTGTTTTCAATGTACGTATGGATTCCGTTTACGATAATTTTATTGGCTCGCAACAATGAAAAGACTTTTGGTTATAGCCCGGAAATTCAATGATATCCTGTATGCCTTCTCTACCGAGGAGTGGCGTCGGAGCGATTACCGGATATTGCTGATACTGACACAGAATATCGATTGTAAATCCTATCCTTTTCAAGATCGTTTCGATGAGGTTATCTCTGTAAAGGTACAATCCCTGTCTCCCAAGGGACAAGGGCAGTTGATTCGGGATCTTTCCCGGCACAAAGACCGTATTTCCTGCGATTATGTATTGACATCCAATGTCTTGCTTTTATCGCACAGATACGTAATCCGGATGTCGGGATGTACGAGCGTCGGATTGCTCGAGGACGGATTGATGAACTATCGCGACGACCTCACCGACAAGAGCGTTGTCAAGAAAGCGATGCAACTTCTATTGGGAATCAATCTGAAAAAGATTTATTCCCTGATTCATCGGACCTATCTGCTGAAGCCCGATTCGGCCCGCTATTATTTTGGAGAGCGTCTGCCGATTCGTCTCCCCAAGCAACTGATCGATAGCCTGGGAATAGATTTGGACTTGAACGGCAAGTCGATTTTCGTGGGCCAGAATTTGTATCAGTACGGGTATCTCTCGAAAGAAGAGTATTGCGATTTGGTCAATCGAGTCATCGCCGATTACGGGATCGATTATTATCTTCCGCATGCTTTCGCCGAATCCGAGCATATAAATTGCCGTTACCTCAATCTCGCTGATTTCAACGTGACATTGGAGATGCTGGCCGTCAGTCAGAATTTCACCGTGTATTCATTCGCGTCGTCGGTTCTTTTCACATCGAAACTGCTGAATCCCGAAGTGAGAAGCATCATGGTGTCGGCCGAGCGAATAAAAGGTATCGGAGATTTTCCCATCTACCGGGAGTGCGGGGTGGAAATGATCAACGGATAGTAACGTTTTAAGATAATATTAATTCAAATCGGTTATGCAAGGTGACGGACAAGGATTCAAAACCCTCTTCAGAAAACTGTATTTTATGGTGCTGCCTACTTCGAGAATGCGCACCAGATATGTCGTGAAACATCGTGAATTGTTTCATCACATAGGACGCGACCTCTTCTTTCAACCCCGTAAATTTCCCTCGGATCCGGAATTGATTTCGTTCGGCGACAATGTGAAAATTGCGAGCAATGTTACGTTCATCAATCACGACATTTGCTCCTCCATGTTCAACACAAAGTATAACACATTGATTTTCAAAGAATGGGGGGGGTATTTCGGTCGGTAACAATGTGATGATCGGCGCCAACGTGGTCATTTTACCCGATGTAAGGATCGGAAACAACGTCGTCATTGCAGCCGGAGCGATCGTGTCGCATGACATTCCCGATAATACCGTTGCCGGAGGAATTCCGGCCAAGCCTATCGGCTCTTTCGATGCTCTCGTTGAAAAACGCCGGGTGGTCGAGGTGGGATTCCGTGATGGTACGGAAAACATTTGGGCTGCCTTCGAGGCCAAACGGAAATAAAGATGCCGAAAGGGGGTTATCCCAATACGGCGGCACGCGAATTTTCTGAATCAAGGCAACCTTAACGGTCGAGAATCGCTACCGTTTCATTACCCACTTAAAATTTCAAAAACAAACAACTAACACATAGGCGTTTAGAGTCATACTCCCCTCTCTCCGCCGGCCCCGAAGACAAAACGGGGTCGATCTATGACAAATTCCGTAAGACCTCGGTCTTACGGAATTTTTTCTTTCTCCTCTCGGACACCCGAAAGACACGAAAAAGTCGATCGCCATCCTATCGGCCCCAAAGGGTGAAATACATGAGAGAGGGAGAGCAGCGAGTCGGTTTCCAAACGCCCCTCTTGCCACTTCCTATCGACATACAAACACTTTCCATTCAGGAGTTCCCCTCAAATGTCTGTTCGGCACCTTGCCGGCACGACAAACTTCCGGCGACGGCAAACGGCAAACGAATATCCTTTTATTTGCTGAAAATTTTATGTAAAATTTAAACGGCCGATGCAACGAAACACCTGTGTTTTTCATCTATATAAGAAAGATCGGCAACGATTATTCACCTAAAGGATGAACGTATGGAAAAATATTGACCAGATTACAGACTGGCGAATGCCGCCAAATAAAACAGGATAAAAACAACATGTCGAACTGCAATAACCAATTTACTGCAATGAAAAAGCTAATTAAATTTATTATCCCGTCAACGGTATTCTTGTTGTTGATAAGTTGTGCCAACGTTGAATATATGAATACTTCTTATTATACTTTTATTAACAACAGTTCGTGGGACATAGAGTTGCAATTTGATGCCCTTAAAGTTAGTAATGAATATCCCGAATCTGCCTCTTATACAATACATAAGGGAGAATGTCTGTCATTTACGTATTGGACCGAAGGTGGTTTTCCTCATCAACCCCTGTTCCTTACCAATGGGTTTTATATACCAACTCGTGCGAGGATTTCTAACGGAAATACGGAAATAATGCAGTATTCAGAAGATAATAAAGGACTCTATGATAATGGGAATTACACGATTGTCAAACAAAGTCTGAATAAAAAATCGAGTAGCATCTGGTACGAATACGAATTTACGGATGCGTTCTTCGAG
>CAJTLO010000005.1:63281-168985 GCA_910577285.1 uncultured Rikenellaceae bacterium | reverse complement strand
TCGTGACCGACTTCTACACCCCCAATCCCGAACGGATGCGCGACTGGATCTCGATTCCCAAATCCAACGGCTACGAATCGCTCCACACCACCGTCGTCACCGGCGACGGACACTGGGTGGAGATACAGATACGTTCCGAACGGATGGACGAGGTGGCCGAACGGGGCATCGCGGCCCACTGGCGCTACAAAGGGGTGAACGGCAGCAGCAGCCGCAACGACGAGTGGCTGGCCCGGCTGCGGGAAATCATGGAGGAGAGCACCAACAAGAGCCAGATAGCCAACCGCATCGACACGGAAAGCACCTCGGAGGAGATCTTCGTCTTCACTCCGGCGGGCGACCTGCGCAAACTGCCCCGGGGAGCCACGGTGCTCGACTTCGCCTTCGACATCCACACGCACGTGGGGGCCACCTGCACGGGGGCGAAGATAAGCGGCCGCAACGTCCCCATCAAAGAGGTGCTGCACAACGGCGACATCGTGAACATCATCACCTCCAAGACGCAGAAGCCCAAGGCCGACTGGCTCAACTACGTGGTAACGGCGAAAGCCCGCAACAAGATCAAGGCCCACCTGCGCGAGGAGGAAACCAAGGCGGCGCGTTTCGGGCGCGAAGAGCTCGAACGCAAGCTGAAGAACTGGAAACTCAGCATTCCGATCGACGATGCGGTCATCGCACTGACCAAATACTACAAATACAAGACGGGGACGGAGTTCTACGGGGCGATCGCCGACGGCACGATCGACATCGCCGACACCAAGGAGATCATCGTCCGCCACCTGGCAGGCGAACTCTCCGAACCGAAGACCCGCACGGCGCAGACCGCAGCGAAACCGCTCCCGGGAAAAGGGAAGGAAGGCGACACGCTCATCATCGACGACTCCATCCGGGGCCTCGACTACAAGTTGGCCAAGTGCTGCAACCCCATCTTCGGCGACGACATTTTCGGATTCACCACCGTCTCCTCCGGCATCACCATCCACCGCACCGACTGTCCCAACGCCCTGCGGATGAGGCAGCAATACCCCTACCGCGTACTCGACGCCCGGTGGCGGAGCGAAGCGGGCCAGGGCAGTTTCCTCGCTTCGGTGCGCATCGTGGCGGAGGATACCACGGGCATGGTGAACCGGATCACGGAGGTCGTTTCCGGCGAACTGAAGATCAACATCCGCTCCATGAGCCTGAGTCCCCTGCGCGAAGGCAAGATAGGCGGCACGCTCAACATCGAAGTACCCAGTACGGCCGTGGTAGATATGGTAGCGGCCAACCTGATGAAAATAAAGGGAGTGGAACGAGCCTACCGGGTGACGAAACAGTGACCCCCGCCGCTCCGGAATCTTCGTTGTCCGTCGCTCCGGTTTCCATATCTGAGAGATAATGCTTACTTTTGTTTGCCGTATTGTATTCACCGAGAAGGACCGCACTCCGGTCCGGCACCGGGAAAGCTCCGGCCACGCCCCGGCACGGCCGCGGAAGCACGCCGCTCCGCGGACCCGCGCATCGCGGCGACATTACATATCATTTACCTAAACCGACATCGGCTTATGTGTGGAATAGTAGGATACGTGGGCACCAAAGAGGCCTACCCGATATTGATCAAGGGTCTTCACCGACTCGAATACAGGGGATACGACAGCGCCGGCATCGCCCTGATCAACCCGACGGGAAAACTCAACGTCTATAAATCGAAAGGCAAAGTGGCCGAACTGGAGCACTTCGCCGGGGAGAAAGACATCGCCGGCTCGATAGGCATCGCACACACGCGCTGGGCCACGCACGGCGAACCCAACGACGTGAACGCCCATCCCCACTACTCCGAAAACGGTTCGATCGCCCTCATCCACAACGGCATCATCGAGAACTACGGAGTACTGAAAGCCATGCTCGCCGAGAAGGGCTACACCTTCCAGAGCGACACGGACACCGAAGTGCTCGTACAGTTCATCGACTACCTCCGCACGGAGAACAAGTGCACGCTGTTCGAGGCGGTACAGGCGGCGCTCAACCAGGTGATCGGCGCCTATGCCATCGCCGTACTCGACCGCAACAACAGCGATGAGATCATCGCCGCCCGCAAGAGCAGTCCGCTCGTGGTGGGCATCGGCGAGGGCGAATACTTCCTCGCCTCGGACGCCACCCCCATCGTGGAATACGTGAAGGACGTGGTTTACCTCAACGACGGCGAAATTGCGGTCATCAACCGCCGCAAGCCACTCAAGATCATGAATCTCAACAACATCGAATCAAAAATCGACATACGCAAGCTGGAGATGAACATCTCGGAGCTCGAAAAGGGCGGCTATCCGCATTTCATGCTCAAGGAGATCTTCGAACAGCCGCGCACCATCACCGACTGCATCCGGGGACGTATCAACGTAGAGGGCACGAACGTGGTCCTCTCGGGCATTCTCGACAACAAGGAACGGTTTCTCAACGCGCGGCGCATCATCTTCGTGGCATGCGGCACCTCGTGGCACGCGGGCCTCATCGGCGAATACCTCTTCGAGGACCTCTGCGGCATCGAGGTGAAGGTCGAATATGCCTCGGAGTTCCGCTACCGCAATCCGGTCATCCACCCCGACGACGTGGTGATCGCCATCTCCCAGTCCGGCGAAACGGCCGACACGCTGGCCGCCATCGAGCTGGCCAAGAGCAAAGGGGCGTTCGTCTACGGCATCTGCAACGTGGTGGGCTCCTCGATAGCCCGCGCCACGCACTCCGGCACCTACATCCACGTGGGTCCGGAGATCGGCGTAGCCTCCACCAAGGCCTTCACCGGCCAGGTAACGGTGCTGGTGATGATGGCGATGATGATCGCCAAGATGAAGGGAGTGATCGACGAGGAGAAGTACCGCGAAGCGTTGCGCGGCCTGATCGCCATGCCCGACAACATCAAGACCGTACTGGGTCAGCACGAACACATCCGTTCGGTAGCCTCGATCTTCACCTACGCACGCAACTTCCTCTACCTGGGCCGCGGCTGCAACTACCCCACGGCCATGGAGGGTGCGTTGAAACTGAAGGAGATCTCCTACATCCACGCGGAGGGATGTCCCGCCGCCGAGATGAAACACGGCACCATCGCCCTCATCGACCAGGAGATGCCCACCATCGTGATCGCCACCAACGGCAGCGTATACGAAAAGACGATCAGCAACATTCAGGAGATAAAGGCCCGCGGGGGCAAGGTGATCGTCGTCGTCAACGAGGGCGACTGCATCGTGGCACAGATGGCGGACTACTGCATCTGGATACCGGAAACGGCCGAATGCCTGACGCCGCTCCTCTCCTCCATCCCGCTGCAACTCTTCGCCTACTACATCGCCGTCAACAAGGGACGCGACGTAGACCAGCCGCGCAACCTGGCCAAATCCGTAACGGTGGAGTAACGCCGCAAGGAGGCCCAACCGAAACAACCGACTATGGGAACAACCTTAAAAGAAGAGATACAACCCGAAAGGGCCGTCGTCGTGGCGGTTGTGCGGGACAGGCAGGAGGTGAGCCAGAGCGAGGAGTACCTCGACGAGCTGGAGTTCCTCGCCGAAACGGCCGGCATACGGAGCGTGAAGCGTTTCATGCAGAAACTTCCCACGCCCAACTCACGCACCTACGTGGGTCCCGGCAAACTGGAGGAGATCGCCCTCTGGACGGCGGAGAACGAGATCGACGTGGTCATCTTCGACGACGAACTCTCTCCCTCGCAGACCCACAACATCGAAAAGGCGCTGGGGCGCCGCATTACCGACCGCACGAGGCTCATCCTGGACATCTTCGTACAGCGTGCGCAGACGGCCTATGCCAAAACGCAGGTGAAGCTGGCGCAGTACGAATACATGCTGCCGCGCCTGACGGGCATGTGGACCCACCTGGAGAGGCAGCGGGGCGGCACGGGGACGCGAGGCGGCGCGGGCGAACGCGAGATAGAAACCGACCGCCGCGTGATCCGCAACAACATCGCCCGGCTGAAAGAGGAGCTGAAGAAGATCGACCGCCAAATGGCCGTCCAGCGGAGCAACCGCGGCAGTCTGGTACGGGTTTCGCTGGTAGGTTACACCAACGTCGGCAAATCGACGCTGATGAACCTCGTCAGCAAAAGCGAGGTGTTCGCCGAGAACAAGCTCTTCGCCACGCTCGACACCACCGTACGCAAGGTGGTTCTCGACAACCTCCCCTTCCTGCTCTCCGACACGGTAGGGTTCATCCGCAAACTCCCCACGCAGTTGGTGGAGTCGTTCAAATCGACGCTGGACGAGGTGCGCGAAGCCGACCTGCTGCTGCACGTAGTGGATATCTCGCATCCCAACTTCGAAGAGCAGATCGCGGTGGTACGGGAAACGCTCCGCGAGATAGGAGCGGGCGACAAACCGGTCTTCATGGTCTTCAACAAGGTGGACGCTTTCCGCTACACCCCGAAAGAGGAGGACGACCTTACCCCCGCCACCCGCGAAAACCTGTCGCTCGACGAGATCAAACGGAGCTGGATGGCCAAGGGCGACACCCCGTGCATCTTCATCTCGGCCAAGGAACGACTCAACATCGACAAACTGCGGGCCGACCTCTACGGCATGGTCAGGGAGATCCATGCCGGCCGCTATCCGTTCAACAACTTCTTGTACTGACGCGAGCGGACCCCGCGCCGACCGGGAAGCCCCGCACGGACCGTCGGCAACCCGACACAGGAACATACCGGAGGCAGCCCCGCGCCGCCTCCGTTTCCATAAACCCCGCTTAACGACAAACGATTATGGTGCATATACTTGACAAGGAGAACACGATTCTCAACCGCTTCATCGCGGAGATCCGCGATGCCCGCATTCAGAAAGACCGCATGCGCTTCCGCCGCAACCTGGAACGGGTGGGCGAGGTGATGGCTTACGAAATCAGCAAAAGCCTCCGCTACGCGCCGCAACAGGTGGAAACCCCGCTCGGCGAGGCCGAGGTGATGCTGCCCGACGAAGAGATCGTGCTCGCCACCATCCTCCGCGCCGGCATCCCGTTCCATCAGGGATTCCTCAACTACTTCGACGACGCCTCGTGCGCCTTCGTATCGGCCTACCGGCGCTACAGCAAGGACGGCACGTTCAACATCCGGGTGGAATACGTATCGGCGGGCGACCTCACCGGCAAGACCCTGCTGCTGGTAGACCCCATGTTGGCGACGGGCTCTTCGCTGGTACTCGCCTACGAAGCCCTCGTCGAACGCAAGGGCCGTCCCGCGAAACTGCACGTCGCCGCCGGAATAGCGAGCGAGGAGGGCGTAGAGTATGCACGCAAACACCTGCCCGCCGCCGACACCACCATCTGGTGCGGTTCGGTGGATCAGGAACTCACGGTCCACTCCTACATCGTGCCGGGGCTGGGCGATGCGGGCGACCTCGCATACGGCGCCAAGCAGGATGAACAACTGTAACCCCCTCTCGGTAACCATCCGCAAGGCCGGCCCCGAGGATGTCGACCGCATCATGGAGATCATCCACCGGGCCACGGCCTTCATGCATGCCTCCGGCAATCCCCACCAGTGGAGCGACGGCTATCCCGGCCGTGCGCAGATCGCCGGAGATATCGCCGCAGGGAACTCCTACGTAGCCCTCGACGGGCACGGCACACCGGTAGCCACGTTCTGTCTCATGCCTTCTCCCGAACCGAACTACGCGATCGTCCATGACGGGGCATGGAGGGACGACCGCCCCTACCACGTCATCCACCGCATAGCCTGCGCGGTACGGCGGCGAGGCATTGCCGCGCAGTGCATGGCGTGGTGCATGGCCCGGGACAGCCATCTGCGGGCCGATACCCACCGCGACAACATCCCGATGCAACACCTGCTGCTCCGCTCCGGCTTCCGCCCCGTCGGCACCGTATTCGTAGCGGACGGTACTCCGCGCATCGCCTTCGAACGCTGCCCGGAAGCCCCCGAAAACGGATAGCGCAAACACCTTTGCACCCCGTCGCCTCTCTCCTTTTCCGTCCGCAACGCGTAGAAAAGGGAAAAACCGCTCCTTCCTGTTCGATGCCCAACACCACCGCTCCCGAACGGGCCTGCCGGACTGCCCCCCTATTGGCAATTCCGAACGGACAGGCGGCAAATCCGGCGCACCGGACACCCCTCCCGACAATCGGCGACAACCGTTCCGAAAAAATTACACCGGGGTACGGACTCCCAGTCCGACAAACACTTTCACTCCTCAACGAATAGAATTTTAGTATATTTGCTTCAAACGAATCGCTCCGCGACCGTGCGCCGGCCCTTCAGTCCGACAGGCACTTTCGCTCCTCAACGAATAGAATTTTAATATATTTGCTTCAAACGCATCGATTCGCGACCGTGCGTCGGCCCTTCAGTCCGACAAACACTTTCACTCCTCAACGAATAGAATTTTAATATATTTGCTTCAAACGAATCGCTCCGCGACCGTGCGCCGGCCCTTCAGTCCGACAAACACTTTCGCTCCTCAACGAATAGAATTTTAATATATTTGCTTCAAACGAATCGATTCGCGACCGTGCGTCGGCCCTTCAGTCCGACCGCACTTTCGATTTTCAGCGAATATATTTCTTATATTTGTGGTTTAAAGATTCTGAACATATATGAGCAGCAGAAAATTCAACGAATACAAAGGGCTCGATCTGCCGCAACTGGGCAGGGAGGTCCTCGAAATGTGGGACAAGGAAAACACGTTCGGACGCAGCATCACCGAGCGCGAAGGCTCGCCGACATTCATCTTCTACGAAGGACCGCCCTCGGCCAACGGCCTGCCCGGCATCCATCACGTGCTTTCGCGTACCATCAAGGATACCATCTGCCGCTACAAAACCCAGAAAGGTTTTCTCGTCCGCCGGAAAGCGGGTTGGGATACCCACGGCCTGCCCGTGGAACTGGGTGTCGAAAAGAAGCTCGGCATCACGAAGGAGGACATCGGCCACAAGATATCCATCGAGGAGTACAACCGCACCTGCCGCGAGGCGGTGATGGAGTTCACGGGAGTATGGGAGGATCTCACCCGCACGATGGGGTATTGGGTGGACATGAAACACCCCTACATCACCTACGAAAACAAATACATCGAAACGTTGTGGTGGATGCTGAAGCAGCTCTTCGACAAGGGTCTGCTCTACAAGGGATATACGATACAGCCCTACTCCCCCGCAGCCGGTACGGGGCTCAGCAACCACGAGCTCAACCAGCCGGGATGTTACCGCGACGTGAAGGACACCACCTGCACGGCCCAGTTCGAAGTGGTACGCGACGAGCGGAGCGAATTCCTGTTCGACAACGCGCAAGGCACGCTCTACTTCCTCGCATGGACCACCACGCCCTGGACGCTGCCCTCCAATACGGCCCTCGCCGTAGGCGACCACATCGAATACGTAAGGGTCAAATGTCTCAACCCCTACACGCAACAGCCCCAAACCGTCATTCTGGCCAAAGAGCTGCTCTCCTCCTACTTCACCCCGAAGATGGAGGGAACCTACAGCGTCGACGAACGGACCTACAAAGGTTCGGAGTTGGTGGGTATCGGCTACCGACAGCTCATCGACTGGGTGAAGCCGATGGGCGACGCCTTTCGCGTCATCTCCGGCGACTACGTGACCACGGTGGACGGTACGGGTATCGTACACATCGCCCCCACGTTCGGTGCCGACGACGACCGCGTAGGCAAACAGGCGGGCATCGTGCCGATGTACGTCGTAGACAAAGCCGGTAAAAACCAGCCCATGGTGGACCGCCGCGGACGCCTCTTCCCCATCGAGGAGATGGATGCCGACTTCGTGGAGCGCTACGTCGACACGCAGGCCTACGGAGAGTGGGCGGGGCGTTTCGTCAAGAATGCCTACGACCCCACGCTCGGCCCCGACGACCCCACGCTCGACGTCGACCTGTCGGTAATGCTCAAGGGCGAAAACAAAGCTTTCAAGATCGAGAAACATACCCACTCCTATCCGCACTGCTGGCGTACGGACAAACCCGTGCTCTACTATCCGCTGGACTCGTGGTTCATCCGCACGACGGCCCTGCGGGAACGGCTCATGGAGCTCAACGACACCATCGACTGGAAACCCGCTTCGACCGGGGCAGGCCGTTTCGGCAAATGGCTCGAAGGGCTCGTGGACTGGAACCTCTCCCGCTCCCGTTTCTGGGGAACGCCGCTGCCGATATGGGCCACGGAGGACCATGCCGAACTCAAGTGCATCGGTTCGGTGGCGGAACTGCGCACGGAGGTGGAGAAAGCCGTAGCCGCGGGAGTGATGCGGACCAATCCGCTGGCGGCATTCCGCGAAGGCGACTTCTCGGAGGAGAACTACAACCTCTTCGACCTGCACAGGCCCTACGTGGACGAGATCGTCCTCGTATCGGACAGAGGGTTGCCCATGAGGCGCGAAAGCGACCTCATCGACGTCTGGTTCGACAGCGGCGCCATGCCCTACGCCCAGGCGCACTATCCGTTCGAGATCGGTCGCGAGGAGTTCCTGAAACACTTCCCGGCGGACTTCATCGCCGAAGGGGTGGACCAGACGCGCGGCTGGTTCTTCACGCTCCACGCCCTGGCCACCATGCTCTTCGACTCGGTAGCCTTCCGGAACATCATCTCCAACGGACTGGTACTCGACAAGAGCGGCAACAAGATGAGCAAGAGACTCGGCAATGCCGTAGACCCGTTCGAGATCATGGACAAATACGGCCCCGATGCCGTACGCTGGTACATGATATCCAATTCGCAACCGTGGGACAACCTGAAGTTCGACCCGGAAGGAGTGGACGAGGTGCGCCGCAAATTCTTCGGCACGCTCTACAATACCTACAGCTTCTTCGCCCTTTATGCCAACGTGGACGGCTTCACCGGCCGGGAACCGCAAATCCCCGTGGCCGAACGCCCGGAGATCGACCGGTGGATCATCTCGCTGCTCAACACCCTCGTACAGGAGGTGGGCGAAAGGCTGGAAGAGTTCGACCCCACGCCGGCGGCACGCCTTATCCAGGATTTCGTGGGTGAGAACCTCTCCAACTGGTACGTGCGTCTGAACCGCAAACGCTTCTGGGGAGGCGGCATGACGAACGACAAACTCGCTGCCTACCAGACGCTCTACACCTGCCTCGAAACCGTCGCACAGCTCATGGCGCCTTTCGCCCCCTTCATGGCCGACCGTCTGTTCGGCGACCTGAACGCGGTGAGCGAAAAGCACCACGGTTCGGTGCATCTGTGCGCATTCCCCGCAGCCGATACCGCACTGATCGACAAGGAGCTGGAGGACATGATGTCCATCGCGCAACGCGTCTCCTCGATGGTACTCGCCCTGCGCCGCAAGGTGAACATCAAGGTTCGCCAGCCGCTGACCAAGATTCTGATACCGGTGCTGGACGAACGGACGGGCAGCCACATCGAGAAAGTGCGGACCCTCATCATGAACGAGGTGAACGTCAAGGAGGTCGAGCTCATCACCGACACCACCGGACTCATCACGAAACGCATCAAGCCCAACTTCAAGACCCTCGGCCCGCGGTACGGCAAGCAGATGAAGCAGATCGCCGCCCTGGTGGCGTCGTTCTCGCAGGAACAGATCGCGGCCATCGAGGCGAGCGACAGCTACCTGCTCGACATCGACGGACAACAGTTGGCAGTGACGCGCGAAGATTTCGAGATCACCTCCGAGGATATGCCCGGCTGGCTCGTGGCCTCGGAAGGAAAGCTCACCGTAGCGCTGGACGTGACGGTGACCGAAGCCCTGCAACGGGAAGGCATCGCCCGCGAGCTCATCAACCGAATCCAGAATATCCGCAAGGAGAGCGGATTCGAGGTGACCGACAAGATACGTGCACAGATAGGCCGGTGCGAACTCGTGGAGGGAGCCGTAAACGATTTCGGCAGCTACATCGCATCGCAGACCCTCGCCGTGGAACTGAAGCTCGCCGACTCTCCGCAAGGCGATTTCATCCACGATGCGGAGATCGACGAACACCCCGTGACGATCGCCGTAACCAAGGTCGGAGCCTGACGGAACCGGGGCTCTCCGGCTTCGGAGAGCCCCGGCCGGCCCGCCCCGGGAAGGGGTGCGGCGACGGGAGCAAGGGGATCGTAAAAGAGTTGAAAATCGGCAGGAAGGGAAGATCGGCAAGAATATTGCACACCGGTTTGCATTTATGCCCGGAATAAGTTATCTTTATAATCGAACAAAATAACCAAAATAAGATACGGATATGTCAGAAGTCGAAAAAACCCGATACTCGGACGAAGAACTTGCCGAATTCAAAGCCATCATACTGGATAAACTCGAAAAAGCGAAAGCCGACTACGAGCTTTTACGCTCCTCCATCACGCATACGATGAGCAACGACACGGAGGATACGTCGCCTACCTTCAAGGTTCTGGAGGAGGGTGCCGCCACCCTGTCGAAAGAGGAGTCGGGCAGACTCGCCCAGCGTCAGCTCAAATTCATCCAACACCTCGAAGCAGCTCTCGTGCGTATCGAGAACAAAACCTACGGAATATGCCGCGAAACGGGCAAGCTGATTCCGAAGGAACGACTGAAGATCGTGCCGCACGCGACGCTCAGCATCGAAGCGAAAGAGGGTCACAACAAATAGTCTCTTGCGGGAGATCGGGCGCACACCGGGCGGGAACGTCGCCCGACATTCCGGTCCGCACGCCACACAAAACGATTCATCCGAGGCTGTCCTACAGAGGACAGCCTCGCTTTTTGTTTCCGAATATCCTGCACCCTGCACCGGGATAAGGAGCCCCCTGCCTCGGGCCGCTCCTCCCGCCTCCGGAGGAATGAATGAATGAATGAAGGAAGGAATGAATGAATGAAGGAAGGAAGGACCGGGCTCTCGGGAGCTCCCCTTCAGGAACTTTCGTCTCTTGCACCCTCTCTCCCTCTTTTTGCGAGCATGGAACGGGCCACGCACGGCAGCGGCATTTTTTTATCGTATCTTTGCCGGACGACCGCAACAGGCGGACCGACGACAGACATGGCGAACAACAAGATAACCATCTACACCGACGGGGCGGCACAAGGCAATCCCGGCAAAGGGGGATACGGCGTGGTGATGCTCTCTCCGCCTTACAGGAAAGAGCTCAGCGAAGGGTTTCGGCTCACGACGAACAACCGCATGGAGCTTCTGGCCGTCATCCGGGGATTGGAAACCCTCAAGTTCGAGGGGTGCGACGTGACCGTATTCTCCGATTCGCGCTACGTGGTCGACGCCGTCACCAAAGGGTGGGTGTTCGGCTGGGAGAAGAAGAATTTTCACGAGAAGAAAAACCCCGACCTCTGGCGGCGATTCCTGCAGGTATACCGCAAACACGACGTACGGTTCGTGTGGGTGAAAGGCCACAACGGCAACCCGGAGAACGAACGCTGCGACCGGCTTGCCGTAGCAGCGGCCAACAGCGGCAACCTGGGAGAGGACACGGGCTATACCGGACAAGAAGAGAGATAGCAGCCGGAACGCTCCGCAGCCATCAATCGGCAACATGCTTCCCCGCACTGCTCGCCGGCAAGATACACGGGCAAAACTCCCGAAATCCGACAAACACCGCTCCGCTCCAACGATACGTTTTACGGCACGGGAGGAATGCAATATTCCTCCCGTGCCGCAATGCAACTCTATCGGCTCCCCGATTTCCTATTCGCCGTATCGCCTCGATCCAAAAGGGCGCGGCATTTTCTCCGTCCCGTTTTTACAAGCAATCTATTTATTGGCAATATTTGCTTCAGCCGAATCGCTTCGCGACCGTGCACCGTTCCTTCGGGCCGATTAGCGCTTTCGTGCCTCAGCGAATATATTTCATAGCTCGCAACATCCGATAGCCATTCGGGGCGACAAAATGACATAACGGAGCATATTTACGGATATACCCGTAGTCATAGGCCCTCTTTCCGCCGAATGCCCTCATTCCGTTTACCCAACATCTACAGCCTTCGCAACTGCCCGCATCTCCCTTCTACATCAAACCACAACTCTTGTTTACCAGTTTCACAATTCTGCTGTGTTGTACAAGTATCCCCTTTCTACATCAAACCGCAACTACAGGCGCCGGACACTTTGATTTTCGGTCACTTACCAGCCTGAAGGCATGGTAAAAAACGAGGCGGCATGCACCGGGGAAGTCGGTTCGATGTAGTAATGCATCCCATACAAATATAATAAAATTATATTCGCTGGAAATCGAAAGTGCCCGTCGCCCCGAAGGGACGGCGCACGGTCGCGGAGCGAGTCGGGAGAAGCAAATATACCCAAATCACATTCGCTGAAAATCAAAAACACCGCGTCGCCCCGAAGGGACGGCGACGGTCGCGGAGCGAGTCGGGAGAAGCAAATATACCCAAATCACATTCGCTGAAAATCAAAAACACCGCGTCGCCCCGAAGGGACGGCGCACGGTCGCGAAGCGAGTCGGGGGAAGCAAATATACCCAAATCATATTCGCTGAAAATCGAAAGTGCCCGTCGTCCCGAAGGGACGGCGCACGGTCGCAGAGCGAGTCGGGGAGAAGCAAATATACCCAAATCACATTCGCTGAAAATCGAAAACGCCCGTCGCCCCGAAGGGACGGCGCACGGTCGCGAAGCGAGTCGGGAGAAGCAACTATTAGGAAAAACTATTCGTTCGCCATCCCCCCCCGGACAACAGCCCGGCCCGCCGGCGCACATGCGATGCAAGCAAACTGTCGGAATCCGCGCCCCGCAAACGATCTTCACACATTCCCGGTTCCTACGGACACACGCGACACGCCCCGCCGAAAGATACGTCCGCCTGCGTTCGACCAAAATCGAATCTCCGCGGACCCCTTCCCGCCAGCACCTCCTTTGCACGAAGCCCCACCGCACCCGCACCGGCATACTCCGCATACGAACGGGGTGCGGAAAGAATCCTCTCCGCACCCCGCATATCCGACAGGCTGGCCGGTGTCCGCATCCCGACCGACCGTCACAAGCTATTTCGCGTAACTTACCGACCGGGTTTCGCGTATCACGGTGATCTTCACCTGCCCCGGATACGTCATCTCGTCCTGTATCTTTTTGGCTATATCGTGCGACAGCGCATCGGCCTCCTGATCGGAAATCTTTTCGCTCCCCACGATAACACGCAATTCGCGCCCCGCCTGGATTGCATAGGTCTTCATCACGCCCGGATAAGCCATGGCAATATCCTCCATCTCCTTCAGACGTTTGATGTAGGACTCCACCACTTCGCGACGGGCTCCGGGACGGGCACCCGAAATGGCGTCGCACACCTGTACGATGGGGGCTATCAGCGAAGTCATCTCCATCTCGTCGTGGTGCGAACCGATGGCGTTGCATACTTCCGGTTTCTCCTTGTACTTCTCCGCCAGCTTCATACCGATCATTGCGTGCGGCAGTTCCGGTTCGTCATCGGGCACCTTGCCGATGTCGTGCAACAATCCCGCACGACGGGCGAGTTTCGGGTTGAGGCCGAGTTCGGCGGCCATGATACCGCACAGGTTGGCCGTCTCGCGCGAGTGCTGCAACAGGTTCTGTCCATAGGACGAACGGTATTTCATCTTGCCTATCAAGCGAATGAGTTCCGGATGCAGCCCATGAATACCGAGGTCGATGGTGGTCCGTTTCCCCACCTCCACGATCTCCTCCTCGATCTGTTTCTGCACCTTGGCTACGACCTCTTCGATACGGGCCGGATGGATACGACCGTCGGTCACGAGCTGATGCAAGGCCAGTCGCGCGATCTCCCTCCGTACCGGATCGAAACCGGAAAGGATGATCGCCTCCGGGGTATCGTCCACAATGATCTCGATGCCGGTCGCCGCTTCGAGGGCACGGATGTTGCGCCCCTCACGCCCGATGATGCGTCCCTTCACCTCGTCGCTCTCGATATTGAACACCGTCACCGAATTCTCGATCGCGGTTTCGGTCGCCACCCGCTGGATGGTCTGCACCACGATCCGCTTCGCCTCCTTGTTGGCGCTCATCTTCGCCTCTTCAACGGTTTCGTTGATATAGGCCATGGCCGCCGTTTTGGCCTCGGAACGCATGTTCTCCACCAAAATATTCTTGGCCTCCTCGCTGCTCATGCCGCTGATCTGTTCCAGGCGCACGTTCTGCTCCTTGAGCATCCGGTCGGCCTCCTCCTTCTTGCGTTCGAGCACGGCGATGTGGCTCTCCATCTGTTCCTTGAGCTTGTCATTCTCCCGCATCCGGCGGTCGAGTTCCTGTTGCTGCTGCCCCAGGTTGTTCTCCTGCTGCTTGATGCCCTGTTCACGCTGGTTGAGCTTCTGGTTGCGTTCGTTCACCGAACGGTCGTGATCGCTCTTGAGCTGAATGAATTTCTCCTTCGCCTGAAGGATCTTCTCTTTCTTGATGACCTCCCCCTCGGCTTCCGCCTCCTTGAGAATGGCATCGCGTTTTTTCTTCAGCCCCTTCTTGAATATGACGTTCGTCACCAGAATGTAGACGCTTACGGCGACTACCGCACTGATCACGCAGGCAAGTACTATTGCTGACATGGTTATATATTTAAAAAGTTTGAGTAATAAAATCCTATCAATTTCGGTATACCCGGCATACGGGTACAAAAAAAACCCGCACAGAATCCAAATCTCGTTTGACGAAGCTTCCGTATCGTCATGTATGGGGCCTCCGATAAAAATCGCAAACGTCCAACGGCACTGTACCGCCCGCAGGCGGCAGGGAATGCACCTCCGAAGAGGTTAAGGCCTGTTTTTGAAAACTCGAGTTTAAACCCCAGGTAGTTTAAAATGTTAAGTTTCGCAAAGCTAAATGGAATCCATGCGGGATAATTCCTCTATGTAAAGAACCTCTGAGTATATCGGTGCCTGTCGTGTCGTACCTGCAAATACTTTTGCAAATCCGATGCCACAGAGCCTATCGGAGCTTGTTGAGATGTTCGTCCAACCTGCGGTTGAGTTCATCGAGCCGGTCTATCTCCTTTCCGAGGCTTCGGCTCGACTCGAGCTCCAATACCCTGACGGCCAACTGCAACGCCACCACGGCCAGGTAATCCTCCCGGTCCGCCATGTATTGCGATTCCACCACAGCGGTCAGGCGATTGACCTCTTTCTCCGCTCGCCTGAATATCTCTTCCTTTTCGCGTTCTATGCTGAAGGCGTAGCTTTTGCCCGCTACATTCAATCGTATATTGAACTTCTGCATAAAAACGTGCTCTCTTTTCCTACCTGTTCATCAGCGCAAGACAACGGTCAATCTCCCGCATAAGCCGATTGATACGCGCCTGCGCACGCTTGCTGTCCGCCCCGCCGCCCGCAATGCCCCCTCTCAACTCGAGGATGCCTATGCGCCGTTCCAGTTCGGCGACGGTCCGTTTCAGTTCCCTGTTCTCCTCCGCCACACGCTCCCGACGAAGCGACAGTTCCCTGTTCTGAGCGAAGAGTCTGTCATTCTCCTCCATCAAGCGCCCTACCTTGTCGGCAAGGGACTCTATAACGGCGTTTTTGGCCATCTTCACAACGTTTGGCGATCATCCGGCAAAAGCCGTTACGAATTACAGCACTTCAAAGTTAAACAAATCTTCGCAATCTCCAAAATGATTTTCGACTCCTCAGGCGAGCCGGCCGTAGAGATCGTACTCTTCGCAGGCCGTCACGACCACCTCCCGGAACTCGCCGGGAACGAGTCGCTCCCCCTCCGCAGGAAGCAGAATCTCCTGATCCACCTCGGGCGAATCGTACTCCGAACGGGCCACATAGTAGTCGCCCTCGCGGCGATCGACCACCACCCGGAGGCGCCGTCCCACCTTCGCGGCATTCGCCTCCAGGGAGATGTTGCGCTGCAACTCCATGACACGTTCCACACGCTCCTGCTTGACCTCCTCGGGTACGTCGTCCGCCATCTCCGCCGACGGGGTCCCCTCCTCGGCCGAATAGGGGAAAACGCCGAGCCGCTCGAAGCGCTGCCGCTCCACGAACTCCATGAGTTCCGCGAAATCCGCCTCGCTCTCGCCGGGAAATCCCACCAGCAGGGTCGTCCGAATGGCGATCCCGGGCACTTCGCGACGCAGACGGGCGATGAGCTCCTCCGTTCCCTGTTTGGTAATGCCGCGCCGCATGGCCGACAGCTGCCGGTCGGCGATATGCTGGAGCGGAATGTCGATATAACGGCATATCTTCGACTCCTCGCGCATCGCCTCCATCACCTCTACCGGAAAACCGGTGGGATAGGTGTAGTGAAGCCGCACCCACTCCACACCCGGCAGGGCCGCCAGGCGGCGCAACAGCGGAGCCAAACGGCGTTCGCCATACAGGTCCACCCCGTAATAGGTCGTATCCTGGGCCACTACGATCAGCTCCTTCACGCCCCGGGCCACGAGCCGTCGGGCCTCTTCGAGCACCTGCTCCTCGGGCACCGACACGTGCGGCCCCCGGATAAGCGGAATGGCGCAGTAGGCACAGCGCCAGTTACACCCCTCCGAGATCTTCAGGTAGGCGTAATGCGCCGGCGTGGTCAGCATCCGTTCCGTGGCGGGAGCACTCCCCTCGCCGCCGGTCAGCGCTCTCACCACGGCGGTGAAATCGCGTGCACCGAAATAGTCGTCCACTTCGGGGATCTCGCTCCGCAGCTCCTCGGCATACCGTTCGCTCAGGCAACCGATCACGAAGAGGCGGTCGATCGCCCCCTCCTCCTTGGCCTGCACGAAACCGAGGATGGTATTGATCGACTCCTCTTTCGCGTCGCCTATGAAGCCGCATGTATTGACCACCACCGTCCGCGCATCCGTCCCGTTGGAGTCGAACACCACCTCGTATCCCGCCGCAGCCAACTGCGCCATGAGGTGCTCGGAATCCACCACGTTCTTGGAACAACCGAGCGTAACGACATTGATCTTTTTCGTTCCGTTTTTTTTCATCTTTTCCGATTCCTTCCGGAAGCGGCGCCCGAAGCCGCTCCCCGTTTCCCTATCGACACCCACGCCATGGAGCATTCTTCCCGCCGCAGCCTGCCCCGGACATGCGCTACTCCCCGAACAGGGCGTCCACGAACTCCTTCCGGTCGAAGATTTTCAACTGATCGATTCCCTCGCCGATGCCGATGTAGCGCACCGGTATCCGGAACCGGTCGCTGATGCCGATGATGACGCCTCCCTTGGCCGTACCGTCGAGTTTGGTCACGGCCAGCGAGGTGACCTGCGTGGCGTCGGTGAACTGACGCGCCTGCTCGAAAGCGTTCTGCCCCGTACTGCCGTCCAGCACGAGCATCACCTCGTGCGGAGCATCGGGAATCACCTTGCCCATCACATTGCGTATCTTCGTCAGCTCATTCATCAGCCCCACCTTGTTGTGCAGTCGACCCGCGGTATCGATCAGCACGACGTCCGCATCGTTGGCTACGGCCGACTTGAGCGTATCGAAAGCGACCGATGCGGGATCGGCTCCCATCTCCTGCTTGATCATCGTAGCCCCCGCCCGGTCGGCCCACACCTGCAACTGGTCGATGGCCGCCGCCCGGAACGTATCCGCCGCACCGATATAGACCTTCTTGCCGGCCCGGACAAGTTGGGCGGCCAGCTTACCGATGGTTGTCGTCTTGCCCACGCCGTTCACGCCCACCACCATCACCACATAGGGGGTGCCCTCCTTCACATCCAGTCCGAAACTTTCGCGGCTGCTGTCGCTCTCCTGCAACAGGGCGCTGATCTCCTCGCGCAGGATCGAGCGGAGCTCGCCGGCGTTCATATATTTGTCGCGGGCTACGCGGGCTTCGATGTTGCGGATGATCTTCACGGTGGTTTCGACCCCCACGTCGGAGGTGACGAGCACCTCTTCCAGATCGTCGAGCATCGCCTCGTCCACCTGCGACCGGCCGGCCACGGCCCGGGCGAGTTTGCCGAAAATCCCCTCCTTGGTCCTCTTCAGTCCCTCGTTGATCTCCTGCTGCCGGGAAGCCTGCTCTTCGGGTCCGGCCTCCTCCCTCTTTTTCTTGAATATGTTAAACAGTGCCATCTCCGCTGTAATTTACATTATCGCCAGCAAAGGTACGAAGAATGCCATGAAGTTTCAATTCTTTGCCGCGCCGAAAACATCCCGCCCGGTCCGTCTTCCTTATTCTTTCATAAGGAATTTTTCGACATCTTTGCATCTGTCAAAAACAAGACGCCATGGAAAAAGCGATCGCTTTCCTGCGAGGTCTGCAGGAACACAACACCCGGGAGTGGTTCGAAGCACACAAAGAGGAATACCTTCGGGTGAAGGCCGAAACGGAGGCCTTCACCGAAAGGCTGATCGCGGGCATCGCCTCGTTCGACCCTTCCGTCGGAGGACTCACCCCGAAGGAGTGCACCTACCGCATCTACCGCGACACCCGTTTCAGCTCCGACAAACGCCCCTACAAGACCCACATCGGCATCTTCGTATCTCCCGGCGGAAAGAAGTCGGGCCATTCCGGCTACTACCTCCACATCGAACCGGAACACCCTGCAACGAACGACGCCCCCGAGGGCGGCTGCATGCTCATCACCGGACTCTACATGCCTGCTCCGGCCATTCTCAAGAGCGTGCGGGAAGAGATTCTGTTCAACGGCGAAACGTTTGTCCGCAACATCGAAGCGGCCAAAGGGTTCACGCTCGCCCGGACGAACAGCCTCAAACGGCTACCGGTCGGCTTTCCGGCCGACACCCCCTATGCCGAATACCTCCGTCTGAAAGACTTCTGTCTGGAGATGCCCCTGAGCGAAAAGGCGTTGCACGCACCCGCCCTGCTGGAGGAGGCGGTGGAACGCTTCGCCCTGACCGCCCCGTTCAACCGGCAGCTCAACAAAGCGGTGGATTTCGCCCTCGAAGCGATGTGATCCCCCGGCAAGACGCCCTCCGGAGGTACCCGGCGAAGTATCGGCACGCCCTCCTGCACGGGACCGCCACGGACCGGGAGCGCGGTGCCCCGGCATTTGCCTCACCCTGCGTCCGGATGTTTTCCTACCCTGCGTCCGGAACGAAAAAAGCAGACCGCCCGTTTTACGGGCGGTCTGCTTTATTTTCGAGTACTTTTCAACCGGGAGGCGAGCCGACTCCCGAAAGGCACCACGACTCATCGTACAAGGGGAACAAAGCAATTTTGGAGTGCGATTCTGCAATCCGACTCCCCGATGCAGGCATCTATACGGCGCCATGAAAAACAAAGGGCGTAAATCTTTCGATTCCGCCCTCCGCAATCCTATCGACCTTGCAGCGGCCTGCGGACTTTTCCGGAGCGACTGCCAATCCGACATTGCATTGTCGACGACGCACTCCGAGGATATTGCGTATCTCGCTATTCCACGCCCCCTTCCAGCCGTTTCCTCTGTTTCTATTAAATATACGCCCCTTGGTTTCTCTTTTCCCGGCCCTCCGTTTCCATTGCGACGCCAGCAGGCATCCCTCGCCCCCCGACGCAGGAAGTCCGCCGCCCGAAGCTGAAGGAAGCCACGACACCCGCCAGGAAAGGACCGAAACCGCACACCGCCCTCGTCGACGCTTCCGCCGACAAGACCGGACTTCACGGTTTTCAGTTCAACAGGCGTTTGACGGTCGCGGATATCGCCCGTCCGTCCGCAAGACCGGCCAGCTTCTTCGTCGCCACGCCCATCACCTTGCCCATATCGGCGGGCGATGAAGCCCCCGTCTGGGCGATGATCTCGCGCAACGCCGACTCCAGCTCCTCTTCCGAAAGCTGCTTAGGCAAATACTCCTCGATGAAACCCGCCTCGGCGAGCTCATTCGACGCAAGTTCGGCACGGCTGGCAGCGGTATACACCTCCGCCGACTCCCGGCGCTGCTTGACGAGTTTCTGCATGATCCTGACCACGTCGGCATCCGTCAGTTCGTGTGCCGCACCGGAGGTCTTCTCCAACAGCAGGGCCGCTTTCACTGCCCTCAGTGCGGTGAGCCGCTCCGCCTGTTTCGCAAGCATCGCCTGCTTGATATCCTCGTTGATACGCTGTTCCAATGTCATCTCCATAACTCCTCGTTTTTAAACCGAAAGCCGCCCGGGAAAAGGCGGCCTTACGGTGTAGAATCTATCTGTTATCGTAATTATTCCAATACCGGCAACCTAAAAGAACCTCACCCGCATATCGGTCACGTCGCTCTCCTCGGTCAATGCCTGCATCGTCCGTTCGCCGACATAGTTCAGCGCGTTGGTCGTGAGGCGCACCCGTTCGCTCTCATCCGTCGCATCGCCGGAGGTCTGTACGTCGGTCACGACGAAACGGTACACGCCGCTTACCCCCTCTACCGACAGCGACAGCTCGCCGGAGGGCACTGCCGAAACCGCGCCGATCAACTGCGGCTCCACGCCGATTTCAGGAAGGTAGAAGGCGCTCCATTTGATGTCGCCGACCGCCTCGATCTCGACACCCGCCGCACCGGCTGCCTCTTCGAGCGTGGCACCCGTCATCTGCTGCTCGATCACGCGGGCCTTTTCCCTGTTGACCAACATCCTGGTGATCTGATCGGAAACCTGCGCGAAAGGCGTGTATCCCTTCTCTTTCACCTCCACCAGGGCGGCCACATAGTAATCGCCGTCGATATCCATGATCTGCGAAACGTCGCCCGCCTTGCCGTTGAACGCCCAACGTACGATCTCCTTGGAGTTCTCCAAACCGCTGATCGTCCGATCGGTATGACGGATGCGGACCGTCCTTTTCGAAAGCGCGGCATCGCTTACCGCCTGATTGAAACCTTCGGTCGTAGTGCCTGCGGCAGTCACGAAATTGCTGGCTTTCTGGTAGGCAGCCTGGATGGTCGCGGCACTCGGGTCCACCTTATAGGTGACGGTAGCGATCTGGGCTTTCCGCACGGGGCGGCTCTTGTAAGTAAGCTGCACCACCTGCAATCCCACGGGGCTCTCCACGACATACACCTCGCCCACACCGGCGGCAAGGGCGGCATCGGTAAATTCGGTCGGCACCTGTGCGGGGGTAAACCGCCCCAAGTCGCCCGAGTTCTGGAACACCGACCTGTCGAGGGAGTTGTCCAGCGCCAGCGTTGCGAAATCGGCACCGGCACGCACCGCGGCAGCCAGGCTGTCGGCGAGCTTCTCCTGCCCCTTCTGCAACAGGATATGTTTGGCACCGAGGGTATCGGGCATCATGCGCACGCTCGCCACGCGCGACACGGTATATTCATCGCCGCTCAGGGTGGGACCGCTTATCCGCACGCCGTTATCGGCGAAAGCAAGGGCTGCAAGTTCCGCCGAGAGCTCTCCCTCGCCGTAGTAATTGGCATCGGGCTTGGTCTGGGAGTTCAGCGTCGCATACTGCATGGGGGCATCGCTGGCGGCAAATTCGGCGGCGATGTCGTCCACCACGCTCTTCGCATCCGCATAATCCTCCTCGGAAGGCATCACGTCGAATACCACGTATTCGATATGGCGCGAAGCCTCCTGCTTGTACGCCTCCTTGTGGTCGCTGTAATACTTCTTGGCATCGGCCTGCGTAACACGCACCAGCGAGTCGGGCACCGTATAGTAATCCTTGCCGATCACCTCGGCCGCATAGGTCTGGTTGGAGACCCTCACACCGTGCGCCACCTCAAGGGCATTGGCATAGAAACCGCCCTCCACCAACGCGAGGTACTTGCTCATCACGCGCTCCTGCTGCATCTGGTTGCGCAGGAAAGACCAAATGGCATACGAACCGTCGCTGCCGGTGACGTTGCTCATGAACGATTTCATGAACTGCGGGTCGAACAGTCCCGTCGAAGGATTGACGAAGGTGGAGGTCACCACCGGCGAGAGGTAAACGCCGTCGAGCATATCGACCTGCTCCGCTTCCGACACCGTCATCCCCATCTTGTCGAATCCGGGTTTGAGCGAGTTGTCCATGATAAGCTGCTCCCATGCAAGATTGTATACCGTCTCCTGCTCCTGCGGAGTGAACGCTTCGCGGCCCCACATCATCTTGTAGACGGAACCCAGGTAGTCGGCCTCGTTCAGAAATTCGACATACCCGATGTTCTTGCCGTTGATCTCGCCCACGCGCATCTTACGGGAATTCATCAGGCTGCTGCCCGAAGTGAATACGTCGCCGATAAGGAATGCGAGCAGCGCCACGAAAATCACGATGGTCACTATCACGCCTCCTCTGGTCCTTAAAGTGTTAAGACTTGCCATACTCTATTTTTTAATTCGATATTGTCATCGTTCCGCCGCTCTCCCGCCCCGTCCGCTACCGGACGCCGGACAAGGGCCTCTGCGGCATGCTCCGCCCCTCGCACAAAACCGTTCCCTGCGCTTTCGGGGCAAAACGGTTTCAAAGATAATAATTTTCCCGGTACCACGCCGCCCGGCAACGAATTTTTCAGGCAGCGCCGGCCCGCGGTACGGACACATCCGGTTCCGCCCTACAACAACTTCACCTTCACCAGCTCTATCCGCGAAGAGGAGGACTTGAGAATCCGTATCATCTTGTTGTCGACGGTGATCTCCGCTCCCGCGGGCGGAATACCGTTTTCGTTGGAGATGATGTATCCGGCCAGCGTCTCATATTCGTCGGACTCCTCGATACCGAGCCCGTAGCGTTCGTTGAGGTACTTCACCTCCAACCGGCTCGAAAATACGTATTCGTTCTCGGCCACCTGCTTCTCCACCATATCCGACGTATCGTGCTCGTCGTCGATCTCGCCGAAGATCTCTTCCAGCACATCTTCCAGGGAGATGATGCCCGCCGTACCGCCGAACTCGTCGATCACCACAGCCACCGAGATTCTGTCCTTGGTGAACTCCTCCAGCAACCGCTCCGCCGGCATCGTTTCGGGCACATAACGCACCGCGATCATGATATCCCGAAGCGTGGCCGGATGACGGAACATGCTCTTGATGTTGACATAGCCGATGATGTTGTCGATCGACCCCTCCCACACGAAAATGCGGGAGTACTGGCTCTCGATGAAACGTTCGCACAGCTCGTCCACGGTGCTGTCCGCCTCCACGGCCTCCACATCCACGCGCGGAACCATGCAGTCGCGCACGAGCAGGTCCGAGAAATCGAGGGCTTTCTGAAAGATCCTGATCTCGTTCTCCTGTTCGGACTGAGCCTCGGTATTCTCCTCCAGGAGATTTTCCAGATCGACTTTCTCGAAACTCCTGATCCCGTCGCTGTCCTTCACCCGCACTCCGAACAGACGGAGCAGACCGAACGAAAGCCACGTCGCGAACCGGGCGATCGGGTAAAGAAGGACATAAAAGAAATAGAGCGGAACGGCAAACGCCTTCAGGTAGACGTTGGGCCGCAACTTGACCAGGGCCTTGGGCGTGAACTCCCCGATAAAGATGATGATTACGGTGGAGATGAGCGATTCGAGCAGCACGGCGCCCGTCCCCGTTCCGAAGGGAACGCCCCACATGTCGGCCAGCGCATGGATGATCAGCGTCATGTTGAGCGAATAGAGCACCAACACGATGTTGTTGCCCACCAGCATGGTGGTGATGTACTGCCCGGGGTTGTTGGTGAACACATCGGCGATCCGGCCGAACATGCCGTCCTGCTTGCGGTCTATCTCCAGTTTGAGTTTGTTGGAGCTGGTAAAGGCGATCTCCATGCCGGAAAAAAACGCCGACAGCAACAACGACACCACCGCTATGACAATGATCGATCCCATCATTCCGCCTCTTCTGCTTTCTCGGACCGGGGCCGGAAGACATCCTCCGCACCCGGCTGCCCCTCTTTCAGCACGGGTTTCGCACGCAACGTACCGTTTCCCTGAGCGGAGTTCCACCCCGGGGCGACCGCCTGCCGGCGATCCGGGGCTCCGCTACCTCCCTCGGCACCTTCTCCGCGCCGTGCATCTTCCCGCCCGAGGGGTTCCCCAGTCGCATCGACAGGCTCCTCGTTGGGCGCGGTATCCACCGCAATCGTCCCTTCGTACTCACGGAACATCCAGGACTTCAAACCCTTGTCCGATTCGAAACCCTCTCCGTAATGCTCGCCGTCCTTGTCGACGACCTTCACCCGCACATTGGAGTAGACCCGGTCCGTCTTGGCATCCCAGAACAACTGTTCCGTATAAAGGGTATTGCCCGAGCCCGATGCGACGACGTCGCCGTTGGCCAGCCACAGGTCACGCTTTTCGTAATTGATGGCCTCGTTGGCACGCAAGGTGGACTCGACCACCTCCGTAGAGTCCTGGAACGTCTCCACGAAGACTCCCTGCGGATACTTGGTATAGGGTTCCGCGGCAAGGCCGTACTGCTGCATCAGCGGTGTGGTGAAGTGGTAGGACTTCAACCCGTTCTTGCTCACCGTCACGCTCAGGTCCTCGCTGCGCATGGTGACGAGCGTTTCGGGATTGACCGCCCGCATCTTCTTCTCCTGCTTGCAGGACAACAGGAAGACGGCACTCCCCGCAATGAGAAATGCTCCTCCGTACCTTACTGCCTTACGAAAAAAGTTCATATATGCGTATGCGGCGCCCCGCATGCGGGGCGCCGCAATCGTTTCCAGCTATCCTTACTCCAACATTTTGACGGTCGTACGTCCGCTGATCCAGCCGCACTTCACGTCGTATGCCATGCCCGCCTTCGTCAGTCCGCGGAAGAAGAGCTCGTCGTTCGAGGGGAACGACCTGCGGAAAAGAGCCATCGTCTGGTCGATCTGCTGCTGTTCGGGCGAACCGCTGTCAAAAAGCGAACGGGCGGAAGCGAGCACATCGTAGGCGAGCCAATACACCGTCTGACGATCGAAACCTTCGCAAGCGACAGCCCCTTCGGCATAAGCCTGCGCCAGCACGATATGGGCGTAGCCGTTCGACGGATCGAGCTGGCGAGCCTGGTTCGCATAGCTGGCGGCCGCGGAAGCGTTCTTGAGCGCGAGCTCGGTCGCTGCGATCTCCACCGCGAGCGTCGCCTTGTTCTGCGGATCGGTATCCTTATCGAAAGCGGCCTTCAGGAAGCTCACCGCCTTGGCGTTGTCGCCCACCTTCACGAAAGCCGAAGCCACCAGTTTGGCGGTAGCGGCCGTCGGATCGGCCTGGTAATACATCTCGCCGACTTCGGTCAGGAAGGGCGTGTGGCACTCGCTGCGCATAAGCAGGGTGAAAGCTTTTCCCAGCGTAGCCACATCCGTCGGGTTGGTCTCCACGCGGGTCTTGAAAATCTTCTCGATGTTGTCGCAACCGGCGGCATTGCTCGACACGAACAGCGTGTCGAACGTCTCCTTGGCACCGGCGGCCTCGGGAGCGGTCACCGTATCCAACAGCGACGAAAGCCACTCGTACTGCTGAAGGTAATCGTCCGTTTCCACCAGATCGTTCTTATAGTCCGTCGTCAGTTCGTTGAAGTAGATGTTGATGAAATCCACATCCGGTGCGGCGGCATTCGCCTCGATCGCCTCGACGAAGACCTCCCGCACGCCGTCGCGGTCCATGGGCATGAAGTTAAGGTAGTCCTTGGCCTTCTGTACGAGGATGTAGGGACGACCGTACTTGGCATTGTCGCCGAAATACTGAATACGCAGATCATACAGCGTGAAGAGCGAATCCACATATCCCCGGCGCTGCTTCACGTCCATGCAGCGCTGTATCTTGTTCTTGTAGATGTTGATGGCATAGACATAGATGTTCTGTGCACCGCGGGGCGATTTGGCGAGCAGTTCGGGCAGGTAGGAGAGTGCCTTGTCGTAATTCTGCACCGTATAGGCGTCCTTATAGAAATTGAACGTCTTGGCATTCTCGAAACGCTCCTCCTGCGTCGCATTCTCTCCCCATTCCGGACCGAGCTGTACATTCTGGCCAAAAGCCTGATTGCCGCCGAAGAGCAGCGCGACAACCACACAGAGTTTCAATCTCAACGTATTCATCATGTTATCCCTCTATATTTTTATTTTTAAGATTCGTTTCCAATCCCCGTCGCCCCGGCATAGTGAAAATGGACTTTCCCTCCGTTCCCGGCCCGACCGTTTGTCTTAAACTTCGGATCAATCGTATTTGTACTTCATGAACCAATAGTCGTCGCCGAACAGGCTCAGTCCTACCGATACTTTGAAGTAGTTCTCCCTGACAACTCCTCCGGTCCTGCTCCCGCGGGTACCGAGCTCGACCCCGACATGGACGTTGTTCACGCCGCGCGTACCCAGCGGAATGCCGACACCGAACGTCAAGGCGGCCTCGTCGACGGACTTTCCGCCGATGACCATATAATACTGATCGTACCGTGCACCGACCCTGTACGACCAACGGTTCAGTATCTTACGCACGTCGCCCGGCTTGGGCACGAACTGAACGCCCACGGCTGCCGAATGGGTATTGCGGTAGCGCAGATCCAACTTGGCATCGGTACCGTTCACCCCCCAGCCGCCGTAGCGGTAATCGAGGCCGGCGCTGAACTTCTCGCTCTGATAATACAGACCGCCCCGGAAAATGTCCGGCAAACGGAATGCGGAACGGTATTGCCGCGACACCACCTCATCGTAGCCGACGGCCGCAAAATACGGGCCATGCATCACCACCTCCGAAATACGGCTGTTGAGCCGACCGCCCATGCTGTACGACACGCCCAGCGTAAGGGAGCTGTTGTTCGCATGCCACAGCCTGGCCTGCAAACCGAAATCGGCAAACACGCGGCTCACGCGTTCATGGTTGTCGGAACTCATTCCCACGTAGTATCCGCTCCCGGTCACGGGCACGATCGTCTGCTGGAAATTGCGGAGGATATTGCCCTGATAATAGATCATCTCCGCACCCAGCGAAAGCCATTCGGTAACGGCGTAGCCGATACCCGCCTTATAGCTGTTGATGCCGCCCGCCCCCGAATAGAGGTAATGGACATACCCTATGTTTTCCCAGATATCGCTCCCCTCCTCCGATCGGGCGATACGGTATCCCACACTGCTGAAAGGTGCGACGCCCACCGTGAAACCGAGCCCCTTGGCGATCGGCAACTGAAGGGTTATATCACTTACGTTGAAAGAGTTGTAACTGGTCCTTCGCTCCTGCGAACGGAGGTAATAGTTCTGCCCGTACATGCCTATCTGGAACAAGGCCGTCTGCCGGCCGATGGCGCTGTAGGAGGCGGGGTTGAGCGTATTGATGGCGATCGGCGACCGGAACCCCAGCCCCACGCCGCCCATGGCACGCGAAAAGGCGGGCCCCTGGGCCATGATATCGCCTATACCGTAAAAAGAATAAGGGGAGAACGTGTTGATGCTGCTGCCCTGCGCGAAAGCCGCCAGCGGCAGGCACGACAACACCAGCGACCATACGATTTTATAGACTCTATTTCCTGTCCGCATTATAATCCAATAGGGTATTCAGACCGGTAAGCACCAGTTCACAATTCGCAAATATCGTGTTTTTAAATCTTTTTTCAAAGAGAGGGGCATCGCCGCCCGTAAAAATAGTAACCAGGCCGGCAAATTCCCCGGCGTAACGCTCCATCCGTCCCCTCACCTCCAGTTCGATTCCCTCGATCGTCCCGGCGGCCATGGCCGTCGCCGTAGAGGAAGGTACTCCCGCATCCGGACAGACTGCGACACACTCCCCGGCCGAGAGCAAAGGCAGCCGTCCGGTGTAATCGGCCAGTGCCCGCAGCCGCATGGATAACCCGGGCGATATGCTTCCGCCCAGATAGCACCCGCCGGCCGTGACGATATCGCACGTAACGGCCGTCCCGAAGTCCACCACCAGCAGGTTGCGCTCCGGAAACAGCTCCCGTGCCCCCACGGCGGCGGCCAACCGATCGCTTCCCAACGTCTGCGGGGTGGCATAGGCATTTTGCAGAGGGATCGGCGTGGCATTGGTGAATTTCAGGAAATAATCGCTGCGCTCCCGCAACAACGCCTCCAGCGCGGCATCTTCGCCACGGGTCGAAGAGAGGACGGCACGGGCCACCCGCCCGTACCGGCAGAAGATCGCATCGAATTCTTCCGTCCCCGTTCCCCCGAACGTCCACCGTTTCACGATTCCGCCTTCTCCGAAAAGGGCCGCTTTCCCACGGCTGTTGCCTACGTCCACTACCAGATTCATACCCATCGTCTTCCTTATCGATCGCCGGCCGTAACGCACCGACCGACGTCGCCGTTTCACTTCGCAGCCTCTTCCGGGGCCTCCCCTTCGGCCAACGCCCCCGCGTGCATCCTATCGAGCAGCTCCCATGCCCGGGTCATCCCTTTTACCTCTCTAACTGTCAACATCAGTTTGTTATTGTTCTGTTTCAGCACAAAACGCGAACTATTTTTCGACACGTATTTCAGTATTCCCAAAAACAGCGGGCTTTTATAATAGGGCGACGCACCGTCCGAAATAAAACGCAACAGCATGAGTCCGTTCTTCACCTTCACCCACTCGAAACCCAGTGCCACGGCACGCCAACGGAGCCTGACCACATCCATCAGGTTGCGGGCCGCCTCGGGCAACGCTCCGAAACGGTCCACGAGCCGCGCCTCGAAACGACGCATCTGCTCCTCGTCGTTCATATTGTCCAGCTCGCGGTACAGGCGCAACTTCTCGGCACTCTGCCCGATATAGTCGTCGGGCAGGAGGGCCTCCATATCCGTTTCGATCTGCGCATCGGTAAGGTAGCTCACCCGCACCGCGCCGTCGCCGCTCCCCGCCAGCAGTCCGCCGGCCTCCGGCACCCCTTCGGCACGCAGCTCGGCGACCGCCTCGGCCAGAATCTTCTGGTAGGTTTCGAAACCCATGTCGGCGATGAAACCGCTCTGCTCGGCTCCGAGCAGGTTGCCCGCTCCGCGGATGTCGAGGTCCTGCATGGCAATGTTGAAGCCGGCCCCGAGTTCGGAGAACTCCTCCACCGCCCGCAGACGGCGCCGGGCATCGGAGGTGAGCAGGGCGTCGGGCGGGGTGAGCAGGTAGCAATACCCCGTTTTATCGGAACGCCCCACGCGGCCGCGCAACTGGTGCAGGCCGCTGAGCCCGAAATTCTGGGCATCGTTGATGATGATGGTATTGGCATTGGGGATATCGACTCCGTTCTCGATGATCGTAGTGGCCACCAACACGTCGAACTCGCCGTAAATGAAGTCCATGATCAGCTTCTCGAGCTGCAGGGCGGGCATCTGTCCGTGGCCGATGGCCACCCGGGCCTTGGGGCAGACATGCCGGATGAGTCCCGCAATCTGCTCGATGTTGTCCACCCGGTTGTGGACGAAAAACACCTGCCCGTGACGTGCCAGTTCGGCCTCGACCGCTTCGCGGATGATCTCCTCGTCGAACAGGTGCGATTCGGTCACGATGGGGCGGCGGTTGGGCGGCGGAGTGGCGATCACCGAAAGGTCGCGCGCCCCCATCAGCGAAAATTGCAGGGTCCGCGGAATGGGGGTGGCCGTCAGTGTCAACGTATCCACATGCACGCTCATCTGACGCAGCTTCTCCTTGCTCGACACGCCGAACTTCTGCTCCTCGTCGATAATGAGCAGGCCCAGGTCGCGGAATTTGATATCCTTGCCGAGTATCTTGTGCGTCCCGACCAGAATATCGATCTTCCCCGCCTCCAGCTCCTCGCGTATCTGCTTCACCTCCTTGGTGCTCTTCACACGGCTCAGATTCTCCACCCGCACCGGCAGCCCCCTCAACCGTTCCGAGAAGGTACGGTAGTGCTGAAGCGAAAGAATGGTGGTGGGGACCAGTACGGCCACCTGCTTGGAGTCGGCCACCGCTTTGAAAGCCGCACGGATGGCCACCTCGGTCTTGCCGAAGCCCACGTCGCCGCACACGAGCCGGTCCATCGGCTGCGGCTGCTCCATGTCGTGCTTCACGAGCTCGACGGCCTGCTGCTGGTCGGGAGTCTCCTCGTAAGGGAACGAAGCCTCCAGCTCGTGTTGCAGGTACCCGTCGGGCGAAAAGGCGAAACCGCCGCTCTCCTTGCGCTCGGCATAGAGCCGGATCAGTTCGCGGGCGATGTCCTTGACGGCGCTCTTGGTGGCGTTCTTCATGCGCTGCCATGTCCCCGAGCCGAGCTTATAGACGCGGGGCGGCGTATCGCTGTCCTTATCCTTGTAGCGCGAGATGCGATGCAGCGCATGCACGTTGACCAGCAGCACGTCGCCGTCGCGGTATTCGAGTTTCACGGCCTCGTGCACCTTGCCGTTCTCCACGGTCCGCACCAAACCGCCGAAACGCCCCACGCCGTGATCGATATGCACGACGAAGTCGCCCGGTTTCAGTTCGTTCAGCTCCGCCACCGTAAGCGCCTGCCCGCGGTCGATCTCCCCGCGCAGCGAATACCGCTGGTAGCGCTCGAAAAGCTGGTGATCGGTATAAAGACAGCGTTTGAGCCCGTTGTCCACAAACCCCTCGTGCAGGGTAAGGGAAAGGGAGTCGAACTTCACCTTCGGAAAACCCTCCGAGGCGAAAATATTCTCCAGGCGCTCGATCTGGGCCTTGTTGTCGGAGAGGATAAAGACCTTGTAACCCGCCTCGCTACGGTCGTGTATATCTTTGGCCAGCAACTCGTACTGCTTATTGAAAGCCGGTTGCGGCAGGGTATCGAACTCAACGGTACGGGAGGGAGGCAAACCCTTCGCATCGCCGCGGCGCAGCATCAGCGTTTTTCCCTCCAGGGCCCCGGTAAGCTGTCTGCCGCTCGCCACCCGGCGGTCGACCTGCGCGGGATCGTCGGCCTCGGCGAGCATCTTTCTGCGAATATCGTCCACCCGGCGCAGCGCATGCCCCAAATCATCGGCCCACCACACCGCCTCGCCGGCAAACTCCGGCAGGGACACGCTGCGACCCACATTCACGCTTCCCTTCAGATCGGGGACGATCTCCACCCGGTCGAGCTTCTCGGTAGAGAGCTGGGAGGATATGTCGAAACGGCGGATGGACTCCACCTCGTCGCCGAAGAAATCGATGCGGTAGGGCTTGTTCTCGGCAAACGAAAAGATGTCGACGATACCGCCGCGCAACGAATACTGCCCCGGCTCGTAGACGAAATCCACCTTCGTAAATCCGTACTCCTCCAGCAGATCGGCCAGAAACCCCATCTCCATCCGCTCGCCGCGCCCGACCGTTATCGTCCTTCGGTCGAGCTCTCCCGCATCGACCACCTTCTCGGCCAAAGCCTCCGGATAGGTACAGACGACCAGAAAGCCCTGTCCGTCGAAACCGCGAAGGGCATTCAGCGCCGCGGTGCGTTGCACGACGCCCGACGCATCCTCCTGTCCGAACTGCACGGAGCGCTTGTATCCGGTGGGAAAGAACATCACCCCCTGCTCGCCCAGCAGCGCATAGAAATCGTTCAGCAGATAGGCGGCGGCATCCTTGTCTTCGCACACGAAGAGATGCACCCCGCCCTTCCGCGCCACTGCAGCAGCACCGTAAAGGGCATAGGCCGACCCCGCCAACCCCTTGAGCAGCGTCACCTCCGCGAAAGCCAACGCCGCCTCCAACTGTTTCCCCTGAGGGGAAGCAGCCGCAAGTCGCAACATTTCATTCATTGTCCCCATACAACTAAAAACCATCGCCGACCTCTCCGTTCCCGGATGCACGGGACATTCGTGTCCGGTCGGCAAAAACATCATCGCCCGTTCTCCCGGCAACGCACACCAAGCATCGTCGAGCGAAACGGCAACAAATCCTGCTTCGTCCTGTCCGGCCCATGACGCCCCCCGGACAACGGCCAAGGAGATACGCCTCCTACCGGACAACGCCCGCCCGAACATACATACACGGAAAAACCGGGCGCACGCATCACCGCGCCGCCTCACACTCCGGGCACCGCCGAGGTGCACCCGCCCGCAGGCACCGGTATTCGGCCACATCCGGAAAAGAAACCCGGCCGCAGTCCCGCCGATCGCGGTTCCGGGGGCCGGGTCTGGTCCGATGTTCCGTCTGCCGTTACAGGAGTACCCTGTCCTTACGGTCCAGGAACTTATACTCCACGATACCCAGCGACTGGTCGACTCCCACCTTCAGCCGGAAGCCGTACTTGCTCATCCATTTGCGCCGCACGCTGGGGAAACCGCTCTTCAGATAGGCCGCCACATAGGGGCTGACGAGCAGCCGGAGCTGCTTGATCTTCTTCTCGCCGACATAGTACGCGATCATGTTCTCCAATTCGCGCTCGATGCTGACCGCCGAGGTCACCTTGCCCGTGCCGCCGCACATGGGGCACACCTCCTCCAGGTGTTCGATCGCTTCGGGTCGCACCCGCTGCCGGGTGATCTGCATCAGACCGAATTTGGAGAGCGGCAGTACCGTATGTTTCGCCTTGTCGCCCGCCATCAGCTCCTGCATGGTCTTGTAGAGCTTCTGACGGTTCTCGGCCTTGTGCAGGTCGATGAAGTCGATGATGATCAAACCGCCCATATCGCGCAGCCGGAGCTGACGCGCAATCTCCTCCGCCGCCATCAGATTGACGTCCATGGCGGTACTCTCCTGATCGTCGGCCACTTTGGCTCGGTTGCCGCTGTTCACGTCGATGACGTTCATCGCCTCGGTATGCTCGATGATGAGGTAGGCCCCTCTTTTAAGGGAAACGTATTTGGAGAAGAGCGACTTGATCTGGCGCGAAATATCGTAATGATCGAAAACGGGAATCTTCCCTTTATAGAGTTTCACGATCTTCTCCTGCTCCGGGGCGATCACCTTGATGTACTCCCGCACCTCGTCGTACATATCCTTGTCATCCACTACGATGGCACCGAACGAGCCGTTCAGCGAATCGCGCAGAATGGTATTGGCCCGGTTCATCTCGCCCAACAGCAGAGAGGGCGGCTCGAGCGCACGGATGTTGCGGAGCACCTCCTCCCACTTCTCTATGAGCGAGGTGATGTCCTGTCCGATATCCGTTTCGTTCTTGTCCTGCGCGGCGGTACGGATAATGACGCCGTAATTCTTGGGAAGAATGGAGAGGGCGATCTTCTTGAGCCGTTTCCGCTCCTCCGCCGAACGGATCTTCTGCGATATGGAGATTTTGTTGGAGAAGGGGATGAGCACGACGTTCCTCCCCGCAAGCGAAATGTCGGAAGTGAGCCGGGGACCTTTCGTAGAAATGGCCTCCTTGGCTATCTGCACCACGATAGGCTGGCCCGTAGTGAGCAGATTGCTTATCTTGCCTGTCTTTCCGATGGGTTGTTCGAGCTTGAACGTGTCGAACTGTACGTTTTTTTTCTTCGCTCCGGTGAGTTGCCCCATGAGCTTCTGCAGCGAGCCGAACTGCGGACCGAGGTCGAGGTAGTGTATGAATGCGTCTTTCTCGTGGCCGATATTCACGAACGCCGCATTCAGTCCGGGCATTATCTTACGCACCCGGCCCAGATATATATCACCTACCGAGAACCCGTTTTTTACACTCTCTTTTCCAAGTTCGACCAGCCGCTTGTCCTCTGCGAGGGCTATGGTTATCTCACTTTTGGATACATTAATAATCAGTTCCCTGTTCATCTGTTACTTCGTTATGGGAAACCGCACATGGGAAACCGCGCACGCCGGACCTTACGCTCCGGCGTACGCTTTCCCGCCAGGAATCAATAAATAAAGCCAAAGAACCTTTCGTCTTCAGCTTTATCTATTCTTACGAAAACATAAATTCAGCTACCTATTTTTTCTTCTTATGCCTGTTTTTTCTCAGACGTTTTTTCCTCTTGTGGGTAGCCATTTTATGCCCCTTGCGTTTTTTACCACTTGGCATAGTTTCTCAATTTTAAATATTTGTGGTTAGATAGAAATTAATTGCCTATTTTTTCTTCTTGGCACCTGCCTTCATCGTGTCGTTCTTGATCTGCGCCACGAAACTCTTGGAAGGCTTGAATGCCGGGATGCAGTGGGCGGGAATGTCGATGGAGGTACCTTCGGTGATGTTCCTCGCCACCTTCGGCGCACGGTCCTTGATGATGAAGCTACCGAATCCCCTGAGGAATACGCCCCGGTCCTTACCCTTCTTGTCCTTATTCTCAATGAGTGCGTTCTTTACGCTCTCCATAAAGGCTTCAACAATCTGCTGAACCTGCCCCTTCTCTACTCCGGTCTGTTTCGAGATCTCATTAACTATATCGGCCTTAGTCATGTGTGTAAGTATTTAAATTCGTTACCCTGCAGTACCATTGAGGACTGCAAATATACTTAATTTATTAATTAAAATATCAATCGCATACCATTTTTTTTCATTCCGCATACGGCAAAGCGCCTCAGCGCGTCCACATTAACGCCTCCGCCGGAGCAATTCGAAAGAAATCCGGTAACAAATCCGGTCCCTCTTCCGCCGCCCTTCTTCCTGAAAACGAATCGGTCGGATATTTTATTATTCCGCCCCCTCGCCGCCGCTGCCCGAGACCGGACAACCGCCACGTATTACAACAGCAATTCGCGTGCCAATTTCATTCCAAAAACACAGCAACCATCAAAAAATCAAAAAAATATAGCTCTCCGCACAATAATAAGCGACCGGACGCCTTTCATATTAACAGGGAATGGAACTATTTTTGTCTTTCCGGAAAGAGCGACCGCCCTCCGCAAACACAAGGAACGGGGCCGCCAAACGCAGTACGATATGAACGAAGCCAGGATATTGTGGGTAGACGACGAGGTCGATCTGCTCAAGTCGCACATTCTTTTCCTGCGAGGGAAGGGATACGAGGTAGACACATGCAACAACGGTCCCGATGCGATCGAGATGGTGCGCACCACCATCTACGACCTCATCATACTCGACGAGATGATGCCGGGCATGACGGGGCTCGAAACCCTGCCGCCGATCAAGGAGCTGCGTCCCACCACCCCCGTCATCATGGTCACCAAAAGCGAGGAGGAGAACATCATGGACAAGGCGATCGGCTCCAAGATCGCCGACTACCTCATCAAACCGGTCAACCCCAACCAGGTGCTCCTTTCCATAAAGAAAAACGTCCACTCCCGACAGCTCGTCACCGAACGCAACACGGCCGACTACCGCGCCGAGTTCGGACGCATCTCCTCGTCGCTGAGCGACGCACGCGACTTCAACGAATGGTGCGCCGTCTACCGGAAACTGGTGAACTGGGAGATCGAACTGACCGACTCCACCGACAGCGGCATCCGCGAGATACTCGCCTACCAGGAGGAAGAGGCCAACAACGAGTTCGGCAAATTCGTGAAACGCAACTACCTCGACTGGATCAACCGTCGCGACGACGACACCCCCGTGATGTCGCACACGCTGCTGCGCACACGCGTATTCCCACTGATCGAAGAGCGCGAGAAGACCACCCTGCTGGTGATCGACAACTTCCGTTACGACCAGTGGCGCAGCATCAGCTCACTGCTGCACAACTACTATGACATCGAGTCGGAAGATTTCTACTGCAGCATCCTCCCCACAGCCACCCAATACGCCCGCAACGCCCTCTTCGCCGGGCTGATGCCGCTGGCCATCGACAAGCTCATGCCCGACCGCTGGCTGAACGACAACGAGGAGGGAGGCAAAAACAAATACGAGGAGGAGTTCCTGATGCGCCAACTGCAATCGTCGGGCAAACGGTGGCGGACGACGTTCGACAAACTCATACGCCCCGAAGCGGGCCGGCGGCTCATCGACAACATCCGGCACGTCTACGACGCCGATTTCTCGGTGATCGTCTACAACTTCCTCGACATCCTGTCGCATGCGCGGACGGAAACGGAGATCATCCGCGAGCTTACCGAAGACGAAGCGGCCTTCCGCTCCCTCACCCGCTCCTGGTTCGAACACTCCGACCTCTACACCATCCTCCAGATGCTTGCCCAAAGGGGACACACCGTCATCATCACCTCCGACCACGGCACCATCCGGGTAGACAACCCCATCAAGATCATAGGCGACCGCGAAACGTCGCCCAACCTGCGCTACAAGACGGGACGAAACCTCAACTACAACCCGCGCGAGGTCTTCGAGATCACCCGGCCGGAAGAGGCGCAGCTCCCCCAGAGCAACCTTACCTCCACCTACGTCTTCGCCACGGGGCACGACTTCTTCTCCTACCCCAACAATGCGAACAAATACATCCGTTACTACAAAAGCACCTTCCAGCACGGAGGCATCTCCATGGAGGAGATGATGGTACCGTTCATCGTCCTCCGCCCCAAAGGATAGAGGGCCTCCGGGCAGGATCGTCCGGAGCAGACGGACGGCCCGGCAAAGGGCACCCCAAGAAACCGCCGCCCCGCCGCTCCATCGCCGCAGCAGGACGAAGAGGCACCGCCGCCCCATCCGCAAGGAACGCCCTGCGCCGGACGCCCCGCTTTATTCGCTGCACCGACACCCCGGAAGCGACACAGGCAAAACCCGGGAGCGACACAGGCAAAGGGATTATTACCTACCTTTGCGGACAAAGCGACAGACATGGAACACATCGTAATCGACTCGTTACGCCAATTGCCCCAGGCAGCCGACGCAGTCATCGCAGCCTGCGGGGGTAGCGGCGTCGTTGCCTTCTTCGGGGAAATGGGAGCGGGAAAGACCACCCTGATACGCGAAATATGCGCCCGGCTCGGTGTTACCGACACCGTGACCAGCCCCACATTCGCCCTCGTGAACCACTACCGTTCCGACAAGGCCGGCGACATCTTCCATTTCGACTTCTACCGCATCGAAACGCTGGAAGAGGCCTACGATCTGGGGTACGACGAATATTTCGACAGCGGAGCGCTCTGCCTGGTCGAATGGCCGGAGAAGATCGAAACGCTGCTGCCCGACGACACCCTCCGCATCCGCATCGAAGCCACCGGTCCCGAAAGCCGCGCGGTGACGATCGGCTGATCCCCCTGCGGCTCCCACCGGCAGGCACCCGCTACCGAAGCCGCCGAATGCTCTGCGGACAACCGCCCCACCGCCGCAAGCCTCCACCGAAAGCCGCACGCCGACACCCACCCCACCGAAAACAACCGGGCCGCAGGAGTACCTGCGGCCCGGTCCGTATCCTTGCAAAGGCTATCCGCTACAAGAACGGCAGCTTCACCACCTCGGCCTTGAGCAGTTTCTCGCGCACCTTGATGTAGACGTTGTTACCGGCTTTGGAGAACTCCGGTTTCACGTATCCCGTACCGATGCCCACCTTCAGACAGGGCGACATGGTACCCGAGGTCACGACACCGATCTTGTTGCCTTCGGCATCGGCGATCTCGTAGCCGTGACGCGGAATACCGCGATCGATCATCTTGAAGCCTACCAGCTTGCGGGTAACGCCCTCGGCCTTCTGTTTCTCCATGAGCGGACGGTCGATGAAATCCTTACCCTCGACGAACTTGGTGATCCATCCCAGACCGGCCTCGATGGGCGACGTGGTATCGTCGATATCGTTGCCGTAGAGGCAGAAACCCTTCTCCAGGCGGAGCGTATCGCGTGCACCCAGACCGATATTCTTAAGGCCGTACTCCTCGCCGGCTTTCCAGAGCGCCTCCCAAAGTTTGTCGGCATCCTCGTTGGCGATGTAGATCTCGCAACCGCCCGCACCGGTATACCCGGTCGCCGAAAGGATGGCATCCTTGATACCGGCCACCTCGGTCTTGACGAACGTATAATAAACGAGATCCTCGACCGGCTCCTTGCACATTTTCTGAACGATCTTCATGGCGAGCGGTCCCTGCACGGCGAGCTGGCAGATCTCGTCCGATGCGTTGTAGATCTCCTTGCCCGCGGTGAGGCCGAACGCCTTGCCCTCCTCTACGATATGGGCATAATCCTTCACGATGTTGGCCGCATTGACCACGAGCAGATAGGTCTCGGCGTCGATGCGGTAAACGAGCAGGTCGTCCACGATACCGCCGCGGCCGTTGGGCATCGTCGTGTACTGTACCTTGCCGTCGGTCAGGGCAGCCACGTTGTTGCTGGTGATGCGCTGCAGGAAGTCGAGCGCCTTGGGACCCTTGATCCAGATTTCGCCCATGTGGCTCACATCGAATACACCGGCCTTCTCACGCACGTTGATGTGTTCGTCATTGATACCGGTAAACTCGATAGGCATGTTGTACCCCGCGAATTCGGACATCTTCGCGCCGTTCGCAATGTGGTACTTGGTAAATGGTGTCGTTTTCATTGTTCGTATTTGGTGTTGTATATGAAATTTAATCCGTTTTCGGTCAGCGGCGTTTCACGCCCAGGCGCGGACAGCGCTTGAACTCCTTGGTCCGGTCGAAGAGATACCGGTAGGTCACGTGCGTCTTGTTGCGGTGAGCGCAGACGTAGTTCTCGACCATGCGTATCATCACGGGGTTGAAATCCCCCATCCACGCCAGTTCCAACGTCTTGTAGTGTATCTCGCCGCGAGCCACCGCCTGCTCGAACTCGTGCATGATCCCCGACTCGATACCCCGGCCGTGGTACTCCGGCGCAACGCCGAAAATGATGGCGAACACCCGGTCCGCCTTGTGCGTACACTTCAACAAAGCCATCAGGCGCAGCTTGTTCACGAGATTCATCTTCCCGTGGAAACGCCCGATCACCCGGTTGAGGTCGGGCACCATGATGAAGAAACCCACCGGTTCGTCGTTGAAGTAGGCGAAATAGATGAGCTTCTCGTCGATGATGGGCTTCATGGTCTTCATGAGCGCCTGGGCCGCCTCGCGCGTCATGGGACGCACTCCCGGGAAATTGGCCCACGCCTTGTTGTAGATCAGGCGGAAATCGTCGGCCACCTGTTCGAGGTTCTTCTTGTCGATATGGTCGAACCGGTAACCGGGCGTCTCCTCCAGGCGTTTCACGCGGTCGTAGACGCTCTGGTTGAATTCACCCACCCGCAAGTTGCGCTGGTAGGTGTACTGGTTGAAATAGTTCTGAAACCCGTAATGCTCGAACAGGTCCTTGTAGTAAGGCGGATTGTAGGGATTGGCATAGAGCGGCTGGAGCTCGAAACCCTGCACCAGACACCCCCACCACTCGTCCCTGTTGCCGAAATTGATGGGACCGTCCATCGCCTCCATGCCCTTGCCGCGCAGCCAGTCGCGCGCCGCATCGAAAAGCATGTCGGCCACCTCCTGCGAATCGACGCACTCGAAAAAGCCGCAGCCGCCGGTAGGCTGTTCCTCCTGCGCGGCCTGATCGGTATTGTAGAAAGCGGCGATACGCCCGACGACGCTTCCTTCGCCGTCGCGGACGATCCAACGGATCGCCTCCCCGCCTTCGAACATACGGTTCCGGGCCGGATCGAATACCGCCCTTATATCGTTATCCAGGGGTTGTACCCAATTGCGGTTCCCGCGATAGAGCCGTTTGGCCATGGAGAGAAACTCCCGCTCCTGCCGTGGGGTCACCACCTCTTCAAGTCTATACTGTCCCATGCACTTTTCTGTTTTGGCATTCCAAAGATACGAATAAGCCGAGCGGAAAAAGCAAGCTCGCTTGCTTTTTTTCCGAGACGGAGTATCTTGGACGAAGTCAAAGATACGAAAAGTCGAGTGCAAAAGCAAGCGCGTTTGCTTTTGTCGGACGCGAGTATCTCGGGCAAAGCCAAAGATACGAATAAGCCGAGCGGAAAAACGAATGATATCCGGTTTTGCCGAGAAAGAAGTATTTAAGACGAAGTCAACGATACGAAAAGTCGAATCAACGAAGCATCCGACGCCAAGCCAAAGACAGAAAAAACACGAAATGCCCTTTCACGCACGCCGCCGGCCGGCACGACGGCACATCCCCGAATAAAGCGCCCCCTCCGGCGGAAACACGGAGGAGTCGAAATGCGTAAAACGCGGAGAGCGAAAAGAGTCGAAAGGAATCACGAAAACCGAAAGGAGTTCCGCGGAGCGCTATTTGTATGCGATACTTACGATTTCGTATCTTAAAATTTTCATGTAATTATAGGTTATTCACTGGAAAAGCCGCCTCATAAAGTATCTCAACTATATCCTGAGAGTTTGTAGATTCGCATACTGTGATCCCACACGTATGGGGAAAAGAATAATTACCGGGATATTTGTAGGAAAACGGATAGGCATCTCCTTGCGCCACCTCATAACGTTCTTCGCAAAAGCCGATTATTTCTTCTATATCCTTTTTGTATGCCTCAAGGCGCATTATCTTAACCCGAAAAACTTCACCATAGAGAAAACAAAAATAACTTCGGCTTTTTAATTTAGGATTATCCTCTTTTATAGAAACCATCTTCAGTCTATCGTGGAGTTGCTCTGTCTGAATGATTTCCCCAGTCTCCAGCGTTGCAATTGCTTCCATAGGCTGTCCGAACAGTTCGTACAGCGGCTCGACGAACGTATTGTACCGGGGCATGACCTCCACGGTGCAAACAGCTTGGCCGGAGCCGGTCGCCGCGACGACTGTGGTGGTACCGACATGCTGGGCGGTGACAGTACCCTGTTCATCCACCGTTGCATAGAAGTCGTCCGCACTGCCCCACGCCACACTCCGGTCCGCCGTGAGTCGCGCTTGCTCCCCGACGTAGAGTTTCAGGGATTGTCGGTCGAGCTGCGGCACCTCTTTCGGGGAGCAGCCCGCTACGCTCGCGGCCGTCAGCGCCACGAGTGCTACGAAGAATACGAATCGTTTCATAAGAATGAAATTTTAACAAAACAACATAATAACTACCGTATTAACGCAAGTTAATGTTAAATTCTTAAACAAACAAATTATTCGGACGCATTATTTCAGAGCATAGATTCGGACGTATTATCGTGATAATCATAAATAAAGAGCAGACATTAACATATTTTGACTTCCGATGCGCCCCGCCTCCGGATGCACGGCCCCGCAAAGAGAGGGCGCCGGCGGAAGCAGAGGAGCCGCACCGGACGGTTTTACTTTATTTTTTATTCCGTAATTACAACCTATAAGGAAAAATGCCTATATTTGGGCGAAATTAAAAGGGCGCTTCCGAAGCACCCCTGCGATTTCGGAAAAGTAGATCAGGAAGTTCCACACCAAAGATATTTCAGATCAACATTTTCTTTAAACAAACTAATAACTTTCGATCATGAATGTTCAGAAATTGATGGCAGATCTCGAGCTTCGCCACCCGGGCGAAAGCGAATATCTGCAGGCAGTACGCGAGGTTCTCGAATCCATCGAAGAGGTGTACAACCAGCACCCCGAATTCGAGAAGGCCAAGATCGTTGAGCGCATCGTTGAGCCGGACCGTATCTTCACCTTCCGTGTAACCTGGGTTGACGACAAGGGCGAAGTACAGACCAACCTCGGCTACCGCGTACAGTTCAACAGCGCGATCGGTCCGTACAAGGGCGGTCTGCGTTTCCACAAGGCCGTGAACCCCTCCATGCTGAAGTTCCTCGGTTTCGAGCAGACTTTCAAGAACGCCCTCACCACGCTCCCGATGGGCGGTGCGAAGGGTGGTTCCGACTTCGACCCGGTTGGCAAATCCGATGCTGAAATCATGCGTTTCTGCCAGGCATTCATGCAGGAGCTGTGGAACAACATCGGCGTAGATACCGACGTTCCCGCAGGTGACGTAGGCGTCGGCGGCCGCGAAATCGGCTTCCTCAACGGTATGTACCAGAAGCTCGCCCGCAAATACCACACCGGCGTGCTCACCGGCAAGGGTATGACCTGGGGCGGTTCCATCCTCCGTCCGGAGGCTACCGGTTTCGGTGCGCTCTACTTCGTACAGCACATGCTCCACATGGCAGGCAAGAGCCTCCAGGGCGCTACCATCGCCATCTCCGGCTTCGGTAACGTAGCATGGGGCGCTGCCAAGAAGGCTACCGAGCTCGGCGCGAAAGTCGTTGCCATCTCCGGTCCCGACGGTGTGATCTACAACCCGAACGGCATGACCGACGAGAAGATCGACTACATGCTCGAACTCCGTTCCTCGAACCGCAACATCGTTGCTCCGTTCGCAGAGAAGTTCACCGACGCTACCTTCACCCCCGGCAAGAAGGCTTGGAGCGTGAAGTGCGACATCGCTCTCCCCTGCGCATTCCAGAACGAGCTCAACGGCGACGACGCTGCCGAACTGCTCAAGAACGGCACCTGGTGCTGCGCCGAGGTTTCCAACATGGGATGTACTCCGGAAGCTATCCACGCTTTCCAGAAGGCCGGCATCCTCTTCGCTCCGGGCAAGGCTGTCAACGCCGGTGGCGTAGCTACCTCGGGCCTCGAAATGACGCAGAACTGCATGCACCTCTCCTGGTCGGGCAAGGAAGTGGACGAAAGGCTCCACACCATCATGGAGAGCATCCACGAGGCTTGCGTTGAATACGGCAAGCAGGCCGACGGCTACATCAACTACGTGAAGGGTGCGAACATCGCCGGCTTCATGAAAGTTGCCCAGGCTATGCTCGAGCAGGGTATCATCTAATCCATACCCGCCTGAAAACGAGAGGCTGTCCCCACGGGACAGCCTCTTTTTTATTGTTCCGCAAACCGCAGGGAGAAAGGTACCGGAATTCCGACCGACACGAAAACGACAGGCAACCTCCCGGAAACCGACCGGCCCCGGCAACAAACCCGCAGCCGAGGGACAGCCACGTCTCTCGCCGCCTCTCGCATCGCGAAGCGCTCCTGCGACGGCATCCCACCCGGCAAACTACGGCCGCACCGGAACTCTCCCCCTGCCATCCGGCCGGGGAAGGTCGCATCCACCCCCGATTCCGCCATCGGCCGCCGTCAACCCGCGACACCACCGCCAGACGGTGACCGTGCCGGAGGCGATGACCGAGGTCCCGGCCGGGACGAGAAACTCTCCCAATCCACGCTTCCGCTCCGCATCGCGATGCCAATCGTAGGTATATCCGAGGCGGGTCCACGGATACGGGGTGTCACCGCCATAAGAGATTGCCATCCGCTCCTCGAACCACTCCCGATAAGAGGCTGCGACCTCGCACGGAAACACATGGGGCGTACGACAGCTCTCCACCGCCGGGTCCGGACAAGGTCTCAGCAAGGCAGCCCGGTCGGCATAGAAAAAGAGGAGCCGGTCGTAAGGGCTGTGAGGCGGAAGGCCGAGCAACTGCAACATCCGCATCCGGCATTCCAGCGAATCGGTCATGCGCGGCATCGCCCCCACACGCTCTTCCAGCTCATAGGGCAGGACCACCCACAAGGCATACGCTCCGGTGGCGAACACCCGCTCCGGCACCCATTCCCCGTCGTATCCGCTCTCCGTCATGCAGCACACGAGGACACGGTCGCAACCGTCGCGCCCGACCCACCGCAGGCGGGAATCCTCGCCCGGCGAGGTGATACAGGGCAGGTCGCGGCACACCTCCGACGCATCCAGACGGGCGGCATCCGCCACGGCCCGCAGATAATCGGCCTGCAACCGCGGTTCGTCGAGGTACCACGGCACACCGTTTCCTCCGCCGCATGCCGCACACAGCAGCAGCGCCGCACATACGGCGCCCACCCCGCCGCCTCTCCGAATCCCGTTTCTCATACGCACACTTCCTCTATATCTTTTCAACAAGCCGACACGCTCCCGACAAAGCCGACACGCTCCTCCGTCCGCCGCCCTCGCCGCCAGGCTCTTCCCGCCTCTTGCAACCAGCAAAAATCCCGTTCTGCAAATTGCAGAACGGGATAGAACCGCCCGGGAAAGAAACCTCTCCCCCGAGACGACATACCGTCCCGATCCCTACCGGTCCAGGCTGCGCTCCACGTAACTGCGGTAATCCTTTACCATCGGTTCGTAATCCCCGTCAAACAACGGCGAAGAGAGCATGAAATCGGCTGTGGAACGATTCACCGCCGTGGGAACATTATAGAGCGTGGCCAGGCGCAGCAACGCCTTCACATCCACGTCGTGCGGCTGGGCCTCCATCGGGTCCCAGAAAAAGATCAGGGCATCGATGCCGCCCTCGGCAATCATGGCGCCCAACTGCTGGTCGCCGCCGAGAGGTCCCGACTTCAGCAACCGCACGTCGAGCCGGCACTTGCCGTCGCCCTTCTCGCCTATCAACACCTTGGAAATCATCTTTCCCGTCGTTCCCGTACACACCAGGCTGTGGCAGAGCAGCGATTCGCGGTGCCCGTCCACCCACTCCACCAGATCGGGTTTCATATTGTCGTGCGCCACCAGCGCAATCGTCTTCCTTCTTTCCATACGTTTCGTATATGATATTACACTTCCTGTCGTTTGCGGCAACAGGCAATCCGCTGCGGACACGGGCGCCGGGAGCGGGCGCATCCCACCCCGACGGAACACCGTCCCGCCCTCTTATTTCAGGGCCGCCATGCGTTCGCGCAACGCCTTGATCTTCGCCTCGGCGTCGTTCTTCTTGGCATACTCGGTCTCCACCACCTTCTGCGGGGCCCCGCTCACGAAGCGTTCGTTGGAGAGCTTCTTCATCACCGAAGCGAGGAATCCCTCCAGATAGGTCACCTCGTCGGCCAGCTTGCGCAACTCGGCCTCCACATCCACCATGCCGTCGAGCGGCACGAAATACTCCGTGGTCTTGACGATGAACGAAGGTGCTGCCGGATTCTTCTCGCTCACGCACTCCACACCCGACAGGTTCGCCATCTTCGCCAACAGCGGATCATACTCCTCATGGTAGTTTCCGTCGCGGATCACCTTCAGCGCAAGGGCCTCCTTGTTGGGAATATTCTGTTGCTGACGGATGTTGCGCACCGCCGTCACGCACTCTTTCACCCATTCGAAACGAGCCAGCAGGGCGTCGTCCCATGCGGCCGCACGCGGCATGTCGCTCACCATAATGCTCTGCCCCTCCGACCTCGGAGCGAGGTGCTGCCACAACTCCTCCGTCACGAAAGGCATGAAGGGATGGAGCATGCGCAACAGCTTGTCGAAGAAACCGCGGGTCTGTGCGAAGGTCGTACCGTCCACGGGGGCACCGTAGGCAGGTTTCACCATCTCCAGATACCAACCGGAGAACTCGTCCCAGAACAGCCGGTAAAGTTTCATGAACGCGTCGGAGATGCGGTATGCCGCAAAATCGGCCTCGATGCCGGCCAGGCTCCTGTCGAGCAGGTTGGCGAACCACTCCACTGCCAGACGGCTGCTTTCGGGCTGTTTGGCCCCTTCGTCCACGCTCCACGAACTTACCAGCCGGAAAGCGTTCCATATCTTGTTTCCGAAGTTGCGCCCCTGCTCGCACATCCCTTCGTCGAACATGATGTCGTTGCCCGCCGTCGAGCAGAGCAGCATGGCCACACGGACCCCGTCGGCACCGTAACGGTCGATCAGGTCGAGCGGATCGGGCGAGTTGCCGAGCGACTTGCTCATCTTGCGCCCCAGCTTATCACGCACCAGGCCCGTGAAATAGACACTTCCGAAAGGCTTCTCCTGCATGTATTCGTAACCGGCCATAATCATGCGTGCCACCCAGAAGAAGATGATGTCGGGTGCCGTCACCAGATCGTTGGTCGGATAGTAGTAGCGTATCTCCGGATTACCGGGATTCATGATACCGTCGAAGAGCGCAATGGGCCACAGCCACGAGCTGAACCACGTATCCAGCACGTCGTCGTCCTGCCGCAGGTCGGCGAGCTGCAGCTCGGCGCCGCTCTTGCGGCGGGCAAGCTCCAACGCCTCCTCCGCCGTTTCGGCCACCACGTATCCCCCCTCGGGAAGATACCATGCAGGAATGCGGTGTCCCCACCAGAGCTGACGCGAAATGCACCAGTCCTTGATGTTCTCCATCCAGTGCCGGTAGGTGTTCCGGAACTTGGAGGGCACGAAACGGATGATGTCGTCCATGACGGCATCGAGCGCCGGAACCGCCAGCTTGTCCATCTTCAGGAACCACTGCATGGAGAGCTTCGGTTCGATGGGCACGTGCGTACGCTCCGAGAAACCGACATTGTTGGTATAGGCTTCCGTCTTCTCGAGCAGACCGGCTTCGTCCAGATCCTTCTCGATCCGTTCGCGCAGCGCAAAACGGTCCATGCCTTCGTAAAGGCCCACCTTGCCGTTCACCGTACCGTCCGGATTGAAGATATCGATGACCTCGAGGTTGTATTTTTCGCCTATCACGTAGTCGTTCACATCGTGAGCCGGAGTCACTTTCAGCACGCCCGTTCCGAACTCCGTATCCACATAATCGTCCGCAATCACGGGAATGGACCTGCCCACGATCGGCACCCGCACCGCATGCCCTACCACGCCCTTGTAACGGGGATCGTTGGGGTTGACGCAGAGGGCCACGTCGCCGAGTATCGTCTCCGGCCGGGTCGTGGCCACCGTCAGGTACCCCTCGCCCTCCTCCAGCATGTAGCGCAGGTAGTAGAGCTTGCCGTGGGTTTCGGTGAACACCACCTCCTCGTCCGAAAGGGCCGTCCGGGCGGCGGGGTCCCAGTTCACCATCCGTACCCCGCGGTAGATCAGCCCCTTGTTGTAAAGGTCCACGAAGACGCGGATCACGCTCCGGGAACGCACCTCGTCCATGGTGAAGGCCGTACGGTCCCAGTCGCACGAGGCCCCCAGCCGGCGGAGCTGTTTGAGGATAATGCCTCCGTGCTCCTCTTTCCACTGCCAGGCATGGCGCAGGAACTCCTCGCGCGTGAGCGACGACTTCTCGATGCCCTGCTCCCGGAGTCTGGCCACCACCTTGGCCTCGGTGGCTATCGAGGCGTGGTCGGTACCCGGTACCCAGCAGGCGTTCATTCCGTTCATCCTGGCACGGCGGACAAGCACATCCTGCAGGGTGTTGTTGAGCATGTGTCCCATGTGCAGCATCCCCGTGACGTTCGGGGGTGGTATGACTATTGTATAAGAAGGTCTGCTGTCAGGTTCCGAATGAAAGTACCCGCCCGCGAGCCAGTAGTCGTACCACTTGCCTTCGAGTTCCTGAGGGATGTATTTGTCTGCTATCTTCATAGTGTACGAATATTTCCGTTTGCAAAATGAGTGAATTGCAAAGATAATGATTTTGGTGTTCGGACGGACGCCGGAAGTGTTAATAAACTAATGATCGTTTTCGGGATACACATAACATTTAGGGAAAAGGATTCGTTATCTTTGTGCCCGAATTCGAAAGAAGATTTCGTTAAGAATGAGTAAGAAGAAAAAGATAGAAATAGACATTTTGTCGGACATCTCCGACCTGCAGGAGGGACACAACCAGGTCATCCCGATAGTAACCGAAAGCGAAGACGAACTTTCGGAGAACTACCAGATCCCCGCATCGCTGCCCATCCTTTCGTTGCGCAGCTCGGTACTGTTTCCCGGCTCCATCACCCCCATCACGGTAGGCCGGGAGAAATCCATGAAGCTGATCCGCGACGTGGAGGCCGGCACGGGAATCCTGGGTGCGGTGCTCCAGAAGGAGTCCGACGTAGAACAGCCCGCTCCGGACGACATGTACCGCATCGGTACGGCCGCCCGAATCCTGAAAACGCTGGACATGCCCAACGGCAACCTGACCGTTATCCTGCACGGTCTGGAAAAGATCGAGATCAACGAATACCTCGCCTCCGAACCCTACTTCACCGCCACGGTCACGCCGCTGAAGGATTCGACCCCTTCGGCCGGCAACGTCGAGTTCGAAGCGCTCGTGGAATCCATCAAGGACGTGGCGCTGAACATCATCAGCGTTTCGCCCAACATTCCCAAGGAGGCTTCGTTCGCCATCAAGAACATCGACAGCAAGCGGGGCATCATCAATTTCATCTGCTCCAACCTCGATTTCGAGGATGCCGACCGGCAACGGTTGCTCGAAGCGCCGGGGCTGCTGGCCCGCGCCCGTCGCCTGCTGGAGATTCTCGTGCGCGAACAGCAGCTCGTGGAGCTCAAGAACAAGATCCAGAGCAAGGTCAAACAGGACATAGACCAGCAGCAGAAGGAGTACTACCTCCAGCAGCAGATACGCACCATCCAGGAGGAGCTGGGCGGCAACGACGACGAAGCCGAGATCGCCCGCATGCGCGAGGAGGCCAAAACCAAGAAGTGGAGCGAGGAGGTCGGCGAGCTGTTCAACAAGGAGCTCAACAAGCTCGAACGGCTGAACCCCGCCGTGGCGGAGTACTCGGTGCAGATGAACTACCTGGAGCTCATGCTGGAGCTTCCCTGGGGCGAATGCACGCAGGACAACCTCGACCTCAAGCACGCCCGCGAAAGGCTCGACAACGACCATTTCGGCCTGGACGAGGTCAAGGAACGACTGCTGGAACACCTGGCCGTCATCAAGCTCAAAGGCGACCTCAAATCGCCGATCATCTGCCTCTACGGCCCTCCCGGAGTGGGGAAGACGTCGCTCGGCAAATCGGTCGCCGAGGCGCTGGGCCGCAAATTCGGACGCATCTCGCTGGGCGGTCTGCACGACGAATCGGAGATCCGCGGCCATCGGCGCACCTACATCGGCGCGATGCCGGGGCGGATCATCCAGACCATCAAACGGTGCGGCTCCTCCAACCCGGTCATCATCCTCGACGAGGTGGACAAGATCGGCGTGGGCAACCACGGCGACCCGTCGTCGGCGTTGCTGGAGGTGCTCGACCCGGAACAGAACACCACGTTCCACGACAACTACCTCGACACGGAATACGACCTCTCCAAAACGCTCTTCATCGCCACGGCCAACAACATACAGAACGTACACCCGGCCCTGCGCGACCGCATGGAGATGATCAACATCCCCGGCTACCTGCTCGAAGAGAAGATCGAGATCGGTCTGCGCCACCTGCTCCCCAAGGAGCGCGAGGCACACGGCATACCGGAGGAGAGCCTGCTCATATCGCGCGAGGTGATGGAGCGGATCATCTCCGACTACACCCGTGAGGCGGGTGTGCGCGGACTGGACAAGATGCTCGCCAAGATAGCCCGTCACCGGGCCAAGGAGATCGGATTCGAACAGACCTATACGCCCGAAATAGCGGCCGGGGAGCTGGAAAAGATACTCGGCATGCCCAAATTCCGCAACGAGAAGTACGAAGTGAGCGGCATCACGGGCGTAGTCACCGGCCTGGCATGGACCGAGGTCGGCGGCGACATCCTCTACATCGAATCGATCCTCAGCCCCGGCAAAGGCAAGTTGAGCCTCACGGGCAACCTCGGCGACGTGATGAAGGAGTCGGCGACGATCGCCCTCGAATGGACGAAGGCCCACTATGCCGAACTCGGCATCGACCGGGAGAAGTTCGAGAACTTCGACATCAACATCCACGTGCCCGAAGGAGCCATTCCGAAAGACGGTCCGAGCGCCGGCATCACCATGATGACCTCGCTGGTGTCGACCTTCACGGGACGAAAGGTGAAAGACCGCATCGCCATGACGGGCGAAACGACGCTCCGCGGACGGGTACTGCCCGTGGGCGGTATCAAGGAGAAGATTCTCGCCGCCAAACGTGCCGGTATCGAAGAGATCATCCTCAGCGAAGACAACGAGAAGGACATCGCAGAGATTCAGGAAGACTACATCAAGGGGCTGAAATTCCACTTCGTCCGCACGAACGAACAGGTGCTGGAGATCGCCCTCGAAAAATAGGAACACGGGACCGATGTACCCGACACGAGGCTCCCGGCGGAAATTTCCGCCGGGAGCCTCGTGTTTGCACCCCGCACCGGAGACGAGCCGCCGGTGCGAAAGAATCCCCGGAACGCCCGCCCCCACATCCTTTTCGCCCGGAGAAAACTCCCCCATACCACCCCGAACCGCCCCGCGAAAACAGACCGACAGCGCAACAACCCGCACCGAAACGGGTCGACAAGACCGCCCCTCTCCTCTCCCGGCCGGAAATCCGAAGCCCGACCGACACAGCGATGCGGCGCCATGCGACGATCGCTGCCCCGACCGGCACCGCATTGCCGCCCGGTCCCCGGAGCGCGTTCCGGACACCGGCTGCTCCCTTGCGACAAACCCGACGGTTTCCGAAGTCCCGGAACCCGCGACATCCGACGACAAGAGCTCCCCTTTCCTCTCCCGCACAGTCCCCTTCCATGCCCTCCGACCGATCCGCACCATACGGAACAGCGAACCGCCGGTGCATGGCGATGCGGCGTTTCACCTTTCGTCCCGTGAAAGCGACACCGGCCAACGCGCCATCGAAAAAAACATCCCGCACGGGATATTCGGAGATATTCCGTACCTTTGCACCGCCTTAGGGACGGGACTTCCACCCCACGATCGGGTACCGTACACCCGTATCCTCTCAATTCCCCTTTCCGGCCAAAAGCACCTATGACATTAACGAAGAACAACCCCGAACTGCTGGGTACCGAACCCGTAGGCAGACTGCTCAGACGATACGCCCTGCCGGCTATCATCGCGATGTCCTCGGCATCGCTCTACAACATCATCGACAGCATCTTCATCGGCCACGGCGTCGGTGCAATGGCCATCAGCGGCCTCGCCATCGCCATGCCGCTGATGAACCTCATGGCGGCCTTCGGATCGCTGGTGGGCGTGGGTGCCTCCTCGCTCATATCGATCCGTCTGGGCCAGGGCAACAAACAGCGGGCATTCCTTATCCTGAGCAACGCCGTCATGCTGAACGTGATGATCGGTCTCACCTTCACCACCCTGGGGCTCATCTTCCTCGACGACATCCTCTACTTCTTCGGGGCGAGCGACCAGACCATCCCCTATGCCCGCGACTTCATGCGCATCATCCTCGGCGGCAACGTCATCACCCACCTCTTCATGGGCATGAACGAGATCCTGCGTGCCTCGGGATACCCGAAAAAGGCGATGGGCATCATGCTGACCGCCGTCCTCATCATCGTCTGCCTCAACCCCATCTTCATCTTCGGTTTCGGCTGGGGCGTCCGCGGCTCGGCCATCGCCACCATCAGCGGACAGTGCGTGGCGCTGGGGCTCGAATTCGTCCACTTCCTCAACCGGAAACATTTCCTCTACCTCAAGCGCGGCACCTTCCGCCTCATCGGCACCATCGTGCGGAAAGTGCTCTCCATCGGTCTGGCCCCCTTCCTGCTCAACGTATGCGCGAGCATCGTGGTCATCTTCATCAACAACGCCCTCAAGAGGACCGGAGGCGACATCTCCATCGGGGCCTACGGCATCGTCAACCGGGTGCTGATGCTCTTCGTGATGATCGTGAACGGACTCAACCAGGGCATGCAACCCATCGTGGGCTACAACTACGGCGCCCGTCAGTTCGACCGGGTGATCCGCACCCTGAAGCTGAACATCGCCTGCGCCGTCGGGGTGACCACGCTGGGCTTCATTCTCGGCCACTTTTTCCCGCAACTGGTCGCCGGACTCTTCACCGACGACCCCACCCTGCTGAACGTCGCCGAAATGGGACTGAGAATATCGGTCCTCGCCTTCCCCATCGTCGGCTTCCAGATCGTATCTTCCGGTTTCTTCCAATACATCGGCAAACCGCAGAAGGCCATCCTGCTCTCCCTCACGCGGCAGTTGCTCTTTCTCGTACCGCTGCTGGCCCTGCTGCCCGACCTCTACGGGACCATGGGCGTGTGGATGAGCATGCCCATCGCCGACGGCCTCTCCGCCCTGCTGGCAGGCATCCTGCTGACGACCCAGCTACGCAAAATGCGCCGCCATCCCGACCGGATAAAAGTCATCTGACGCCCCCTGCATACGACAAGGGCGGGAAGTTTCGACTTCCCGCCCTTGTCGTATCGTCCGCCCGGACCCGTTACTCGATCTCCCAGTCGCAACCGTCCTTGCGATCCTTGACCCGGATACCTATTTCGGTCAGCCGGTCGCGGATGCGGTCGGAGGTAGCCCAATCCTTGGCCGCTTTCGCCTCGGCACGCACGGCCAGCAGGGTCTCGACCAGCGGCGCCACCAGGTTATCGCTACCGGTCGCCTTCTCGTCGCGCAGACCGAGTATGTCGAACACGACGGTTCCCACCAGGCTGCGCAGCTGCCGCAGGTCCTCCTCCGAAATGGTCTGCTGCTTTTCGTAGATCTGGTTGATGATACGCACCCAGTCGAACAGCGCGGCAATCACCAGGGGAGAGTTGAGGTCGTCGTTCATCGCCTCCTCGCAACGCGTCCGTAACTCCTCCACCTCCACGGTGGAACGCTCCGAAGGCGTAAGCTTGCCGAGCGTCTCGACCGCCTTCATCAAACGGTCCAGCCCCTTCTCGGCGGCCTGCAACGCCTCGTTCGAGAAATCGAGCGTGGAACGGTAATGCGCCTGCAGGATGAAGAAGCGGATGGTCATCGGCGAATAGGCCTGTGCGAGCAACGCATGGTTCCCCGTAAAGAGCTCTTCGAGGGTGATGAAGTTGCCCAGCGACTTGCCCATCTTCTGCCCGTTGATGGTGATCATGTTGTTGTGTACCCAATATTTCGCGGCGCCGTGGCCTTCGGCAGCCGTGTTCTGCGCCAGTTCGCATTCGTGGTGGGGGAACATCAGATCCATCCCGCCGCCGTGAATGTCGAACGTATCGCCGAGGTATTTGGTGCTCATGGCCGAACACTCCATGTGCCAGCCGGGGAAACCGTCGCTCCAGGGCGAAGGCCAGCGCATGATGTGCTCCGGTGCCGCCTTTTTCCAGAGGGCGAAATCGGCCGGAGAGCGCTTGTCGCTCTGACCGTCGAGGTCGCGCGTACCGCTGAGCATGTCGTCCAGACGGCGCCCCGAAAGGATGCCGTAGTCGTGGTCGCGGTTGTAACGCTCCACATCGAAATAGACCGAGCCGTTGCTGACGTAGGCATAGCCTCGGTCGAGGATGCGCTGCACGTAGGCGATCTGTTCGATGATGTGCCCCGAAGCGAGCGGTTCGATGGAGGGCGAGAGCACCCCCAAGGCACGCATCGCATCGTGGTAACGCTCCGTATAATAATGAGCGATCTCCATCGGCTCCAGCTTCTCGAGCCGCGCCTTCTTCGTGATCTTGTCTTCCCCTTCGTCGGCGTCGTTCTCCAGATGCCCCACATCGGTGATGTTGCGCACATAACGCACTTTGTAGCCGAGCGAGCGGAGGTAACGGAAGAGCAGGTCGAACGTGACGGCCGGACGCGCATGACCCAGATGCGGATCGCCGTAGACCGTGGGCCCGCAGACATAGATGCCCACATGGGGCGGATTGACAGGTTGGAACTCCTCCTTGCGCCTGGTAAGGGTGTTATGGAGCATCAGCTTTGACTTCATACTTCGTATCGCTTTTTCATTCGCCGCACCCGGTCGCCGGAGCCCTCTCCGGGGGTCGCACGGCACAGCCCGCAACGGCGGCGCAAACCCGTTCACACGCGCTCGGCACCCCGTCGTTTCGCCGGTAAAAATAGCAACTTTAACCGATAAGTCCGGAAGATTTGCACGCAGCCCCCTTTATTTTTTTACTTTTGCGGAGCGGGGAATCCGTTTTTCGCACTTTCCCCGTTCTAACGATTGAAAATACCCAGGACAATACGATGAACCATTTCAAAAAGTACGACAGGATAACGGGTTGGGCCGTATTCGCCATCGCAGCCCTCGTCTACCTGCTCACCATGGAACCCACCGCCAGCCTGTGGGACTGCGCCGAATTCATTGCGACTTCCTATAAGATGGCGGTGGGACACCCCCCCGGCGCACCGCTCTTCATGATGATCTCGCGCTTCTTCACCCTCTTCGCCCCCGGCGCCCAATACGCCGCACTCATGGTGAACACCATGTCGTCGCTGGCCAGCGCATTCACCATCCTCTTCCTTTTCTGGAGCATCACGCATCTGGGACGGAGGATAACCGCCGTCCGCGGCCAGGAGCTCACGCCGGCCCGCACATGGGCCGTGCTGGGCGCAGGCTTGGTGGGAGCGCTCGCCTACGCCTTCACCGACACCTTCTGGTTCTCGGCGATCGAAGGCGAAGTCTACGCCCTTTCGTCGCTCTTCACGGCCGTGGTCGTATGGGCCATTCTCAAATGGGAGGAGGAGGCCGACGAACCGCACGCCAACCGCTGGCTCGTGCTCATCGCCTACCTCATGGGGCTCTCCATCGGCGTACACCTGCTCAACCTGCTGGCCATTCCGGCCATCGTCTTCATCTACTACTTCAAGAAGACCCCGAAGGTGACCGCATGGGGTGTGGTGAAAGTCACGCTGCTGGCCGCCGCCATCCTGCTCTTCATCAACAACATCGTCATACCCTACACCGTAGCGGCCGGGGCCGTGGTGGACCGCTGGTTCGTCAACGGACTCGGGCTGCCGGTCAACAGCGGCCTGCTGACGTTCGTCCTGCTGCTCATCGCCCTGCTCGCCGGCGGCATCTACCTCACCTACCGCAAAGGACTGGCGGTGTGGAACACCGTGTTGCTCTGCCTCGCGGTGATCCTGGTGGGCTACAGCAGCTATGCCTCGGTGGTGATCCGCGCCTCGGCCAACCCGCCGATGAACAGCAACGACCCCGACAACGCCTACGCCCTGCTCTACTTCCTCAACCGCGACCAGTACGGCACCAAGCCGCTGCTGACGGGAGCGCAGTATCCCGCGCCCATCGAGGACATGAACTATACGACAAAATATTATCTCGATACGGAAGGGAAGTACCGCGCAAGCGAAACCGTGACGGACTACACCTACCCCGCCGAGTTCGTTACGCTCTTTCCCCGCATGTGGTCCACCAACCCCGCCCACGTCGCAGGCTACAAGGAGTGGGGCCGGGTCGACAAGGGAAAGACGGTCTTCTACAGGGGCGAACGCTTCGAGCTCCCCACCTGCGGCCAGAACCTGCGCTACTTCTTCAGCTACCAGTTGAACTTCATGTACTGGCGCTACTTCCTGTGGAACTTCGTGGGGCGGCAGAGCGACACCCAGTCCTACGGGGAGATCACCGACGGACAGTGGCTCTCCGGCATCGCTCCGATCGACCGGCTCTACCTCGGCCCGCAGAAGGATCTGCCCTCGGAGATGGCCGCTAACAAGGGACGCAACAAATACTACTTCCTGCCCTTCATCCTGGGCATCATCGGCCTGATCTACCAGCTCAACCGCGACCCGAAGAACTTCACCGTAGTGATGTGGCTCTTCCTCATGATGGGCATCGCACTGGTCTTCTACTTCAACCAGACCCCCTCCGAGCCGCGCGAAAGGGACTACATCTATGCCGGTTCGTTCTATGCCTTCTCCATCTGGATCGGGCTGGGCGTGCTATGCGTCCGGGATTGGCTGGAGAAGCTCACCCGGAAGGACGACGTGGCGACCGCCGCGATAGCCACCGCGGTCTGCTGCTGCGTACCGGTGCTGCTGGCCGCCCAGAACTGGGACGACCACGACCGCAGTCATCGCTACGTGGCCCGCGACATCGGCTACAACTACCTGATGACCTGCCTGCCGAACTCCATCATCATGAATTTCGGCGACAACGACACCTTCCCCCTGTGGTACAACCAGGAGGTGGAAGGGGTAAGGCCCGACGTGCGCATCATGAACACGAGCTACCTCGACGGCAGTTGGTACATCGACGAGATGAAATACCGCAGCAACGAATCGGCCCCGGTGCCCTTCTCCCTGCCGCAGCACAAGTACGCGATGTCGGAAAACGACTTCATCTACGTGGAAGAGGTGTTCGAGGAGCCCAAACCCCTCCGGCAGGTCATCGACTTCGTCCGCAGCGACGCCCCCATCAGCCGTCTACGCCTCGACGAGAAGACCGCCGTGGACTATATCCCCGCCAAAACCCTCCTGCTCCCCGTAAACAAGGAGAATGCGGTGAAAAGCGGCATCGTGAAGCCCGAGGACGCACACCTGATGGTCGACACGATCCCCATCACCCTGAAGAACTCCTCGCTGCGCAAATCGGAGCTGATGCTGCTCGACCTGCTCGCCAACTTCGACTGGGAGCGCCCGCTCTACTTCGTCTCCCCTTCGCTGCTGAGCTCCCTCGGCCTGCAGGACTACCTGCAGTTCGACGGCTACGCCTACCGGCTCGTCCCCATCCGGACACCCTACACGGATCTCTGGAACGCGGGACGCATCGACCCCGACGTGCTCTACCATAACCTGATGGAGGTCTACCGCTACGGCAACGTCGCCGACCCGCGCGTCTACGTGGACTCCTTCGTCGACTACACCTTCAACTCGACCAACATCCGCATCGCTTTCGCGAGGTTGGGGGCGATGCTCGCCCGCAGCGGCGAAAAGGAGAAGGCCGTCGAGGTACTCGACTACGGCATGGAACAGATACCGGTAAGCCAATTCCGATACACCTATCAGTATCTTCCCTACATCCGCGCCTACTACGAGGCGGGGGCCACGGAGAAGGGCGACGCCTTGCTGGAGAGCTACGCCGGCAACCTCGAAGAGTACGTCGACTACTTCCTCTCCTTCCCTGACAACCGGCAATACCTCATCGAAGATCAGTTCGCCGACAAGCTTACGGCACTGGCCGAACTGCACCGGATTGCGGAGGACTACGGGCGCATCGAACACGCCGCACGGATACAGCTTCTCTTCGACTGGCTCTTCGGCTCCGACCTTCCGGCTGCCGACGCGGACTCTCCGGAACAAGGGAACGAGGGAGTGCCCGTCGGAGCGTAAACTCTCCGCAACGGAGAGCACCCTCCATGCGGAACGCACAGGGGCGGATGAAATTTCATCCGCCCCTGTGCGTTTATCTTCTCCCGCCCCTACACGGCAACCGGCTGAGGTCCGCTACCCGGCGATGACGCCCGACCCCACCAGCTCCTCCCCGGCATACCATGCAGCGAACTGACCTGGCGTGATGCCGCGCTGCGGCGTATCGAAAACGACGTAGGCTCCGTCGGCGAGGATGTGCAGCACTCCGCTCTGCAACGGCTGCCGATAACGTATCCTGAACGAGAAGGGAGCCTGCTCCCCTACGGCGAGCTGCCGGTCGGGGCTCACCCAGTGGACCTCGCCGGGAAGTATCCGCAAGGCACGCCGGTAGAGCCCGGGATGCGCCTGTCCCTGCCCCACATACACGGTATTGGTGGCCGTATCGGTCGCAATGATGAAGAGCGGTTCGGCCCGGCCGCTCACCCCCAGACCTTTGCGCTGGCCGACGGTATAGTAGTGCGCACCGTTGTGTTCGCCCGCCTTCACCCCGTCGCCGGGCGTATAGCGGTACGGCAGCGCCATCTCCGCGATCCCGGTCCGGGCGGCGGCCTCCGCATAGCCGGCCCAGTCGGCCGCTATCTCCACGATGTCGCCTCGCTGCGGAGCGAGTTGCTGTTGCAGGAAAACGGGCAGGTCCACCTTACCCACGAAACAGATGCCCTGCGAATCCTTGCGTTTCGCCGTGGCGAGCTTCTGCTCGGCGGCGATGCGGCGCACCTGAGGTTTGAGCATGTCGCCGATGGGAAACATGGCCCGCGAAAGCTGCTGCTGGGAGAGCTGGCACAGAAAATAGCTCTGGTCCTTGTTGGGGTCGGCCCCCGCCAGCAGACGATGGTACACCTCTCCGCCGACCGTCTCGTCGCGGCGGCGGCAGTAGTGCCCCGTCGCCACATAGTCGGCCCCCAGCTTCAGCGCCTCCTCCAGAAAGGCGTCGAACTTGATCTCCCTGTTGCAGAGCACGTCCGGATTGGGCGTACGCCCGCGACCGTACTCAGCGAACATGTAGTCCACCACCCGCGCACGGTACTGTTCGCTCAGGTCCACGAAATGAAAGGGAATGTCGAGCCTTTTGGCCACCAGCTCGGCAAACACCTGGTCGTCGTACCAGGGACAGTCGCCCTCGAGCGTCCCCGTGGTATCGTGCCAGTTGCGCATGAAGAGTCCCACCACGTCATATCCCTGCTCCTTCAGCAGATAGGCCGCCACCGACGAATCCACGCCGCCGGAGAGCCCCACCACCACCTTTATCTTGCCGTTCTCCATAGGTCTGCAAAATTACGACATAATCCGGGATATTCCGCCTTCGCCGACCGATTCCCCGCCGCCGGAAATCCCGTCCGCCGCGAAGGCTCCGTCCCGAACGGGCGGACCCCGAACCGGAACCGCCGCATTTTTTCCGTTCCGCCGCACGCCTTCCGCAGGCCATTCCGAAGGAATGCCTTATATTTACAAGGATGAAACTCCGAAACATGCGATACGAGAAAAAACCGCTCCCCGGCGGATCTTCCGGCAACTCCTCCATGCCGCGGCCGGCAACCGCCCGACCGCTCCGCCTACTGTCTTTGGTGCTGCTCGGCACGCTTCTGGCCCTCCCGCCGGCCGCAGCGCAGCACCGGCAGGTGTCGGTGGCCTTCTACAACGTCGAAAACCTGTTCGACACCATCGCCAGTCCGCTCCACGCCGACGGCGACTTCACCCCCTCGGGACGTTACGGCTGGGATACCGAACGCTACCGGACGAAGCTCGACCGCATCGCCCGGACGATAGACGATGCCGGATTCGACGTGGTAGCGCTCGCCGAGGTGGAGAGCGAAAGGGCCGTTCGCGACCTGGCGGAAACCCTGCACGACGACTACAGCTTCATCTACCGGTCCACCTCCGACCGGCGCGGCATCAGCCTCGCCCTGCTCTACAAGGGCGACAAGTTCTTCCCCGGCGAGATAAGCCGGATCGCCTCGGGCACCTCCCGCGAATTCCTCTACGTGCAGGGCGAGCTGATAGGCTACCCGACGGGGCTGCTCGTCTGCCACCTCCCCTCGAAGTTCAACGACCGGAAGTACCGCATCCGGGCCGCCGCACGGCTCGCCGAGGTGGCCGACTCGCTCCTGGTCCGGGCGAAATGCAGCCGGCTGCTGGTCCTGGGCGACTTCAACGGCGAACTGGACGAGGAACCCTTCCGGCGGGCCTTCGGCCCCGAACGGGACGGACACCTGGCCGGCGGACGACTCCGCAACGCCCTGTGGGAGCATGCCCGCAACGGTTTCGGCTCCTACTGCTGGGAGGGGGAGTGGCTGCTGTACGACAACCTGCTGGTATCGGCTCCGCCGGCCGAGGGCGACGGCCTGCACCTGCGGCAGGCGGGCATCTTCGTCCGCGACTACCTGCTGACCGGCCACGACGGCGAGGTTTCCCACCGGACGCGACGCGGCTACCCCTTCCGCACATTCTCCGGCAACCGCTACCTGGGAGGATACAGCGACCATCTGCCGGTATATGTTATTTTAAGCAGGTAATTTTTGCAGACGGGTTAAAAATCCATTATCTTCGCGTTCTCTTAGACGCCCCGTATCCGTTTCGGAAAAGGAGCGAAACCGGCAACGACAGACGCCATGGAAGGTCACTACAAGTTATAAACAGATAAAATAACTGAAATCCTATGTCAACAGTCAAGAGAGTCTACACGTTCGGCAACAAGCAGGCCGAAGGTAACGGCAAGATGCGTGAGCTGCTCGGCGGCAAAGGCGCCAACCTGGCAGAGATGAACCTCGTGGGAATCCCTGTTCCTCCGGGCTTTACGATCACCACCGAAGTATGTACCGAATACTACGAAAAAGGCCGCGACGCGGTGGTGGAGACCATCCGTCCCGAAGTGGAAAAGGCGATCGAAGGCATAGAACGGCAGACGGGCATGACCTTCGGCAGCGACACCACTCCGCTGCTGGTATCGGTCCGTTCGGGCGCACGCGCCTCGATGCCGGGTATGATGGACACCATCCTCAACCTCGGTCTGAACGACACCGCCGTAGAGGCCCTTGCCAAACGTACGGGCAACGACCGTTTCGCATGGGACTCCTACCGCCGCTTCGTACAGATGTACGGCGACGTGGTACTGGGCATGAAGCCTCAGAGCAAAGAGGACGAAGATCCGTTCGAGGTCATCATCGACGAAATGAAGAAGGAGCGCGGCGTCAAACTCGACACGGAGCTCTCCACCGACGACCTGCGCGAACTGGTCGTGAAGTTCAAGGCGGCCGTGAAGGAGCGTACGGGAGCCGACTTCCCCACCGATCCGTGGGAACAGCTTTGGGGCGCCATCATGGCCGTATTCCAGAGCTGGATGAACGAACGCGCCATCCTCTACCGTAAACTCAACAACATACCGGCCGAATGGGGCACCGCCGTCAACGTACAGGCGATGGTCTTCGGCAACATGGGCGACCGCTCGGCCACGGGCGTAGCCTTCACGCGCGACGCCGCCACCGGCGAGAACATCTTCAACGGCGAATACCTGGTCAACGCACAGGGCGAGGACGTGGTAGCCGGCATCCGCACCCCGCAGCAGATCACCCTCGAAGGCTCGCGCCGCTGGGCGACCGCACAGGGTGTGAGCGAAGAGGAGCGCAAAGCCAAGTACCCCTCACTGGAAGAGGTGATGCCTGCCGCCTACAAGGAACTGTTCGACATACAGGAGCACCTGGAGCGCTATTTCACCGACATGCAGGACCTCGAATTCACCATACAGGACGGCAAGCTGTGGATGCTCCAGACGCGCAACGGCAAGCGCACCGGCGCCGCCATGCTGAAGATCGCGATGGACATGCTCGCCGAAGGACTCATCGACGAGAAGACGGCCGTTCTCCGTTGCGAACCGGCCAAGCTCGACGAACTGCTCCACCCGGTATTCGACGCCTCGGCGATGAAAAACGCCAAGGTACTCACCAAGGGGCTTCCCGCATCGCCCGGCGCAGCGACCGGTCAGGTGGTCTTCTTCGCAGAGGAGGCCGCCAAATGGAACCGTGACGGCAAACACGTGATTCTGGTGCGCATCGAAACCTCGCCCGAGGACCTGAGCGGCATGAACGCGGCCGAAGGTATCCTGACCGCACGCGGCGGTATGACCTCGCACGCGGCCGTGGTAGCACGCGGCATGGGCAAGTGCTGCGTATCGGGTGCCGGCGAACTCAACATCGACTACAAGGCCCGGACCATCAAGATAGGCGACACCGTCATCAAGGAGGGCGACTGGATCTCCCTCAACGGCTCCACGGGCGAAGTATACCTCGGCGAGGTAGACACCAAGGCCGCCGAGCTGAACGACGACTTCTCCAAACTGCTCGGCCTGGCCAAGAAGTATTCGGTGATGCGCGTGCGTGCCAATGCCGACACCCCCGGCGACGCGAGCACGGCCTTCTCGTTCGGTGCCGAAGGCATCGGCCTCTGCCGCACCGAGCACATGTTCTTCGAGAGCACCCGTATCAAGGCGATGCGCGAGATGATTCTCTCGGACGACGAAGCGGGCCGTCGCGCAGCCCTCGCCAAACTGCTGCCCATGCAGCGCGGCGACTTCGAAGCGCTCTTCGAAGTGATGAACGGCTATCCCGTGACCGTCCGTCTGCTCGACCCGCCCTTGCACGAGTTCGTGCCGCAGGACGAAAAGGGCCAGCGCGAAATGGCTGCCGAGATGAACGTCAGCTACGAAAAGATCAAGGCACGCGTCGACTCGCTCCATGAAGTGAACCCCATGCTCGGCCACCGCGGTTGCCGCTTGGGCAATACCTATCCGGAGATCACCGAGATGCAGGCACGCGCCATCATCGAGGCTGCGATGAACGTCGAGAAACGCGGAATTCCGGTCAAGGTGGAGATCATGGTACCGCTCGTGGGCAACCATAAGGAGCTGCGCTACCAGAAAGACATCATCGAGCACGTTGCCGCAGAGGTCTTCGCCGAACGCAACGACAAGATCGCCTACATGGTCGGCACGATGATCGAGATCCCCCGTGCCGCCGTAACCGCCAACCAGATCGCCGAAGTAGCGGACTTCTTCTCCTTCGGAACGAACGACCTCACGCAGATGACGCTCGGCTTCTCGCGCGACGACATCGGCAAGTTCCTGCCCATCTACCTCGACAAAGGGCTCATCAAGGCCGACCCGTTCCAGACCCTCGACCAGAACGGCGTGGGCCAGCTGGTCAAGGAGGGCGTATTCAAGGGCCGCAACGTGAAACCGCAGCTCAAGTGCGGTATCTGCGGCGAACACGGCGGCGATCCCGCTTCGGTGGAATTCTGCCACTTCGCCGGTCTGAACTACGTATCCTGCTCGCCGTTCCGCGTGCCCATCGCATGGCTGGCAGCAGCACACGCCGCGTTGAAGTAACCCACGCACCGACTCTTCTCTATTCAGGGCCGCTCCTTACAGGGCGGCCCTGTATGTTTTCCCCCTCTCGGCAGTGGGCGACCGACCGAAAGCGACGAATCGCTTTTTATAACGAACGCACCATCGGTACGCATTTTCCTGCACAGCCCAATAAAGGTACGATACGCCGAACGGGACGGGAGGGTAACAGAAAAAACGCCCGACATCCTGCAACGGGACACTCCCGATCGTAGAAACAACCCGCTCCTTCCCCATCGGCCCCGACAGACAATGCGAGGAAAGTACGCCCGCCCGCCGGCCCCCGCCACTCCTCTCCCGAACGAGCGCCGACAACGGCCGGACACCCGATTTTGATAAAATAACAACAGAATGCCGCAGGCAGGGGAGCGATTAAAGAACAATGTCGCCATAAAACATGGCGGTGCGTCATGAAAATATCCAAAAAAAATAAATATGCAATCCATTTAACACCCCCAATTTGCATATTCATTTTATCATTAGCTTTATCCAGCAATTCTACTGAGGCAGCTTTTTGGCCCGCCGCAGTACACATAACCTGTCAAACAACTATTAAACTATGAAAAGATTCTTTTCCGTAAAGACCTTGGCGATTCTTTCCGCAGCCATCGCCCTGCTGGCGAGCTGTCAAGGAGAGCCAGAGTACATCAATCTGAGCCAGGTAATCCTGCTCGTTCCTCGGTGAAGGCGACCAACCGCTTTCCATCAGGGTCAAGACATCTCCCTCCACCTGGCAGGCCATTGCCGGCGCATCGTGGGTGAAGGCCGAACGCATCGACGACCGGACGCTGACCATCAGCGTCGAAGACAACGACTCCGAAGCCGAAAGGAACACCGTCATCACCATCGAGGCCGGCAAGGCTTCGCACCAGATCCAAATCAACCAGCTCGCACCGGACAACAAGTTCGCACGCTTCCGCAAGCTGGATCGGTTCCAGATGGGTGCCGTCATGTCGCCCAGCGGCAAATACGCCGGCGGTTTCACCGCATCCATCGCAGCCAACGACTCCTTCCTCTACCATCCGACCATCGTGGATATGGAAACGGGCGAATGGCATGAATTCGGACCCTATCCCGAATCGCTCCACTACCTGCACCAGACAATGGCCATCACCGACCAGGGCCTGCTGTTCATCAACGACGGCCAGAACGGCGGCCAGATAGCCGTCGACCTCACCGGTACGCTCTTCATTCCGGAGGCCCCAGCCGGCTTCACAGGCAAACCCGAGATTCAGGGCACCTCCGCCGACGGCAAATACTGGGTAGGCTACGCCATGAAGGGCAAGGTACAGGTCGACCCCGCTCCATGCAAACCGCTGCTCTGGATCGACGGCGTTCCCTGCGAGCTTCCCTGGCCCGAACTCAACTTCCGCGACGAAACGCCCTGGTACGGCGGCATGGCCCGCGGCATCTCCGCCAATGGCGAAATCATCTACGGCACCTCGTGGGAAAATTGGGATTTCGGCATGCTCTACTGGATCAACAAGGGCACCGCAACCGAACAACCCAAATGGGTAGGACACGACGTGCGGGAGGTATGGGAAGAAACCATGAAGATGGGCAGCGACGATTCGGAATATCGTACCCACCTGGCCAACGGTCTGATCTGCCAGGCACAGCTCACCAAAATCAGCCCCAACGGCAAATGGATCGCCAGCTCCTACCGCACCGAAACTCCCTCCGAGGACAGGTACTCCGTCATCACCACCCAGACGGCCGCTTTCTACAATACCGAAACCGAAACGACCACCATCGTAGAGGATTACGGCGAATCGGTAGGCGTACACGTCACCGACGACGGCATCGCCTTCATCGGACTGGGCACACTGGGCGTCTCTTCCGGAGTGGTATACGACCTGAACACGGGCACCGATCTGGGCAGCACGCAGGAGTGGGTATTCGACAACTACGGCGTCATCATTCCCGCCGGTTACATCAACTACATCTCGCCCGACGGCAAGTGCGTACTCGGAACCAAAGCCGAATCCGCGGCAGGCGGCGTATCGTTCATCAACTGGTACATCGCACCGCCCATCGCGAAGTAATTATTCACCGGACACCGGCAGCCCGCAGGGCTGACCCGAACACAAAAAGGCAACCGCGCAATGCGGTTGCTTTTTTTGTCGTCTTCCCGAAACGACGGAATAATGTGCTGCCCGGTGTATCAACTTGTACGCTCCTATCATATCGACACTACAATCGTCTGGGTGTCGACAGTGAACTAAATCAATCCGGCACGGCCAATATCATGATATCCTTTTTATTCGTATATTCGTTTACTTGACAATGTTGAAGTGCAAAGGCAAAAACAACTCTTGAAATAAAGAAAACTCCTTTAGACAAAATAATACAGGAAAATATGGATGGTGCAAACATAATGGGCAAGATACTGAAATACACCAAATTAAATGCATCCTCTTTGGCTGGTCGCATTGGACTATCCACACCTCAACGCATATACGACATATTAAAAGGGAAAACGAAACGCATATCCCCCGAATTGGCAAATAAGATTATTTCTTCATTTCCAGAAATAAATCAAACATGGTTATTGACAGGTGTGGGTAATATGCTATGTACTACAAATAATCCCAATAATAATTTACCTAATCAATCGGAAACAGACAACGACCAAAACCACGTTGACACGACCACAGAAAAACTTTTTGCACTGGTCGAATCGCAAGGTAGGGTTATCGAAAACTTAGCCGAAGAAATTCGTCATTTACGAGCCGAATTGGAAGAAGTACGCGGGTACTCTGCCGTTAAAAAAAGCCCCGTAGATCCGGCAAAACCTGCGGAGACGGCCGCTTATGTGTATATCGGGGAAAGTGTGATGAATAAGTGATCGACATCAAAACGCAGGCAATAAATTATGGGCGGCCTAAAAGGCCCCGGGTATCTCTCGGGCTACCTACAATCAATAGTCACAATGTAAATCAATAGAAATTTATGGCAACAAGACTTACGAAAAAGGCGGTAGCGACTTTTGAAAGCATAAAAAGAGTAGATGAGGCAGGCATAGAATTCTGGCCGTCGAGGGATTTGGCCAAGTCCCTCGATTATGCTGATTACCGTAACTTTATAACTGTAATTAATAAAGCGAAAGAGGCCTGCGAGAATAGTGGCCAGCTAATTTCCGACCATTTCGGTGACATCACCGAAATGGTCCCGATCGGTTCCGGGGCGGCACGCCCTCTTGACACCATCAAATTATCGCGTTATGCCTGTTACCTGACCGTACAAAATGCCGATCCCGGTAAAACGATTGTAGCGCAAGCACAAACCTATTTCGCTATTCAGACGCGCATAGCAGAGGTACAACAAATGGAGGATTACAATCGCTTGTCCAACGAAGAAGAAAAGCGATTGTTTCTCCGGAATGAATTGGCCAAACATAACTCTCAACTGGCGGATGCAGCCAAAAACGCAGGGGTTATTCAGCCATCCGATTATGCTATTTTTCAAAACTACGGCTACCAAGGATTATACGGCGGACTTGGAGCCCAAGAGATTCATGCCCGAAAAGGATTGAAGAAAAGCCAAAAAATTTTAGACCACATGGGAAGCACGGAGCTGGCCGCAAATTTATTCCGGGCGACTCAAACAGAAGAAAAATTGCGAAGAGAAAATATTAAGGGTAAAACAAAGGCCAATCAGACACACTATGAAGTAGGTGCAAAGGTTCGGCAGACAATTAAAGAATTGGGCGGAACAATGCCGGAAAATTTGCCTGCCGCCCAAAGTATCAAATCACTTGAAACGAAGAAAAAGAAACAGCTAACTGCAAGTGCAAAAACCGAAAAAAAATAACGCGACACAATAATTATAATTATGGGCGGCCTAAATGGTCGCCCATATCATTTCGATGACCGCATCATTTTGTTGACGTCAACAAAACGATCGGCTCAATCCTTAAAAATGGATACCATCAACATCTCCGCCTTCTCCTCGGCTGAAACCTTGACGTAACGTAAAAATGTCGATTCGCTGGTATGCCTATCATTTTCATGATAACGATTGCCGGAACACCCTATTGATAGGCATCGGTGGCAAATGAACCTCTTGCCTGACGGATGCAAATCCCGACGGGCCTACCCGACTCCTTGCAAGGAGTCGGGTAGGTGGATGCGCAGGAACCGTACGCGGCGCCGAACCTACTCCTCCCGCCCGACGGGGCCCTCCCAATCCTGCTCCTCGAGCACGAAAAGTTCCTCCACGGAGCAACCGAAGGCCGCCGCCATCTTCATGGCCAATACCGCCGAAGGAACATACTTGCCCAGTTCGACCGCATTGACGGTCTGTCGGCTCACACCCACCCGCTCGGCCAACGCCTGCTGCGTCATGTCGTGCATGGCCCGCTGCACTTTGATGCTGTTTTTCATCTTCTCGTCCGTTTTAATCACCTTCAAACACCTGCCTTCCGGGCCTCCCGTTTCGTCCGCCACACCGCCGTCCGGAACTTGACGATATAGAGGATAAGCAGCAGGAACAACTGCACGAGGAGCACATACAGGTAGGCGAACTCATACAGGAAACAAGTCGCCAAAAGCACGAACAAACTGTCGGCCAACACGGCCCATACGAGCGACGAGGCCCGCAGGCGCGTGGTGTACTCGTCCTCGTCGCGCTCGCGCGAGAAAGCCACCAGCAGCAACCCTACCATCAACCCGATGACCAGTACCTCGTCGATCCACCCTCCGAGCAGGTCGCTGAAATGGAGCTTGGGACCGTCGGCGAGCGTCCAACTGAAATCGAAACACCACACGATACCGCCCGCACCGAACAGGGCGGTCATGATCCATCCGGGCACCCGCCACTTGTGCGGGAATAAAAAATCCTTCTTCATAACACCATCTGTTTTACATGATACCTTTTCTTGCCGCCGGCCAATGCTACGACGCCATAAATGTAAAATATATTTTACAAATAGAAAAACAATCTTTACTTTTTATCAACGACAATAGACACAACACAGCACTGTCGCGACTACCGAAAGACGTCAACTCCAAGGCGTGACCGAACTTTCTGCCCCACGCGGGACGCCGTACAAACGCCACACAAACCACGAATGCGCCTGCGGAACCGAAACCCGCAGACGCATTCGTAAAACAAAACCGGCAACCGGAATTACAGCCCTCTCAACCTTTCACGCAGCCTGCGGCCCTCCTCCTCGTAGCCGGGCTTGTCGAGCAGGGCGAAGACATTTCTCTTATATGCCTCCACACCCGGCTGGTCGAACGGATTGACACCGAGCAGGTAGCCGCTTATTCCGCAGGCCCGCTCGAAGAAGTAGATCAATTCGCCGATGCAATAAGCGTCGATCCGGTCGATGCTCACCCGCAGGTTGGGGACTCCGCCGTCGCAATGCGCCAGCGCGACGCCCGCTTCGGCCATGCGATTCACCTCGCTCAGACGACGCCCGGCCAGGTATCCGAGCCCGTCCTCGTCGCCGGCTTCCGCCACACGCAGTTCGTAGCGCGGCCGGTCGACCGACACGATCGTTTCAAAAAGCATCCGCTCGCCCTCCTGGATGTACTGTCCCATGGAGTGCAGATCGGCGGTGAGGGTGACCGAAGCCGGGAAGATTCCCCTCCCCTCCTTGCCTTCGCTCTCTCCGAAAAGCTGTTTCCACCACTCGCCCATGTAATGGAGCGAGGGTTCGTAACTGCCGAGTATCTCCACCTTGTATCCGGCTCCGTAGAGCGCATTGCGGGCCGCGGCATACCGGACCGCCGGATTGTTCGCGAACGACACACCGGAGGCGGTCGCCGCCTCCATGTCGCGGGCTCCGGCCACGAGCGCCCGGATATCGACCCCAGCGGCAGCCAGCGGCAACAACCCCACCGGCGTCAGGACCGAATAGCGGCCGCCCACATCGTCGGGAATGACGAACGTCGCATACCCCTCCCGATCGGCCAGCTCCCTGAGGACACCCCGGCAACCATCCGTCACCGCCACGATACGCTCCCGCGCACCGGCCTTCCCGTAACGCCGTTCGAGCTCGCCGCGCAAGATCCGGAACGCAATCGCCGGTTCGGTGGTGGTGCCCGATTTGGAAACGGCAATCACCCCGACCGAACGCCCCTCGAGCGCCACCAGCAAAGCATAAAGGTAATCTTCGCTGACATTCTGACCGGCAAAGACCACATCGGGACCCGAACGCTCCCTCCGCAACAGGGCGAACGGATCGCCCAACGCTTCGAGTACCGCCCGCGCACCGAGGTACGAACCTCCGATACCGACCACGACGATCACCTCCGCCACCGCGCGGAGCCTGTCCGCCGCCTCTTCCATCGCCTGCAACTGCGCCTGCGTCACCGCACCAGGCAGCGTCACCCAGCCCAGGAAATCGGCACCGGCTCCGGTCCCCTCTTCCAACATCCGGTTGCACGCTTCGGCCCGACCTCCGAACTCCTCGATCGTGGAAGCCGGAACCCCGGCCGTCGCCATGCTATAATCAAACCCTATCATACGATCTCAATCCTTATCGGCTCGCGCCGGACTTTGCCGGCATTTCCTCCGATACCGCACCCGAAGGCAACACGCCGTTCGGCACTTTGCAAAAAACATGCCTGCCGGAACAACTCCCGACACCCGCTCCGAGGCGTCCGGCACCTCCGCCGCACCGCGGACGACCACCGGCCGGAAGGCAACCCTTGCCTCCGCAATCACTCAGAAAATCAACCGTTCCGGCATCTCCCGACACCCTCCACGGCCACACGAAGATAACAAATAATCGTGGCATTGGCCACATCGCCGCAACATTTCCCCCAACGACCGGACCCGGCACGGCCCCGAGTGCAGGCGAGCCGGAACGAGCGCACACCGCTCCCCCGGAAGATGCGAATGCGGGTGCGGTGCGGCTCCCCACTTTCCGGGCGGTTTTCCGCAGCTCCCGACGGCTCGCGCCATCGTCGATCGGCCGCCGCACCCCAACGCTCCGCCAGCGGCCCCGACGACCGGAAAACGACCTGTCCCTCCCCGCCGATGCGCCCTTGCCCCCGACATGCGATCCGCCCCCGGCAGGCGCAACTCTTTTTCGCCTGACCGACATCAATATCTATCTTGATATAAATACTTTACATCATTCCTCGCGAAAGCGCTCCGACGGCATCGAGGAAGGCATTCGGTTTTCGTGGAATAATTTCTTATATTTGTAGATTGATTGGGTGATTGTACCGAATCGGCAGAAACGAGGCAGGGAACACTTTCATACAGACCGAAAAAATGGGACTATTTTCATTGACACAGGAGTTGGCCATCGACCTGGGAACAGCCAACACCCTTATTCTATATAACGGCAAAGTCGTCGTCGACGAACCCTCCATCATCGCGATGGACATCCATACGGGCAAAGTGGTGGCCATCGGCGAGCAGGCCCAGCAGATGCACGGCAAAACCCACCAGAACATCCGCACCATCCGTCCCCTCAAGGACGGCGTGATCGCCGACTTCAACGCCGCCGAGCTGATGCTTCGCGGCATGATCAAGAAGGTCAAAATGAGCGGACAGCTCTTCAGTCCGTCGCTGCGGATGGTCATCTGCATCCCTTCGGGTTCGACCAACGTGGAGATACGCACCGTGCGCGAATCGGCCGAACACGCCGGGGGCCGCGAGGTCTACATGATTTACGAACCGATGGCGGCCGCCCTGGGCGCGGGACTCAACGTGGAGGCTCCCGAGGGCCACATGGTCATCGACATCGGCGGCGGCACGACCGAGATCGCATGTATCTCGCTGGGCGGTATCGTATGCAGCGAAAGCATCGACGTGGCGGGCGACGTCTTCACCGAGGAGATCCAGAACTACATCCGCCAACAGCACAACATCCGCGTGGGCGAACGCACCGCGGAGAACATCAAGATGGCGATAGGCGCCGCCGTTCCCGAACTCGACGAGGCTCCGGACGACTACGTGATCACGGGACCGAACATCCTCACGGCGCTGCCCACCACGGTCACGCTCTCCTACACGGAGATAGCCTATGCGCTGGAAAAATCGCTCCTCAAGATAGACGCCGCCATCATGAAGGTACTCGAAATGGTGCCGCCGGAGCTATACGCCGACATCGTCAAGAGCGGTATCTACCTGGCCGGCGGCGGTGCCCTCATCAAGGGACTCGACAAACGCTTCTCCTCCAAGAACGGCATCCACTTCAACATCGCGGAAGATCCGCTGCGCGCGGTCGTACGCGGTACGGGCATCGCACTGAAGAACATCAACCAGTTCTCGTTCCTGATGAAGTGATCCGTCGGGTCCGCTCCTGCGGGGGCCGGACCGCCCGCTCCGAGGAAACCATTCACGACGCCTGCCGCACCGCACCAGCGGCAGGCGCCATTTTAACAAGGCAAGGATGTACAGGCTCGTCCAGTTTTTCAAAAGATACTACGTCGTCTTCCTGTTCGTATTGCTCGAAGCGGGCGCCATAAGCTATTACGCCCACTCGACCAGCTACACGCGTGCCACCCTGCTCTCCGGGGCCATCCGGGCCACGGGAGGAGTGCGGAAAGGATTCGCCGCAGTGGGGGACTACTTCTCGCTCCGCCGCGAAAACCGGATGCTGCTCGAACGCCTGGCCCGACTGGAGAACAGCCTGCAGGCGGCCGCCCCGGGAACCGACACCGTACCCTCCGCAGCGGCCGGGTCCCCGTACCGTTACAGCACGGCCCGGGTGGTCAGCAACTCCATCGCCCGGCAGGACAACTTCTTCGTGATCGACAAGGGGACGGACGACGGCATCGAAGAGAACATGGCCGTCCTGTCGCCCGAAGGTGCGGTGGCGGGCTACGTCCGCAAGTGTTCGAAGCACTACGCCGTGTGCATGTCGGTGCTCAACAGCGGTTTCAGCATCGGCGGCCAGCTCAAGGGAAGCGAATATTTCGGTTCGGTCTACTGGAACGGCACCGATCCCCGCAAAATGACGCTGGTGGATATTCCCCGGTATGCGAGCGTAACGCCGGGCGACTCGGTCCTGTCGGCCTACTCGCTGCGTTTCCCGCCCGACCGGTTCATCGGAACGGTGATCTCGGCGAAAGATTCGCCCGACGGGACCTACCTGATCATCGACATCCGGCTCGGTGCGGAGATGAACACGCTCTCGGACGTGCTGCTCGTGAAATACACCCACTACGAAGAGCTGAACTCCCTGGCCGGCGAACATTTCGCCGACACCCAACGGGAAAGCGTACGATAACAAGAAATGCACAGGATAGCGAAATACGGACTTCTGTTCATCGTTTCGGTGTTGTTGCAGGTATTCCTGTTCGACAACCTGAACCTATCGCCCTACCTCTGTCCGCTCGTCTACGCAGGATTCATCGTCCTGCTTCCGGCGAATCTGGACAGGGCGTTGCTGCTGGTGCTGAGTTTCGCACTCGGCCTGTCGGTCGATCTGCTCTCGGGCACGGCCGGCCTGCACACCATCGCCGCCACGGCTACGGGCTTCCTGCGACCGGCTCTCCTGCGGCTGACGGTCGACAAGGATGCGGCCCGCGAGGGTTTCATGCCGTTGCCGCTGACCGTAGGCCGTGCCAAATGGCTGCGCTACGCGGCGGCGGTCATCACCCTGCACTGTACGCTCTATTTCCTGTTCGAGGCGATGTCGTTCAGATACATCGCCTTCACCCTGCTGCGGATCGCGGGCAGCGCGACCACCACCCTCCTGCTCGTGTGGTTCGCTGCCAACCTGCTGCCCGGCACGGGACGATCCGGAACACAGGCATAGCCGCTCCGCCAGCAGACACCCGACCCACGCAAACACCAAGCACGACGACCGCGAAACCCCACGGCAAGCCAACCAGGACCCGACACACATGATGAACTCCAGGGCAAAAATAATCTCCATCTTCGTCATCGCGGCCTTCGCGATTCTGCTCCTGCGCCTTTTCCACATACAGGTCCTCGACGACTCCTACAAACGCGCCGCGCAGAACAACGTGCTGCGCAAGGAGGTGCAGCATCCGCCGCGGGGCGAGGTTTACGACCGCAACGGGGAGCTTCTGGTACGCAGCATCGCCTCCTACGATCTGATGGCCATTCCGCGCGACGTGGGCGAATTCGATACGCTCGCCCTCGCACGCATCGCCGGCATAACTCCCGAGAAGCTGAAGTCCGAACTGAACAAGGCATCGCGGTACTCGCGCCGGCGCCCCTCGGTGATCGTCAAACAGATGAGCCTCGAAGCCAAGCTGCTTTTCGACGAGGGCGACTTCGCCGGTTTCTACACGGTCTACCGCACCATGCGCTCCTACCCCCGCAAGATGGCGGGCAACCTGCTGGGTTACATCAGCGAAGCGGATGCGGCGACGATCGAACGCGACGACTACTACCAGAAGGGCGACTACCGCGGCATGTCGGGCATCGAACGCACCTACGAGGAGGTGCTCCGCGGCGAAAAGGGGATGAAGATGAGCGTAGTGGACGTGCACGGCATCGAGAAAGGACCCTACATGGACGGCGCGGCCGACCTGCAGGCGATCCCCGGTACGGCCATCGTCACCTCGCTCGATGCGAGGCTCCAGGCGCTCGGAGAGCAACTGATGACCGGCAAGGTGGGAAGCATCATCGCCATCGAGCCCTCTACGGGAGAGATTCTCGTCATGGTGAGCAGCCCGGGATACGACCCCGACGAACTGGTGGGACGCGACCGCGGCAACAACTACATGAAACTGCTCGCCAATCCGCGCCGCCCGCTCTTCAACCGCGGAGTCATGTCGCGCTACCCGCCCGGCTCCACCTTCAAGCTGGTCAACGGGCTCATCGCCCTGCAGGAAGGGGTCATCACGCCCGGCCAGCGGTATCCGTGCCACAACGGCTACACCATCGGCCGCGGCGTAAAGTGCCACAGCCACTACTCGCCTGTCAATCTCCGGCAGGCGGTGCAGATGTCGTGCAACACCTACTTCTGCTACGCCTTCCGGGCGACGCTGGACAACAACCGGTACGACGGCCCCAAACAGGCGTTGGACGTATGGAACGAGTATGTGGAGAGTTTCGGCTTCGGCCGCAGCCTCGACAGCGACCTCGCCGGCGAGCTGAGCGGCGTCGTCCCCACACGCGAAACGTATGACCGCATCTATCGCGGCAGCTGGAACTCGCTGACGGTCATCTCCCTCTCCATCGGACAGGGCGAACTGGGCTGTACCCCGCTCCAGATGGCCAACCTCGCGGCGACGCTCGCCAACCGGGGATATTACTACACGCCCCACATCGTGAAACGGATCGACGGACGCGACTCCATCGACTCCCGTTTCTACGAGCGGCACCGCACCAAAGTGGACAGCCGCCATTTCGACCTGATCGTGAAAGGGATGTACGACGCCGTGCATGTCGACGGCGGCACGGGCCGCAACGCCTATGTGCCGGGGCTGGACATCTGCGGCAAAACGGGCACGGCCCAGAATCCCCACGGCCAGGACCACTCCACGTTCCTCTGCTTCGCCCCCATGGACGATCCGAAGATCGCTGTTTCGGTCTACGTGGAAAACGGCGGCTTCGGCGGTTCGATCGCCGCCCCGATCGCGGGTCTGATCGTGGAGCAATACCTGACCGACACCCTCTCGCGACCCGAACTCGTCCGGCAAGTGACCAATACCACCCTATCCTATCCTTACTATGACAGGCAGCAGTAACAACCGCATGACCCGCAGCGGGATCGACTGGGGCTCGGTGGCGATCTTCCTCGCCCTGATGGCACTCGGCTGGCTGAACATCTACGCTGCGGTATTCGACGACTCCGCGCAGGCGGGATTCTCCATGAACTCGCGCTACGGTTCCCAGCTCGTGTGGATGGGGATCAGCCTGCTGGCTGCGGTGGTCATCATGCTGATCGACGAGATCTACTACCACATTCTCGCCTATCCCTCCTACCTGCTGATGCTGCTGGTGCTGCTGGGCACGCTTTTCATCGGCACCGAGGTGAACGGCGCCCGGTCGTGGCTCCGCCTGGGAGGGTTCTCGGTACAGCCCGCCGAATTCGCCAAGTTCACCACGGCACTCGCCCTGGCACGCTACATGAGTTCCTACAGCTTCTCGATGGCCGACTGGCGGAGCCGCCTCTACGCCTCTCTCCTCCTGGCGGCCCCCATGGGCATCATCCTGCTGCAGAACGATGCCGGCTCGGCCGTGGTATTCGCCTCGTTCCTGATCGTCTTCTTCCGCGAAGGATTCAACCCGTGGGTCTATGTGGCGCTCGGCATGGTGGTCTTCCTCTTCGTCTTCTCCTTCCTGTGGACTCCCGCCGCACTGCTCGCCGCCGTTATCGTCATCTGTACCGTCATGGAGGGCGTCATGAACGGGAACTGGAAACAGAAGCTCCGCTACCTGGCCGCCGTGACCCTCGCCGCCCTCACGATCTACCTGACGGCCACCCTCCTCACCCACGGCAACGCCGGCTTCTACGGATGCCTGCTCGCCGCCGCGGGACTCTCGCTCGTCGGGGTGGGCATCTACGCCTGGCGGGCGAAACTGAGGAACGTGCTGGTGTGCATCGGCATGTTCGCGGGTTCGGTGGCCTTCACCCAAACCGTGGACGTAGTCTTCAGCCACATGCAACTCCACCAACAGAAACGCATTCTGAACCTGCTCGGCGTGGAGAGCGATCTGCAATATTGGGGATACAACGTCAATCAGTCCAAGATCGCCATCGGTTCGGGCGGCTTTTTCGGCAAAGGCTACCTCCGGGGCACCCAGACCAAATACGATTTCGTCCCGGAGCAGAGCACCGACTTTATCTTCTGCACCGTGGGCGAGGAGTGGGGATTCGCCGGATCGGCCCTCGTGCTGGGACTCTTCTGCTGGCTCATCCTGCGCCTCATCCGCATGGGCGAAAGGCAGCAGGAACCCTTCGGAAGGGTCTATTGCTACGGCGTGGCCTCCATCATTCTCTTCCACGTACTCGTGAACGTGGGCATGACCATCGGCCTCATGCCGGTGATCGGCATCCCGCTGCCGCTCTTCAGCTACGGCGGCTCCTCGCTGTTCGCCTTCACGCTCCTCTTCTTCGTGGCCGTCAAACTCGATTCGCGCCACAAGGAGAGCGATGACCACCGCAACGCACCCCGTTGAGATAACCGCTCCGCGACAGGCCGCCTTCCGCGTACGGCGAGTCCAAAAATGGAGGGCGGAGTAATAATCTATCGCATTTTCCCCTACCTTTGCAACAAACGTAAACAACACAATCCGATAAACCTATAAACCATGAAAAAAGCAATGATCGTATCCGCACTGCTGCTCGCCGGTGTAGCCGGCCTGACCGGTTGCGGAAAAGAGAAGAAAAGTGCGTCCGTACCTGCCCTCGACCCGACCAACATGGACCTTTCGGTGACGCCGGGCACGGACTTCTACCGGTTCGCCAACGGCGGATGGATGAAGAACAACCCGCTCCCGGAACAGTACTCGCGTTACGGAATCTTCGACCGTCTCGCCGACACGAGCCTCGACCAGATCCGCACGATCGTAGACGAGGCCGCCTCGATGGACCAGACCGAGGGAGGCATTCCCCAGAAGATCACCACGCTCTACCAGCTGGGAATGGACAGCGTGACGCTCAACGCACAGGGTGCCGAGCCGATCCGCGAAGAGCTCGCACAGATCGCGGCCGTTAAGGACCGGAAAGAACTCGCCGCCATGATCGCCACGCTCCACAACGAAGGAATCTTCCCCTATTTCGTGACCTTCGTGGATGCCGACGAAAAGAACAGCAGCATGAACATCGCCGCTCTCTTCCAGGCCGGACTGGGCATGGGCGACCGCGACTACTACCTCTCCGAGGAGTCGAAAGAGATCAAGGAGGCTTACAAGAACTACATCCGTTCGCTCTTCACCCTGGCCGGCTACAGCGCCGAGCAGGCCGACGAGGCGGTGAGGGCCGTACTGAAGATCGAAGACAAGATCGCCCGGGCATCCTACAGCCGCGAAGTGCTGCGCGACTCCCACAAGAACTACACGAAAATGGCAGGCAAGGAGTGGGTATCCACCAACGACCTGCTCGACTGGGACACCTACTTCGGCACGCTGGGCCTCTCCACCGACGAGGACCTCGTCATCAAGCAGCAGGACTTCTTCCGCGACCTGACCTCCGCCATGAAGGACGTGACGCTCGACGAACAGAAGCTCTACCTCGAATACAACCTCATCAGCGCAGCCGCTCCCTACCTGAGCGACGACTTCGCCAATGCCGACTTCGACTTCTTCGGTCGCACGATGTCGGGTCGCCAGGAGCTCCAGCCGCGCTGGAAACGTGCCCTCAGCACCACCGACAGCGCACTCTCCGAAGCGCTGGGTCAGCTCTACGTGGAGAAATACTTCCCCGCATCGTCCAAGGAGAAGATGTCCGAACTGGTAGCCAACCTGCAGGCCGCCCTCAGCGAGCGAATCGAGGAGCTCCCCTGGATGAGCGAGGAAACGAAGACCCGCGCTCAGGAGAAACTCGCCGCATTCCGTGTCAAGATCGGTTATCCGGAACGCTGGCGCGACTACTCCGACCTGGATATAAAGAACGACTCCTACTGGGCGAACATCCGCCGCTCCAACATCTTCGACATGAACTACACGCTTTCGCAGGCAGGCAAACCGGTCGATAAGGATAAATGGCACATGAGCCCGCAGACGGTGAACGCATACTACAACCCCACGACCAACGAAATCTGCTTCCCGGCAGCCATCCTGCAACCGCCGTTCTTCAACGCGGATGCGGACGATGCGGTCAACTACGGTGCCATCGGCGTGGTGATCGGCCACGAAATGACGCACGGTTTCGACGACCAGGGCCGCAACTACGACAAGGAGGGTAACCTGAACGACTGGTGGACGGCAGAGGACGCCGCCCGGTTCAAGGAGCGCACCGACATCCTCGTAGACCAGTTCAACGCAGTGGAGGTAGCCCCCGGCGTATATGCCAACGGCAGCTACACCCTGGGCGAGAACATCGCCGACCAGGGCGGTCTGCTCGTATCCCGTCTGGCTTACGAGAACAGCCTCGAAGGCAAGGAGCGTCCCGAACCGATCGACGGCTATACCGACGCGCAGCGTTTCTACATCTCCTATGCAACGGTATGGGCACAGAACATCCGTCCGGAGGAGATCCTTCGCCTCACCAAACTCGACCCGCACTCGCTGGGCAAGAACCGCGTGAACGTAACGCTCCGCAACATCGACGACTTCTACACCGCTTTCGACATCACCGAGGGCGACGCGATGTACCTCGCACCCGAAAATCGGGTGAACGTGTGGTAACACGCTCCACGACAGCAGCAGCGCCGCGACCCGCACGGGTCGCGGCGCTTTTTTCATACCCCCGATGCGCCGTAGCATCCGAACACCCCGACCCTCCCGACTCCGCAACCGAAGGAGGCGGGGGAGAAACCTCGCTTGCCATCACGGTGAAGGACAACCCCGACACCGCGCAGCGCACCGCCAACATCACTCTCACCACGAACAATGCAACCATCACGCCCAAGGCCATCCGCGTGACGCAGGAGGCGAAGGTGCTGCCCGCGTCCTTCTCTATGACCTACAACGACGAAGAGCTGCCCGAGGAGGGATTCTCGCTCCACTATAAAGGAGAGATTCAATACGACATAGACGTATTCCCGGTAAATCTCGAGTGGAACCTGAAGACAGAGTACGAAATCGGCGGGGCCGGCTGGCTCGAAGCCAGAAAGGTGGAAACCGAGAACATATACAAGATACACATCCAGTGCAACCCCAACCAACGGGAAAAACACATCGTCCGAGGCACGTACCGCCCGAATCGTGATCACCACCAATGTCGATGGCATCGGTCCGTTCGAGATACCCGTAAGGCAGGAGGGCACTCCCGACTACCTGAGTACGATCGAGACCGACGTCGATCTCGGCATCCTCAGTCGCAGCCGGGTCATCGCCTCCGTCAACGACGACCGCCGCGACGACCCGCGCACCATGTGGGATCTCATCCTTTGGGATGAAAGTATCGAATACGATTTCGTAGGCAACTTCACCGGAACAGGCAACAAGTTCTGCTGCAAGCTCTACACCGAACCGATCCGACAGAACGACGACAACGAGTATTTCCTGCCCAACGGTACCTACACCGTCACCCCCGAAACAGCGAATCCCGAGAATCCGGACCTGTACTACGTAGCAGGCGAGATGGAACAGGGCAAATGGGGCTATTCGCATCCCGCATTCCCCACTGGGACCTGGTATATCCGCATGGCAAACGACGAGGTCACGGGCGACGTCTGCATCTCGGGCGGCACCCTGACCGTGACCCGCAGCGGCGAGGAGTACACGATGACGTTCGACCTCACCAGCGATGCCGGGCGAAAAGTCACCGGGTCCTACCGGGGAACGCTCAAAATCACCGCACAATAATTCGACCTGAAACAATTCCAACGCAAGAGAGGGACGACCGTTCTCGGTCGTTCCTCTCTTGCGTATCCCATCCCGGAGCGAAGCGGAATCCGGATTGCCGACACGCGCCCCGCGACGCTGTCCCGCACGCGCCGAACACCAAAATACGGTTATATATTCATCTTACAATGATGAATATGCAAATTATTCAACAACATTAAACTATTATATTATTTTATTTTTATATTTGTTTACGTGGGTGGCAGATGCTACCCGAGTCCAAAAACTTCACATAAAAACCTACTCTAACCAACCATGAAAAGAACTTTATTCACCTCAATCGCGACAACCTGTTGCGCAGCGGCTCTCTTCATCACCGGTTGCTACACACCCGGGGAGAAGTGGAACCAGTACGTCAATCTGAGTCAGGTAGCCTGCTCGTTCCTCGGCTGCGACAACGAGCCGCTCGCCGTCGACATCAAGACCTCGCCGACCCAATGGACGGCCACTCCCGGTGCCAGCTGGGTAAGAATCGACCGGACGGATGAACGTACCCTCACCATCAGCGTCGACGACAACGACTCCGGAGCCGAAAGGAATACCGTCATCACCATCGAGGCCGGACAGGCTTCGCAGCAGATAAGGATCAACCAGCTCGCACCGGACAACGAGTTTGCACGCTACCGCCGCCTCGAAACCTTCCAGATGGGGGCCGCCATGTCGCCGAGCGGACGCTACATAGGCGGTTTCCAGTCCTCCATCGCACCGGACGATTCGTGGCAGTATTCACCCACCATCATCGATACGGAGACAGGCGAAGTCTACGAGTTCGGCCCCTTCCCCGAATCGCTCTACTACCTGACCCAGACCATGGCCATCACCGACCAGGGACTCCTGTTCATCAGCGACGGCTACCACGGAGGACAGATAGCCATCAACACCCAGGGCGACATCTGCATTCCCGACGCCCCTGCAGACTACAGATTCCGTCCGGAAATCCAAGCCACATCCGCCGACGGCAAATACTGGGTAGGCTATGCCCAAGACGAATCGCCCAACAACGGAGGCCTTACCCGTCCGCTGCTGTGGATCGACGGCGAAGCCCGCGAACTTCCCATTCTTGACCTCAACTACCGCGACGAGGAGATCTGGGTAGGCGTCATGGCCCGCGGCATCTCGGCCGACGGGAGCGTCATTTACGGCACCTCGTGGGAGGGCTCCGACTTCGGCATGCTCTACTGGATCAACGATGAAGCAAATACCGCCGAGCCCAAGTGGGTGGGACACGACAAGCGAAAGGTCACACCCGTGATCATGCAGACAGGCGACGGCACGGAGTACGAATCCCATATCGTCGACGGTTGTATCTGCACCGCCGAGTTGACCAAAATCAGCCCTTCGGGCAAATGGATCGCCACCACGTTCCGCACAGAAGAGGTCGCCGAGGGAGGCGTTGCGTTCAATATCACCCAAACGCCCGCATTCTTCAATACCGAAACGGAAACGACCGTCATCGTAGACGAATACAGCGACTCCACAGGGATGTACGTTACCGACGACGGCATCGCATTCATCGGCATCGGGACATTGGGAGTATCCTCCTCCGTGGTCTACGATCTGAACACCCGCACCACTCTCGGCAGCATGGCCGAATGGGTATACGATACCTATGAACTCATCATCCCCGGCAGCGGCTTCATCTCCTACGTATCGCCCGACGGAAAACACATTCTCGGCTCCATGCCGATGGCATCTGCCCTCGGCGTCACCTTCGTAAGTTGGTATGTCGCTCCCCCCATCGTAAAATAACGGAACACCCCGAAACAGACGCATATGAAACGATTTCTATATTCATACATCGCAGCCGCATGCCTGCTGGCTACGGCCTGCACCCCGCAGGGCGGCGACACCGCCGCTTCGCTCGACGTATCCCCAACCTCGCTCGCTTTCGGCGCCGAGGACGCCACGACGCAAACCGTCGACGTCACCGCCACCGGAGGCGTCGAGTGGAAACACATCGTGCCTTCGTCCGCCGACTGGATCACCGTCGACGACAAGACGCCCGGAAAGCTGACAGTATCGGTAAGCAGGAACCCGAATGCCGAAAAGCGGACCGCTTCCATCACCATCAAGCCGACCAACAACGACGATGTCAAGACCAAGAGCGTGACCGTCACCCAGCAGGGCAACGAAAACCCCGAGGTCTACTCGCTCGCGATAGACCCCGACACCGCACTCACCTTCGCCGCCGAAGGGGCTCCGGCACAGACAGTCAAAGTGACCGCCACGGGCGAAGGCATCGCTTGGAGCGCCGCCGTGGAGGATGCCGCCAAAGAGTGGATCACCCTCTCCGCAATCGAAGGAGGCGAGGGAGAAACCTCGCTTGCCATCACGGTGAAGGACAACCCCGACACCGCGCAGCGCACCGCCAACATCACTCTCACCACGAACAATGCAACCATCACGCCCAAGGCCATCCGCGTGACGCAGGAGGCGAAGGTGCTGCCCGCGTCCTTCTCTATGACCTACAATGGCGAAGAGCTGCCCGAAGAGGGGTTGGTATCCGATTACAGGAGCGGCGCTTCCCACACGATCAACGTCGCGCCCGTCAACGTGACGTGGGACGTAAAGACCAAATACGAATCGGGAGGCAACAACTGGCTGGAGGTCCGCAAATACGAAAGCGACAACGTCTGCCTTATCACGGTCAATTTCAACAGCCGGAACGAATCGCCGGAAACACGCACCGCACTGCTCACGGTCACGACCGACGCGGAGGGCATCGGCCCGTTCGAGATCCCCCTCACACAAAAGGGCAAGCCGTCGTATCTGAGCACCATCGAAGAGGATGTCGAGATGGCATTGACGCACTGTTATGCCCTGGTGGCTCCCAACAACGACTACCGCGACGAACCGAGCACCCTTTGGGACCTGCGCCTCTGGAGCGAAGGCATCACCTACGATGAAAGTAACTATCCCGACTACTTCACCGGCACGGGTGAAAAACTCGCCGTCTATTTCTACTCGGAACCCCTCACGCTCAACGACGACGGGGAGTACTACCTCCCCGACGGCACCTACACCGTGACGGCCTACGGCGACGGCAGTACTCCGTTCGCTGCCGGCATGATTCGCGGAGGCGGCGAGACATGGAATTATGTCTTCCCGCAGGGAAGCTGGTACTCGCGCATCGAAGAGACCCAGTTCACCGGACATGCGCTCCTATCGGAGGGCACCGCCACCGTAACGCGCAACGGCGAGGTCTACACCATCACATTCGACTTCACCAGCGATGCACAGTGCCGTGTGACAGGTACCTTCCAGGGTGAATTCGACCTCCGCGTACAAGCCTGACGATCGGCACCGACGCTCCTGCAGGAAGCGACACCGATTCCGCCTTTCCGGCCGGCCCCGCAATGGGGCCGGCCCTTCTTTTCCCCACCCCGCGGCGCATTCCCGCGCAACCCCAGGCTCCCGATCCTGCCGTCCGGATGCCCTCGTCGCCGCACGCCCCTTCCCCCCGGATTCCCCGGCAGCTCGTACACCTCTATCCCCATGCAGTTCATGCCCCGCCGTGCGCCCGACCGCTCCTCCTATCGGGAAGCGGACCTTTTCCCTCCGCCGCTTCGGAAACGAACGGGCCGGAACCTTTGAAAGGTTCCGGCCCGTTGTCGTAAAGAGATGCGCCTCCTACTTGGAATAATCCATTTTGGAAAGACGTACGTAGTTATTGTAACGCCACTTGGCATTCTCCTCGGCAGCGGCGAAAAGCTCCTGCGCCTCGGCCGGGAAAGCCTTCATCAACGAAGTGTAACGCACCTCGGCGTTCAGGAACGCCTGGAATTTGCTCCAGTCGGGCTCCTTGGAGTCGAGCTTGAAGGGATTCTCGCCCTTCTCGGCCAGCTCCGGATTGTACCTCCACAGGTGCCAGTAACCGCATGCGACGGCCTCCTTGCCTACGGTCTGCGTGCGCGTCATGCCACCCTTGATACCGTGGTTGATACACGGAGCGTAGGCGATGATGAGCGACGGACCGTTGTAAGCCTCGGCCTCACGCATCACCTGCAACAATTGGTTCTGGTTTGCGCCAATGGAAACCTGCGCCACATAGACGTAGCCGTAGGTCATGGCGATCGCTCCGAGGTCCTTCTTGCGGATGCGTTTACCCGCCGAAGCGAACTTGGCAACCGCGCCCACCGGGGTCGCCTTGGAGGACTGACCGCCCGTGTTGGAGTAGACTTCCGTATCCACGACGAGGATATTGACATCCTGTCCGGAAGCGATCACATGATCCAGACCGCCGAAACCGATATCGTAGCCCCAGCCGTCGCCGCCGATAATCCACTGCGACTTCTTCGCGAGGTTGTCCTTCATCGAGAGCAGCTCGCGGCACGTATCGCAGCCGCAGGCCTCCAGCATCGGCACGATGCGGTCGCACACCTCCCTGTTGAGGGCCGTGCTGTGACGCGTTTCGATCCACTCGCCCATGGTCTTCTTCAGCTCGTCCGAGCAGCAGGAGCAGTTCTCCATGGCGTAACGCATCTTCTCCTCGATGCGGTCGCGCAGCTTCTCCACGGCCACGTGCATGCCGAGGCCGAATTCGGCGTTATCCTCGAAGAGCGAGTTGGCCCAGGCGGGACCCTCTCCCTTGGCGTTGGTGCAATAAGGAGTGGAGGGCGCCGAGCCGCTGTAAATCGAGGTGCAACCCGTCGCATTGGCCACCATCATCCTGTCGCCGAAGAGCTGGGTGATCGTCTTGATGTAAGGCGTCTCGCCGCAACCGGCACACGCCCCGGAGAATTCGAAGAGCGGCTGAGCGAACTGGCTTCCCTTGACCGTCTTGGTCTTGTCCATGACATGCTCCTTGTAGCCGACCTTGCCGGTCATGTATTCCCAGTTGGCCACCTCGCCGAGCTGATTCTCGACGGGCTCCATCCGGAGCGCCTTGGTGGGTGCCGGGCAGACATCCACGCAGTTGCTGCAACCCGTACAGTCGAGCGGAGAAACCTGTATGCGGAACTTGTACTCCTTGGTATTGCCCTGCCCCTGCAGCAGCGCCATGCCGGCCGGAGCGGCTGCAGCCTCTTCCTCAGTAAGCAGGAACGGACGGATAGCCGCATGGGGGCAGACATACGAACACTGGTTGCACTGGATACAGTTCTCGGACTGCCATGCGGGAACGCTCACCGCAATGCCGCGCTTCTCGTAGGCGGCCGTGCCGTTGTCCCACGTACCGTCCTCACGTCCCTTGAAGGTGCTGACGGGCAGATCGTCGCCCTTGAGACCGTTGATCGGCTCCACGACCTTGTGCACGAATTCGGGTGCGGAAGATGCCGCACGTACGGGTTTCGCCGTACTCAGCCCCGCCCATTCGGCCGGAACCTCCACCTTGTGCACCATCTCGCCGCCCTTGTCCACGGCCGCATAGTTCATGTTCACGATGTCCTCGCCCTTCTTGCCGTAGCTCTTGTAGATGAACTTCTTCATCTGCTCGACGGCCACCTCGTAGGGGATGACGTTGGCGATCTTGAAGAAGGCCGCCTGCATGATGGTGTTGGTACGGTTGCCCAAACCGAGTTCCGCAGCGATCTTCGTAGCGTTGATAATATAGAAATTGATCTGGTTCTGGGCCAGGTACGCTTTCATGTGGTCGGGCAGCGACTCTTTGATCGCATCGACATCCTGCAAGCTGTTGAGCAGGAACGAACCGCCCTTCTTAAGCCCCTTGAGCACATCGTACTTATCCACGTACGACGGTACGTGGCAAGCCACGAAGTCGGGCGTAGTCACCAGGTAGGGGGAGGTGATGGGGCAGTCGCCGAAACGGAGGTGCGAGGAGGTATAACCGCCCGACTTCTTGGAGTCGTAGCTGAAATAGGCCTGGCAGTATTTGTCGGTCGACTCGCCGATGATCTTGATGGAGTTCTTGTTGGCACCCACCGTACCGTCGGCACCCAGGCCGAAGAAGAGCGCCTCGAACGTACCCTGCTTGGCGAGCGAAATCTCCTCGCCCACGGGCAGCGACGTAAAGGTCACGTCGTCCACGATACCCACGGTGAAGTGGTCCTTCGGCTCGGCGGCACCCAGGTTGGCGAATACGGCCAGCATCTGCGCCGGCGTGGTATCCTTGGAGGAGAGGCCGTAGCGACCGCCCACGATGAGGGGAGCATTCGCCTTGCCGTAAAAGACGTCGCGTACGTCGAGGTAGAGCGGCTCGCCTGCGGCGCCCGGCTCCTTCGTGCGGTCGAGCACGCATATCTTCCGTACCGTGGAAGGAATGACGTCGAGCATGTACTTCGGCGCGAACGGACGGTAGAGGTGTACCGTTACCACACCCACCTTCTCGCCCTGCGAACGGAGGTAGTCCACCGTTTCCTTCAGGGTTTCGGTCACGGAACCCATCGCGATGACGATCCGCTCGGCATCCGGCGCACCGTAGTAGGTGAAGGGCTTGTAGTCGCGGCCGGTGATGGCGTTGATCTTCTGCATCGCCTCGTTCACCATATCGGGCACGGCATCGTAGAAGCGGTTGGAAGCCTCACGGGCCTGGAAGTAGATATCGGGGTTCTGGGCCGTACCGCGGGTCACGGGGTGCTCGGGACGGAGCGCACGGGCACGGAAACCGGCCAGCGCATCCCGATCGAGCAGGGCTGCGAGATCGTCCTGCTCCATGAGTTCGATCTTCTGTATCTCGTGCGAGGTACGGAAGCCGTCGAAGAAGTGCAGGAACGGCACGCGCGACTTGAGCGCTACCAGATGCGCCACACCCGCGAGGTCCATCACCTCCTGCACGCTGCTGGTGGCGAGCATCGCGAATCCCGTCTGACGGGTGGCCATCACGTCCTGGTGATCGCCGAAGATGGAGAGCGCATGAGCGGCGAGCGCACGCGCCGATACGTGGAATACGCCCGGCAGCAGTTCGCCGGCGATTTTATACATGTTGGGGACCATCAGCAGCAGACCCTGCGACGCGGTGAACGTCGTGCTGAGCGCTCCTGCCTGGAGCGAACCGTGGAGCGCACCCGCGGCACCCGCCTCGGACTGCATCTCCACGACCTTTACGGTCTCTCCGAAAATATTCTTCCTTCCGCCTGCGGCCCATTCGTCCACATACTCGGCCATGGTGGATGACGGTGTGATGGGATAGATGGCAGCCACCTCGCTGAACATATAGGCGATGTGTGCGGCTGCGTAGTTCCCGTCACAGGTAATAAATTTCTTCTCTTTCATGTCTTCCCTTGAATTGATTTGTTTCAGGTTTCGGATTTTATGTTTGGATCACTTCAAATCGCATACGGTCCGCTTCGGGCGGACAGTCGCAAAGATACGGTAAAAAACGGGATTTTTAATAACCGCTCCGTCTATATTCGACAGGACGAGAACGGCCTTGCCCGCGGCGGTCACTTGCTGCCGTGATAAAAAACGAAGCCCGCATACACCCGCGGCCCCTGCGGAAAGTCGGGCTGCGGTCGACCCGCGCTCATCAGCCAGTCGACTTTGAACACCAGCCGGATACGACCCGTCAGCTCCACCTCCGTCCCCACGAAAGGAGCCAGTGCGGTAAAGCCGTACTTACGGAATGAAACCTCCTCTTCCGTCACGAAATCGTTCGCCGCCGGTTGCATGAAGGTGGCGTTGCGCACCACACCGCCGCCCACCGTCACGCCGGCAAAGGGATGCAGCCTTCCGGCATGCCACTGCCAGTCGGCGAGCAGACCGCCCCACCCGATGCTGAGGCGGCTGCCGGCATTTCCGTAATTGAGATAGGTACCGTACCCCTCCATGCCCACCCGGAGGTGCTTTCCGAAATGACACCGCAGGTTGCCTCCCATACCGAAAGGGATGCCCCGCACCGCCTGAAGGGGCAATGGCCGCCCGGCCGGAGTGGTCAGGCGTACGCTTCCGCCGCCGACCCAGCCCGCATGCACGGCCATCCCTCCCGAGAAGCCGCCGAAAGCCATCGCTCCCCCCGGCCGGGCGGCAAACGCCTCCCCCGCAGCGAAAAGCGCCCCTAAGGCGAACAGCAGGCCCCCCCTGCTGCGAAACCCGCGGAACAATGAAAAAACGCTCATAGGTCGCTAAGGTACGCAAGTTCTTCCACAAAACCAAACGACGCCTAAGCTCCCAACAGCCCCGCCGTGATCTGCCACCGCATCAGCAGCAGGTAGCCGCCCTGCGCCGGACGGCCGCGCAGCAGATAACCCAGCGCGAGCACCGAGGCGCCGGCCCATTTCACCGCCTCCGCGGCCAGCCTTCCGGCAAAAGCGCCCCGCGCAACGGCCCGGGTCCGGCGACGCTCGCTCCGTCCGATGTTCCGGCAAAGCCGCACGAAGTAAGCGCGCGTGAGTCGCTCCGGTTCCACGAGGTGGTATATCACGGCATCGGGCAGATAGACGACCTGCTCCCCGCCCGCACGGAGCCTTCCGTAAAACTCCTTCTCCTCGCCGGCGAGCAGCACTGTGCCGGTACGCCCGAGGGAAGCATCGTAACCGCCGTACCGGGCGACGGCCGACCGGCGGTAGCCGTGGTTCCCGCCCCCGAAGAACTTCCCCTCCGGAAACTCCCGCATGCGGTCGCCCAGGTCGAGCGTCCCGGCGATCGCCCGCTCGGTATATTTCGACATCCAGCGCGGCGGCAGGGACTCGAACCCCGGCAGGATCCGGCCGCCGGCCGCTACCGCACCGGGTCGCGACTCGAACAACTCGTAATAGCATGCGAGGAACCCGGGCACCACCCGCTCGTCGTCATCGATGACCACGATGTACTCGCCGCGGCTCTCGGCAATACCCCGGTTGCGGGCGGCGGAAACCCCCTGTTCGGTCTCCCGCACCATCCGCACATCGAGTTCGGGGTGCGCGGCGGCATAGGCGGCGAAGCGCTCGGCGGTATCGTCGGTGCTGTTGTTGTTCACCACCACGACCTCCCACAACTCCTGCGGCAAGGTCTGCGCAAGCAGCGAATCGAGCGTCACGGCGAGTTTCGCCCCCCGGTTATAGGTCGCTATGACAAGCGACAGTTTCTTCTCCTGCATGAAGTATCATCAATATTTCACCCACAAATTTACGCAAATAATCGTCCCGCAGCAGCACGGCTCCCCGCAGCATAAAATTTGGCCCGGCAACATACTTTTCCCGACGAAACGACCTATCTTTCGGAAAACTTTCCGAAGCGCCAAAACACGTTCCGCATGAACAGAAAATATCTTCTCATCACCGCAACGGCCGCCATCGCCGTCCTTGCCGCAGGAGTCTTCCTGCTGCGGTAGCAACCGCAAACGCCCCGGGAAAAGGCCCGCCGGGAGGCTGAAACGTTACGGCAGGAGGGAACGCTGCGCGAAGGCGACCTCATCTTCCAGACCTCCCTCTCCGGCCAAAGCAGGGCGATCCGGAAAGCCACCGGCTCGAACTATTCCCATTGCGGAATCATCTACCGCGAAGGCGACGTCTACTTCGTCTACGAAGCCGTGCAGCCCGTGAAATCCACTCCGCTCGCGGAATGGATAGCCCGCGGCGAGGGCGGACACTACGTCGTCAAGAGGCTGGCCGGTGCCGACAGCCTGCTCACCGAACGGAACCTGGCCCGGATGCGCCGGGAGGCCGCACGTTTTGCGGGCAGGGACTACGACCTGACCTTCGAATGGTCGGACGAAAAGATATACTGTTCCGAGCTCATCTGGAAAATCTACGACCGGGCGCTGGGCATCCGGCTGGCCGAACCGCAACGACTCGGCGATTTCGACCTCTCCACCCCGGCGGTACGGGAGAAACTTGCGGAGCGCTACGGCGACGACCCGCCCCTCGACGAACCGGTCATCTCCCCCGCCGCCCTCTTCGACTCCCCGCTCCTGGTCCGCGTCGCGGGCCGATGATGCGCACGGAGCGATCCGGCAACCGCTCTATTTCCCGCGGTCCCGGAGCGGATCCCCGTCTTTGTTTCCGCCCGAAACGACCAGCCGGCTTCGGCACGAAAAGCATTCCGAATGCGGCACGGGACCGTCGTCGTGCATCTCCGCACCGACCGGACACGACAAAAAAGGGAGCCGGATTTATCCGGCTCCCTTGAGTAGCGGGGGGAGGACTCGAACCTCCGACCTTTGGGTTATGAGCCCAACGAGCTGCCAACTGCTCCACCCCGCGATGTATCGTATTGCCTCGACGGCTTTGAATCGCTTGTTCGGGAATCCGCGGGACCGTATCTCCGGCGGTTTTCCTTATCGACGGTGCAAAGATAGGAAGAAAATACGGTTCCTGCAAATCCGGAACGGTTTTTTCCGGCGCATCCCCGGCCCGCGGCCGGCCAACAGGCTACCGGTCAACCCTATGCACACCTCCTTATTTTCGCAATTCTCCCTTGCGGCTCTCTCCGCGAAAGCTCTTTTTCCTGCCTTCGCCACGTATTCGCCCCGACAGGAGAGCACCGTCGGGCTCTGCCGCCGCAGTTCCGCAACACTCCCCTGCCCGGCAGCGGGCTCCCTTTCATCCGCGCACTCCCGCACACCGGCCGACTACCGGCCCGAGGCAGCTTCCGCAGCAGCGATCCGCTCGCCGACCGGCTCCGTACGCACTTTCCCGCAGGGCACCTCCGCCGCCACGCGCAGGTGCTCGGCCACCACCTGGGCCACGTCGGCCACACGCACCGAAGCGGCACGCCCGACGGCCTTTTTACAAAGGGGACAGGCCGTCACGATCGTCTTCGCACCGGTCGCTTCCAGTTCGGCCGTCATCGCACGCCCTATGGCGACCTGCTGGCCGTCGTCTATCACCGTATTGGCCAGGCTGCTCCCGCAACACAGCGCCTCGGCCCCATGGTGGGCCGGCTCGGTCAAACGGCCGACGCTGCGTATCAGCTCCCGCGGCTCTTCGTAGATACCGCTTCCGCGCCCCAGCTCACAGGGGTCGTGGTAGGTGAAGGTATCGGGTGTCCGCTCCACGTCGAGCCTTCCCGCCCGCATCAAACGGAGGATGTATTCGGTATGATGCAGCACCTCGATGCCCTCCAGAGCATAATCTTCGCGGAATACTTTCAGACATATCGGACACGAGGTCACGAGGGTGGCGATTCCGTGTTTCCGGAACAGCTCCTTGTTCCGCTCCATGATCCGCTCGGCGGCATTCACCTCGCCCGACAGCTTCAACGGCCGGCCGCAGCAGGAACCGCCGTCGCGATCGGCCCACCAGACCTCCTCGCCCGCCGCGGCGAATATCTTCTCCATGGCCTGCAATGTCGCTGGCGTAAGCAACGTCATGCAACCGGCAAAATAGCCCACCTTCCCGCTGCCCGACGAGCGATCCGCCCCCTTCAGGTAATCGTACCGCATCAGCGCGGGCGAATCCACCCGCTTCTGGCGACTGTTGAGCCGCAGCACGTTGAGTTCGATCCCCACCGGACACCGCGCCTCGCAGAGACCGCACATCAGGCAGTTTCCGAGCACCTCGTCCGTGAGTTTACCGTAGCGTCTGTCGCGCAGAAAGTAGACCGACTGTACGTTGTCGAGCCCCAAATCCCGCTGAAGCTGGCACGGATCGAGGCAGATGCCGCAACGCGAACAGGCCTGTATCTGGAAATTATCGAAACTCTTCTCCCGCGGACCGCTGCGCAACCGGTAGCGGCGCAGGAAAATGAGCGGCACTTCGGTGAAGATGTGCATGTAGCGCGAGAAAGGCATGGCGATGAAAAAGGCCGCCAGCGCGAAAGAGTAGGCCCACCATGCCGCCGTATTGAGGTCGGCGACGGTGGCCGCACTCATCCCGGAGGCGATCAGGTCGCCCAGCGAACCGGTCAGAAAACCGCCGTTGTGCCGGATGGCCGCCGTAAAACTCTCGGCCGTGAGCCTCAACGGAAAGATCAGCCACAAGGCAGTAAGCGCCACGCGGTCCACAAACACATGACGGGTGGTCCGCTTCATTCCCATGGCCCGCGAGCGCATCCGCTTGAACCACGCGAGCAGCACGCCGGAGAGCACCATGAGCAGCAACAGGTCCATGACGAAGGCGAACGGGTTCCACCCCGCCTCCCCCTCCGGCCCGAAGTAGCGGAAGAAGACATGGGCCTGAAGCGGTGTCCCGGGACCGAGCACCGTCGCAGCCTCCACCCATCCCACCGCAATGAGCAGGAACCAGCCGAAGGCAAGACTCATGTGCATGTAGCCCAGCAGCGGATTCACACGGAATATCTTCCGGTGGAGCAACGACTCGCAGACAACCTCCCGGACAGCCCGGAACGTCTCCGCCGAGAAGATCCCCCTGCCCACGGCCCGTTTGTCTTCGCCGGGCAGCATCCACAGCCACCGGCCCCATTTCCACAGCAGGACCGCGAACATGAAGAAGGTGCCCACCAGAAAGGGAATAACGAAATGGTCGTAATACGTCATCATACCTGCCTCCGCTTAATAATCGCCCAACTCGCGTTTGATCTTCATCACCACGGCCCGCGTATTGATGCCCCGCGGGCACACCAACCGGCACTTGCCGCACAACATGCACTTGTCCATCTGCTCGTACGCTTCGCGGTACTCGCCGCGCCGCACGAGCGTGTGTACCTTCCGGAAATTGAACGACGTCAGGTTGCCTGCCGTACAGGTGGCGGTACACGAACCGCACGCGATGCAGGTCTGCAGCTCCGGCAGGTCGTGCAGAATCTTCTCCGCCGGCACCAGGTCGTTGGTATCGAGATTCACCGCCCGGGGCTGCGATATGGTAAAACCGAACTGTGGCATCCGTTCTTATAATTTAAGGTATCCGGCCACACGCTCCGCCACGGCGACCCCTTCGTTCAGACTCTCGCCGATGTTCTTCGGCGCGGTGACCGTACCGGCATAGAACACGTCGTCGCGCTGCGAAAGCACATTGCCGGCGAAAGGATCGAGCGGCTGCATGAAACCGTTCCCCGCCACCTGCAAACCGCCGCTGCGGGCGAAGGAACCGTTGCTCGCGCCCCCCTTCATTCCCACGATCAGCACCAGCATATCCACGGTCATCTTGAGCGGACGTCCCACGAGCGTATCCTCCGCCTTGATCTGCACCCTGCCGTCTATCGTCTGGCTGGCCTCCGAGATGCGTCCGCGCACGAAATTGATGTGGTAATCGAGCTGCGCCCTACGGTAAAGCTCCTCGTAACCCGGGCCGAACATGCGGATATCCATATAGAAGTTGTAGATCTCCGCCGCGGGAAACAGCTCCTTCATTTCGATGGCCTGCTTCACGCCGGTGATGCAGCACACCCGCGAACAGTGGTGCGCTCCCACCTTCTCGTCGCGCGACCCCACGCAGTGAAGGAAGGCGATCCGGCGGGGCGCTGCGCCCTGCGCCGTGGCCACGCGTCCCTCGTTGAACATGCGCTCCACATCCACCGTGGTGAAGACGTTGTCGTAGATGCCGTAGCCGTACTCCTCCTTCAGCCGCGCATCGAACAGCTCGAAGCCGGAGCACACCACCGTCGCGTCGCCCGCGAGGCGGCGTCCGCCCGACACGACGACTCCGCCGGGCACCAGCTCCTCGACCTCGGTTCCCGTCAACACACGGATGCCCGCCTCCTCCACACGGCGACGCAGGGGGCCCAACACCTCCTCCGCAGGCGTGAAGGTCGGAAACAGCTTGTGCCAACCGGCCAGCTTGCCGCCCAGCCGTTCGGCGCGTTCGACGATCACAGGCTCCGCCCCCCGCTCCCTGAGCGACAGGGCCGCCTGCATGCCGGCGATTCCGCCGCCGACTACGATAACTTCCTTTCCCATAAAACGGTATTCCAGGTTTTTACTCTCTCAGTCTGCCGGATACGGCTATTCCGCTCCCAAATTCACCATGGCGGGCTCGGGTCTTCCGATATACTTTCCGTTGGGCATCAAGTATTTCGCCGCCGGATCGTATTCGGTCCCCATTTTATTGAGCAACGGCTCCACATCCACCTGGTGCATCTGCAACCCCAACTCCCAGGGATCGTAACCCAGCACCAGCCCCGCGAGCTCCTCGTAAGTGAGCACGGGAATTCCCTTTCCATCCTCGCCGTAAGTCGTCCCCTCGATCTCGGCGATCGTATATTGCCAGCGGTCGAGGAACATCGGGCAGCCGGGACAGTTGGTCACGATGAAATCGGGCTTATAGGGCGCCATCGACTCGAACTTCTTCTGCGAATTGGCGATCGAGAAGCCCCGGTTGGCCTGCACGATGTAGTTGCGGAAACCGAACCCGCAGCAATGCCGACGCTCCGGATAATCCACCACCTCTCCGCCCCACGACTCGATCATACCGGCCAGCACATAGGGGAACTCCACACCGCCAATCCCCTCTTTCGGGAATATCTTGGCGTAATGGCACCCGATGTGCTCCACCCCGCGGAGCGGCTCGCCCGTCCGCCGGTTCACCAACGGGTATTTGGCCCGCTGCCGAATGGCCTCGCGATGGTGGAAGATGATGTCGGAGGCATGCGACACGTTCTTCGGCTTGCGCAGTTCGCGCCCGGTGGCACGGTAGAGGTCCTCCCGCACCTTCTCCTCCACCTCCGGAAATTCGCGCCACGTCTCCAGCGTTTCGGTATAAACCCCGAAAGAGGTGATGCACGACACGGCGAGGTTCTCGTACCCCGCCTCGGCGGCGAGGGCGAACTGCCGCGCCACGACCGTCATGATGGTCTGGTGCGGCACCACGTCCGAATGGTAGCCGATTCCGGTACAGGAGGTGTGCGCCGGATCGTCGTAAAGGTCGCGCCCCAACTCCTCGCGCAGTATCCTTATAAAAGCCTTCTCGGAGCCGGGAAAGAAATTCTGCCGGATGCAACTGCGCAGATAATAGTATCCGTCGTCCGCCACATCTTTCTGGTACTCCTGCCAACTGTTCCTTTTCATGGTCTTCGTCCCTGTCGCGCCGCCTCTCAGTGGTGGCAATTGTTATTGGTCGTATAGGTATACATCAGGTACTCCTCGTCGGCGTCGGCGAAACCGAGTTCCCGCGCCTTCTGCCGGGAGCACTCCTCTATGTTATCGAAAAACTCCATGCCGCCCGTCACCTCGAAGATACGGTGCAGCTCCTCCAGCGAGCGGTCGTCGATGCGCCGCATGGCCCCCGGCCCCTCCTGCATGTAGGTGGGGTTGAAGCGTTCGAACACCTCCCGGTCGTTGTCGTACACCCACTTCCAGACAGGCCCCTGCTCCTGGTGGAGATCGGGATTCACCAGACGCGGCGTGATGCAATACCCCGTATGGAGGATATTCTCGCCGATGAGCCGTTTGAGCGCGAACTGCTGACGCCCCTTCTCCGATTCGGTGAAGAATCCGAGCCTCTGGGAGAGCGTGCGCAACGCCTGCACCACGTAGCCGGGCGTATTGCCGCGCGGACAGCGCGGACGGCACGACATGCACTCACCGCAGTACCAGATGGTTTCGCTGCGCAGGAGCGCTTCGATCGCCTCGTCGTCCTGCGTCTGCACGGTGCTCACTATCTGCCTCGGGTCGTAATTGTAGAACTCCGCCGAAGGACACACCGCGGTACATACCCCGCAGTTCATACACGCCTTCATACCCTCGCGCATACGCACATCCTCCATGAGCATATCGTAATATTTCCCCATAATTCCGCTGAAGTTTCCGATCCCGCCCCGCAACGCCGGGGCACAAAATATCCGGTAGCAAAAGTACCGCTGCAACTACAATTACAAAACAGCGATAAAACCTAATCGGAATAGGTATAAATACCCATTACCCGTACCTCGGAGAGGGGCTCCCTCCCCGCAGCACGGTTGCCGACCCGCCGCAACGACGGTTCTACCGACGTTCCCAGTCGGTATATTCGAAAGGATAGGGGAAATCCTTGCCCGAAGCGTGGTATTCGCGGAATACCTCCCGCCATTCGGCGCGATCCCACTCCGGGAAGCGGGTGTCGCCCTCGTAATCCCGCATCACGGTGGTGAGGTAGATGCGGTCGGCCAACGGAAGCGCCTGGGCATAGATCTGCCCGCCACCGGTGACGAACACCTCCTCCTGCGCCGGGAAGAGGGCCAACGCCTCCTCCAGCGAACCGGCCACCGTACAACCGGGGATTTCGATGCGCTGCCGTGTCACCACCACGTTCGTGCGGTTGGGCAGCGGGCGCCCCAGCGACTCGAAAGTCTTGCGCCCCATGACGACGGGGTGCCCCGTCGTGAGTGCCTTGAAACGCTTCAGGTCTTCGGAAATGTGCCACAGCAGCGTATTGCCGCCGCCTATCACGCCGTTATTCGCAACGGCCACAATGATCGAAATCATACGGCTATGGGTGCTTTTATCGAGGGGTACGGATCGTATCCTTCGAGGGTGAAATCCTCGTATCGGAAACCGAAGATCGAATCGACCGCCGGGTTGAGCTTCATTGCGGGCAGCGGCCGGGGAGTGCGCCGGAGCTGCTCCTCCGCCTGCTCCATGTGATTGAGATAGATGTGCGCGTCGCCCAGCGTATGGACGAAATCGCCCGGCCGAAACCCCGTCACCTGCGCCACCATCAGGGTCAGCAGCGCATAGGAGGCGATATTGAAAGGTACGCCGAGAAAGACGTCCGCGCTGCGCTGGTAGAGCTGACACGAAAGGCGCCCCTCCGACACGTAGAACTGGAACAACGCGTGGCAAGGCGGAAGCGCCATCCGGTCGATGTCCGCCACATTCCAGGCACTCACGATGTGACGCCGCGAATCGGGATTGATGCGAACGGACTCCACCACGGCCGCTATCTGGTCGATGTGTCGTCCGTCGGGCGCCGGCCAGCTCCGCCACTGGTAACCGTACACGGGCCCCAACTCGCCGTCGGGCGCGGCCCATTCGTCCCAAATGGACACTCCGTTGTCGTGTAGGTATCGGATGTTGGTATCCCCCGCGAGGAACCAAAGCAGTTCGTGAATAATGGAACGCAGGTGGAGTTTCTTGGTGGTGAGCAGCGGAAAGCCCTCGTTCAGATCGAAACGCATCTGATAACCGAAGATGCTCTTCGTCCCCGTTCCCGTCCGGTCGCCCTTCACGGCTCCCTCCCGCATGATCTTATCGAGCAGTTCGAGATACTGGCGCATCGTTTTTTTCTTTCAAAGGTAATGCTTTTTCCGTTCCCGTCGAACACCCTCGCCCCGCCGGAACGCCCCGGCATCTCCCGCCGCCGGCGGACAGGGCCGTCGACAAACGGCGGTATCTTTCTCAGCCCCATCGCCCCGCCGCCATCCGACCACCCGATCGCCTCCCCGGAAGATTCCGGCGTCATAAAAACATAAACGATGTTCAATATCGATTCGTCCGAAAAAACACCCCGCGAAAAGAACGCCACATCCCGAACAATTTTAACCGATAATATTATTGTTTTTTATGTATTATGAAAGTATATTTGCAATCGTACTATAAAATCATTTATATACTATAAATACATATACGCAAAAACGAGCCGCCCGGACGGAACCCCTTCCGCCCGGTGGAACGGAAAAAACGGAATGTAAAACACAAAACACAACAACCTACTCATGAACAAACTACTTACACTCGCCGCCACGGCGGCGATCGCCGCGGGATGCACCACCGCCGGAGAACACGATCAGTATGTACGGACGGACACCGCCCTGTGCACGTTCCACGCCTCGGGCAACGCCCCCCTGACCATCCTCGTAGAGGCATCGGACGCATGGGAGGCCGTTCCGATGGGGAGCTGGCTGAAGATCAGCGACAAAACCGACGGTTCGTTCGTACTCACGGCAGAGGACAACGACTCCTACACCGAACCACGCGAAAGCACGGTAGAGCTGACTTCGGGCAAAGCCGTCAAAACGATCTCCGTGCTCCAGCTCGCCCGTGAGAACGACTCGCCCACCTACCGCACATACGGCGCATACGACATGGGAGCCGCCATGTCGCCCGGCGGCACCTATACTTACGGTACGCGACACATCCTGCAACCCGACGATTCGTACCACATGTACGCCACCTTCTTCAACCTCGACACAGGCGAAGTGACCGAAGTCGGGCCCCTGCTCTACGGCTCGCCGCTTCAGCTCGAAAAGCCGATGGCCGTCACCGACCAGGGAACCGCCTTCATCTACGGTGCCGACAACAGCACGGTGGCCATCTCCGTGGACGGCGACTACTTCCATCCCGCCCTTCCCTCCGGCAACCACCGCAGTCCGAACGTACAGGCCGTATCGACCGACGGCCGCTACTGGGCCGGTTTCTGCTGGACTGACGTGGCGACCTACTGCGATCCGGTACTCTGGGTGGACGGCACGGCACAAGTATTGGAAAAGCCCGAACTCAACTACCGCCAGGACGCCGCCCCCCATCAGGTGATGGCCCGCGGCATCTCCCACGACGGTTCTGTCATCTACGGCACCCAGTGGGACAACCTCGCCACGGGCATGATCTACTGGAAAGACGGCAAACTGGATGTCGTGGGCAAAGACCTTTACAAGGTGACCCCCACGGAGGTCGATTTGGGCGACGGCACCACGGTCACCATCAACCTCATCGAACGGGGAATCTACGCTTTCGCCGAGCTTCAGAACATGAGTCCCGACGGTAAATGGATCGCGGGCACCTACCGCGAAGAGGCGATCGAGGGACAGACGATCGTACAATGCAACGTCTGCCCCGCATTCTACAACACCGAAACCGAGAAGACGATTCTGCTCACCGACTACCCCGACTGCAAAGCCGTGGGAGTCACCGACGACGGGCTGGGCCTCATCGCCGAAGGCACGCAACAGATGTCGAGCGGCTTCGTGGTGGAGATCGAAACGGGTGTCAACCTGGGCAACTGCACCGATTACATCCGGGACACTTTCGGCATCACCGTCAACGAAGGGTACATCACCTACATTCCGCCCAGCGGCGACCGGTGCCTGGGCACCATGATGACCTTTTCGGCCATGGGCGTAGGATTCACCCAGTTCAGCATCTCGCCCCGCCCGGCAAACTAACCTATCCTGAAAACCCGAAACGATGAAAAAGATCATATTTCTCGCTGCCGCAGCGCTCCTCGCCGCCGCATGCGAACAACCCCGTACCGAACAGAGCCGTACGCTCGAAGCGAAACCCGCCTCGCTCGCCTTCGAGGCCGCAGACAACGCCCCCCGCACGGTAACCGTCACCGCCCGGAACGTCGCCTGGGAGGTTTCGGTGGACGAAACCGCGGCCTCGTGGCTCGAAGCGGTGAAGAGCGACGAAAACACGCTGACCGTCACCGCTGCGGACAACGCCTCCGAAAACGAACGTACCGCCACCGTCACCATCGCCGATCCCGAGGGCAGCGTCCGTCCCGTCGCCATCGCGGTAATCCAGGCGGCCGGCAGCGGCACCCCGCCTCTGCCCGAAGCGACCCTCTCCTGCGACAAGACCGAACTCTCCTTCGGCTGGGAAGGAAACGCCTCGCAGCAGTTTACCGTAACCGCCCCCGACGGGATCGTATGGAAAGCATCCGCCGACATCACCGCGGCCGGCTGGCTGACGGTCGAAACCGACGGGAACATCGTCACCGTAACGGCCGCGGAGAACACCTCCGATGCGCCGCGCACGGGAAAGGTGAACATCAAGTCGGACGACAAATCCGTACAGGCCGCGACGGTGAGCGTCACCCAGGCAGGATGCGACGTACAGCCCTCCCTCACGGTAGACCAGACCGAACTCAATTTCAAGGCCATCGACAAGGAGCCCCGCATCGTCCGGGTAACCACCGTCCGGCTGTCGAAATGGCGGATACAGATCACCCAGGACATCGAAAATCCGGTCTTCTCCACCATCACGAACCCCGACGAGGGGACGATCACGGTCGAAGCCATCCGCAACATCTCCACCTCCCCGCGCACGGGCACCATCACCGTGATGGCGGAAGGGGTGCCGGACGTAGTGATCACCGTCACCCAGGAGGGCAGCGACTCGGATGCCAAGAGCACCCTCGCCGACGACGTGGAGCTGACTTCCGACCACTTCGCGGTCAGCAGAATCGTCACCTATTCCGACCAACTCGACATCGAAACCCAGACCAACTGGATATTGGAGATGTACGGCGGAGAATGTCAACGCAATCCCAACACCGGATGGCTAATAGGCACGGGCACGTTCCTGCAACTGACACTGGTGAACGACCGGGTGACGGACTACTCCGTGCTACCCGAAGGCACCTACACCGTCGACGACTCCAGGAACGTCGACCCCGACACCGGCCTGCCCCTCTACCGGACACCCGCCATCGTGGCAGGACGCTACACGCGTCCGGGCTTCTACGGTTCGAGCTATTTCGTTCGCTACGAGAACGACAGCGAGACGGAAGGCACCCCGATCTTCGGCGGAACGCTGACCGTCACGCGCGAGGGAGAACGCTACACGATGGTCTTCGACCTGAAAGACGACGCCGAGAACACCATCTCCGGTACCTTCTCCGGCGAGATTACCGAGTTCGTCGTCAATTGACGACCCGTTGCATTCATTCTTTTCATAAAAGGGAGGCCGTCGGCGCAGAAATTGCGCCGGCGGTTTTTCGTTTCCTCCGCTCCCGGCGCAGGCCGGTCGAACGGTCCGTTCCCGCTCCGGTGCAGCGGTTTCTCCGCACCCGGTACGACCGTCCCGCCCTTCCGCCCCCGGCCCGGCTCGACAGCCGGTCTTTTCCTCCGGATCGGATCGAAACGCTCCGCAAACCTCCCCGGAAAGTCCGACGGCTCCCAACGACAAAAGCAACGGGGGAGGAAGCATGCTTCCTCCCCCGTTGCAATCGTGACTCCCGAGCAATCGCACATCCGACGAGCGACACACGTTCTTTGTCGGAGGCTTCTTGCTCCAGCAGGCTACAACCCGGGACCTACCACCACGGCAGTCAGCAAGTCCGGTGCAAGGTACTTCCCAGCCAGCTCCTGTACGCGGCCCGGCGTCATCTCCCGCACCTGCCGGACGAATCCTTCGAGGTAGTCGTTACCGAAACCGTTCTGGATATTCTCGATGGTCACATCGGCAATACCGAAGGGCCCGTCGAGGATGCGCATCACCTCGCCCACCACGATGTTCTTCACCAGGGCGAGCTCCTGCGCAGGGACGGGTTCGCACCGCAGGCGTTCGATTTCGGCAAACACCTGTTTCAGCGCATCGTCGGTGAACTGCGCCCCCACCTCCGTAGCCGCCGCGAAATAGCCGCTCCGATCGAAGTTCACCATCGCCGAATAGGCTCCGTAGGTGTATCCCCGCTCCTCGCGCAGGTTGTGCACGAGCCGGGACCCGAAATAGCCGCCCAACACGGTAGCGACCACCTGCATGCCGATGAAATCGGGATGGCTGCGCGGAAAGAGCACGCGTCCCACCCGGATGGCCGACTGCACGGCTCCGGGGAAAGGCATTTCGGCCCGGCGAACGCTCAGGGGCGCAGGAAAATCGACCCGGCTGCCCGCCTCCCCGCGCGGCATATCGGCGAGAAACTCCTCCACCGCCCGCAACCGGAGATCGTCCACATCGCCGCTCATCACCGCGAAGCACCCCGCAGCGGTATAATGTTTTTCGTAAAAAGCCTTCACCTGCTCCCGCTCCAGGTCGTCGTAGCGCTCCGCCGGCGAAGAGATGCCGTAAGGATGCGACGCACCGTAGAGCGATCGGGCGAAGAGCTCCCGCGCATTGAAATCGACCTTCGTACGATTGATGGCCAACGTCTGCCGGCTCTTGTCGCAGTAGGTGCGCAACTCCTCCTGCGGAAACTCCGGTTCGAGCAGGATGCGCCGGGCCACCTCCATGGTCCGGTCGAAGAACTTCGACAGACAGACGAACGTCACCACGCTCCAGTCGCGGTCCATCGAAACATCGAAATAGGAGCCGTAATAATCGAGCCGTTCGGCGATCTGCTGCGAGGTCATATCGCGGCTCCCCTCGGCGAGGTTGTTCACCGTGGCTGAAGCGCAGAAAGGCACCTCCTGCCACGAAGAGCCCGCGCGAAAGACGAAACTGAGCCGCACCACGCCGTACTCCGGCGCCGGCAGCGCATAGATCCGCACCCCCGAAGCGGTACGGTGCATGTACGCCTCGGGGACGTTCAGGTGATCCGGAATGACCGTCTCCGGCTGGCGGCTGCGGTCGAAAGCCATCTTATTTTCCATGGTTGCCGTATATTACGAGTGTTGAACTTCCTTCCCTGCGGAAGAGGCGCCGGGCCGTCTCCCCGATGCGTGCGGCATCCACCGCCCGGTAGTGGTCCAGTTCGGCGTTGACCAGCTCCAGCTCGCCCAGCATGGCGTAGTAGGCGAGGTTGAGCGCCTTGTTCATCACGTTCATCTCGCCGTAAAGCATGTTCGCCTCGAACTTGTTGCGCACCTTCTGCAGCTCGTCGTCCGCCACCGGTTCGCGGCACAACCGCTCCAGCTCGCCCCACAACGCCTCCTCGCCCTCGCTCACCTCCACGCCGGGCATGAGCTGGCCGGTGAGGATGAAGAGCCCCGGATCGATATCGCCGGTGATGTAGGCGTTCACGGCCGAGAAGAGATGCCGGCGCTTCACCAGTTCGCGGTAGAGTCGCGCCGAGGTACCCCCCGCGAGCAGGTCGGTCATCACGTCGCAGCAATAATAATCCGGACTGAGCCGCCCTCCCATGTGGAGCGCCACGGTCACCTGCGTGGCGGGCACGTCGCGCACGACCTCCTCCCGGCGGGCTTCCCGCTGCAGGGGCTCCTGCGGGAAACGATCCGCAGGAGCCGGAACGCTCTCCAACTCCCCGAACCACTTCTCGGCCAGCTCGAACACCCGCTCCGGATCGAGGTCGCCCGATACGGCGAGTACCGCGTTCGAGGGCACGTAATAGCGCCTGTAGAAGGCGGTGACATCGGCCATCGTCGCCTCGCGGATGTGGTCGGGCGTCAGCCCGATGGTAGGCCACCGGTAGGGATGCACCCCGTAGGCCAGGGCCCGCAGCAGCAGCCATTGGTCGCCGTAGGGCTGGTTGAGGTAACGCTGTTTGTACTCCTCGATCACCACCGACTTCTCCGCCGCCAGTTTCTCCGGGGTGATGTCGAGCCCGGTCATGCGGTCCGACTCCAGCCAGAGAGCCGTCTGGATGTTGTCCTTGGGCAGCGTCATGTAGTAATCGGTGTAGTCGTTGTTGGTGAAGGCGTTGTTCTCGCCGCAGGCCACCTGCACCGGCCCGTCGAAATCGGGCACGAGCCGCGTCCCCCGGAACATCAGATGCTCGAAAAGATGGGCGAACCCCGTTCGTTCCGGCTCCTCGTTACGGGCCCCCACACCGTAGAGCATATTGACCGCCGCAAGTTCCGAGAGCCGGTCGCGGTTGGCGACCACCCGCAACCCGTTGGCGAGCGTGTATTCCGAATAATCGATCATATCGTTTCCTTATATATACTGAACCGCACGAAGAGGAACGCACCTCCCCGTACCGCGGCAAATTTACGGTTTCTTCGCAAGAATCGGGCCTCCGATCGCAGGAAGGCATCCTGTTTGCGGACCGAAATCGTTACATTTGCCTCTACAGAATCGGCGGTACCGCCGGCCCCCGCTCCGAACCCGACAGGCGCCGACCCGCTACGGCGCAACGATCGCCGCAAAGAGTTCGGGCGACACCATCGGGCCCGGGATTGCCGGAGGCCGCCACCGGAAACCCGGCCGCCCCGCCAGGCGGCTGAAACCCCATGGACCCCGCCGCCGTGGGCAGCGCGGCAATACCGCAACCGAAACAGAACGAACATGACGACACCGATTACGGAACGACTCGATGCGATGCGGGCCTTCTATGCCGAAGGGCACACCCGGGAGCTCGCATTCCGGAAAAAATACCTGCGCCGGCTGCTGGAAGCCGTAAAGGCCCGCGAGGCGGAAACGGCGGAGGCCCTGTACGCCGACCTGCACAAATCCCGCGAAGAGGCCTACATCAGCGAAACGGCCATCGTGCTGGCCGAAATCCGCGACCAGTTGCGGCACCTGGAACGCCGGGCCCGCAGCCGGAGGGTGCCCACGCCGCCCTTTCTCTTTCCCTCGGCGAGCCGCATCATCCGCGAGCCGAAAGGGGTGGTGCTCGTCATGGCGCCGTGGAACTACCCCTTCCAGCTCGCCCTCGATCCGCTGGCGGGCGCGATCGCCGCAGGCAACTGCGTGGTGCTGAAACCCTCCGCCACCTCGGCACACACCTGCCGGCTTCTGGCCGACATCGTAGGGGAGGTATTCCCGCCGGAGTACGTGTGGGTATTCGAGGGCGACCACGCCGCCACGGACCGCCTGCTGGATTGCCGTTTCGACCACATCTTCTTCACGGGCGGTGCGACCTTCGGACGCACGGTGATGGAGAAGGCGGCCGCCCATCTGACCCCCGTAACGCTCGAACTGGGCGGCAAAAGTCCCTGCATCGTGGACCGCACGGCCGACCTCGACACGGCCGCCCGCAAAATCGTATGGGGCAAGCTGCTGAATGCCGGCCAGACCTGCATCGCCCCCGACTACCTCTTCGTTCACAGCGAGGTGAAGGAGGCGTTGCTCGAAAAGATCAAGACCTGTACCGTGCGTCTCTACGGCCGGGAACTGCGCAGCAGCGACGCCTACCCGCGTATCGTCAGCGACCGGGCCTTCGCACGCCTGCGGGGCTACATCGACACGGCCGAGCGCATCGTATGGGGCGGCGAATACGACGCAGCGGACCGCTTCATCGCCCCCACCCTCATCGATGCACCCGACCCCGACTCGCCGCTCATGCGGGAAGAGATTTTCGGCCCCATCCTGCCGGTCCTGGAGTTCACCGATCCCGACACCGTAGCCGACTTCGTGAACGCCCGCGCAAAGCCGCTCGCCCTCTACTACTTCGGTCGAAAGGCCGACGGATTTCGCCTCCTCGGCCGCACCTCCTCGGGAGGGGCCTGCATCAACGACACCGTCGTGCACATCGCCGCCTCCCGCCTGCCCTTCGGCGGCGTGGGGGCCAGCGGCATGGGACGGTACCACGGGCGCTTCTCGTTCGACACTTTTTCCAACCTGCGCGGAACGCTCCTCTCTCCCCGCCGGTTCGACCTGCCTCTCCGCTACCCGCCCTACGGGCGAAGTTTCGGTCTGCTGAAAAAGCTGTTGTAAACCGGCCCCGACGGCCCGGATACCGGAAAGCGGGCCGCCGCGGCCCGCACCCGAAAAAGACCGACCCTACGCACCGGCCCGAGCCGCCGGGGAAAGCCTCGAAGCTCCCCGCCGCCGGGGCCCCGAAACGATACGCATACGACACGAAAACGAGATGGAATTTCTACTTGAATACGGCTACATCGGGCTCTTCCTCGGAGCCTTTCTCGCGGCCACGATCCTGCCCATGAGCTCGGACGTGCTGCTGGTGGGGCTCCTCGCCGTGGGCGCCGATCCCTACATCGCGGTGGCGGTAGCCACGGCAGGCAACTGGCTGGGCGGGCTCACCTCCTACTGGCTCGGCCGGGCGGGCAAGTGGGAGTGGCTCGAAAAATACTGCAAGGTGAAACGCGCGACCATCGAGAAACACCAGCACCGGGTGACCCGCTACGGCAGCCTGCTGGCCTTTTTCACCTGGCTGCCGCTGATCGGCGATGTAATGGCCATCGCACTCGGCTTCTACCGCGTGGACTGGAAGAAGACCGCCCTCTTCATGCTCATCGGCAAGGGGGCGCGTTTCGTCACCTGGGCGCTGCTCTTCCACTGGGCGGCACCGCTTTTCGCCTGACCGCCGGCATCGCACCGGAGCGTATGCCCCCGCCGCATCCTTCCGCCGCGGAGCGAAGTCTTGCCCGACCGCCGCGCCGACCGCCGCCACGTCTACGCCCCGAAGGGGCCGACACAAAAAACGGCATCTACATTAGCCTTTTTTCAAATTTTACCGTTATATTTGCGAAATGTGCATGTCAGGGTAAACCGGATGACAAAAAAATCTGCCCGGGCCATGCAACACGAAAGACGTCGCGAACGTCTTATGTATGTAGAATAACACCAAGCAACAAACAACTATTTTAAATGTTATCGAAAATGAAAAAGTACTTTTTGATGTGCGCAACGCTCGTTGCGGCATTGAACATGATGTCTTGTAAACCAGACACTACTGATGGTCCAGGTCCAGATCCACAACCCAAAGAAACCAAATTCAACCTCGATGAAGCGGTTTATTACGGCGAGAAGATCGCCAAGGACGTGGGATACTACACGATCAACCTCGTGGATGCCAACAACAGCAGCAACAAGCTCCGTCTCGACATGTTCGCTACGGCCGTAGAACCGACCGCCAAGCCGAAGCTGACCGCCGGTACCTACAACCTGGGCACCGTCACCGAACCGACCACCAAAACCTTCTTCGTAGCCGCCAACGGTGAAGAGACACAAGGTACGCTCTACTGGAACGACGGCACGCCGGTACTCATCTCCGGCGGCACGATCAACGTACAGTCGGCAGCGGCCGGTTACACCATCAAGGTAGAGCTCACCGCAGGCGACCAGACCATCAAGGGCAAATTCAGCGGCGCCATCGAATTCAAAGACGAGCGCGAGGATGCACCCCGCACCGCCATCACCACCGGCGCCTACATGGCACAATACCTGGGTGAATACGCGCTGGCCAACGAACAGCTGGGGCAGCTCCTGATTCTGATGCAGGATGCAGACAACCAGAACCAGCAGCTCCAGCTCAACCTGACCATCGCCTACCCGACCGAAGGCGACTACCCGGCCGACTACGTAACGATTCCCACGGGTACTTTCGAAGTAGTGGCGAATCCCCAGCAGGCAGGTCAGGTCATCCCGACCACCAACCAGGCCGACGAAACCTACAGCGCGGAGATCGTTTACAAGAACGGCATGCCCGCCTACGGCGTCCTCATCCAGGGCGGCTCGGTAACGATCACCAAAGAGGGTGAGAAATACAACATCACTACCGATCTGGAAGGTACCAAATTCACCATCACCAACAACAAACTCGAGTTTGGCAAGGAGGTAACGGGTATCGAATGGAACCTGACCGATGCGAATTTCGGCGAATACGTTCTGGATATGACCGCCCCGGTCAGCATGCTCACCGAAGACCTGCACCTGGAGAACCTTTCCAGCTCTTTCTTCGACGTATGGGGTGTTACCCAGACCTCTTTCCTCTGGCGTATCATCTTCCATGAAGACACGCTGAGCCTCAGTTCTCAGAACGACTATTACAACCAGGACGGTACCCTCTACGTAGGCGGCGAAGGCGGCGACGTACTCATGGTACAGCTCATCTCGGGCTCGGAGAAGTTCCCCACGGGCACGTTCGATATGGAAAGCTCCTACGACTATCTCTACCCGGTAGGCAAGACGCAGTCGGGTAAACCGATCATCAACATCGGCGGTGCCGATCCGCTCGGCCTGGGCGTAGGCTCCTGGTACTTCAACATCGGTCCCAACGATGCAGAACAGATGGCTACGCTGGTAGGCGCAGGCGCCGTTTGCAAGCAGGGTTCCGTGAAGATCGATGCAGTGGACGCAAGCTCTTACCTGATCGACATCGAGCTCTTCGACAAGTACGGCCATACCATTACGGGCACGTTCACCTTGGCAGCTTCACAGGAAAGCGCAACATTCTCCTCGACCGACAAACCGGTCGTACGGATGATGCCCAACACCCTGAAGCCCTACTCGTTCGAAAGCCACAACGGCATTCCGGTAGCTTTCCGGTAGAGAGCCGTCCACCGATTTCAAGAAAGCGTTTCCTTCACGGGAAACGCTTTCTTTTGTGGCATTGTACCGGGAAACCTGCTCCCTGCTCCCTGCTCCCTGCTCCCTGCTCCCTGCTCCCTGCTCCCTGCTCCCTGCT
>CAJTLO010000005.1:0-63181 GCA_910577285.1 uncultured Rikenellaceae bacterium | reverse complement strand
CTCCGAAACAAGGAAACAAGGAAACAAGGAAACAACGCCGACGCTCCCGCACGCACTCCCTGCCCGAAACCGTTCCGGCAAAACCCCGCCGACGACACATCCCGTTTTCAGCGGACGCAGCCCCCGGACAACCGAAGCCGACAGCAGCCCCGAAACACCCTGCCCCCGTTCAGGCATCCGGACATACTCCCCCGCATTCCACTTCCACTCCCCTCACCACCCGATACCGGCACGTCGCAACGCCCCCGGCCCCGTTCCCGCAGAATTCCGATACCAACGCGACATCCCTCTCCCCGACGAACGCGGCGAATCTCCCTGCCCATGAAGGAAAAATAAAATCCGATTAGGTTTCATGTCAACAAAATAAAATCCTATCTTTGTCAGGATATGACGCCGGGCAGCAAGCGTCCCGAAGAAGCAGCGGACGAAAAAATATGCCACGATCCGCCTCGGGCATGCAACAAACCGACTCTCCGGTGCGTCTGATAAGTATACGTAACCATTAATCATATTCCATTAACAAGCATTACCATGAAAAAACTCTTATTGCTGGCCCTGTCCGCCGTGACGGCCGCACTGACTGTTTCCTGCACAAACACGCCACCGGAGCCTCCGGTGGGTGGCAGCAGCTACAAGTTCACGACCGTGAGCGATGCCGTATACCGCGGCGAGAAGTTCGGCGATGGTAGCGGTTTCTACACCTTCACCCTTTCCGACGCCGAGGGCAACACACTGCACATCGACTGCTTCGGCAATGTAGCGTCGAACGCCGTCAATCCCCGTTTCAACACGGGCGAATACAAACCCGGTTCGATAGCCGACCACGCATCGCGCACCTTCGTTACGGCCACGTCCGCTACCGACGAATACGGCACCGTATTCACCCAGGGCGACAAAGCCTATCCCATCGACGGGGGTAGCATGAACGTTTCCACCCAGGGCGGCAGTTTCAGCCTCAACATCGAGTTCACCTCCGGGGAAACGACCATCAAAGGCACTTTCGAAGGCTCGCTGAAGTTCGAGGGAAAACCCGAGGTCAGTCCGCGTAACCCCAAACCCAGTCCCCGCCCCGTAAGCGAACTCTTCGGCGCATACTACGGCAAATACAACAACAACGACGCGACCGCCGGTATGTTCATCTTGCAAATGGGCTACTTGGGCAACCTGGAGACCGGCGCCAACGTAGAGGCGCTTCAGTTGCAGGGCTTCATCCCGTTGCAGGAGGATAACGAGAACGTCATCCTGCCCGTAGGCACCTACACGATCACCACCTCGACCACCGCCACCGAGCCCTTTACCCTGCTCGCCGGCGGCATCGACATCCAGAACGGCTACCAGGGCACCTACGAATTCTACACCGACGCCACCACGAGCATCACCAAAGGATACATCATCAGCGAAGGCACCATGACCGTAGAGAAGAACGGCGAGGACTACAAGATCTCCGCCAACTTCAAAGGCAAAAGGTCCGACTCGAAAAGCATCTTGATGGACACACTCGAAGAGGTAACCTACCTCTACGAAGGTCCGCTCACCCCGCTGGTCAACAGCGCCGACCCGATCACCAAACTGGAAGGTCCCAAGCAGCTCGGCGAGATGAAGACCAAAGCGCTTCTGCAGGTGATTCCCAAGGCAGCCGGCGAATACACCGCATGGCTCTACTACATCTTCGGCGAGGGTGTTTCCTATACGCTGGTCGACAACACGCTCGACATGACCGGTACGGGCGACCTCATGATGCTCGCCATCTGGGGACCGGCGCAATCTACCGACAATCCCGTAGGCGAATTCAGGATGAGCCCCGGATACGGACTCCTCTACGAGAAAGGTAGCGCAATGCCCGGCAACCCGCTGCTCGGTGCGAATATCGACCCGCAACAGGGATGCTGGTACACCCACGTAGTAAAACAGGGTTCCTCCCTTTCGATAGACAATTATGCCGGTGCCATGCCCGACCAGGGCCGCATCATCACCAAGCCGGCCGAAGACGGCACCAACCAGATCGTGGACTTCCTCTTCTACGACAAGAAGGGCAACGAGGTTTCCGGTGTCTTCGAAGGTCCGATCGAAGTAGTGAAGGCAAACCGCTCGACGGCTTCGGCAGACGCAGGCTTCTATGTGCCTTCGTTCCCGATCGCTCCCGAAGCGGCTCCGGCCACTCCCTTCCGGGTACGGTTCGCGAACTGATACGCAAAGAACCGCATACAATTCCGACAGACGGCACCGAACGGTGCCGTCTGTTTTTTATCGCCCCCCGGAAGGAATGCCGCTGTTTTTGCTTATTTTTGACTACCTTTGTTTTCGGAAAGGCTTTCGTCCGCCGCCCGGCGGCATTCTTCGAAGGACGGAAGCATTGTTGAACCGATCACGGCGCTGTATGGACGATGGCAGTTGTAAAAACAAGAATCGCAGCGGTATCCTACCTGAATACCGTGCCGTTTATCTACGGTATCCGGCACGCTGACAAACTGCGTGCGGAGTTGCTTTTGGCCCCTCCGGCCGAATGCGCAAGAAATTTCATCGACAAAAAAGCCGACATCGCGCTCGTCCCCGCAGGGGCGCTGTCGCGCATGGACGACGCCGAGGTGATCTCCGATTATTGCATCGGCGCCGAAAAGAGCGTCCGGACGGTGACGGTGATGAGCAACGTGCCCATCGGCGAGGTTTCGGTCCTTTGGCTCGACTCGCACTCCATGACTTCGGCACTCCTGGTAAAGATACTCGCCGAGGAACTCTGGCATATCCGGCCCCGGTGGAAAGAACTCACCGACTATTCCGTGGCGGAACACCCCGCCGACGGAGAGGGGTTCCTCTTTATCGGCGACAAAGTATTCGGCTACGAGGGCAAATTCCGTTACACCTACGACCTGGCGGACTGCTGGAGGGAACTCACCGGCAAACCGTTCGTCTTCGCCGTGTGGGTGGCCCGCAAAGGAAGCGCCCCCGAGCTGATCGACGCCCTCGAGGAGTCGTTGGAACTAGGCGTGGAACGCATCTGGGAGGCCATCGTGGAGAGCGGCCACAGCGAAAAGGAGTATGCCTACACCTACCTGACGGAGAACATCGACTTCCTGTTCGACTACCAGAAAAGGCAGGCCCTCGAACTCTTCCGGGAAAAGAGCAAAAAATTCACGCCGCGCTCCAATCCGGGGTAAGTTGCGTCCGGGGTTTCGGGCCGAACCCGTGTTTGCGGTTCCGCTCCCGACAGAGCCATTGACCACCCACCCAAACGCAACCGACCATGATTACGATTTACCTGAAACAATACAACAAGATCGTCCGCAACCCCGACCTCAAGATATTCGACGAGCTGGGTTACGACGACATCCTGTGGATCGACCTGCTGAACGCCTCCATCAAGGAACAGAAAGAGGTCGAGAACTTCATGGAGATAAACCTCCAGACCCGCCAACAGGTGGAGGAGATCGAAACCTCGTCGAAATATTCCGAGACCGAGAACGCCATCTTCTCCAACGCCGACTTCTTCGTGCACTCTCCCGAAGGCATCACGGTGGAACCCGTCTCGTTCGTGATAAGCGAAGGGGTGCTGATCACCGTACGGCAGTCGGAATTCCGCACCTTCGCCGAAGCGGAAAAGAGGCTCCAGATCAATTCGAGGGGCTATACCACGGGCTACCACCTCTTCGTCTCCATTCTCGAGATACGTATCGACGCCGACGCCGATGCGGTGGAGGCCGTATCCAAACAGATCGCCACCCTCAGCAAGGAGATCGGCAGCCAAGACCGCGTCAGCCAAAACGAAATCCGTCACATCAACACGTTGCAGGAAACGACGATGATGATGCGCGAGGTGATTTTCGACCGGCAGCGACTCCTGTCGGGCATCCTCAAAAGCGAACGCTTCCCGAACGACATCTACCCGCGTCTGCAACTGATGATCCGCGACGTGAACTCCATCGTCAACCACGCCGACTTCAGCTTCGAACGTCTCGACTTCCTGCGCGAAACGGCCCTCGGCCTCATCAACCTCGAACTGAACAACACCACGAAAATCTTCACCATGGCGTCGGTCTTCTTCATGCCGGCCACCCTCATCGCCAGCATCTACGGCATGAACTTCCGCACGATGCCGGAACTGGACTGGCGCTACGGCTATCCGGCGGTCATTCTGCTGATGGTGCTGGTATCGTTCCTTTGCTACCGCTTCTTCAAGCATCGCAAATGGCTGTGATGCGAGGGGAACCGACCCTACCCGACACGCTCCCCGGAGCGGCGGAACGCGTTCGGCAACCGATTTGCATACCCTCGAAATAAATTCGTATTTTTGCAACCTACTTAAGAGACGAACGACCATGCCGACAAAACTATACGACGACATCATTTTCGGACCGGTACGCAGCCGGAGGCTGGGCCTCTCGCTCGGCGTGAACCTGCTCCCGCTCGATTGCAAACTCTGCTCCTTCAACTGCATCTACTGCGAATGCGGATGGACGGAGAAGGGCCACAAGGCGACGTTCAACAAACGCGAAGACGTGGCACGCCTGCTCGCGGACAAACTCTTCGAGATGGTGAACGCCGACAACGCGCCGGACGTCATCACTTTCGCGGGCAACGGCGAACCCACCATGCACCCCCAGTTCGAAGAGATCATAGACGACGTGCTGAAGATCCGCGACAACTACGCCCCCTCGGCGAAGGTCTCGGTCCTCACCAACGGCACGATGCTGAAAAAGGAGAGTGTCCGCCGCGCCCTGCAACGGGTCGACAACAACATCGTGAAACTCGACTCGGCCTTCGACGAAACGGTACGCCTGATCGACGCCCCCCTGGGCGAATACAGCGTGGCGGAAACGGTGCGCTACATGAAGATGTTCGAGGGATCGCTCATCATCCAGACCATGTTCCTGCGCGGCACCTACAACGGCATGCCGGTGGACAACACCACCGCCCGCGAGGTGTCGGCGTGGCTGGAGCTGGTGAAAGAGATCCGGCCGCGGCAGGTGATGATCTATACCATCGACCGCGACACCCCGGCCCCCGACCTCGAAAAGGTCTATCTCGACGAACTCGGCGACATCGCCCGACAGGTGCGTGCCCTCGGCATAGAGTGTTCCGTAGCAGGATAAATCAGAAGCATGGTAACGACCGAACAGATCAAGGAACTGCTGAAGAGGCGCGAGGAGCTGCGCCGCCACCTGGCCATCGAAGACAAACTCATCGAACTGGATGAGGAGCAGGCGCGTACGCTGGCCCCCGACTTTTGGGACAAACCCGAAGAGGCCGAAAAACAGCTGCGCAAGGTGGCCGGAATCAAGAGCTGGATAGACGACTTCGCCACGATCGAACGTCTGTGCGACGACCTGGAGCTGATGCCGGATTTCGTCCGCGAGGGAGGCGCCTCGGAGGAGGAGCTGGAGACGCTGCACGCCGACACTCTCGCCCGGATCGAAGCGCTGGAGATGCGCAACATGCTCCGCGGAGCGGAGGACCGGATGGGTGCCATCATGGACATCAACTCCGGAGCCGGCGGTACCGAAAGCCTCGACTGGGCCTCCATGCTGCTGAGGATGTATACCCGCTGGGGAGAACTGAACGGCTACAAGGTGCGCGTCGCCGACCTGCAACAGGGCGAAGAGGTGGGGGTCAAATCGGCCACCATCGAGTTCGAAGGGGACTACGCCTACGGTTTTCTCAAGAGCGAGAACGGCGTGCACCGCCTGGTCCGCCTCTCGCCTTTCAACGCCAACAACAAACGGCAGACGACGTTCGCCTCGGTATTCGTATCGCCGGCAGTGGACGACACGATCGAGATCAACATCAACCCGGCCGACATCACCTGGGACACCTACCGAAGCAGCGGTGCGGGCGGCCAGAACGTCAACAAGGTGGAGACGGGCGTGCGCCTGCGCTACAGCTCGAAAGATCCCGACACGGGGGAAACCGTGGAGTTCCTCATCGAAAATACCGAAACGCGCTCGCAGCTCATGAACCGCGAGAACGCCATGCGCATCCTCAAGTCGAAACTCTACCAGCGCGAGCTGGAGAAACGACAGGCCATTCAGGCGCAACTGGAAGGGCAGAAAAAGAAGATCGAATGGGGTTCGCAGATACGCAGCTACGTCTTCGACGACCGGCGCGTAAAGGACCACCGTACCGGCCACCAGACCTCCGACGTGGAACGCGTCATGGACGGCGAGATCGACGACTTCATCAAAGCCTACCTCATGGAGTTCGGGGCAACCGCCCAATAACCCCTCCGCCCCGCGCTACTTTCCGAAAACAACGTACAGGACAAAGAAATATCGATTCGGCAACAATATATTGTTGCCGAATTGTTATATTGCATCTACCTTAGACGTCCATACGACAGAGGTTGCCGGAAACCCCATGCGATACCGCCACTACGCTGCGGGATGCCCGCCCTCGAGACTAACGATTGACAAACAAGATGCTCCTGCTGAAAAATATCCACAAGACCTACCACGTAGGCTCTCCCCTGCATGTGCTCAAAGGTATCGACCTGGAGATCGGGAAAGGCGAATTCGTTTCCATCATGGGTGCGTCCGGTTCGGGAAAATCGACGCTGCTGAACATCATGGGCATTCTCGACGACTACGACGAAGGCGAATACTACCTCGACGGCCGCCTCATCCGCGGACTCAACGAAACGCAGGCCGCCGCAGCACGGAACCGCATGATCGGATTCATCTTCCAGTCGTTCAACCTCATCAACTACAAAAACGCCATGGAGAACGTGGCGCTTCCCCTCTACTACCAGGGCATCCCGCGGCGGCGGCGCAACGCCATCGCGCTCGAACTGCTCGACAAGCTCGGCATCCGGGAGTGGGGCACGCACATGCCCAACGAGATGTCGGGAGGCCAGAAGCAGCGGGTAGCCATCGCCAGGGCCCTCATCAACAAACCGCAGATCATCCTCGCCGACGAACCCACCGGCGCCCTCGACAGCAAGACCTCGCTGGAGGTGATGGAGCTGCTGCGGCAGGTGAACGACGAAGGGATGACCATCGTGTGCGTCACCCACGAACCCGACATCGCCCGACGGACCGACAAGATCATCTACCTGCGCGACGGAGTCATCGAATCCATCACCGACACCGGGAGGTAAGCCATGCGGGAGATCATCACCGAAATATGGTCGTCGATGCGCAAGAACAAACTGCGCACCTTCCTCACGGGATTCTCCGTGGCATGGGGCATCCTCATGCTCATCATCCTGCTCAGCTCCGGCAACGGTCTTCAGAACGGCATGATGTCGAATTTCGACTACATGGCCACCAACTCCATCGAGCTCTACAGCAACCGCACCTCGATACCCTATGCGGGATACGGCGAAGGCAGGATCATCTCCCTCTCCGGCAAGGACATGGAAATACTCGAAGAGGAGTTCCCGAACGTGGATCAAGTGACCTCGAGCGCATGGTATTCGAGCGGGACGATGACCCGCGGCGAACGCTTCATCGACGTTGTCATGCGCGGCGTCCGCCCCGAACATACCGAAATATTCAAGACAGAGATCGAGGAAGGGCGCTTCATCAACCAGGAGGACATCGACCGGCAGCGAAAGGTATGCGTCATCAGCCAGCCCGTACGGGAGGTACTCTTCGGAAACGAATCGCCGATAGGGAAAGAGGTGATCCAGAACGGCGTGGTGTGGACTGTGGCGGGCGTCTACAAGGATCACACCCACGGCAACCAGAACAACGTCTTCATCCCCTACACCACCGGACGGGTCATCTACATGCAGAACGACCCGTGGATAGGATACATCGTCTTCACGCTCAAGAATATCAACACGGACGAGGAGATGACCGCCTTCGAGGAGGAGGTGCTGCGCCGCCTCTCGTACGAACACAACTACGCCCCGAACGACAAGAACGCCATCTACCTCTACAACAATTTCAACCAGTTCAAGGGCATGAACAGGATCTTCCGCGGACTCGACCTGTTCATCTGGATCATCGGCATGGGAACGCTGCTGGCCGGCATCGTGGGCGTGAGCAACATCATGCTCGTCACGGTGAGGGAACGCACCTTCGAATTCGGCATCCGCAAAGCGCTCGGCGCCCGCCCCGCCTCCATCATCCGGCTCATCCTCATCGAATCGGTGGCGATCACCGCCTTCTTCGGCTACGTGGGCCTCGTACTCGGCGTGGCGGTCATGGAGATCGTGGCGCATGTGCTGGAGACCACGGCCGCCGCGACCGCCGATTCGTTCGCTGTCTTCCGCGACCCGACACTCGACCTGCGGGCCGCCGTTTCGGCCACCCTGGTCCTGATAGCCGCCGGACTCGTGGCCGGATACATACCCGCCCGGAAGGCCGCCCGGCTCAAAACGATAGACGCACTGCGCCACAACAAATAACACAAGGCAAGCCATGTTCGACCTCGACCGCTGGAAAGAAATCTGGGAAACCATCGCCCGCAACCGCAAAAGGAGCGTCATGACGGGACTGGGCGTCTTCTGGGGCATCTTCATGTTCACCGTGATGATGGGCTTCGGGATGTGGCTGAGCCGTACCGCCCGCGCATCGCTGGGCGGCTACTCCACCAACACGACCTACTTCTTCACCGACCGCACGAGCATCCCCTACCAGGGCATGCCTTCGGGCCGCTGGTGGAACTTCGACATGCACGACCTGGAATCCATCCGGCGACAGGTACCGGGCATCCGCTATGCGGCGGCCACGAACTGGGGCGGCACGCAGAAGGTGTCGTACAACGAACGCAAAGGCGAGTACTACCTGATGGGGTACACCCCCGACTTCCAGAAGATCAACCCGCAACCGCTGAAGTTCGGCCGTTTCATCAACCAGCCCGACATGGATGGGAAACGCAAGGTGTGCGTCATCGGCACCCAGATATGGAAGGAGCTCTTCCCCGGCGGCGAAAACCCGGTGGGCGAGACCCTCAAGATGAACGACCTCTACCTCACCGTCGTAGGCGTCACGGAGCGGGGCAGTACCTCGATCAACATCGGAAGCAACCCGGAAACCTCCATCGTCGTGCCCAACTCGCTCGTGCAGCAACTCTGGAACGAAGGCACCTCGGTGGACATGATCACCGTCACGGGCCACGACGACGTTTCCATCCAGGAACTCGAAGAGCAGTGCAAACGCATCATCGCGGCCAACCACATCATCTCGCCCGACGACAAGAAGGCCATCAGCGGCTTCAACCTGGGCGAAGAGTTCGAGAAGGTGAACGGGTTGCTGCGCGGCATCGCCCTGCTGACCTGGATCGTGGGGTTGGGAACCCTGCTGGCGGGCATCGTCGGCGTAAGCAACATCATGCTGGTTATCGTGCGCGAAAGGACGCAGGAGATCGGCGTACGCCGGGCGATCGGCGCACGACCGTGGTCGATCATCTCGCAGATCCTCTCCGAGAGCTTCCTGCTGACTTTCATCGCAGGCATCCTCGGCCTGGCCTCCGGGGTGGGGATACTCTCGGTAATCGAAACGCTGATAGCAGCCGCCGCATTGACGGAAGGCGAACTGCAACCGCTCCAGATCTCCTTCGGGTTGGGCATCACGGCCACCCTCATCATCATCGCGGGGAGCCTGCTGGCCGGTATCATTCCCGCCGCCCGCGCCATGAAGATCAAACCGGTGGACGCCATCCGGGAAGAGTAACGCCCGCGCCGGCGAGACACTCCTCTCCGCCCCGGGAACGACGACGCAACCCGCTCCGGAAAGAGAGCGCAGAAAGGAGACCGCCTACGGATACGAAATGAGAATCAAAACATAGCAGTTATGAAAAAAGTCTTTAGAATCCTGCTCATCGTCCTGCTCGCGGGACTCTTCATCGGGACGTTCGTATTCCTTTGGAACAAAACGCGACCGGTCAAGACCGTCTACACGATCGTGACGCCCGTGCGCGACACCATCTCGCAATATGTCGTGGCCACCGGCCAGGTGGAACCGCGCGACGAAGTCCTCATCAAGCCGCAGATATCGGGCATCGTCTCCGCCCTCCACAAAGAGGCGGGAGAGATGGTGCGGCAGGGCGACGTGATCGCCACGGTCAAGGTGATCCCCGAGATGAGCTCCCTCAACAGCGCGGAATCGCAGGTCAAACAGGCGGAGATCAACCTCGCCCAAATCAAAAGGGAGTATGAACGTACTGAACGGCTCTATCGCCGGAACGTCCTCACCCTCGACGAGTTCGAGAAGACGGAGACACAGCTCCGGATCGCCGAGGAGAGCTTGCAGAGCGCCCGCGACAACCTCGAAATCGTCCGCGACGGTATCGTCAGCCGCAACGCCGCGATAAGCAACACCCAGATACGTTCCACCATCGACGGCATGATCCTGGACATCCCCGTGAAGGTCGGCAACTCGGTTATCCAGTCCAACACCTTCAACGACGGAACCACCATCGCGGTGGTGGCCGATATGACCGACATGATTTTCCGCGGCAAGGTCGACGAAACCGACGTGGGCAAACTCCACGAAGGCATGCCCGTCACGCTCTCCATCGGTGCCGTACAGCATGCGCGGCTGAACGCCCGACTGGAGTATATCTCCCCGAAAGCCACCACGGACAACAACGTCATCATGTTCGAGGTGAAAGCCGCCGTGGAGCCGGACGCCGACATTTTCGTCCGCTCAGGATACAGTGCCAATGCGAGCGTCATGATCGAGAACCGCGAAAACGTACTGACGGTACCGGAAAGCGTCCTCGAGTTCGAAGGCGGAAAAACCTACGTCTACCTCCTCACGAGCCCCGAGGAGGCCGAGGAACAGACCTTCGAGAGGCACGAGGTCGCCACGGGCCTCTCCGACGGCATGAACATGGAGATCCTGGAAGGGCTCTCCGAAAGCGACCGCCTGCGCGGCCCGGCGATGCCGAAAACCAAGAGATAGCCCGCATGCAACGTAAAACCCCTACTACCATGAAACGCAAAACGATCGTCACCGTCCTGTTCGCCCTGACCGCGCTCTTCGCCTCCGCAGAGGCCGACGGACAATCGGTCCCTCCTTCCTCCCCGCTGCCCGAAACGACACCTGCCGCCAGGCCGGAAGCGGCTCCGACAGAACCCGCCGCGATGCAAGCCCCCTGGACCTTGCAGGAGTGCATCCGATATGCCCGGGAGAACAACATCGAACTCCGGCGTCAGGAGCTCTCCATCGAAGATGCACAACTAGCCCGCCGGCAGTCTCGTCTCGACTACATCCCCTCCGTAGGGGCCTCGGCCGGTTCGGGCACCTCCTTCGGGCGCGTCCTCGACCCGACAACCTACGAGTTCCGCGAAAACGCCACCAACACCAACTTCAGCGCGTCGCTCTCGGTCGGCACGGAACTCTTCGCCGGCATGCGCAAATACCACCGGCTCAAGAAATCGGACCTGCACCTGCAGGAGACGCTGCTGCTGGTGGAGAAGACCCGCAACGACCTCGCGCTCACCATCACCGCCGCCTACCTCGAGGTGCTGTTCGCCGAAGAGCAGGTCACGATCGCCGACCGGCGCACGCAGACGCTCGCGCTCCAGGTTCGGCAGACGGAGATGCTGGTGGCGTCGGGACGCAAGACCACGGGCGACCTGCTTCAGTTGCAGGCCGAGCTGGCCGAAGCGCAATTCCAAGACATCGAAGCCGTCAACAACCGGACGCTCGCCTACTTCACCCTCTGCCAACTGCTGGAAATCGACGACCACGAAACGTTCCGCATCGTCGTTCCGGAGCCGCGTCCCCTCTCGCCGGAGGGAATCGCCGCCGACCCGGACGAGATTTCCGAAACGGCACAGGCACTTCCCCAGGTCAAGGCGGCCGCAGTGGCCCTCGAAATGGCCGACCGCGACATCCGCATCGCCCGGTCGAGTCTCTACCCCACACTCAGCCTCTCGGCAGGTTACGGTTCCTCGTTCTCCGACGGCCGACGGAAACCGAACCTCAACGACCCGGCCACCTACGTGCAATACCCCTTCCGGGACCAGATGCGCGACAATGCCAGCTACCACATATCGCTCAGCCTCAACATCCCCATCTTCAACTCCCTCTCGGCCCGCAACAATGTGAAGAGCTACCGCATCGCCCGCCGACGGGCCGAATACGACTACCGGGTGATGCAGAAAAACCTCGACAAGGAGATCCGGCAGGCCTTCATCGACGCAACGGGAGCCTATCGGCAGTACGAAGCAGCGCTCCGCAACGTGGCCACCACCGAGGAGTCGTTCCGAATGCTGGAGGAGAAATACACCCTCGGAGCCGCCTCGCCGGTGGACTACAGCATCGCGCTCTACAACCTGGCGAACGCCCGGTCGCAGCTCGCCCGGAGCCGCTACAGCTACCTTTTCAAAACCAAAATCCTCGATTTCTACCGGGGAATCCCCATCACGCTCTGAAAGGCCCTATGGAAAAGCGCATCTTCACCGAAGAGACCTTCGGGAAAACGGATACGACGGAACTTGTAGGGGAAGGAACCGTATTCGACCGCTGCACCTTCAGAGGCAGCATCTTCACGCAATCGCAGCTCTCCGGAACGACGCTGCTCGACTGCCTCTTCACCGAATGCGACTTCAGCCTCGCCTCTTTCGCGGGTACCGTCACGGACGGCGCGACATTCTCCGGATGCAGAATGTCGGGTGCTTCGTTCGGAGAACGTACCGGCGGCCACCGAAGATTCTCGGCCTCCTTCACGGCATGTATTCTGGACAACGCACTTTTTCAGAACCTCCCCGCCGTCGGTACCCTTTTCAGCCGATGCCGCATGAAGGATACCGTTTTCGACCATTGCGCACTAAAAAATGCCTCGTTCGACCGATGCGACCTATCCGGAGCGACCTTTAGCGGCAACGACCTGACGAATACGGATTTCCTATCCTCGTACGGATTCACGATCGATCCCGAGACCAACCGGCTCAACGGTGCGCACTTCTCGCTGGCATCCCTGCCGGGACTGCTCGCCAAATACCGGATCAAAGTAGAGGACGTCCCCCTCTCCTTCCCTCCGTGCGACTGATCCGGTCACCGACAACCACCACCCACCGCCACACCTGCCTCCCTCCCCTCGTCGACCGATAAGAACACGAAAGCGCCGGTACGGAGTCCGTACCGGCGCCTCTGTCCTGTTCGCCTGCGGGAAGTTACACGGTCATGATCTCTTTCTCCTTCTCGGCAAGCGCCTCGTCGATCTGCTTGCTGAAACGGTCGGTGAGCTTCTGAGCCTCCGCCTCGCCGTCCTTCGCCATATCTTCGGGCATGCCGTTCTTCTGAGCCGCCTTGAAAGCCTCGACCGCTTCGCGGCGGGCATTGCGGACACTGACGCGGGCCGTTTCCCCCTCGCCCTTCACCTGTTTGACCAACTCCTTGCGGCGATCCTCCGTGAGGGCCGGAATGGAAAGGCGGATGTGTTCGCCGTTGTTGGAGGGAGTAAGGCCGATGTTCGACACGAGAATCGCTTTCTCTATGACGGGAATCATTCCCTTCTCCCAGGGCTGGATCAGTATCGTTTTGGCATCGGGCACGGTAACGCTCGCCACCTGCGAAACGGGCGTCTGCGAACCGTAGTAGTCCACCATGACCCCTTTCAACGCGTTGGGGCTGGCCTTGCCCGCCCTTATTCCCAGCAGCGCTTCGACAAGATGCTCGACCGCCCGGGTCATCTTCTCGCCGGCAATGTCCAATATCAAGGTTGCTTCTTCAGTCATAACTATTTAAATTTGTAGCAAATCAAAAAAATCCTATTTCAGCAGAGCCGCGATGCCCCCGACCATCTCGTCGAACTCCTCGGGCGTGTAGCCGGCCCCGTAAAAGGCGACCTTCCCGTCCTTGCCGATAACGAAGTTGCGCGGGACATACTTCTCGGCGAACATCCCGTAGAGCTTCTTGCCGCTGTCGACCGCCACGGGAAAGGCGTAGCCTTTTTTCTCCAGGAATGCCCGAACGGTATCCTCCTCCTCATCTATCGACACCGGAAGCAGCACGAAATCCTGCCCCTGGAAACGCTCCACGATATCCTTCTGCAACCGTGCGAACTCAGCCCGGCAGGGAGGACACCACGTGGCCCAGAAATTCACCAACACCACCCTGCCCTTCAAATCGGCGGAATTCACCGTCGTCCCGTCGAGCAACCGCACGGAAAATTCGGGCACCTCCATGCCCTTTTTCAGGAGGGTCGTACGCTCCACATCCTGCTGCGCAAACGCGCACCCGCCGCCAAGCAACACGGCGAAAAGCACTGTCAATATCCTTTTCATGATTCTCGTAAAATTATTCTCTGTCCGGAAAACTCCGCCACTCTTTTCCCTGGCCCTGCGACCTACTCCTTCACCAGCGTCCCGATCGCCTCGCCGCGGACGACTTTCCGCAGATTGCCGGGCATATCCATGTCGAAGACGATCATCGGCAGGCCGTTTTCCCGGCACAGCGTGAACGCCGTGAGGTCCATGATCCGCAGTCCGCGGGCATACACCTCCCCGAACGTGATCTCGTCAAACTTCCGGGCCTTGGGGTTTTTCTCCGGGTCGGCATCATAAATGCCGTCCACCCGCGTCCCTTTCAGCAACACGTCGGCCTCGATCTCTATTCCGCGGAGCGCGGCGGCGCTGTCGGTGGTGAAGTAGGGATTGGAGGTCCCGCCGCCGATAATCACCACATAGCCCCGATTCAGGTAATCCACGGCCTTGTCCTTGGAAAAGTATTCGCCTACGGGTTCCATACGGAAGGAAGTCAGCACTTTCGCCTGCACCCCTTCCGCCCGCAACGCCGACTCCAGCGCGAGCGAATTGATCACCGTGGCGAGCATTCCCATCTGGTCGCCCTTCACACGGTCGAAGCCTTTGCCGGCCCCCTGCAAACCGCGGAATATGTTTCCGCCCCCTATGACGATGCCGACCTCCACACCGGACTCGGCAATCTCCCTGATCTGCGAGGCATACGAACGAAGCACCTCGGCCGAAAGGCCGTGTCCCTCGCTGCCCGCAAGCGATTCCCCGCTAAGTTTCAGCAATATCCTTTTATATTTCATACCGGATAATCTTCTCTTGACGTTATACGACACGAAGATACGATTTTTTTCAGAAAGTAGTTATAATTGGGTATCTTTGTCCCTCGATAGGTACACTCCTCCCATGGCAAAGAAGGGCTACAAATATCTCGACGAAATCGACTCCCCGGAAGACCTGCGCAGGCTCGCCGTTCCCGAACTGGAAACGCTCGCCGCGGAGATACGGGATTTCATGGTCGCGGAACTCAGCGTGAACCCCGGCCACTTCGCATCGAGTTTCGGAGCGGTGGAACTCGCCATCGCACTCCATTACGTCTACGATACGCCGGAGGACAAGGTGGTCTGGGATGTCGGCCACCAGGCCTACGCCCACAAGATCCTCACCGGCCGCAGGGAGTGCTTCCACACGAACCGCAAACTGGGAGGCATCAGCGGCTTTCCGCGCATGGAGGAGAGCCCCTACGACGCCTTCGGAGCCGGTCACGCCTCGGTTTCCATATCGGCGGCGCTGGGCATGGCCCAGGCCAACAAACTGCAAGACATCCGGCGCAACGTCGTGGCCGTGATAGGCGACGGCGCCCTGACGGGAGGACTCGCCTACGAAGGGCTGAACAATGCCGGCGCCTCCAACGCCGACATGCTCGTCATCCTGAACGACAACAACATGTCCATCAGTCCCAACGTGGGAGCGCTGAAGGAGTACCTGCTGGGCATCACCACGTCCAAACGCTACAACCGGCTCAAAAACCGCGTGTGGAACGCCATGTCGGGCGTCCCCCGGCTGCGCCGGACGATCCAGAACTTCGGCGAAGTGGTCAAACAGAGCATCCTCAAGCAGAGCAACCTTTTCGAGAGTCTCAACTTCCGGTATTTCGGTCCGATAGACGGCCACGACCTGAAGTCACTCGTGCGGGTGCTGGGCGACATGCGGAATATTCCGGGACCGAAGTTGCTCCACGTCGTCACGAAAAAGGGCAAAGGGTACGAACCGGCCGAAAAGAATCCGCCGATATGGCACGCTCCGGGCAAGTTCGATCCCGCCACGGGCACCTTGCTCGCCTCCCCGACCGCCGACCAACCCGCCCGCTATCAGGATGTGTTCGGCCATACGCTGCTGGAACTCGCCCGTCTCGACAAACGGGTGGTGGGCGTCACACCGGCCATGCTCACAGGGAGCTCGATGGATATCCTGCAACGCGAAATGCCGCAGCGGTGCTTCGACGTCGGCATCGCCGAAGGCCATGCCGTCACCTTCTCGGCCGGACTGGCGGCCGGAGGAATGGTCCCCTTCTGCAACATCTACTCCTCCTTCATACAGCGGGCCTACGACCACATCATCCACGACGCGGTCATCCAGCAACTTCCGGTCATCTTCTGCCTCGACCGCGCAGGGCTGGTGGGCGAAGACGGCGTCACCCATCACGGTGCGTTCGACCTCGCTTTCCTGCGCACCCTTCCGGGACTCACGGTAGCCGCTCCGGCCAACGAGGCCGAGCTCAGAGACATGATGTACACGGCGCTCCTTTCGGGCGTACCGTTCGCCATCCGGTATCCGCGCGGCCGCGGCACAGGGGCCGACTGGAGCGGCGCATTCCGCCGCCTGGAAACGGGACGGGGCGAAACTCTCCGCAAGGGAGAGGATACCGTCGTCCTGGCCATAGGCACCGTCGTCAACGACGCCCTGCAAGCCGCCGCACGGGCGGAAAAGGAGGGTATTTCGACGGAAGTGGTCAATATGCGTTTCGCCAAACCGCTCGACACCGCCCTGCTACACGACGTGGGAAAGAGGTTCCGGCGCATCGTCACGGTCGAGGACGGCACCGTAGAGGGGGGCATGGGCAGCGCCGTGGCGGAATTCATCTCTTCCCACGGCTATGGCTCGGAGATTATCCGCCTGGGCATCCCCGACAAATTCATCCACCACGGCACGATCGCCGAACTGAAACGCCTCTGCGGCTACGACACCGAAGGTATTCTGACGGCCATCCGCCGGACCGCAGACAAACAACAATAAGAGGCCCGATTTTGCAAATAATCGATTAATCGCTATATTTGCACGTCTTTCGCCCGGATGGCGGAATCGGTAGACGCGCTGGTCTCAAACACCAGTGGAGCAATCCGTGCCGGTTCGATCCCGGCTCCGGGTACGAAACACGCAATAAACCCGCTGAAATTCAGCGGGTTTATTAATTTACGAAGATCGAAAGGGAGCGCATTTCGGATTTCTTACGGCATCCAACCTCCCGAATCCGGTCGACGACCGGCACCTTTCGCATCCCGGCTACCGGCTTCGGCACGCACATCCGCCACGGCCGACACGTTTCCTCCGCCCCATGCGTACGCTTCCCCTGCGGCTACCGTCGTCTTGCATTCCGTCCATACACGATCCTCACAAAATTGAGTATCTTTAACCCGACATCCCCGAAAGGATGTTCCCAACGGAATATGAACTATCTTTCAGAAGTCCGGTCGCGGGCGGAATTACGCCAATGGCTGCAACAGAACCATCGGACGGCAACCGAATGCTGGGTGGCGGTAAAACGCGGCAAACCGAAAGACGACACGACATTCTGGTATCTCGATGCCGTCGAGGAGGCGTTGTGTTTCGGCTGGATCGACAGCACGATCAAAAAAACACCCGACGGCACGACCCTGCAAAGACTATCGCCCCGAAAGAACAAAGGCAACTGGACGGAACTGAACAAAGCGAGGTGCCGACGTCTGGAGCGGCTCGGCCTGATGACGGATGCGGGAAGGGCGGTATTGCCGGAGATGTCGGAGAACGGTTTTACGATCGACCCCGACATTCTGAAGGAACTGCAAGCCGACCCGCTCCTGTGGGACAACTTCTGCCGTCTGCCGGAACTCTACAAAACAATCCGCATAGACCGAATCCAGTTCTTAAAGGACCAATGTCCCCCGCTGTTCAGGAGCCGGCTGGACAAGTTCCTGCAAAACACGCGGCAAGGCATCCTCTACGGAGATTGGAACGATCACGGAAGGCTGGAATAATACCGGAAATCCCCCCCACCGACGGACACCCGTCACGCCGGCCGTTACCCGTTTCGCCGGGGGAAACGCCCCCTACAAGCTGTCGCCGGAGCAGCAGGTGCCCGACGACCGATGCGCACAGTGCACTCCGCCGACGATCGAACCGCCCCCACGCACCGGCAGGCGAAGGCGGGCGCATCAGAAGAATTCCAACTGTTGTGGCATGTCGGGCCTGGCCCGTTCGCTCTTTCCCCAGTAGTTGCGAATATCGCCGTACTGTTTGTCCGTAACGCTCAGTATGCTGGTATATCCCGCCGGAGGCATCGACTTCCGCACCCGACGGATATGCACCTCCATATTCTCTCGCGAGGAGCAGTGACGCACATAAACCGAGTACTGCATCATCGAAAAGCCATCCTTTTCCAGCGCCTTACGGAACTGGGCCGCGTGGCGCCGTTCCGTTTTGGTCGTGGTCGGCAGATCGAAAAACACAAACAGCCACATGATCCGGTAAGCATTCAGACGGACTTCCGACATCCGGTTACTCCAATAAGGGATAGACGATCTTTTTTCCCGTGCCGGCAAAACACTTCGCCAGCGAGGCGGCGGTGAAGGTCAGCCCCACCTCCAGCGGGCGCATCACCTTCGCGAACCGCGTATCGGCGAACAGAACACGCAACAGCGCCCCCTTGACCTCCTGTGTAAGCTGCACGCGCCCCTGCGCATAGAGTCCGTACACCGCTTCGTCGACATACGGCCGGTAAGGCTCCATCACGTCGTCGGCCAGCGGAAAAGCGTTGTAGCGGTTGCGGTGGAAAATCCCCATCGCAGGAAAGAGGCCCGCCCCCATCAGCGACCGCGCGACGGCGGCACGGAGAATCGTGTAGCCGTAGTTCAACAGGTTATTCGGCGCAGCGCCTTCACGCATGCGGACGAACTCCCGTCCGAACAGCTCCGCCCAGTAGATGCGGGCGGCGACTCCCTCCCGATTGTCGGCATCGCCGCTGCGGACATTGCAATAACAGGGCTTCAACCGATCTCCCTCTCTGCCCAGCTTGGTCAACAGCGCCGCCTGGTTACGTATCTTGGCCTCGACGATCTGCCGCCACACCCCCTTCTTCAAGGGTTCGCTCGCCTCCAGCTGCGCCCGGTAGCTCTCGCCCTGCGTCCGGTTGGAATCGAGACTCATCAGCATGGCGTTCGGCATGCGAGTATCGCCGCAGAAGATCACCGCCACGTTATGGTCCGACAGGGCATTCAGCAGGGGCAGCGTCACGGAGGTCTGCGGATGTTCCAGGACCACCACGCCTATATCCTCGACGGGTACGCTCTTCTGCATGTCGGGGGCCTCCTTCGTGCGGATCACCATCTGGTTGTCCCGCAAACTCAGGCTGTAGGGCGTCGAGAAGAAGAGCGTACGCTTAAGCATAGGCGCCTCAGTGTTTGAAACGAATCTCGCCCGTGACGGTCAGGTCGAAATCGTACCCTTCGACATACGCCTGAAAACCGGTATGCAGCATCTTGATAAGCGGTCGATAGGCTTCGCCCCTCTTCCACGGACCGCCCTTCTCCTGCAGTTCGCCCACGGGCCGGGCCTCCTGATGATGCCTGAAAACCAACACCCCGTACTTGGACTGCTGCGTACTGAACTTCGTCAGTTTATACAGTCGCGCCGCCAACTCCGCCCGGGTACAGTAGCGAAGCTCCTCGGGCGAGGATTCATAGAACAACACCATCGTTCCGGCTTTCAATATGCACCGGAGCGGATATCCGTTGCCATCCGACTGCGGAACGAGCATCCCGTCTCTCTTGTCGGCACTTTTCTTGAAATATTGCGCGGCCTTCAGCGAACTGATTATCTCGTAAGTCCGTTTGAGTTTTCCCCCGGCATCCGTCCCTTCGTAGAGCGCCATGCAATAGTTGCTCCCCAACGACACGTACACCGGACGCTTATAGGGATAGAGGGAGGCGTCGCGATGGGTCTTCCCGCCCAACGGCTGGGGCGACATCATCTTCCCGGCGAATATCCGCACCTTCCGTATCGGCACTCCCTTCTCCTCGTTCATCCATATCGTATGCTTCGTGGTATCCATCGCCAGCTTGAACCCGTACGTATCGATCGCCTCCTGCACCTTCCACCGTACCGTGTCGTCCACAATCTTGTCCACGTCGGCGGGCAACAACTGGCCGAGCGACTTGCGCACGACATAGCGGATCTCGTCCTCACGCCGGATCGCACCGTAGAAGGTTTCCTGATGCAGGGCTCCGCGGGCGGTATCGCCCTGGCAGTAGAGCTCCTCGCCGTTGTCGTTCCGCCGCACCTTCCCGCGCACACGCAGTTTTTTGCGGCTCTGCTTGGGCATGTTGTCGGGCGTATGATGCGACACCAACAACTCCTCGGTCACCGCCCGGACATCTTCGGTAAAAGTCGGCCACGGCTTCTCGCAATGGGGCTTGTCCGCCTCGCCCCACCGATACAGTTCTTCCCCGCGGTTGAACCGCGCCCACCGGTCGTACTCCCGACGGCCGATGCAGGCGATGGTGATGGCATCTACGCAGTGGTGTACATGGTTCACGCGCTCTTTCTCCGTATACTCCTCCTGAAGCCCCCACATCTTGCGGAATGCAGCGGTGGCGGCACCCTTGACCGGAAAGACCCGGTCGAACACCGTCTCCAGATAGCGCTTCGCATACTTGCCGATGATGCCGACATCCACCCCCTGCCGGTTGCGGAACCCTTCCGGCACCTCGGCCATGGTAAAGGCCTCGCACTTCCCGCGCCAGTAGTCGAGGTGCATCCTCCAGTAGTGCCGGTCCTGAATGGCGAAATCCTTCGCCGACTTGGTCGGCGCACCCTTCGCGCGACGGTCCGCACCCCAGACCCGCCGTTCGAGGCCCTCGATCCGCTCGAACCATCCGCACGCCTCGACAACGCCCAGTATTTCGCTATGGTTGGCCAGTTCCGAGGGGAGTTTGTCGCGCTTTACCTCCCGATTGAACTTCTCTTCGCACAGCGTCTTGTTGTACTGCGCATCCGCCCCCTCACGCGAACGGGGTACGGTGTGGTCGATGTCGTACTTCCGGCCGTCGCCGAGAAAATCGGAAATCGGGATCGGATTCCCCGTATAAAGGGAACGATGCCCCTGCTCTTCCCACAGGCGGTATTTGAGAATATCCTCTTCGGAGGGTTCGATCACCCGTCCCGTCGCTTCGGCATACTGCCGGCGGATCTCCTCGGCATAGGTTCGGTTTTCGGCCTCCCGCTCGCGTTGGTAGCGTGCGATGGCCTTCCGTTTGTTGGCGTCGTTCAGTTCGCGTGCGAACTCGATGTTGATCTTCGTGCCGCGGTCGATCTTCCCTTCGCGCAAGAGTTCGTTCAGCAGTGCGCGGAGCCGGAAGAGGGCACGCATGGCCATCGGATTCCGGACGGCCGAGATGCGCGGCGAGCCTAACTTAAGTATACCGTTCTCGTCGGCATGCGCCGCCGGATAACTCTCGTCCTTCGAGGGATGGTAGAGGAGTTCCAGCCGCGTATCGCCCACACCCCAGTAACGGCGCAGATAGTCGCGGACACGCTCCCCCTTCCTCGCTTTCTCTTCCTGCCCCAGATCGTCCATCTGGGCGGTGATCCCCTGCTCCGCTTCGCGGCGCCTGGTCGGGTCGGCATACACCTCCGCCGGAAGCACCTTTCCGAGGTTGGCGAAAAATACCGACTCGTCGTAACGGTATCCGCGCCGCAGGTAGGGAAGTATCTTGTTGACGGCATTCAGGCTCAACGACGCATATCCCTGCGGCAGACGGAAAGCTGCCAGGGTCTTCGCATCGTCGGCCGAAAGTTGCAGCTTCTCCTGCAACCAGGCCTGCAGCCGCGCCTCGTCCTCGAACTCGAAGAGGGCGTGCCACACGTCGTTGAGTATCTGCTCCTCGCTCTTCCCCGCCCCGAGCGTATAAAGACTGCACAACTCCTTCAGCCAGTCGGTCCCGAAAACCGAGGCGAACAGCGCCGAAACGGGACATCCCATCACCGTCGCCTTCTCCGCATAATTGAAACGATACGGCGCCTGCAGCAACTCGCCCTTGCAGGCATAATTTCCTTTGCCCGCGATCTTCTTGGCGATGTCGTCGAAATCGAAATGGGGCTTGCTCTTGCGCAGGAACAGCGGGCGGATCTTCTCCACCTCCTCCCATGAGAGGGGCCGCAGCTCCGCATCGCCGGGCCCCATGACCCGGACATTATTGATGTACTGCAACATGCGATACTCCTCGAAGCGGGGATGCGACATCGGGCAGCGACTCTTGCCCTTCTCGTAAGTACATTTGCCCACCGTTCCCTTTTGCGAATTGAGAGGCCGCTGATAGAAAATGGCCCGCTCCAACGCCTGCTCCAGCTCCTCGTCGAGATGCTGTTTCCGGCAAACGGCACGGAACTCGGACAGATAGTGTTCGTTGCGGGAGGTATAATGCTTGCGTATCTTCTCCTTGTTTTGGTAGAGCCGGTAGAAATACTCGCCCAAATAGGTACACCCCGCAGCCGACATATCGGCCGAGAGGGTGTTGATCTCCTGTTTCACCTTGCCGTCCTCGGCTTCGTTTCCCGCATCCTTGCGATTGCTCAGGAAGCCGCGGCGCTGACACAGATGATACAGGGCGCGACCGAGCGTATGGCGGTCCGCCCGGTTACCGAGGTCGAGCTCCTCGGTCAAAGCCCGGAAACGATCGCGATACGGGTTCTTGTCGGTATTATCGTCGGTCCGCTGCCAACGGATAAACTCCTCGGTCACCGGATAGACGCCCTTGTTCTTCCACTCGCGAAGCTGTTCGGGCGAAAGATAAGGACACAGGTCGTGCCGCACCAGCACCCGAAGCAGTTCGATCTTACGCAGACGACGACGGAAATAGTGGCGGCGCAGGGCACGGGCATCGGTCCTGTCCTGGACGGCAGGTTTTTCGCTGCTCTTGTCGCGGGCCACCCCCTCCTGGAAAATATTCACGCCCTTATCGAGCAGTAAGCACCCCTCGTCGGTAACCTCGACGAGCGCCCAACCGAGCGAGTTGGTTCCCATGTCTATCCCCAATCGTTTTTCCATATATCGAGTATCTGTTTTTGTAAATGTAAGGAGTTTTTTTGGAATTTCAATTTTTTCACCTATATTTGCAATGTAAGAACTTCTACATCTTACCACAATAAGGCTACATGCCGAAGGTTTAATACCTATATCTCCGCGTACTCCGTGGAGATTTTTTTATTATCTTCCGCACCGAAACCCGGAACCTTTTCTTGAAAGGTCACCTGTGCGCGACGCCGCAAGCCAACGGTCCCGCAGCGGCGCACCGCCCCGAGACCCGACGCCGGAGTTACCCGCACCGGCCGGAGCAGCCGCCGGGCGCCCGGCCCCTTCCGCCCCGCTCCACCGTGTCGGGCGGGGTGCCCGAATGGGAAAAGCACAAAACAAGAGCGATACGAAAATGATTACGATCGTAGCAAGAAACAGGATATACGTAGGCATGCAGGAGGAGTTCCTCCGGGCCGTGCAACCGCTCATCGAAGGGAGCCGCGCCGAAAGGGGCAACATCTTTTACGACCTTTACGAGGATACGTCCGATCCGCAGGCGTTCTGCTTCATCGAACGATGGGTGGACGAGGAGGCCGTTGCGGTGCACAACGCATCCCCCCATTTCCGGACCTGGATCGCTACCAAGGAGCGTTTCGTGGAATCGGGCTCGGTGGCCCGCTACCGCCGGCGCTGACCCGTTCCCGCCAGGAATGCCCCCGGCCGAGGAGTACCCGCCGGAGGCCTCCTCTACCGAATCCCGGAATCGTCCGACCGACCGTCCGCCCTCCCGCTTTCGTTCCCGATGCCCTATATTGTAAGTCGGGACAGGCGTTCATCGTTTGCCCCGACGGAGATACTACGCCGACGGAGGACGACCGTCGGGGTCGACAGGGAGCGCCTGCCGGCGATTTATGTGGCGACGTTTGTGTGGCGGGCCCCCCTGCACCTCGCCCACGGTTACCTCCTTTTTCCCGACACGCAACGCCTCCTGCCGTTTCTCGTGCTCGGGACCGCCGAGGAGTCGGGCGAGTTTGTCATTCATCGCCCCGGCGCTGTCGCAGCGCGACAGCACTGCATCGTAATCCTTCAACGAAAACAACGAGGGCAACGAAAATGGCGAGAGCAGCGAAAACGACGAGGGCGGCAAAGGCCGACTGCAACGCCCCGCATTTCAAGATAGGCGCACCCGCCTCCTTCCATAGCTACGACAGCGGAGAAAGCCCCCTACGGAATTCACCAGCATATCGGAATGCTGCCACGCAAGCGCTCCGAAGAAGGTCGACGCCTCCCTCTTCATAAATTTCGGACTTCAGGTTTTCAGCCGCCCTGCCGGATCGACAGAAACGATTTCATCTTTTTCTCGGATACAAAGTTATACTTTCCGCCCACGGAAAGGCAATATCCGGAACGGCTGAAAAGGAGTGCTACCCCCCCTCGCTTTGACGAACCACCCACGCACGACAAGGGCCGGACAACTTATCCGCCCCGCCGGCTCGACAGAAACAGCGTCATCTTTCTTTAAAACACAAAGTTATACCGCCCGCCCACGGAAAGGCAATATCCGGAACGGCTGAAAAGGAGTGCTACACCCTCGCTTTGACGAACCACCCACGCACGACAAGGGCCGGACAACTTGTGTCCGGCCCTGCCGCAATCATGCAATTTTCGGTTCTACCGTTTTATCTACCTCTCCGGGCCGACGTACCAGTTGACACCCATAAGGGCCGGACCATCAGTCATCATCATGGCTCCGAGAAAACGGTCTTTCGTGTCCGGCATGTACAGGATATAACCTGCCTGAAGCCTGATACCGTAATTGGCGTAAATCCAGTCAAGTGTATTTCCGAGCACGATACCCTGTTCGATGTCCACTACATATCCGCCGGTGGGACCCAACGAAGAGTCGGTAGCAAAACCCAACCCGTCGCTCGTCGCGGATACTCCGCATCCATCGAAAAGTTCCTCGAAGAGGACCGTCTTCTGCGTTTCGGTATTGAAGAATGCAGGACAATTGACTTCACCTATGCCCCCCTGTTCATCCATGCTCTCTCGGCGGAACGTACCGGCAATATACTTGCCGTTGGGACTCACGCAGGTGTTGGTAGACGTACACCAAAGCCCGTCACACAGGTTGTATTTCACGGATGTACCATCTCCCTTGGGGCGATCTACCGTACGACAATACCGCACGTCTTCTCCCACATAATGCACATCGCCGTTCTCGTCCCAATAGATCATACCAAAGTCGAAGTTATCCCACGTCGTTCCGTAGATGATCCGACCGTCGGCCGAGATACCGCGAGCCTGCACGTCCCCTATCGGGCCGTTACGATAGTTCAACTCGGGCTTGGGCAGTTCGATCGCCTCGCCGTTCACCCACTTGAAAGGATACGATACACCGCCTTTTCCCGACCATCCAACCATGGTCCCGTCGACAGCCACCTGGCTTATCTCGGGTCTTTTGGTAAAACCTGCAGGAGGTACGATCTCCATAATCTCCTCGTTGAGAGTAAACCGATAATTCCCCTTATTTTCGGTAGCGATAATAAGGTCTCCCTCATCGGAAATACAGCAAACGGAGATGAAGGTATACAATTCCCTCGGGTAAGGACCGAGCACGGTTTTCTTGTCCGTTGCGACGTCGATTATTATCGCATACTGTACCGTATTGTCGTTCTCGTCCCAGTCATAATCATACATCCCGACATATTTACCGCTCGGCGACATGACGACCGCTTCACAATTCGGATAACTACGGTAACGTGCAAACGTATGATCTTTCCCCATCTGCCGCACACTGACACGATTCTCCGCTTTTCCGGCCCGAATGCACACGTCGGCCACACGGGCCTCTTCGCTCTCATTATCCTTGACGCAAATTGCGAAGGAGGTGGATGTTACATCGGTGATGCTTACCCACGAGGCCTCTGCCGTGGCCTCCCATGGTTCTGGAGCCGAGGTATAAACCTTGATCACAACCGGAGAATTCTCCGCGCCCTTAAAAGTAAGGGCCGCATCACTCAGCCGAATGGCGGGGATGTCTTCTGCCTGACACCCTACCAACAAGGCAATCAACCCAGCGAACAGCAAACTTCTTTTCATTTTTAAAGTTATTTTAGATTTATTTCAGGTTTTATTGTTATCTGGCGACATAAAAGAAACCGTCTATCATTCCTATCAACTGATCGGCATAGGGAACGGAAGCAAACACTACATTTCCGCCGGCACAGCACAAGTCGATACGGCAGGTGGGAACCACAATTCCGAACTCCGACTGAATCCATTCGGCACCCGAACCGATCCGAATACCCGACTCTATATCTACCACCGTACAAGTGCTTCCACCCCCGACAATTCCCTTGCCGTCGTCCGTAGCGGTAAGTCCGTATACTCCGGAATACTCGGACAGTAAGTAAGTCTTCTTCGTTTCCGTATTATAGAAGGCAGGATAGCTCGTCTTCAGGATCTCCGTCCGTTCGGCATTCAGCTCTTCCTTCGTAAAAGTGCCGGCCAGCCATTTCCCACTGGGACTCGACTGCGTACTGCTGGCAGTACACATCACACCCTCTACGAGGTTGTAATCGTACTCGACACCCCCCTCGTTGAACATCTTCACCGGCGTAACCTTACGTACGTCCTCTCCTACGAAGCGTACATCGCCGTTCTGATCCCAATACACCATACCGAAATCCCAGTTATCCCAGCAGGTACCGTAGACGATCTCGCCATTGGCGGAGATACCGCGGGCCATCACACCGTTCAGGAACTCGGCACTGGTATACTCAAGCTCGTCACGGTAGGTCTTGGGCATTTGCAACTCCTGCGCCTCGCCGTTAACCCACTTCACGGGCCAATACAAGGAACCATGACCGTCCTCCATGTCCTTCATGGCGAATCCGACCTTTGTACCGTTCGTCGCAACGCCCGATACGATCGCACGACCGACCATGCCTGCCGGAGTCGCTACCTTTTCATACGTACCATCCAGCGAGAACGCATAGACACCGTCGGCAACGGTTTCGATAAAGAAAAGACCATCGTCGGAGATTGCAGTGGGCCAGTTGAACTCCAGCAGAGAACCCGGATACGTCCCGATTTCGATCTTCTTATCCGCCTCGATGTCATAAACGACGACATGGAACGACAGGGCATCGCCGGCTATCGACGCATACCATCCGCCGGCATATTTACCGCTCGGCGACATGACCACACCGTTCTCATAATCGAACATTGTGCGATACTGCGCACTGGTCGCAGTTTCGGTCAACTGAAGAATCTCGATAGCCACCTGAGCCTTTCCGGCCGTAATGTCGATCGAACCGCGCCTCTCCTCCGTTCCTTCGTTGTCGTCGACGGTGAAGGTAAGGGTCTGGGCCGTCATCTCGGTGATCTGAATCCACGATGCGGATGCCACGGCCTTCCATCCGGTGGGATCGGAGATTACCGTCACGGTACGGGCATCGTTTCCCTTTCCGTTGAAAGTGATATAGGTATCGCTGAGTTTGATGGAGTGGGGCTCGGGGTCACAGCTCCATGCAAAAAGGAGAGATACGACAATTAAAACTGCGCGTACATACTTGAACATAACTTTGTGTTTTTTTATTGATTAGGGTTCTAACCGGAGAAAGCCGCCAGGCGGCAAGGTTTGCTGGCTCCGGCTGTTGAACACAAATGTAGTGATTTTTTTCACATAAACAAATGACTATTTCTAAAAATCCACAACCTACAACCGCCATTTCTTTGTTATGAAAACAACACAACACACCTTACCCCACATTTTGATAAATAAAAAACAAACACACAACCTTAGGTGCGGCGATAATACCTTTGCTGCAAATTCGGAACATACCCCGCACACCGCCACCCGGCCCCTTCCTCATCAACGTGCAGAAGAACGCGGAAACCGCCCGACACCGGTCCGAAAAAACCGGTCGCACCCCGAAGTGCGACCGGCCTGTTCCACTATCCGACAAAGCCGGATGTCTCCGGTATCAAAGCGCCGGAGCCACATACCAGTACAATGCGGTCACGCCGCCGTACGGCTCCGCCCGCAGCGTAATGCCCAACACCTTCCGGCCGTCGGGGGCCACGTAATGGATCGCCCCCTGGGTAAGAGCGATGCCGAACCGGTCCTGTATCCACGGACGCATGTCGGCCACCTTGGTCTGCGTTTCGAGGTCGACAAAGAAACCGTCGGTCACTCCCATGCCCATAACACCCACCAGGCCGAGCCCGTCGGCCGTCACGCCCATGGCCGTGCAACCGTCGTACTCCTCGAACAGCACGGTCTTCTTGGTTTCGGTATTGAAGAAAGCGGGACAGGAGGTACTCAGCACCTCGTCCGACTCCCCGTCGTAGCGCTCCTTGCGGAAATTGCCCGCAATCCACTTTCCGTCGGGGCTTATCTGCATCTGGTTCGCGCCGCACATCATCCCGTTCACGATGTTGTAGGGATAGGTATCGCCGGTCAGGTGGTCGGGACGCTGCACGGTCGTCATCGTCCGCAGGTCGCTGCCTACCCAATCTACATTCCCTTCCTTATCCCAGTAAACCATGCCGTAATCGTAGTTCTCCCACGAGGTGCCGTACATCACCGAGCCGTCGGCCGAAATACCGCGGACCAGCACGCCGGCCCACCACTCCTCTCCGCGGAAATTGGTGTCAGGCAGTTCGAGCGGCCGCACTTCGCCGTCGACCACCTTCACCGCACCGTACATGACACCGCCCGGAGCGCCCTCGGTATAGCCTACCATCACCGAACCGTCGGCCGAGACGCCCTGCAACACGAGCGAACCGTACCCGGGAGCCGAGCCGGGCACGAAATAGTTCCCCTCCAGGTCGAAAGCGACGCAACCTCCGTTGGTCGTGTCGCTGATATACAGCACACCCTGGTCGGTCATCACCTCGGTCTCGGAAAGGCCGAGCAACGTCTCCGGATAAGGGCCGAATTCCAGCCACTCGTCCGTGTCGAGGTCGATGATGACCGCCGTATACTGCCACTCGTTCTCCCCGAGAACATCCCTGTAAAATCCGCCCACATACCGTCCGGAGGGCGACATGGCGGCATTGGCCAACTTATCCAACAGCCTGTAGCGGGCATCCGGTCCCTCGTTGGCAAGCTGGCGCACTTCGATCTCGGCGGTCGCCTCGCCCGCGGTCAGTCCGATCTTCGCACTGCGCTCGGCATCGGCATTGGGCTTCACCGAGATTTCCAGCGTATTCCCTTCGCGCGACACCTCCACCCACGAGGCGTCGCCCGTGAAGCTCCAGTCGGGATTGGAACGCACCGTAACGCTCTTCACCTCTTCGTCCTCCGCGGCGAATGTCAACACCACATCGCTGAGCTTGATATAATGCCCCGCATCGGAACCCTGGGGACGACATCCCGCCAGCGCAACGACTCCCGCCAACGGAAGCAGCATGCGCAAAAATTCTTTTTTCATCATTCTATTCGATTGTTTATTGAGTTCTCTCGGGACAATGCCATCTGCGTTCCGCCCTCGGCAGGCAAATAGCACGAACAGCGTTCGGCGAACCGCGGACACGCCCGTCGGGCGACAACCCGAAACACGGCCGCACAGCGACTCGCCGGAAGCAAATATAAGATAATTTACACGGAATTCCTATTATACTACTCACTCTTTATCCGTTCCTCTCGCGGCTACGGAGCCGCATCCGCAGTCCCCTGCCGGACACGGATTTCCGCCGGCCGCACGCCCCGGCCGAATCGGGCTACGCACGCCCCATCGCCCCCCGCAACGCCAGAGCGGGCTCTGCGGAGCTACACAGAGAACTGCAAAAAAGGGATGACGCGGGAAAGGTCCTGCATGGCGCAGGAGAAGGGTCACTCCTCGGTGATTTCGATGAGCTGCTGACGGTAGGCGTCGAGAATGCTCGACTTGGAGACGAAGCCCAGATACCGGTTGTTCTTGTCCACCACGGGCAAGTTCCATGCGCGGGAGCCCTCGAATTTCTCCACCACTTCGGCAATCATCTCGTTCTTGAAGATGATATCCGGTGCCTGCACGACATATTTGGAGACCGGCGTCCGGTACTTGCTCTGGTCGAACATGTCGGTACGGATATCGTCCAGCAGGATGATTCCGGCAAACTCGCCCCCCGCCTTCACCACCGGAAAGACATTGCGCTTCGAGGAGGAGACGATACGCACCAGGTCGCCCAGCGCAGCCCCTTTGTCCACGGGCGAGAAGTCCGTTTCGATCAGCTTGTCGAGGTCGAGGAAGACCATCACCGCACGGTCCTTGTTGTGGGTGACCAGTTCCCCTTTGGCCCGCAGCTTCTTGGTGTATATCGAGTCGGGTTCGAGGTAATAGGAGATGACGAACGACAGCGATGCCACGAGCATCAGCGGCACGAACAGTCCGTAACCGTTGGAGAGTTCGGCGATGAGGAACACCGAGGTAAGCGGCGCCTTCATGACCCCCGTCATGACCCCCGCCATGCCCACGAGCGAAAAATTGACCACCGACATCTCCATGCCGAAAAAGGTGTTGCATATATAGGCCAGCGTTCCGCCGACAAAGGCTCCGGTGAAGAGCGAGGGCGCGAACGAACCGCCCACTCCGCCCGCGGCATTGGTCACGGCCATGGCGACCACTTTCAGAAAAAGCGTACCCAGCAGAAAGAGCACCACCACCCAGGGAATGTCGCGGTAGTGGTAAAAGAGCGAGTTGTCGAACAGCGACTCCACGTGTCCGTGCATCAGGTCGATGAACGACTCGTACCCTTCGCCATAGAGCGGCGGAAAGAGAAAGATGAGCAATCCGATCGTCACGCCGCCGACGGCCCACCGGGTGGACTGCTTGTCGATCCTGCCGAACAACGTCTGCACCTTGCCGTTGACGGTCAGGAAGTAGAACGACACGAGTCCGCAAAGCACGGCCAGCACCACATACATGTGGAGGTGCTGGAGATTGAACGTCCCTCCGACATTCACGGCCAGCATGGGATCGAACCCTTTGAGAAAGAGCACGAGGGTGGTCGACACCACCGAGGAGATGAGCAGCGGCACGATGGCCCGCATGCTGATGTCGAGCATCAGCACCTCCAGCACGAAGATGAGCCCCGTGATAGGCGCCTTGAAGATGGCCGCGATGGCCCCTGCCGCTCCGCATCCGAGCAGCAGTGTGGTGTCGCGGTAATTGAGTCGGAAAAGCTGTGCGATATTGGACCCGATGGCCGAACCGGTCAGCACGATCGGGGCCTCGGGCCCCACCGAACCGCCGAAGCCGATGGTCACGGCACCGCCCACCACCGAAGAGTAGCAGTTGTGCCCCCGGATGCGGGAGCCGCGCTTGCCGATGGCATACAACACACGGGTGACCCCCTCGGAGATGTTGTCCTTGACGATATACTTCACGAACAGCGAGGCCAGGATGACGCCCACCGCCGGATAGATCAGGAAGAGGTACCCCGCCGTATCGGCCGGTATCCAGCTTACCAAGGCGTTGCGGATGAGATGAAGAAGCCGCTCGAACGCATAGGCGGCAAAACCGGACACCAGACCGACGACGATCGCCAGGACGATCATCAACTGCTGCCCCGACAGTCGCCGCGTCATCTCCATCAACCGGAGATAGGCTCTGTTCAGTATCCTTCTCGAATGCTCCATACCGCATCAACAGCCGCCGCCCGTCTTGCGCGGTCCGGCAGAAAATATCAGAACGGGCGGATGCCCATGATTTCGCGCACGTCGGAAACGGTCTGCGCCGCGCTCGCCCGCGCCTTCTCGGCACCTTCCGAAACCACCCTGTGCAGGTAAGCCTCGTCGCTGCGAATGGCCTCTATCCGCTCCCGGATGGGCGCGACGGTCTTGATGATGTCTTCGGCAAGCTGCTTCTTCAGATCGCCGTAACGGATCTCGCACCGGGCGTACCGCTCCTTGAAAAAAGCGATGGTATCGGGCGAAGAGACCGCCTCCATGATGGTGAATATGTTGGCGACGCCCTCGCTCAGCGGGGAATCCGGTTCCGTGGGTCCGGAATCGGTCACCGCCCGCATCACCTTCTTGCGGATGACCTGGTCGCTATCGGCGAGGAAGATGCCGTTGTTTTCGCTCTTACCCATCTTGCCCGTGCCGTCCAGCCCCGGTATCTTCACCAGGTCGGCACCGAAATTATAGGGACGGCTCTCGGGAAAGTACTCCACGCCGTACATGTTGTTGAACCGGCGGGCGAACACGCGCGTGAGCTCCAGGTGCTGTTCCTGATCCTTGCCCACGGGCACATGCGTGGCCCGGTGGAGCAGTATATCCGCCGCCATCAGCACGGGATAGGTGAGCAATCCGGCATTGACGTTGGAGGGATTCTTGCGCACCTTGTCCTTGAAAGAGGCCGTGCGCTCCAGCTCGCCCACGTAGGCGTGCATGCCCAGCAGCAGCGAAAGTTCGGTCACCTGCGGCACGTCGCTCTGCACGTAGATGGTCGCCGCCTCGGGGTCGATGCCCGCGGCGAGGTATTCGGCGAGTACCGTCCGGACGTTCTCATGCAGACGGGACGGGTCGTCGTGGGTGGTCAGCGCATGATAATCCGCGATGAAAAAGTAACATTTCGCATCATGCTGCATCTTCACGAAATTGCGCAACGCCCCGAAATAGTTCCCCAAATGGAGCTGTCCGGTGGGCCTGATACCGCTAAGTACTATATCCATACTCTCCTTCTTGAAATGGTGTCCGGCGAGCTGTGCCGTCGAACAAAAGTAAGTAAAAAAACCAGATATTACCCATTTTTACCTACTTTTGCTCCACACCGGAGAGAGAAAGGAGAGAGATGAAGACCTACTGGAGATTGCTCGGTTTCGCCAAGCCGATAGAGAAATACGCGATACCCTATTTTTTCTGCACGCTGTTCTACGCCTTCTTCAACGTCTGCACGTTCGCCCTGATCATGCCCATCGTGAACTCGCTCTTCTCGCCGGAGGGCACCCTGGAGGCCGTCACCCAAATGCCGCGATTCGCCCTCTCGGCCGACTACCTGAACGCCCTGCTCCACCACCTCATCTACCGCCTCTTCGGCGTCGACTACGACGTCATGGACGTGCTCACGGTCCTGGCCTGCATAGTGGTCACGGCCTCGCTCCTGAGCAACCTCTTCCGTTACCTCGCCCAGCGCGTCATCGAGAACATGCGCGTACGGACGCTCTGCCGCCTGCGCGACCGGGTGTACGAACACGTGCTCGGCATGAACCTCGGCTTCTTCAGCAACGAGCGCAAGGGCGACATCATGGCCCGCATCACCGCCGACGTACAGGTCGTACAGTTCTGCGTCACCAACACCCTGCAGGTGGCCTTCCGCGACCCCTTCCTCATCCTTTTCTACGTGGTCGCCATGCTCTCCCTCTCCGTGCAGCTCTCCGTCTTCTCGGTGCTCTACCTGCCTGTGGTGGCGCTGCTGATCGGGACGATCGTGAAACGGCTGCGCCGCTCGGCCACGGAGGTGCAGGAGTCGTTCGGCGAACTGACCTCGGTACTCGACGAGTCGCTCTCCGGAATGAAGGTGATCGAGGGCTACAACGCGGAGGGATTCTTCGCCCGCCGCTTCAACGACATCAACCGCAAGTTCTCCGACATCTCGCGACGCATCGCCTACCGCCAACAGCTGGCCTCGCCCATGAGCGAGTTTCTCGGCATCGCGGCAGCGGCCGGCCTGCTCATCTTCGGCGGCATCCTCGTCACGGGCGGCAAGCTCGACGGGGGAGGCTTCCTCGCCTACCTGGCGATCTTCACGCAGATCACCCGCCCCATGCGCTCCTTCACGGACGCCTTCGCCACCATCAACCAGGGTATCGCCGCCGGCGATCGCGTCCTGCGCCTGCTCGACACGGAAACCGCCGTACGCAACGCGCCCGACGCCGTCCGGCTCGACCATTTCCGGGAGCGCATCGAATTCAGCGACGTCCGCTTCGCCTACGAGGAACGGGAGGTCATCCGCGGCATCAGCTTCACGGTGGAGAAAGGACAGACCGTCGCGCTCGTAGGGCCTTCGGGAGGCGGCAAATCGACCATTTCGGACCTCATCCCCCGTTTCTACGACGTAACGGCGGGCTGCATCTGCATCGACGGCATCGACATCCGGAACTACGACCTGCACTCCCTGCGCGAAAAGATGGGGATCGTGGCACAGGATACGGTACTCTTCAACGACACCATCGAGAACAACATCCGTCTGGGCAACGCCTCGGCCACCCGCGCCGAAGTGACCGAAGCCACCCGGATAGCCAATGCCGAGCGATTCATCGCCGAAACGCCCTGCGGACTCGACACCAACATCGGCGACCGCGGCGCAAAGCTCTCCGGCGGCCAGCGCCAGCGGCTGAGCATTGCGCGGGCGGTACTCCGGAATCCGGAGATTCTGATACTCGACGAAGCCACCTCCGCCCTCGACACCGAAAGCGAGAAGCTGGTACAGGAGGCCCTCAACACCCTGCTCAAAGGCCGCACCTCGATCGTCATCGCCCATCGTCTGAGCACGATACGCAACGCAGACAAGATCATCGTCATCGAACAAGGCCGCATCACCGAAGAGGGGACGCACTCCGAACTCATCGAGCGCAAAGGCACCTACGCCAAACTCATCGAAATGCAGCAACTTGCCTGATCCCCGTCACGGACCATGAAAGAAACGACCCTGCGCAAATGGATGGGAGGATGGGAACTCTTCATCGGACTCGGCGCCATCGCCGGGGCCTCCATGATGTTTGCCGACCCTACCGGCCGGATGTTCGGCATGGAGCCGATGCTGCCCGCATTCCGCGTCCTGCCCCTGCACGAGGTGCTGTTCCGCGACTTGCTGTTTCCGGGCATCGCGCTGCTGCTGTGCAACGGCCTCACCAACATCGTAGCTTTCGTTCTGCTGAGGCGCCGCAGCCGGTTCGCCGGACGGGCCGGCATGATCTGCGGAATCATTCTCATGCTCTGGATAGGAATCCAGTTCTGCATATTCCCCCTCAACGTCATCTCCACCGCCTATTTCCTTTTCGGCTGCGCAGAGGCACTCACGGGTTCCCTCCTCGCCCGCAGGGAGGCCGGACCGACCGCATGAGCGCGTCCGCAATCCGACACCCGCTCCGCCCGAAGAACCGACCGCCGGCCGACCCGCACGAACCGACCGTACCGAATACGACACAAAAATACCATACGACAATGTCTCGAATCCTTCCCCTCTCCGCCGCATTGCTGCTCCTGACGGCATGCACCCCGGGCGATCTTCCCGACGGCTGGTATCCCGCCCCCGACGGAAATCCGAAGGCCCATACCGCTACTCCCATCGTCACATGCGGCGATTTCGACTCGCTGCGCCTGGATTCGCTTCCCTCCGACAACGGCACGTTCATCTACCAGATCTCCGGCTCGGTCAAACCCGAGCGCCGGAAACGATGGGCCGAAGCGACCAGGAAAGCCGTCGGGCGACACCTCGTCTTCCTCTATCGGGGCGAAATCATAGCGGCTCCCTGCATCCGTATGCCCATGGACGCAGGAACCTTCTCCATCTCCTCGCCGGAGCTCTCCGGCGACGCCGACCGGATGCGGCAGCTCTTCCGCGACCTCGAAGCCCAAATGCGGTAATTCCACGCACAGCCAGCCTACGGTGACGGACCGTACGCAACGAAAACGGCGGGCAGGAGTTGTTCCTGTCCGCCGTCGCTTATTCTAACGAGCGCCCGGAGCTTCGCTTCTCCGAACGGCCCGCATGACGTGCTATGCTATTCGACCTCCCACGTCTCGCCGCTGTTCAGCAGGTCGTCCACGTTTTTGATCTTCGCCGTAGCCTGCACTTCGGCAATCTGCCTGGCCACTTCGTGTTCGTAGGTGGGTGCCTCCACGTCGCGGATCACGCCCAATGCCACGGGATAGTCGGGGTACTTCATGCTCGCGAGCATCACATGTACCATCGTATCCTTCTCGTGCGCATCGTGTACGAGAATATCGTCGAGCGTCACGCCGTTCTCGCCCACGGTCACCACCTTCAGCTTCATGTTGTCGAGCATCAACCCCTTGTCCATGTTCTTGCCGAAGAGCATTTTCTCGCCGTGACGGAGGGTGATGGTGTGTTCCGCCCGCACCTCCTTGTCACCGGCAAACGCCTTGTGGGTACCGTTATTGAAGATCATACAGTTCACCAGCACCTCGATGACCGACAGACCGTCGTGCTTCGAGGCCGCCACCATGCAATCGGTGGTGAGGTTCACCTCGGCGTCGATCGAACGGGCGAAGAAGGTCCCGCGGGCCCCGATCACCAGTTCGCCGGGATTGAACGGACGCTCCACCGTTCCGTAAGGCGAGGTCTTGGTCACCTTGCCCAGCTTCGAGGTAGGAGAATACTGCCCCTTGGTGAGGCCGTAGATCTCGTTATTGAAAAGCACCACGTTCAGGTCGATGTTGCGACGGATGGAGTGGATGAAATGGTTACCGCCGATGGCGAGAGAGTCGCCGTCGCCCGTCATTACGAAGACGCTCAGATCGGGATTGGCCGTCTTGAGACCCGTAGCGATGGCATTGGCACGGCCGTGGATGCTGTGGAAGCCGTAGGTGCTCACATAATAGGGAAAACGCGACGAGCATCCGATACCGGAAACCACCGCGAAACGCGAATGATCCACATCGGCATTGGCAGCTATCTGCGGCATGGCCTTCTGGATGGCGCTCAGCACGGCATAGTCGCCGCAGCCGGGGCACCATTTAACTTCCTGGTCGCTCTTGAAGTCCGCAACCGTATATTTGAGTTCGCTCATGACTACTTCTCCAATAATTCGTTAAACTTATCGATCAGCTCCTCCTTGGTAAACGGAAGGCCCTGCACCTTATTGAACTGTTCGTAGGTGAACTGCGGGAACGACATGCGCATGTAGTTGGCGAACTGGCCTTCGTTCAGCTCGCACACCACGATCTTCCGGAATCCGGAGAAGATCTCGTACACGCCGTGCGGCAGCGGGTTGATGTAGTTGAAGTGGCAGAGGGAAACTTTCTTGCCGCTGCGCCTCATCTCCTCTACGGCCGATTCGAGCTGGCCGCGGGTACCGCCCCAGCCCACTACCAGCAGGTCGCCTTCGCGGTCGCCCATCACCTCCTGTTCGGGGATAAAGTCCGCCACGCGGGCCACCTTCTCGGCACGCAACTCGACCATCCGCGCATGGTTCTGCGGATTGTGCGACGGGGAACCCTTCAGAATATCTTTCTCCAGACCGCCGATACGGTGCTCCAGGCCCGGCGTACCGGGGAACGCCCAACGACGTGCCAGACGCAATCCGTCGCGCTTGTAGGGCAGGAAGGTCTTCTCGTCCTCGGGAAGTTCGCGGATCACCGGCGGATGGATTTCGGGATAATCCTTCATCGAAGGAATCTTCCAGGGCTGGCTGCCGTTGGCAATGGAGCCGTCGGAAAGCAACACCACAGGCGTCATGTGCTCCATGGCGATCTTACCGGCCATGAATGCGTAGTGGAAGCAGTCGGACGGGGTGCTCGCTGCGACGACCACCATCGGACACTCGCCGTTGCGCCCCCACAACGCCTGCAACAGGTCGCTCTGTTCGGTCTTGGTGGGAAGGCCCGTGGAAGGACCGCCGCGCTGCACGTCCACCACGACGATCGGAAGCTCGGTCATCACCGCCAGGCCCATGGCCTCGGACTTGAGCGAGAAACCGGGACCCGAAGTGGTGGTCACGGCGAAATGGCCGCCATAGGAGGCACCGATCGTCGTACAGATGCCGGCGATCTCATCCTCGCACTGCACGGTCTTCACGCCGAGGTCCTTGCGTTTGGCGAGCTCCTCCAGAATGACCGTCGCCGGCGTGATGGGATAGGAGCCGCAGTAGAGCGGCCGGCCGCTCTTTTCGGATGCGGCGATGAAGCCCCACGCGGTAGCCTGGTTACCGTTGATGCTGCGATAACGCCCCTTGGCCAGTTTGGCCGGCTGCACGTTGTAGGTATTGGCGAAGGCGTGCGTGTTGTGGGCATAGTTATGACCGGCCTTGAGCACCAGCACATTCGCCTCGGCAACCATGGGATTGCGTTTGCCGAATTTGGTGTTGATATATTCGATGGCGTGTTCGAGCGGTTTGTTGAACATGAACAGACACATACCCAGCGCGAACATGTTCTTGCACTTCACGACGCTCTTCACATCCATGTCGAAACCGGCGAGCGCCTCTTTCGTCATGGTGGTGATGTTGGCGATGATGATGTTGTACCCCTCGATTCCCAGTTCGGCAAAGGGATCGCCGGTGGTGAATCCCGCACGGGCTATGCTCTTCTCGTCGAGCGTGTCGCCGTCGATAATGATGGTGGCATCCCGCTTCAGCCAGCAGACATTGGCCTTCAGCGCCGCCGGGTTCATGGTCACCAGCACGTCGCAATAGTCACCGGGGGTCTGAACGGGATGGTCGCCGAAATGTACCTGGAATCCCGATACGCCGGCCACGGTTCCTTGCGGCGCACGGATCTCGGCAGGATAATCCGGGAAAGTCGAAATACCGTTACCCTGCAGGGCGGCGGTGTCGGAGAACAGGGTTCCGGTCAACTGCATCCCGTCCCCGGAGTCCCCGGAGAAGCGGATAACCACATCGTTCCTCTCCGTAATGCTTTTGTTTTCCATAATGCCTTAAAGCAACGGGAACCTTCCGCGTGCGCCGGGCGCACCTTTAGAGTTCCCTTGGTTTGTAATTATTTGGTAGTACGATTTTCTATCCTCTCGATCGCGGCCGGGCAACGGCGTAGGGGCACGCGACCTCAAGCGTCACGCCCCGGCATCCGACAAATAAACCCGATCCAATAATTCTCCCGCAAATGTAATGATTTCTAAGGGAGGAGCAACCCATACGGAAAAAAATATTTATCTTTGACTGACGATGTTTACAAATCGTAACAAAAAGCAAAAAAACGTCCGTCGAAGCCGATAAAAATCGGCATTCGCAGACCGTTAGGCCGATACGAAAAAACTTTAAATTCGCGACCATGAACCATCCCATCAAATTCACGACACCCGAAGAGGCGGTGAAAGCAATCAAGTCCGGCGACCATGTCCACCTGAGCAGCGTCGCCAGCGTACCGCAGACTCTCGTCCGTGCCATGACGGCGCGGGGCAGGGCCGGAGAGCTGCAACATGTGCACGTTCACCACCTCCACACCGAAGGCGAAGCACTCTACGCCGTACCCGAAATGGAAGGGATCTTTCAGCTCGATTCGTTTTTCGTAGGCGGCAACGTGAGAGGCATCACCCAGCAGGGATTCGCGGACTACATTCCCGTATTCCTAAGCGAGACGCAGCGCCTCTACCGGGAGGGCGTGCTGCCATGCAACGTAGCCATGATCCAGGTATCGCCTCCCGACAAACACGGCTACGTGTCGCTCGGCACTTCGGTGGATGCCACCCTGGCCGCCGTGGAGTGCGCCGACACGGTCATCGCGGTGGTGAACCGGCACGTTCCGAGGTCGTTCGGCGACTCGTTCATCCACACCTCGCAGATCGACCTCTTCGTGGAGGACGACACGCCGCTCATCGAAGAGCATTTCACCGCCCCCAACGAGGTGGAGTGCGCCATCGGGCGCAACTGCGCGGCGCTCATCGACGACGGTGCCTGCCTGCAGATGGGCATCGGAGCCATTCCCAACGCGGTGCTCTCGCAACTGGGCAACCACAAGAACCTCGGCGTACACACCGAGATGTTCGCCGACGGCGTGCTTCCGCTCGTGGAAGCGGGCGTGATCAACGGCGCCAACAAGAAGATCAACAAAGGGAAGATGGTATCCACCTTCCTCATGGGGTCCCGCCGCATCTACGACTTCATCGACAACAACCCCGGCGTACTGATGAAGGACGTAGGCTATACCAACGACCCCTTCATCATCGCCCAGAACCCCAAAGTCACGGCCATCAACTCCGCACTTCAGATCGACCTGACGGGTCAGATATGCGCCGACTCGCTCGGCACGCGCTTCTACTCCGGCGTAGGCGGACAGGTGGACTTCATCTACGGCGCCTCGCGTTCGGAGGGGGGCAAGGCGATCGTGGCGATGCCCTCGGCCACGAACAAGGGCATCAGCAAGATCGTCCCCGTGCTGACCCAAGGGGCCGGCGTAGTCACCACGCGCGCCCACGTCCACTGGATCGTCACCGAACACGGCGCGGTAAACCTCTACGGAAAGAGTTTTCAGGAACGCGCACGTCTTCTCATCAGCATCGCCGACCCGGCGAGCCGCGAGGAGCTCGACCGCGCGGCATTCGAACGCTTCGGGCCGCACCATCACTATATCAAGACATGTTGCGGTCTTTGACCGAACCGCGCCACACCGCTCGACCTTACGGCAGGGACTCTTCCCTGCCGTTTTTCGTCGATGCTCCCTCAAGCCGGAAGGAGGAAGGAAGCCCCGCCCGGAGGCCAAAGCAGCCGGCCATCCATACCCTCCGAACGCGTACCGTCTCCGGAAAGGGACGATTCTCCGCACCGGCTTGCAGCCCGACCGCACTTTCGTGCTTTCAGCGAATATAATTTCCCATATTTGCTTCCAACGAACCGCCCCGCGACCGTGCACCGGCTTGCAGCCCGACCGCACTTTCTTACTTTCAGCGAATATATTTCTTATATTTGCGGATGCCGAAGACGGCTTTAACTTAAAAAGCATATCCTATGCGCTGCAAACTATCCGCAAATACGAAAATCACGCTTTTCATCGTCCTGCTGCTCGTTATCGACCAAGCGGTCAAATTCACCGTCAAATTGAACATGGAGCTTTACCAGAGCATCCCCGTTTTCGGCAACTGGTTCATCGTCCATTTCATCGAGAATCCGGGCGCGGCATTCGGCATGCAGTTCGGCGGCACGTGGGGCAAACTGCTCTTGAGTCTCATCCGCATAGCGGCCATCGCACTGATCGCATGGTACATCCACCGGCTCGTCAAACGGTCGGCCCCCACAGGGGTACTCGTCGGTGGCGCACTGATACTCGCAGGGGCGATCGGCAACATGATCGACAGCGCCTTCTACGGGCTGATCTTCTCCGAATCGACGCCTTACGCAGCGGCGACGCTCTTCCCCGAAGGCGGCGGATACGCCTCCTTCCTGCACGGCAAAGTCGTGGACATGCTCTACTTCCCCATCATCAACGCCACATGGCCCGAGTGGATGCCGGTAATCGGCGGCAGGGACTTCACGTTCTTCAGTCCGGTGTTCAACATCGCCGACAGCTACATCACCGTAGCCGTCTTCTACATCATCCTTTTCCAACGGAAATATTTTCTCAAATAACTCCGACGGCGCTTTCATCCGAACGCCGCTTCTCACGACAGGCAATGAAACGATTCATCACCACTCTTCTCCTTACGGCCGCGCTGTGCGGCGCGGCGGACAGCGTCCACGCCCAGGAGGCCGACCGGATACTCGGCACCTACCTGGTGGAGGGAGAAACCACGCACGAGCTCTCCAAAGTCAGAATCTACAAAAAGGGCGACGCCTACGAGGCCCGCATCATCTGGCTCGAACACCCCGACGACGAGGCGGGCCATCCGCGTCTCGACCTGCTCAACCCCGACCCTGCGCTGCGAAGCGGACGGGCGGATGCCATCGTACTGGTTCGCGGCCTGCATTACGATGCGAAAAAGGCGAAGTGGACGGGCGGCACGATCTACAATCCCGTAGACGGCAAGATATACGACGCCCAAGCGGAGTTCGACGGACCGCGCAAGCTCCGGATGAGGGGCTATGTCGGCAAACCCGTCTTCGGCAGGGATCTCATCTGGGAAAAATTGGAGTAACCCTCCGACACACACCGCGGGGGAGCGCAGCATTTGCGCTCCCCCGCGTGCATTCAGGATACGGACCGCTCCTCCTCCCTGCCGAAAGACTCCGAACGCCCCGCCCTCCGCGGGCAGGAACAGAGCCCTCCTTGCGGCCGTACGAAGTTCCCCGCCGCACCCGCGACACCCGACTCGTTTCCCGCCCGAAAGGCAACGAAAACCGGCAAGGACAACAAGACCGGCATTCATTTTACGGGCCAACGCCTCCTTCCAGAACATCGCCGGTTTCGTCGGGTTTCCCCACACTTTCCATGTCCGAAACGCCATCCGACGCTCGACAGCCCGCCGACGCACCTCCGCCGAACCCGCATCCATCGACAAATGCCCCCGACCGACAATCCGACAACAGGGCTTCTTCACATAAAACGAAGTCCGTCGAAGATCCGCTCCGGCTGCCGGCGGGCCGCATCGTTTCATACCACTCCCGACCTTTCGTATCGGCGTTTATGCACGCGGCCTCCCGACAGGCCGAAGTTTTCCCCACAGGCCGACCGGCCCGAGGCTCCGCATGCCGCATCGCGGAAATGAGCGACGAGAGGCACCACCGTCCCGCATCCGGCCGGACGCGCTTGCAAAATCCGCCCGAAGCATCCGCCGTTCCTCCCGGAAACGACTGCGGCGGCCCCGTCAAGGGCCGCCGCATATCTTACGGACGACGGATCGCTTATTTCAGATAAGCCTCCGCACTACCTATCTGGTAGCCGTCCATGTAAACCTCCACACGGTAGGTGCCGCCGGTAATCCCCGCACCGTTGTAATAGAGGCCTACTTCGAGGTCCTTGTTCTGGTAGTCGATCTCACGCACCGCCGAGTAGGTCAGCTTGTCGCCCTCGTAATCGAAAAGCGAGGAGATGTCGTTGGCCAGGACATAACCGTCGGGACCGGTGATACGTACGTAGACGTTCCTTTCGCCCGGCGTTGCCAGGTCGTTGGCCGTCAGGATGAAATCCACACGCAGCCGCTCGGCGCGGGAGGCACGCGGCACCACCCGGTCGTTGGAGTTGAGTGCGGTCAGGACGATGTCCCTCGCCCTCACGATGGCTCCCACCTTCACCCGGTTGGAGAGCTCCGAGGCACGCTCTTCGGCCGCCTGCGCACGGATGCGCTCGTCGTTCACCTGCTGGCGGAAAGCCACGTTCTCCTGCGTGAGGCTGCGGTTGAGCTGGTTGAGCGAGTCGATCTGCCTTACGTAGTTGCGCATGATGTCGCGCATCGTGCCCAACTCCTTCTCGTATTTGCGGACCGTAGCACGGTTCAGGGTACGTTCGCGCTGGAGCCGCTCCATCAACGAATCGGCACGCTGCCTCTCCACGCCGAGGTTGTAGCTGATCGAGTCGTTGTCGACCTTGATGCTGTCCAAATCCACGATGAGATCGTTGATGTTCTCTTCGAGTATCGCTTTTTCCGCCATCGCTTCGGCCTTCAGGTTCTTCACCTGACGGAAATAGATGAATGCCAGTACGCCGAGTACCACCACCAGCAGGACGATCACGATCTGATATCCCCGGATGGATTTGGAAGAGCGTTCAGGGTTATTCCCCTGGCTGTTGTATTCTTCTGCCATAAGTATTAAAGTATTTAAAATTAAAATTTTCCTTTCCCGTTCCATCCGGCACGCAAAGCGCCTTCGCCCTGCGACCGCACATCCGTTCCGTCCGCCGGAAAGGGGCGCGGCTCTTAAGCCGGAATGCCGTCGGTCACAGCAAAGATAAACAAATATCTTCCGCCGCAAACAATCGTCCTCCTATCCGGAGGACGCATCCGTTTACCGGAACGCTTCCGAATCGTACATCAATCCGTCGTACTCCACCAGCCGGGCCCGGACGCTTCCCACCCGGAGCGGCGATTCGAGAAAAACCGGCACCTTGTTGTCGTCGTCCGAAATCCACACGAAGAATTCACTGCCCTCTTCGAAACTCTCGGCACCGTCGTTCACCAACTGACAGGAGAACTTCAGCGTGGCGACCTTGCCCAATCCCTTTATTTCGCGTACCTCGCGACCGTAATAGGTGTAGCGGATAAACCGCACGTTATCTTTCAGCAGCAGGGCAAGGGTCTTCGTCTGCCCCGGTTCGTAGGTGGCTATGTCGTGCATCCGGAGCGTATAGAAGAGCGATACGCCGTCCATCGCATCACCGGCGAGTTCCACGTCCACCTCCGTCGCTTCCGGATTCCGGTGATCCCGGAACGTGTTGCGGGAGATCCCCTCGTCCCAATCGTAAACGAAAGCGCTGGAAAAGCGGTAATCCCCCTCCAGCAATTCGGCCTCGGCACGCAACGGACGCATGTCCGTCTTCCGGAGCCAACTGTGGTAGCGGTCGTCGAGTTTGTAGAACCAACTGAACATTCCCTTGACCCTGGCCTGCGCATCGATCCGCAAGGCGGGAACGCCCTGCGACCGATCCTCCCCGACCGTCAGCACGACCGTTCCCATCTCCGTATTCGGCCACATGGAGGCCTTGTAGCTCACCGTGTAGACCAACCGTTCCCCCTCCCCGAAGGCAGGGAGCACGCAATCCTCCTGCGCCGCGACCGTAGCCCAGCAAAAGAGAGTCGCGGCTGCCGCTATCATTTTCCTTATCACAACACGATTCATATCATAAAAAAACGTTATGCGGAGCGTAATCCCCTCTCCCCGGCCTCCCATCCGTTTTACCGAAAAGGGACACCGACGAAACACAAGATAACACTTTCCCGCGACATACCGACCTCCTGCGGACGACAATCTCACGAGATCATCCCGAAATCGGTCCTTTCCCGATCCATATACCGTTCCCTCAACCGCGCCAGCAAGGCATGTTCCGGCCGGGAGAGCGCAGGATCGGCCTCCAGGATCTCCGCCGCCGCACGGCGTGCGTACTCCACCACCACCGTATCCTTGGCCAGCGATGCGATTTTCAGCTCAAAAGCCGTGCCACTCTGCTGGGTACCGGCGATGTCGCCCGCCCCCCGGAGTTTGAGGTCGAGCTCCGAAAGGCGAAAGCCGTCGTTCGTCTCCACCATGGCATCCAGGCGGGCCCGCGCCTCGCGCGAGAGGCGGTCGCCGCTCATCAGGATGCAGTAGGACTGCTCTCCGCCGCGCCCCACCCGTCCGCGGAGCTGGTGCAACTGCGACAAGCCGAAACGCTCGGCGCTCTCGATTACCATCACCGTCGCGTTGGGCACATCCACCCCGACCTCGATCACCGACGTGGCGACCATGATCTGTGTCGTTCCCTCGCGGAACGCCTTCATGCCCTCCTCCTTCTCCTCGGCGGGAAGTTTGCCGTGCACCACCGACAACCGGTAATCGGGCAGAGGAAACTCCCGCGACATCGTTTCAAAACCGTCGGAAAGATCCTTGTAATCCATCTTCTCCGACTCCTTGATAAGCGGATAGACCACATACACCTGCCGACCGCGGGCGATCTCGCTGCGCAGGAATCCGAACAGCTTCATGCGCTGGGAATCATAAAGATGCCGGGTAAGAATGGGTTTGCGCCCCGGCGGCAACTCGTCGATCACCGACACGTCCAGGTCGCCGTAGAGAGTCATCGCCAGCGTACGCGGAATGGGCGTCGCCGTCATCACGAGCACATGGGGCGGACGGCTGTTCTTCGTCCACATCCGCGCCCGCTGCTCCACACCGAAACGGTGCTGCTCGTCGATGACCACCAGTCCGAGGTTGTCGAACTTCACCCGCTCCTCGATCAACGCATGGGTCCCGATCAGGATATGAAGCCCCCCCGAGGAGAGTTCCGCGAGGATTGCGTCGCGCTCGCGTTTTTTGGTCGAGCCGGTCAGCACCGCCACCCGAATGCCCACACCCTCGACCATCTTCGCGATCGAGGCGAAGTGTTGCCGGGCGAGTATCTCGGTAGGCACCATCATACAGGCCTGGAAGCCGTTGTCGGCAGCCAACAGCATGGCCAGCAACGCTACCAGCGTCTTGCCGCTTCCCACGTCGCCCTGCAACAGGCGGTTCATCTGGTGTCCCGTGACCGTATCGGCCCGTATCTCCTTCACCACCCGCTTCTGGGCACCGGTGAGTTCGAAAGGCAGCTTCGTCCGGTAGAATCCGTTGAAGAACTCCCCCACACGCGGAAAGTAGAAACCGTCGGCCGCAGTGGTACGGGTAACGCGCCGGGAGAGAATGGCGAGCTGGATGCCCAGCAGCTCCTCGAACTTGAGCCGGTACTCGGCCTGCCGAAGCAACTCCTGCGACTGCGGAAAGTGGATGTTGCGGAGCGCCTCCCCCAGCGGAAGCAGGCCATGGGCCGCGATCACCTCCTGCGGAAGCGTTTCGGCGATATGCCCCCCCACCTGTTCCCACAGGTTGCACACGAGTTTATAGATCCCTTTGGAACCGAGCTGGATGCCGGAAAGTTTCTCTGTGGTACCGTACACTCCCTGCAAGCCGCCGCTCGGACGGTTCACCAGCGCCTCGACGAGATCTATCTCCGGATGGACGAAAGAGAGTTCGCCTCGGAAAAGCGTGGGCCGCCCGAATACGACGTATTCGCGCCCCGCCTCGATGCGTTTCTCGATCCATTTCGTTCCGCTGAACCACACCAGATCGGCCCTCCCCGAGCCGTCCGAAACGAAGACGCGCAGCCGTCGCTTGCGCCCCTCCCCTTCGTAGGCCATGCCCGTCACACGGGCACGCACCTGAATGTAGGCCGGTGCATCGCCACCGATGTCGCCGATGCGGAAAAGACGCGTACGGTCGACATACCGGAACGGGAAGTAGTAGAGCAGGTCGCCGAAAGTACGGATCCCCAGCTCGCGTGCGAGCAGTCCGGCGCGTTTCTCCCCCACGCCGGGCAGGAATTTGATATCGTAATCGAGCACGGTAGCCATCGGTTTGCCTGCATCCTGTTTCCGCTACCAAAAGTAATAAGAATTTCCCGCAAAACCGCTGTCTGCCGATACCGGTAGGTCCTCCGGTCCCTGCACCGCCGAAACCGGCTTCCCCGCCGTTGCGGGGTCGCGGAGAAGATTCCCCGGCCGACCGGCCGCTCATATATCGCCCGCCCCGGCACACATCTACGGCTTTTACACTATTTTTGCAGAAGCGGGCCGCAGGGTCCCTCTCAACACGCAAAAAATGGACAACGCGAAGAACGAAGCACTCAGGCGAGCCTGGGCGGAAGCGACGGCCGGCAGAAGGCGCCGGAGCCGGGAAGTCAGCATAGGAAGTGTGGCCATAGGCAGCGACCATCCGGTGGCCGTACAGTCGATGACCGACCGCAACACGAACGACACGGAAGCCTGCATCGCGCAGACAGGACGCATCCGGGAAGCCGGCTGCCGCATCGTGCGCCTCACCACCCAGGGACTCCGGGAGGCTGCCAGCATGCGTACGATTGCCGAACAGGTGAAGCGTCGATGGCCCGACACCGCCCTCGTAGCCGACGTGCACTTTCTCCCCCAGGTAGCCGATGCCGTCGCCCGGTTCGCCGACAAAGTACGCATCAACCCCGGCAACTACAACGACCGGGGCGGAAACTTCGAGGCACTGCTGGCCACGTGCCGCCTCAGCGGCGCCACGCTGCGCATCGGCGTGAACCACGGCTCCCTCTCGCCCGCGATGGCGGAGCGGTACGGCGACACGCCGGAAGGGATGGTGGAGTCGGCACTGGAGCACCTGCGCATCTGTCGCCGGGAGGGATTCGATCGGGTGGTCGTTTCGATGAAATCGAGCAACACCCGCGTCATGGTACACGCCTATCGGATGCTCGTGGCGGCGATGCAGCTCGAAGGCATGGAGTATCCGCTCCACCTGGGCGTGACGGAGGCGGGCTGCGGAGTGGAAGGACGCATCAAATCGGCCGTGGGCATCGGCGCCCTGCTGACCGACGGCGTAGGCGACACGATACGCGTATCGCTCACCGAGCCGCCGGAGAACGAGATTCCCGCCGCGCAAGCCATCATCGCCCACTTCAACGAAAGCGCCTGCGGCGGGGGCCCCCGCCGCGGACAGGAAGCCCTGCGCACCCCCTTCGCCTATTCGCGCCGCGAGACCGAAACCGTCGGCCGGACAGGCGGCGCCCAGACACCGCTGCTCTACGCGGAGCTGCTGCCCGACGAACTCGAAGCCCTGCACCAGGGACGCATCGCCGTCATCGAGGCCACGGGCCCCCGCCCGGTAGAGGAGTGGCGCGAGGCGATCGCACGGATGGACTCCGCAGGCGATCGACGACCGGTGATTCTCAAGCGCACCTATGCGACTGCCGACCCCACGTCTCTCGCCATCGAAGCCGCCGCGGACCTGGGCGTCATGTTCATCGACGGCCTGGCCGACGGTCTGTGGCTGGAAAGCAGCGCCGGCATCGCACGACACGACCTCGATGCGATAGCGCTCGACATCCTCCAGGCCTCGCGGGCCCGCATGAGCAAAACGGAATTCATCTCCTGCCCCGGATGCGGACGGACCCTCTACGCATTGCAGGATACGATCGCCGCCGTCAAGGAGCGACTTTCGCATTTGAAGGGACTCAAGATCGCCGTCATGGGATGTATCGTGAACGGTCCCGGGGAGATGGCCGACGCGGATTACGGCTACGTGGGAGCCGCACCGGGCAAAATATCGCTCTACCGCGGCAAAGAGCCCGTTCAGCGCAACATTCCGCAGGAGGAAGCGCTCGACGCCCTCATCCGGCTGCTACGGGAGGACGGTCGCTGGACCGATCCGGAATAACCTTCTCCGGCGCATCCCGACGACACTACTCCGCCACCGCGGAACCGCCCCTCAAGATCGGCCGGTTCGCAGCATCCGACAGCCCTTGCGAATCTGATTCGCGGCTCTGCAAGACCGCCCGACCGCAACAATCGTCTTCCCTGTCCCGTTTCCGCGAGGCAGGGAAGCATGCAAATATCGGCTGGCTCCCCCGCAGGAGCCAGCCGACCGCTTTGCCCGCACCGAAACGACAACGAACTACCGGAAATCCGACCGGCCGTTGCGGTATCGGCCGGCCATCCCCACAACCACGCTCCCGGCAGCACCTACACACCCCAGTCAACCGGGAACCACGCTCCCGACACCCAACCGGCACCGCCCTGCGCAATGCAGCCGTCCGCCCGATGCACCGGCCCGTGCCACCCGGCAATCCCCTGGGCGGGAACCGACACCAAACCGGTGCGGTGCAATGCTCCGGCCGCGGATGCGGGCGAAAAACAGCCACGCTTGCCATACCCTCCTGAAGATGGCCCCTTCCCCGGTCCGGACCGTGACGGCCGCCCGGTGCAATTCCGCCCTCACCCGAGGTATCCCGTCGCCACACCCCGGACGGAACGCAACCTGCGGGACCCCAGCAATCGAAACCGCCGCGAAAGCCCCTCAAAAACATCCCTGCACGGTAAAAAAACCGCACCTCCCTTTTCCGGACGGGAAATAGGCCCTACCTTTGACGCAGTGTCCGTAACAAAACTGCCCGTGATGCGGTGTCTGCAACGGACTGCCCTTGCAAAATGACGATTCTCCCTCTGACATACCTCGGCAGCACGGAGTATTTCCGCCGCCTTTACGGCGGGGAGTGCGTGATCGACCTCTACGAGCACTACGTAAAACAGAGCTACCGCAACCGCTGCGATATTCTCACCGCAGGCGGCCCCGCCTCGCTCTCGGTACACGTGGTCAAAGGGGGCAGCATCCATAAACGGCCCGTACGCGACATGCGCATCGACTACTCCAAGCGCTGGCAGCACCAGCACTGGATGTCGATCCTTTCCGCCTACAAGAACTCCCCCTACTTCGACCACTACCGCGCCCGATTCGAGCCCCTCTACAATCGGGAGTTCACGTTCCTGGCGGATTGGAACACGGCACTGCTGGATCGACTCTTCGCCGTGCTGGGGACCCCGCCGGACCTCCGGTTCAGCGACTCCTACGTCGAAGCCGGAAGTGCCGACTGCGACCTGCGTTCCGCCTTCGAACCGCTCCGCAGAGAGCACCCCGCCACCACGGGCGACACTTACGAACAGGTCTTCTCCGACCGCTTTCCGTTCGTCCCCGCCCTCTCCGTGATCGACTTGCTTTTCTGCGAAGGCCCCGCGGCCAAAGAGTTCCTTCTGCGCCCATCGACACCGCCCGCCTCGGGCATCTCCCCGCTCCGATAGCAAAACCGGAACACCGCCGAGCAGCGTTCGCTTTCCCGCAAACGGAGCCGTCACTCCCCGACACAGGACGAAAGGTCTGTACCTTTTCTCATTCCTCGCCTGCACGCCTACACGATGCCCACGCCCCGCCATCGGTGCGTATCTGTTTCCCGAAAGAATCCGCGCTCCCTCTTCCGGCCCCTCGATGCCGACCGCCACAGGAATCGCATCCCGTGCACGGGCCCCCTCTATCCGCACAGCCTCGCGACCTCAGGCAAAAGCGCTCCCCGAACGGAAACAAAACCGGCCGGAAGAAAAATTCTTCCGGCCGGTTTCCGATTATTTTCAGACCTGTGCTGTGAACTACTCATTCACCGCGAGGTACCAGTTCAATGCCGTCATCGCGATTCCCTCGCTCGAGAGGGTCGCAGCCCAGAACCTTTTCCCGTCGGGGGTTACATACTGCAGGAACCCTTCGGGAACCCTGACTCCATACAGACCGTAAATATAGTCCTGAAACGATCCGAGGGCTTCGCCCGTTTCGATGCGAACGACCGCTGTTTTCGAAGTATACATGCTCGGAAGACCGATGAAGCCGATGCCCTCGTCGTTCACACACATGCCCGAAGCGGCGCCATACTCCTCGAAGATGTAGGTTTTGTTGGCCTCCACGTTGTAGAAGGCTGCAAATTCGGTCTGCTCGACCTTGTCACCGTCATTAACCAACTCTTCCTTCCTGTAGGTACCTGCGATCCATTTGCCGTTGGGGCTGATGTTGAACTGGCTCGACCAACTGATCATACCGTCCACGATGTTGTAGTCATACTTTTCCCCTTCGGGGCCGTTTCTCTGGACCGTCCTGACCTTACGCTCGTCCTCGCCCACGAAGTGTACGTTCCTCTCTGCATCCCAGTAGACCATGCCGTAATCCTGGTTGTCCCACGTGGTACCGTAGATGATGGACCGGTCTGCGGAGAAACCGCGGGCCATCAGGTCGAAGTCCTCGCCATCGTAAGGTATATCCCTGAAATCCTTTCCGAGCAGAGGCAGCATGGTAGCCTGACCGTTCTCGAATACGAAGGGCCTGTAGTGGCCGTTCTCCATTGCATAACCTACCCAGAACTCACCGTCGCCCGATACGCTGTTGATGCCGAGCGAAGAGGCATTTGCGATACCGGGAACCTCCACCGCATAGAAGTTCTTTTCATTCATATCGATTGCCTTCATACCGCCGTTGGCGTCGATGGCATAGACGATACCCGTATCGGTCATGCACGTCACGCTGGTGGGGAACATCAACGATTCGGGCCACGGACCGAGCTCGGTCTTTTCGTCGGTATCGAGGTTGATGAAATGGAAGTAATAGATCGCCGTTCCGGTTTCTGCATCAGCTACAGAATAATAGCCTGCCGCCAATTTACCGTTGGGCGAGATCACCGCCGAGTGAAGGTCCTTAAGCAAACGATACCTTACCGGAAGATCATTCTCGCCGAGCTGAATCACGGAAATGGACGCCATCGCTTTGCCGGCAACCACATCTACGGTGGTCGTACGCTCGCTGCCATCGGTGTTGTCCGAAACGGTCAGCACCAGCTTGCCCTCCACATTCTCCGCGCTCACCCACGACGCATTGGCGGTTGCCCTCCATGCCTCGGGCTCAGAGTCTACGGTAATGGTATAGGGTTCGTTCCCGCTACCCTGGAACGTACATACGAGATCGCTCAGACGAACATACTGTTCTTCCGAATTCTTACATCCCGTCATGACCAGGGCTGCTATACCCAAGGTCCAAACTGTTTTCGATAAGATGTTTTTCATAGTTGATATTATAAGTGTAATGGTTTGCTGCGCCAATCTGCCGCTTCCGCTACGGGAAGCGCACAAATATAGTTAGAAAAAACAAAATTAAAAAACGACCGGAGCCTTATATGTTATTTTTCTCATCCCGAGCGATTGTTTTTACATAAAATAAATATTTAAAACAAAATCCTGCATAGTTATCTATTACACAGGACGGAGTTCATAAATACAACGCCTTTCTGCCGCAATATAGTATACCCTCCCCTGCAAAGCGGTTATCGTGGCACCCCGACTCCGACCGCTACCGGTCAAAGTACGAGCGGCAAACAACTCCGCACCCAGTGGTATTCGTACCGGCGACTTTACCCAGCTTCCAACCGCCTCGACCGGTACAATAGCCCCCATCGCACAGCAGGCAATACCCCTCCCGCCCCGACCGGCGCAATACAAACTATCCCTACATCAACGGCAACTCACCGCACCCGCATAATGCGGCCTACCGCCACATAAACAGCACTCTTCCCATTGCCTCGTGCATAGTCACCCGACACCTGCCCTGGCTTATCGGGCAGCCGGAAGCATTCCTGTGCCCTGTCGGGCAGCCATACAACCGGACAGCCGGAAACGTTCCTATACTGCCGCCCCCGCTGCGACGGGCCACCCCGTCCACCTCCGTACCCTCCCGTCTCGACCGGCCCAATACAAGCTCCCCCCTGCATCAACGGCAACTCATCACACCCGCATCATGCGCCCCTCCGCCGCACAACCGACAACTCTTGCAGCCGCCCTTACAACTACCGCATAAAAAACGGGACAACCCAAAGGGCTGTCCCGTCCAAGATATGATAACTATTCAGTTTATTCCGGGAGGAAGAAGGCTTCGCTGAGAGCGACTTCCTCTGCCCAACCACCGTCGATCGGACCGTTCTCGTTCATGGCGATAACACCGATGTAGAACTTGGCACCCGGCGTGAAATCGGGAATGTTGGGATCGATCACGTAGTTGTTCGAGATGTGCTTCAGATTGTATACCCATCCCAGACTCAGGTAGTTGGTGATCATGTTGTTCTTCAGAGCAGCCATGTCGCCTTTGATCTGCTCGTCCCAATACTTGCCGCTAACGACATCGTAGAAGTAAGCCCTTACATTGTCCGAAGTGTAGTCGATCGATACTTCGAAGCTTTCGCTCGTCACGTTGGTTACCTTGATATCGAAATCGCTCGCCTGGGGCAGTGCCGCGTTCGGGTTGAAGGCGGGAGTTTCATTCTCGAACTTCTTTACGAGGACCGGCTGGTACATCTCGTCGTAAGCCGTTACATAGATATCGAGCGGGTTCTCAAGTTCGAGATCGGTGGTGGTAGCCTGCGCATTCAGTACGCCGTTTACCTGCGTCGTGCAGTAAACACCGCTCATCACCTGGCTTACATCGATATTCTTCCACGAATCGAACATCTCAAGGAGCTTACCACCCCAGTTGTTCGGGCCGAACATCACACCGTCGGCTACACCTTTTACCTGCTGATAGAGGACGAGCTGTTTGCAAAGCGCATTCGGAGTCACGGTATAGGTCTGCACGTAGAAGTCTTTGGGACCTGCCTCGTAAGTGAAGTTCGGGATCTCATCGCTGCCAGTCGCATAGGTAGTGATCGGAATCTCGAAGAGCTGGGTATCGCGACCGCTACGATCCTGACCGATGCAGTAGAACACATATTCGGTCGAGGGAGTGAGGTCGAAATAGTTCTCAGCCCATGCGAACACCTCGCTCTGCTTCTTGATACCTGCCAACTCGTCGTTCAGGAACGCTTCCTTGTCGGCTGCGGTACCGAGCGCATACCTGTAGGTATGGTAGTCGTTGGTGTTGGTGATAAGGAACGCAGCGCTGTTGTCTCCAACATAGTAAGGCTGAACGAGGAAGTCCGACGAAGCGGTCTTGAAGCCATGAGCGCTCACGGGACCGGCCGCACCTTCGGCGTCATAAGCCATCGTGTAGATCACGTAGTAAGCACCGCCTTGCAGATCCTTCCAAGTATGGGTAACAGGCTCGTTGCTCATTTCGGTCAGACCGCCGATGATATCGCCGTTCTCGAAGTTGTCGCGATCCTGCTCGGTACCGATCGCATAGTCGAACTTCGAGGCATTTGCGGAGGGAGTGAACTTAACGGTCACTTCCGAAACACCGGGCGTGCCGATGAACTCGATAGCGACAGTCGGTTCGGTAACAACCTCGCCCGCCTTGGGATCACATGCAGTGAACAGCATACCTACGGCTGCTGCCATCAAAATGCAAGGTTTAAACAGTTTTTTCATTGTTGTTTGAATTATTTAGTTGTTTTAGGAAAAACACTTCATGTATTTCCGTTTATAAAAAGGGTTAATCTGCAATCTCCAAGCGTGCCGAAAAGCCCGACAGAATCCGGCTCTCCCTTCACTTTACAAATATATTTACATTTTTTTAAATTCACAATACTATCCGGTACAAATCAATCGCAACAATACGTTTCTTTTTATACCGCCCGCCGCCCTTCGGAACCGCATCTCCGAATATCGAAACTTAAACTGCACATCGGCAACGGCTTACCCTTTTAATGAACGAACGCTCCGGAAGGATATTTTAGTATGTCGCCGACCGACGACGGACTCCTTCGCGGAGCGGGACACAGGCTGCGATACTCCGCAAAGGAGATCTTTTCACCGATTCGCCGCCATCCATACGCTCAATCATTCAAATCATCCTCGACCGCACCCTTTCCGATCGTGCGAAAAGGCCGCAGCGCATAAAACAGTCGGGGAAAAGCCCCCACGGACTCCTCCCCGACCATCCAATCGTTTCAAAAGCGTGCCGTCGTATGCTCTGGCGATAACCGGAACGCTTACGCTACGCCGCCTTCATCGCCGCCTCCGCCGCCGAGGGGCGGTTCGGGCGGAGTATAACTCGTATGTATGTCGAACTTCGCCTTGCAGGTACCGGTGATGGTGCGCCCTGCATCATCCATGAAGTCGAAGGTGAGCGTATACTCGTCGCCGGTACGCTGTACCGTCATCTTACCCGACTTCAGCGGTGCCCGTTTGGCGACGGCATCGTTCTGGGTGTCGAAATACCAGCTTCCCAACGGGAAGATCGGATCGACCATACCCATATTGTCCGAACCGCCGACGATGGTGTTCGGGAAACGGTCCTCCGGACGCGGCTGCTCCTCTTCCTCTTCTTCCTCGTCCGCTGCGGACGCTACGCTCGGAGCGATCACATACTCGCCGTCGGGGAGGTAATACTCGTCATCGTCGTTTTTCTCTATTTTCGTCGAATAAAGGTCAATTTTGAAACGGTTGCCGCTCCCCCTGTAGACATAAGGCCATCCCGTCATGTCGTATTCCAGGCCCGCACCGTAGATGTAGAGGCTCCACGTTGCCGAAGGACGGACATCGCCGCCATCGGACTCGGGAACGTTCGGCCAAAAATCCACATAGGCGGTCACGCCCTCCATGTCTTCCACAACCACCGGCCCGTCGAGGGTCGAAAGCGTCGGACTGCCCTGGGTCACGGTGATGGTAACGGGCTCAAGTCCTTCGGCCTCCGGAGTAATCACCACATACCCGGTGCGCTCCGGGGCACCCGGTGCGACATTCGGCTCCACGCCGATGCTGACATAGGATTGGTCATCGGTATCGACGATGCGGATTTTGATCCACGGCACGAGTTCACCTTTACCATCGGAGGTCGCCGCACTCCATTCGGTCAGCTGGGCCTGTACGTCGTAGCGGACCTCGCTGATGTCGTTGTAACCGAACGTACACTCGTACGGCATCGGGGTCACGATCATTTCCGGCAGGAGCTCCTTACCGCTCTGGGTAACGGTCACGCTCTTCGGCTCCAGGGCCTTGTCGCTGGGCGTTACCACGATCCTTGCCGCACGCGGCGAGGTGGAGGGGTTGTCGTCCACCGTCACGGCGAATTTGCCTTCGCCGGTCTCCACATGAATCCAAGTAGCCTTCTCCTCCGGTTCCGCAGTCCAGGTAATGCCCTCGCCGAGCTGGACGGTCACCTCCTGTGCCGGAGCCTTCAACCCTGCGAACTCGAGTTTCTCGGGAGATACCGTAAAGGTGAGCGCACCCTCCTTCTGGGTCACGGAGATCTCTTTGGCCTGTACTTTGGCGGAAACGGGCTCAACGACGATCTTACCCACACGTTCCGCCGAATTGTTGTCGGCCACCGACACCACGATGCTGTTGCCATTCTCCGACTTCTGCGCCGTAAGCCACGACGACGCCGAGCCGAGCACCGTACATTTCCACTCCACATTGGAAGTCACACCGACCTCCTGCGAAGGAGCGTCAACCCCTTCGAACACAAGCGCCTTCGCACTCACGCTCAGTTGGGGATCATCTTTCGGTTGCTCGCACGCCACGAACGCCAATGCGCACACGGCTGCGACCAATGATACGATTTTCTTCATAAGGTTTTTGCAATTTAAGGGTTCTTCTACGTAAGATATAACGTATCTCATCCTCGCAAAGATATAATTTTTACGGATTTATTACAACCTTTCCGATTCGCCTCCTGCAAACCGACCTGCCGACCGGCAGCTGCCGAAGCGAAAAGCCTCCGCACGAACCCTTTGGGCCGCTACGCAATGCCTTCTCCCGTGGCCCGCTACCCCGCCCTCTTTTGCATGAACGACGGCACCGGAACGCTCTCCGGCTGCGAAACGGCTGCGCAGGAATTGCCCCTTCGACGTATCGATACCGAAAGAGGAGGTTCTCTCCCGAACGGCCCGACCCGCAAGGCAACCTTCTCGCTCCGCTGCCCCGCCCTCTTTTGCATGAACGACGGCACCGGAACGCTCTCCGGCTGCGAAACGGCTGCGCAAACCCCCTGTACCGTCGCAAACGGACTGCCTCACCGGAGCCCTTGTATCGCCGGAAGCCGTACCGCTGCCATAAAAGCGCCGAAAGGTAGAAACCGGACCGCCTTCCCCGAAATACCGAGCATCGACCGCTGGACCGCTAAGAGCCATACCGCCCTACACAAAATTCCCCCGGCCACCTGTGTGCGGCCGGGGGAATCCATCTCCTTTCAAAAGGGCTTCGGACTATTCGCAGACTTCTTTAGTCCTCCTGTCCGAATTCGGGATCGGGATCAATGTCCGGGTCCGGGTCGGGTTTCGGCTTCTCATCCGGATTCGGCCGCTCGGTGAAAGTGACCTTCGACTCCGTCACCGGCGTGGTAATCGTGCCTGTTATGGTGTTGCCCATATCGTCCTCGAACGCAACTTCGATCGTATAGACCTCGTTCTCGTCGCAGGAAACGACCATATTCCCCGCATGGATGGGCGCCCGGGAAACGATCACGCCATCCTCTACCCGCAAATACCACGAATGGGACATGCGGTTGGTCCACTTTTTCGCTTCCATACCCTGCACGACAGTGAAGGGCACTTTATCCTCCTCGGCAGGTCGCGTAGCGTACTTTTGAACGGTATAGGTTTCTGCGGGAACGATAAAATGTTTTTCCGCATTGTAATGGACACAATCGGAGTAGAAAGCGAGTTTGAGCACATTACCGGTACCGTCATAGACATAATCCCCCATCATCGAAGTCGTGCGCGTAATTCCGCTCCCCCACAACTCGCACTGCCAATTGGTAACGCGGGTGGTAGTATCCCACACCTGAGCCGGCGCAAGGTAGTAGTAGAAATTGCTTCCCAAACCCATGTCGTCCAGTTCGACATTGCCGAGCAGCGTGGAGATTCCATCCGGAGCAGGCCCCTGCGTCACGTTTATGCTAATTGGGGACAACTCGGCAACGAGAGGCTTGATTACGACCACTCCCGAGCGCGGCTCCTGTGTCGCATTACGCGCCACCGTCACGCTCACAGTGCCGGTAGTCGCCTCGGACTGTCGGGAAACGACCGTATTGATCCAATCGACCGTGTTCCCGTCGGCACCCTGTACGATGACACTCCAGTTGCAGGTCGCCTCCACCCTTAAGATCTTATGAGCATTTTCATTATAAGCGAATTCGATATCGTCGTCCGGAGAAACCACGCACGACTCCACCGCTTCGGCAGGCAATTGCTGCACACGCACGACCTTAGCGGGAACTTCCTCCAGGGAAGGCGTAATGCGGATATTCGCCGATCGCGGCTGGGCCGTTGCTTCATATACGTCCACGGTCACGACGATCTTACCGGCCGACGTCTCCACATGCACCCAATCCGCACCTTGCTCCGGCTTGGCCGACCACGTCAGCCCCTCTCCCTTGGTTGTCACTACCACCTCCTGGGGTTCCGTGGCGGCGGCCTCGAACTCAAGGTAATCCGGATTCACGGAGAGGCCGTACTCGATCTTTTCGCCGGCTTCCTGTGCAATATTCACCTTCACCGGTTTCATCTCCGGACGATCCGGCACGATGCTGATGACACCCGTGCGTTGCTCGGGCACCTCATTATCGGCGACGGAAACGGTCAGCGTATTGTCCGCCTCGGAAACGGTAATCCACTCCTTTGCCTTATCGGACATCTCCCAGGTCCACTTCACGGCCACAGCCTCCACCGTAACGGTTTGGCTGGTATTGCCGTTCGCGGCAAACTCCAAAGAAACAGGCGAAACTTTCAGCGACGGTTGTTGTCCGGGATCGGTTCCCGTACATGCGACGAACGCCATCAAACTCAGGCCCAATAGCCCTAACAGGTGCTTGTTCATAGTTTTTTGTTTTAGGTACTTTAAATAAGGTTATTTGAAGTTCTCTTTGTCACGCGGAGCTCCGAATTGCCGCCCGACGTCGACACGAAAGGTTCGGTTCCGGCGATCCGTTACTGCCCGAACCCGGGATCGGGTTCGGGTTCGGGATTGGGATCTACCGTCTCGTCGGGATCTTGCGGGAAGAACATGCAGTTCGCCTTCGTTACGTCGCCTTTGGCCGTACCGGTGATCGCATTGCCCGCATCGTCCTTCAGGTCGAACGTAAAGGTATAGGAATCGAAACCATCCACGACCACCGTCATGCTACCGCTTACGATCGGTGCCGATTTCACGTACTTGCCGTCCTCCAACTGCATGTACCAGCACCCCTCCGGATAGTTCATGTTCATCGTCTCGCTGCCTGCCACCAAGGTATAAGGTATCATATCCTCCGGATAGATAATGGCCGGATAGGGTTGTACGGTGTATTCGCCGGCAGGAAGGGTGAACTCCTTATCGTCGTTGTAAGGGATGTTCTTCGAGATGATCGAAAGGCATACCATCGATCCCGCACCTTCGTACGATACCTGTCCGTACATGTTCTGTTTCTGAGATATGCCCGGACTCCACATGTCGAACGACCAAAGCGTACCGGGATTCGCGGTATCCCATAACTGACTCGGCCAAACGGTATAATGCAAATCGCCCAGCGGGTCCATGTCGGCTATTGCAACCGGACCGTCGAGAGTCGAAAGGAACTCCCTGCCCCCTTCCTGCTCTATAGGAATGACCACCGGCGCAATATCTTCATTACCTACGGCCCAGATTACGATCGATCCCGAACGGGGTTCGGTGGATTTGTTGGGATAAACTTCGATGGCAACCGCGGAATTGATCTCCATCTTCACAGGATTCAACCAACCGCCTTCCGTGCCTTCGGGATATTCGGCACGCACGTTCCATACGATCCCGCCTTCCGCCGTCACACTGACAATCACATCCATGTCACCGCGGGCCGAAACCACGGGAATCTCCGTCGGAGTCACCGACAGCGACGGAAGAACCTCTTTGCCCTTCTGTTCCACACTCACGGCTTTGGGTTTCATGTCTCCCCGGGAAGGTGTCACGACAAACGCTCCCCTACGCGATGCGGTCTCGGCATTGTCGAGCACGGAAACTTTCACTTTGTCGCCTGCGGCCTCCACCGTACACCAGCCCTCGAGCGACGCGTCCGGAGCAACCGTCCAAGTAACTGTTTCGTCGCTCACCGTAACGGTCACCTCCTGTGCAGGAGCCCCCGTACCCTCAAAAGTGAGCGCATCGGGAGAAACGGTGAACGTAATCGCATCTGCACCCTCGCCTGCGGCCTGCTTGACGGTGATACCGATCGATTTGATCTCGATATGGTCGATCGCCTTGACCGAGATCGTACCGATACGCTCCTCGGCGAAGAGATTGTCGGTAACTGTCACGAGCAACGACTGCCCGTCCTCGCCCACCTCGGCGGTAAGCCACTCCTGAGCTGCGGACGAAACGGTGTGATTCCATTGGGTACCGGTTGCCGTCACAGCCACCCGCTGCCCTTGGTTACCCGTTGCAGCGAACTCCAACGACAGAGGCTTTACCGACAGCGAAGCCGCCGGGTCCTCCGGTTTGCAGGCAGCCATTGCAACGGCCACCGACAAGAGCATCATTGATAAATAATAAACTTTCTTCATTTGCTACAATATTTAAATATTTCGGTTATGGTTATTTATTACCCTATTGACAAATATAGTATATTTTACAACAACCGCCAACTACATTGTCATAAACTGAGGCCCGAAACATCGCTACCTGTTTCCCATTTCCCCACTTCGGTTTCGGAACAGATCGTAGAAAAAACGCGGCAGAGTGCCCCTCAAGGCGACATCGCACCCGAAAAAGCGACGGGTCCCCGCATCCGATCGATGCAGGGACCCGCCACAGGGCAACGCTCTCTCCGCTCCGGCAATCGGTCAGAAAGAGAGCAACTCACCGTCTCCGTCGCCGGGATTAGACTCCGGAAGTTCATGGAAGATGACCCGCATGTTGTCATCGAACCGGGCGACGCAGGTACCCGTTATATCGTGGTCGGCATCGTCCTTCAACACCAGCTCCAGCGTATATTCATCGCCGCTGCGGGCCACGGTAACGGTTCCTCCTGTAATAGGCGCCTCACCACCGTACACATCCGCCTCGCTGCCGCCGATCACCTTCTGGTACCAACTGCCGTCCAGGATCGTCACGCCTCCGGCCACCTCTCGGCCCGGTTTGACGGTAAACGGCAACCAATCGGTAGGATATCCGTCGTCGTCCACCGGATCGGCCGCTACCGTATATTCGCCCTCGGGGAGGTAATACTCGCCGTCGTCATTGAACGGTATCCGCTCCGAATAGAACTCCAGATACAATTTCGTCCCCACACCGGCATAATGCTCGTATCCGTAGAAATCCTGCGTCTGGCTGACGCCCGACGCCCACAACGTCACATACCAATACGCCACCGGACGATCCATCCACTGTTGGTTGGGATAGAAATCCACGCTGCAATGCACGCCCGCCGTCATATCCTCGATCACGACCGACGAGGCGAGCGTACTGAGAAACCGCTTTCGGCCCGCCTGCACGACGGTGACGGTCAAGGCAGGTACTTCCGGATTGTCGGAGGTCACCACCACGTAAGCGGTCCGCTCTTCGGTCGTCGGGTTATTGTCGGGTTTCACGATAAAATACGGGGTTTCGGAATCCTTGACGATGCTGGTGACCTTCAGCCATTCCACATCGCCGCCTACCTCGCCGGGGGTGTCGGACGCCACTGCATCCCACTCCACATCCACTGCGGTGACATAAACGGCCGTGCCGCCCACGACGGTATAGCCGAACTCCATGCGGCCGGACTCCACGCTGATGCCGAGCGACGGCGGGAGGAGTCTCCCCTTCTGCGTTACACGCACCGCTTTCGGCTGTACCTCTCCATTATCGGGGGTTACGATCACCATTCCCACGCGCTCCTCGCTTTCCGGATTATCCGCAACCGCAACGGACAGCTTATCGCCCTCCGCGGTCACCTCTATCCAATCCTCTTTCGCCGCAGCCTTCCATGTCAGCTTCGCATGGCTGACCGTCACGGTCACCTCCTGAGCCGGAGCGTCCGCACCGTCGAAAGTCAGTTCGTCCGGCGCAATGGCGAAAGAGAGATCAACGATTTCGGCTCCCTCCTGCGAAACGACCACCCGCTTCGGCTCCACCTTGTCGTTGTCCGGCACAATGGAAAACGAACCGGTGCGCGGGTCCTCCCCCTCATGGTCCTGCACGGAAACGACCAGCGTTGCGTCATCCTCTCCTTCCGTCACGAAGATCCACGCCTTCGATTCGTCGGGGATCGAAACCTGCCACCCGACATTTTCAGCGGTCACGCTCACGGTCTGGACAGCGTTGCCCGAGGCGGCAAAGCGAAGTTCGGAAGGCGACACCGTCAGTTTCGGTTCTCTCCGCTCGTTATCATCGGGGCCGCACGACATACCCAGCAGGGCAACGGCAAAGGCCAGAAAGGTCAAAATTTTTTTCATAAAGCATGTATTAGGAATGAGCAACTCGGTTCAAACAAATATACGATATCGAAACGAGAAATACAACCGCATTTCCCGATAATAAATGCTGCGACAGGAACTTCCGATTTCGCCCTCTCCTCCTTGCCTTCTTTCCTCCTTGTTAGGCTCAGCGACTACAAGTACAGATGAGTGCGAAGCAGAAGTGCACGCGATTCGATTGCTGCCTGCACCTCTTCAAATCATACAAAGAACATCGATGAGTTGATATAATTAGTGTATGTGAAGTGCATGCGTTTTTCAGAGCAATTACACAAGGCTTTGGTAAAAAAGAGACTTATTCTTCGATTGTAGCTCCGGCAGCGGGAATCTCCGCTTTCGAGACAACATTCCGCACCGCTATGCTACGCAGGATATAGACTGCACGACGCGGCTGGACTCCTGCCGAAAAGACCTCCAAGGCTGGCAAAAGCAATGTACTATGAAAGGGCATATCGGCGGCTGATCTTCCCGGAAAGACCTGCGCAGTCGGGGAATGCAGGCTGCGACTATGACGCGAAGATTGCCTACCATAGCGTACCAGACACGTTTTCAGATCCTTGCGGCTGCTGTTCCGTCCTTCGTTGCAGTCCGTCGATACGATGCTGCGAAAAACACATCGGTGGTCCTTAGCCTCCCGCCAAAGTACCGCCGCTCCAAGAGACTGACTGCACTCCTATGCACTGAAAGGAGATACTGCCCGACGCGACTATGGCCCTGCCGAAAAGACCTCCAAGGTTGGCAAAAGCAATGTCCTATGAAAGGGCATATCGCACGACGCGTGCGACATGCCTGACAGAAAGAAAAACTCCGCAGCTCAGAAAAGCAGGCCATACCGCTATGCTACGCAGGGCGTAGACTGCCCGACGCGACTATGGCCCTGCCGAAAAGACCTCCAAGGCTGGCAAAAACAATGTACTATGAAAGGGCATATCGGCGGCTGACCTTCCCGGAAAGACCTGCGCAGTCGAGGGAATGCGAGTGCGACTACGAATCGGATATTCTTTTTTTTCGCCTTTTGACTCCTTTGTGTCGCGTAATCTTCGGAAGCATCGGAAAAGTCGAGACAAGAAAGAAAGCTGACACCAAAAAGCTGGTATCTGTCCGCCTTAGGCCGTACCGGAGATGTCAATTTCCATTTCGGATCATCCTTCATCCATTTCGGAGCACGGACAGTAGCGGAAAACAGGGGGGGGGGCAGTCCGGAAAGAGTTGCCGCACACGATTTGGCAGTCCGAAAACA
>CAJTLO010000004.1:84600-215936 GCA_910577285.1 uncultured Rikenellaceae bacterium | reverse complement strand
ATCGAGATCCAGTCGCGCATCCGTTCGGGATTGGGGGTGTAGAAGTCGGTCACGATCGAGTAGATGTTCCAGCAGAGCTGTTTCTCCTTCTCTGGCGGGCACTCCACGATGATGCGGATGGCGAAGATGTCGTACACCTCGTCAAAGGGAACGCCCGTGCGTTTCATCTTCCGCCAGATGGAGTAGACCGACTTGGTGCGTCCTTTGATATGGTAGCGGATGCCCTGTGCGTCGAGCTTCTCCCGGATCGGGGCGGCGAAGCCGGCGATGAACTCGTTGCGTTCGGCGGCGCTCTCGGCCAGTTTGCGGCTGATGTGGGCGTACTCCTCCGGTTCGAGGTATTTCAACGCGATGTCCTCCAGCTCGCTCTTGATGGAGTAGAGTCCCAGTTTGTGGGCGATCTGGGCATAGAGGTTCATGCTCTCCCAGCTTTTCTTCTGCTGTTTCGCTTCGGGGAACATCGCCAGCGAACGCATCACCTCCAGGCGGTCGGCCAGCTTGATGAGGATGATGCGCGGATCGGTGGAGTAGGAGACGATGAGGTCGCGGAAGTTGTCGGCCTGCGACATGGAAATCTTGGTGCGTACCTTGGAGATGAGGTTCATCCCTTCGAGGATGCTCACCGGAATGGCGCCGAACCGCCGTTCGATCTCCTCGGCGTTGAGCAGTCCCAGCCGTGCCGCATCGTGCAGCAGGGTGGAGATGGTGGAGTTGCGGCCCAGGCCGATCTCGGAGATGACGATTTCGGCCGTGCGTACCGAGTGGTCGAATAGCGGGGTGCCGTCGTAGCGCACCATGCCGTCGAGAGCGGTACGGGCCGTTTCGAACGCCTCCATGACGGCCGGCCGGCTCTGTTCGTTGAAGGTGCGTCCGATGAGGCCGATGAAATCGGCATAGCGTTCCGTGCCGGTGGACTCCGCAGAGGCGGAGCGGGTGAGGGTCTGTTCCATAAATAGGGCGGGCGTTGTCGCCGCAAATGGTTGTGTGCTTATCAAATAACGTACCGTTTCGGACTTTCGCATCTCCCTGCGGAAATATTTTACGATTCCCGTCGGGCTTCTCCTGCGGCGGCGTCCTGTGCGGACCAGTGCGGTCCTGTGTAGGACTGTGCGAGTCAGTGTTCCTCTGCGGGCCAGTATGATTCTGTATGGTTCTGTACGGTTCTGTGCGGGCCTGTGTCGGAAAGGTCGGGTCCGTTCGGGGGCTCCGGTGCGTCTGCGGCGGGCTGTTGCGGTGGAGCCCGAACGATAAAAGCGGACGTTGCCGTCCGCTTTGCCGTCGTGCCGCCTCCGGGGCCGGATGCTACAGTTCGCTCTCTTTCAGTCGTTCGGCGTTCTCGGCCACGATCAGGTGGTCGATGACGTCCTGAATGTCGCCGTCCATGAACGACGAGAGGTTGTAGATCGTATAGTTGATGCGGTGGTCGGTGACACGCCCCTGCGGATAGTTGTAGGTACGTATCTTGGCGCTGCGGTCGCCCGTGGAGACCATCGTTTTGCGCTTGCCTGCGATCTCGTCGAGGTATTTCTGGTATTCGAGGTTAAAGATGCGCGTGCGCAACTCCTCGAGGGCCTTGTCGAAGTTCTTGAGCTGCGACTTCTGGTCCTGGCACTGCACCACGATGCCCGTGGGGATGTGCGTCAGACGGATGGCCGAGTAGGTGGTGTTGACCGACTGGCCGCCGGGACCCGACGAACAGAACGTATCTTTCCGGATGTCGTTCATGTTGAGTTCGATGTCGAACTCCTCCGCCTCCGGAAGCACCGCCACCGATGCGGCCGAGGTATGGACGCGCCCCTGGGTTTCGGTTTGCGGAACGCGCTGCACGCGGTGTACGCCCGATTCGTACTTGAGGGTGCCGTAGACGTTGTCGCCCGTCACCTTCATCACGACCTCCTTGTAGCCTCCCGAACTCCCCTCCGAGGCGCTGTTGATCTCGTATCGCCACCCTTTGCTCTCCACATACTTGGTGTACATGCGCAGCAGGTCGCCGGCGAAGAGGGCCGCTTCGTCGCCGCCCGTACCGCCGCGTATCTCCACGATGGCGTTCTTCTCGTCCTGCGGGTCCTTGGGGATGAGCAGCAGTTTGATCTCCTCTTCGAGTTTGCCGATGGAGGGTTCGAGTTCCGCCACCTCCTCGCGGGCCATTTCGCGCAGGTCCTCGTCCTTTTCGTTGGCGAGGATGTCCTTCGCCTCGCGCAGGTTGTTCACCGCCGTGCGGTAGCGGTCGCTCGTTTCGATGATGGGCTTCAGCTCCTTGTACTCCTTGTTGAGCTGCACGAACTTCTTCATGTCGCCGATCACCTCGGGGTCGGTCATCTGTTGACCGATCTCCTCGAATTTCAGTTTCAGGCCGTCGAGCCTGTTGAGTATGTTGTTGTCTGCCATGTGTCGGTGTTTGGTATGCGGAGCGTTGCTTCGCCGGAGCGTGTTCCGCATCGCAAAGGTAGTGATTTTTTACGTGTCGCCAATAGCCTGGATGCGAAGCTCCCGGAGGGTTCGGAGCGGTTTCCCGGGGATGGAAAAAGAATACGGCAGGCTCGTCGCCTGCCGTATCCGGGGTATGTTTCTGCGGCCTCGGCCGCGACGGTTATCGCTTTATTCGGCCTCGCCCTTGACGTACCGGTCGAGCCAACCGAAGAATTCGCGGTTCCACACGAGCGAGTTCTGCGGCTGGAACACCTGGTGGTTCTCGTTCTCGAAGGCCACCAGACGTGCCGGGATGCCCTGTACCCGTGCGCCGGTGAAGGCCTCGAGGCTCTGGGTGTAGGGGATGCGGAAGTCGTTCAGGCCCGTGATGATGAGGATGGGCGTGTCCCAGTTCTGAACGAAGCGGTGCGGCGAGTGGGCGTAGGAGCGCTGTGCCACGGCGTTCTCCTTGTCCCAGTAGGGACCGCCGTAGTCGTTGTTGATGAAGAAGAGCTCTTCGGTCGAGCCGTACATGCTGTCGAAGTCGAAGATGCCGCAGTGCGAGATGAACGCTTTGAAGCGACCCTCGTGCTGCCCGGCGAGGTAATATACCGAGTAGCCTCCGTAGCTTGCGCCCGCGCAGCCCAGCCGGTCGCTGTCAACCCACGGTTCCCGTGCCACGTCGTCGATGGCGCTCAGGTAGTCGCGGATGTTCTGGCCGCTGTAGTCGCCGGAGATCTGATCGAGCCACTCCTGACCGAACGACGGTACGCCGCGACGGTTCGGGGCGACCACCACGTAACCCTGTGCGGCCATGAGCTGGAAGTTCCAGCGATAGCTCCAGAACTGGCTCACCACGTCCTGCGGACCGCCCTGGCAATAGAGCAGGGTGGGGTACTTCTGGTTCGGGTCGAAATCGGGGGGCAGGATCACCCACGTGAGCATCTTCTTGCCGTCGGTGGTGGCCACCCAGCGTTTCTGCACTTCGCCCATCTTCACATGGTCGTAGATGTGTTTGTTCACGAAGCTGATCTGGTTGAGTGCGCCGTTCTCCACGCGGTAGAGTTCGGTGCCCTGCGAGATGCTCGCCTTCTCCGCCACGCACACGCCGTTGGCATAGGTGAAGGCGTTGATGTCGTGGTCGCCGCGGGTGAGAACCCGTACTTCGGCCAGGGGAGCCTGGTCGATGGTCACCGAGCAGAGCTGGCGGGTGGCCTCGATGGGCGAGAGGAAGAGGATGGTGGAGTTGTCTTTCCACACGATATTATAGGAGTTGTAGTCGAACGCCTCGGTCAGGTCGCGGAACGAGCCGTCCGTGCTGTCCCACACGAAGAGGCGGTCCTTATCCGATTCGTTGCCCGGCCGGCGCATGCTCTGGAAAGCGATGTAGCGGTCGTCGGGCGAGAATACGGGGTACTTGTCGTAGCCGGGGAAGGCCGGTGCGATCTTCAGCCGCGGGTCGTCGGGCGTGCCGGCCTTGTTGATGTTGGTGGCGGTGCCCGTGGTCACGTCGTAGACGTAGATGTCGGAGTCGGTGGACTGCGCGTATTTCGTGCCGGTCATCTTCTTGCAGGTGTAGGCGAGCTTCGTGCCGGCGTGGTTCCATACGATCTCCTTCATGTCGAAGTAGGGGGCCAGCGGTGCGTCCCATGCCTCGCCGGGCATGATGTCCTTGCCGGCTTCGGCTTTGCGGCCGTCGAACTTACCCACGAAGACATGTTTGTAGTAGCCCCTGTCCCAGTAGTCCCAGTGGCGCGTCATGAGGTCGTCGTAGATGAGGCCTTTCGATTTGGCCAGATCGGGATAGACATCCTTCGACTCGATGTCGGCCGCGTGTACGCTCTGCACGTAGTAGAAGTAGTCGCCTTTGGGGGCGATGCCGAACCCTTCGATGCCGCCCGCTATCTCGGAGAGCTGGCGGAGCCGTTTGCCGTTGGCGTCGATGGCCCATATCTGGCCTTCGCCGCTGCGGTCGCTGAGGAAGTAGACGGTCTTGCCGTCGGCGCTCCACTGCGGTGCTCCGTCATGGACCGCATCGACGGTGAGCTGGCGGGGTTCGCCGCCCTCGGAGGGCAGAATGAAGAGATGCGACAGGCCGCGGTTCTCCTCCATGTTGTACCATGTCACGCTGTAGACCACCTGTTTGCCGTCGGGCGAAAGGACGCTCTCGCCTACGCGCCCCATTTTCCACATCACCTCCGGAGTGAGGATGCCGGCCGCTATCTGGGCTTCGGTCAGGCTGCTGTCGATGGCGAGCGGAGCGATCCCGCTTTTGCGGGAACCGTCGCCCGAGCAGGAGATTGTTACCGCTGCTGCCATAAGTAACGCTGCTGTTTTCGTTGCGAATTTCATTTTCTTTGGATATTTGTTGTTCGTTTTGTGGTTGCCGTCCGTTCCGCATCTCCCGATGGGCCGCCGCCAGGGATCATTCGCTTTGCAGGTAGGCTTCGAATACCTCCCTTATCGTGCCGTAGCTGCCGGCCACTCTTTGCCACAGCTCGGGTTCCCGCATCCATCGGATCTCCGTGATCTCCTCTTCGGTCTGCGGTACGGTGGTCGTGGCGCCTTCGCAGCGCAGTCTGTACCACCGGGTACGCTTGGTTTCCCAGCGGCCGTGCATGCGGTAAAAGTGTTGCGTCGTGGTCAGCGGTCCCACGATGCTCACCTGTTGCAGTCCCGTCTCTTCGGCCACTTCGCGCAGGGCGGCCTCCTCGTGGGATTCGCCCGGTTCGACATGGCCTTTGGGAAGGTCCCACCGTCCGCGGCGGAGCATCATGAGCATGCGGCCCTCTCCGTCCTCTACGGTGCCGCCCGCCGCCTCGACGAGGGTCGTGTGGCCGAGGAAGTGCTCGAAAGTGCGCCCGGGGTCGTCCGACAATACGTAGAGGATGTTGTTATTGTCGAATTTTTGCAGCAAATTTGCGGGGTTCAACCCGGACTCGTCGCCGATGCGGACGCAGGGTACGTCGCCTTCGGAGTCGCCCGATTTGAATACCAATGCTTTATCTTCGTGCCAGATGATTTGCATGGATCTTTTAATCTGTTGCAAAATAACGCATTAAAGCGCAATACTGCAAATTTTATGGAAAAATACGAGAGCCGGCAACAACAGATACGCCGTCCGGCGGCACAGATCTATTCGGTCATCAGCGACTTCAACAATTTCACTCCCGTGGTGCAGGGACGCGTGGAGGATTGGGTGGCCGACGAAACGACCTGTTCGTTCAAGGTCAAGGGCATGAGCATGCGGCTTCGGATGGTCGATAAGGTGCCCTACGACTATGTCAAGGTGACGGGCGACGAGCGTTCGCCCCTCGATTTCACCTTCTGGATACAGCTCAAACAGGTGGGCGACTATGATACGCGCATGCGTTTGGTGCTGCATGCCAAACTCAACATGGTGATGAAGATGATGATAGGCTCCAAGCTCCAGCAGGGACTCGACCAGATGGCCGAGCAGATGGCGCGAGCGTTCAACGGGGAGTTCTGACGCACCGCGCTTCGCAGGGGGCCTGTCCGGCATCGGGACGGGTGCTTCGTTCCGGAGCACGCATTCCCGGACGAGCAAGGCGCTCCGGGAGCGGAAAATGAAACACGCAGGGGGAACCGGTCCGGTTCCCCCTGCGTGTTCTGTCGGGGCGGGGCTACATCCTTTCCGGTACCTCGATGCCGAGCAGACGCATGCCGCGCCGGACGACGCGGGCCACTTCGCAGCTCAGGCGGAGCCGGAAGGCGCGGACGGCCTCGTTCTCTTCGCGCAGGATGGAGTGGTCGTGGTAGTAACCGTTGTAGGATTTGGCCAGGTCGTAGACATAGTTGGCGATGACCGAGGGCGAGCAGGTGTCGCCTGCCTGGCGGACGACGGTCGGAAATTCGTCGAGCGTCTTGATGAGTTCGATCTCCTCCGCCACCAGCGGTACGTCGGTGTGGTCGTTCGCATAGACGATGCCGGCCTCTTCGGCCTTGCGCAGCACCGAGCGAATGCGTGCGTGGGTGTACTGGATGAAGGGGCCTGTGTTGCCGTTGAAATCGATCGATTCGCGCGGGTCGAAGAGCATGGTCTTCTTGGGGTCTACCTTCAGAATGAAGTATTTGAGTGCACCCAGTCCCACCATGTGGCTGATGGCGGCGGCCTCTTCGGAGGTGGCGCCGTCCAGCTTGCCCAGCTCGCGCGACATCTCCATGGCGGTCGATACCATGTCTTCGATCAGGTCGTCGGCATCCACCACCGTGCCCTCGCGCGACTTCATCTTCCCTTCGGGCAACTCCACCATGCCGTAGGAGAGGTGGAAGATGTGGTCGCTCCACTCCTGGTAGCCGAGCTTCTTCAGCACGAGTTTGAGCACCTGGAAGTGGTAGTTCTGTTCGTTGCCCACCACATAGATGAGTTGGTCGAGGCGGTTGTCCTCGAAACGGCGGTAGGCCGTGCCGAGGTCCTGCGTCATGTAGACCGACGTGCCGTCGCCGCGCAGCAGCAGCTTCTCGTCCAGTCCCTCGGCCGTGAGGTCGATCCACACCGAGTTGTCGGGCCTGCGGTAGAAGACCCCTTTGCGGAGTCCCTCCTCCACCAGCTCCTTGCCCAGCAGGTAAGTCTGCGATTCGTAGTAGATCTTGTCGAAGTCGATGCCCAGGGCGGCGTAGGTCTTGTCGAAACCGTCGTACACCCAACCGTTCATCGTTTCCCACAGCGCATAGGTCTCCGGCTCTTTCGCTTCCCAGCGGCGCAGCATCTCCTGCGCTTCCCGCATGATGGGGGCGTTGCGTTTCGCCTCCTCCTCGCTCTGCCCCTGTGCGACGAGTTCTCCGATCTCTGCCTTGTAGTGCCGGTCGAACTCCACGTAGTATTTTCCCACCAGGTGGTCGCCTTTCATGCCGCTCGAGGCGGGAGTCTCTCCGCCGCCGAACTTCTGCCAGGCGAGCATGCTTTTGCAGATGTGGATGCCGCGGTCGTTCACGAGGTTGGCCTTGATCACCCGGTTGCCGTTGGCCTTGAGGATCTCGGCTACCGAGTAGCCGAGCAGGTTGTTGCGGATGTGGCCCAGGTGGAGCGGCTTGTTCGTGTTGGGCGACGAATACTCCACCATGACGGTGCGTCCGGTGGGGGCTGCATAGCCGAAGTTGTCGTCCGAGGCGATCTCGGCGATCTTCTCGTTCCAGAAGCTGCGGCGCAGCGTCATGTTCAGAAAGCCTTTGACCACGTTGAACGACTCGATGCCGCTCTGGCCGGCCACGAGGGCTTCACCGATCTCCGCGGCTGTGGCCTCGGGCGACTTGCGGCTCGCCTTGAGCAGGGGAAACACCACCAGGGTGTAGTCGCCCTCGAACTCCCGGCGCGTGCGTTGTATCTGGATGGGAGCGCCGGCGGCCTGCGGATAGAGCGCCTCCACGGTGCGGGCGGCGACCTGTTCGATGTAATTCTCTATGTTCATGTCGGAAATCTGTTCGTCTGTTGTAAACTTGTCTTGAAAGACAAAGATAACGAATTTTCCGTTTTACCGCCCGGAGGATTATCTTTGCACCCGTAAAATAGCATACGAAAATGAAGATAGCCGGCATAGAATTCCGCGAACGTCCGCTCTTTCTCGCTCCGATGGAGGATGTGACCGACCCCTCGTTCCGTTACATGTGCAAGGGGTTCGGAGCCGACATGGTCTACACGGAGTTTATCTCCTCGGACGGACTCGTGCGCGATGGGGCGAAGTCGGTGGCGAAGCTCAACATCAGCGACGGGGAGCGTCCGGTGGGAATACAGATCTACGGGCACCTGATCGAGCCGATGGTCGAATCGGCCCGCATCGCCGAAGCCGCTCGTCCGGATGTCATCGACATCAACTTCGGCTGTCCCGTGCGTAAGATCGCGGGCCGTGGTGCGGGCAGCGGGATGATGCGCGACGTTCCGCTGATGGTGGAGATGACCCGGCGGATCGTGGAGGCGGTGAAGGTGCCGGTGACGGTGAAGACGCGCCTGGGATGGGACGACGAGAACAAGAACATCGAGGAGATCGCCCTGCGCCTGCAGGATACGGGCATCGCGGCGCTCACCATTCACGGCCGGACGCGGGCTCAGATGTACACGGGGGAGGCGGACTGGACGCTTATCGGAAAGGTGAAGAACAATCCGCTGATGAAGATCCCCGTCATAGGCAACGGCGACATCGACTCTCCGCAGCGGGCTGCGGAGGCGTTCGATCGCTACGGCGTGGACGGGGTGATGATCGGACGGGCCACCTACGGTCGGCCGTGGATCTTCCGCGAGATCAGGCACTACCTCGATACGGGCGAGCTGCTGCCACAACCCTCCGTCTGCGAGCGGGTGGAGATCGCCAAGCGTCATCTGGCCAAATCGGTCGAGGTGAAGGGCGACCGGGTGGGGGTGCTGGAGATGCGGCGCCACCTCTCCAACTATTTCAAGGGACTGCCCAATTTCAAGCCCACGCGTCTGAAACTCGTGACGCTCGACGATGTGGCCGAAATCGACGCCACGCTCGATTCCATCGCACGGGAGTGGGGCGGCTACGACCTTTCGGGAGCCGTTCCTCCGCCGCTGTCGCACGAGGTGTGATGTGCAGGTTTCGTCCGGCGACGCGACGCGGCGTGGCGTGGCGGGCGACGGTGGCGGCGGGAGTTCCTTACGACAACGGCGCCGGGCGGAGGCATGGAGCTGGAGACGGGGCTGTCGCACGGTTGGAAGACGGAGTATTCGCTACGGTTGGAGGGATTTTGCGGCCACGATGATGTATTGTCCCCACTTGCGCTACCGTCGCGTGAACGTTGTTATTGGACGAGACTCTTTCGTCGTAACCGGAGATTCGGACGGGTAGCTTTTAAGTCGCCGCTGTGCCGCTTCCGGCCGACGGATATGGAATTCTTGCGGTATTTTCCGTGAACGATACAGCGTACCTCGCTCCGGGGTACGCTTTTTTCGACTGCCCCTGCTCTTGACATTCGGGCGATGACGGCCGGAAGGGAAAGCAGCAGGTGCCTCCTGTTCCGGGCAGTCGGCAACGACCGGTGCGGGCGGGTTACTGCCTTAGGACCATGTGCAGGATGGGGTAGGGGCGTCCGGCGGCGTCGGTCTCGTCGCGCGAGGCCACCTGAAAACCGTGGGCCCGGTAGAATCCCTCCGCATGCGGATTCTGTTCGTTGACATCCACCCGTGTCACTCCCTTTTCGCGGAGGGCGAAGAGAAGCAGCCTTTTTCCGCACCCGCAGCCGAAAAAGTCGGGGTGCACGAAGAGCATTTCGAGGTGTTCGCCCGCCGTTCCGGCGAATCCTACGGGCTGTCCGTCTGCGAAGGCGGCATAGAGTTCCACGGCGGGAAAGTACTCTGCGGCGAGTCTGCTGCGGATGCGCAGCAACTCTTCCTCGGCGAGGAACGTGTGCGTTGCCCGGACCGAGGCTTCCCAGATGCGCACCAGCGCGGGGTAGTCGTCGGCGTTTATCCGGGCGATGCGGTAGGCGGGGCGGTTCGTTGGCGTCGTCATGGTGTGCGGCGAGTGGAAAGTGTCGGTATCGGGGGCGGGTTGCTGTTTGTGCCCGGAAGCGGGAAAGGGCGGTGTCGGGCGGCGGTGCATGCCTCGGGAAGTGCTTGCCGTTCTCCGTCGGAGCTTGTGTCCGGAAAAGAACTTGCGGTGAGTCGGGGTTTCGACGAAAGTCCGACGGCGGGAACTTCAGTTCCCGCCGTCGGATTTATGGAAGGCGTGCCGGTGAAGGGGTTACCTGCGGCGACCCTTCATCATGCCGGGTTTCATCGTGGCGACCGATTTCATCACCTTGCGCGTCTGGTCGAACTGCTTGAGCAGTTTGTTCACCTCGGCCAGGGTCGTGCCGCTTCCCTTGGCGATGCGCTCCTTGCGGCTGGGGTTGATGATCTCCGGATTGCTGCGTTCGGCGGGAGTCATCGAGTGGATGATGGCTTCGGTCTGCTTGAACATGTCGTCGGAGAACTCCATGTCCTTGACGGCTTTGCCCACGCCCGGGATCATGCCCATCAGGTCCTTCATGTTGCCCATCTTCTTGATCTGGGCTATCTGGTCGAGAAAGTCGTTGAAGTCGAACTGATTCTTGACGATCTTCTTTTTGAGCCGGCGGGCATCCTCCTCGTCGTACTGCTCCTGGGCGCGTTCCACGAACGACACGATGTCGCCCATGCCGAGAATACGGTCGGCCATGCGCTCCGGATGGAACACCTGCAGGGCGTCCATCTTCTCGCCCGACGAGATGAATTTCAGCGGTTTGTTCACTACCGAACGGATGGAGATGGCCGCACCGCCGCGGGTGTCGCCGTCGAGCTTGGTGAGTACCACGCCGTCGTAGTCGAGCCGCTCGTTGAACTCCCTTGCGGTATTCACGGCGTCCTGTCCCGTCATGGCGTCCACCACGAAAAGGGTTTCGGTGGGCTTGACGGCCTTTTTGACGGCCGCGATCTCCTCCATCATCGCCTCGTCCACCGCCAGGCGGCCCGCCGTGTCGACGATGACGGTGTTGATGTTCTTGCCGCGGGCGTATTTGACCGCATTCTCCGCGATCTCCACCGGGTTGTTGTTGCCCTCCTCGGTGTAGACCTCCGCGCCTACCTGCTGGCCGAGGATCTTCAACTGTTCGATGGCGGCCGGGCGGTAGACGTCGCCCGCTACGAGCAGTACGCTGCGGCCCCGTTTGCCTTTCAGCAGACCGGCGAGTTTGCCCGAGAAGGTGGTCTTACCGGAACCTTGCAGACCGGCGATGAGAATGACTGCCGGACGGCCGTCGAGGTTGATGTCCGAGGCCGTACCGCCCATGAGCAGGGCGAGTTCGTCGCGGACGATCTTGGTCATCATCTGCCCCGGCTTGACGGCGGTGAGTACGTTGGCGCCGAGAGCCTTCTGCTTCACATCGTCGGTGAAGGTCTTGGCGACCTTGTAGTTTACGTCGGCATCGATGAGTGCGCGGCGTATCTCCTTGAGCGTTTCGGCGACGTTGATCTCGGTGATCCGTCCCTCGCCCTTAAGTATCTTGAAAGACCTCTCAAGCCTGTCGGTTAAGTTCTCGAACATGGTATCCGTGTGTTTATTCGTAGCGTACAAATGTAGCGATTTCCCGGTAAATATGAAAACGGCGCCCCTTCGGCCGCGATCCTCCCCCGCGCTTCCTCCTGCGGCGACCTTCGTGGCTTCGTCCGGCGATGCCCGTTGCGCGATGTCTGCTGTTGCGGGGCTATGCGCGGTCGCGGAGCCTGACGTTGCGGGTGGCCGTGTCGAATGTCAGCGGCGTGTCTTCGAACAGGCGTCCCAGGTCGCCGCTCTCGGTGAGCATGTCGGTCGTCCCGTAGTAGAAGCGGCCTCCTTCGAGCAGGGCGATCGTGTCGCACAGCTCCAGGGCGATGGCCAGGTCGTGGGTGGAGAAGACGATACATTTTCCCTCGTCGTGGGCGAGCCGGCGCAGCAACAGTCCGATTTCGTATTTGTTGGGCAGGTCGAGGAAGGCGGTGGGTTCGTCGAGCAGGATGATGGGGGTGTCCTGTGCCAGGGCCCGGGCGATCATCACCCGTTGCCGCTCCCCGTCGCTGAGCGTGCCGATGCCCTTGCGGGCGAAGGCCTGCATTCCCACGAGCGAAAGGGCGCGGTCCACCTTCGCCCGGTCTGTGTCGGTCAGCGAGCCCACCCAGTTGGTGTAGGGAGCGCGGCCCAGCGCCACGACATCGGCCACCTTCAGGTTCTCGACCTTCACCTCTTCGGTGGAGACGAATGCGATCGTGGCGGCTATCTCGCGGCGCGACATGGCGTCCGTGCGGTGTCCGTTCACGGTGATGTATCCCTGCAGCGGCCTGGCGAGTCCGGCGACGGTGCGCAGCAGGGTGCTTTTGCCCGTGCCGTTCCGGCCGATGAGGGCGGTGAACTCTCCCCAGCCGAATCCGATGCCGGCGTCGGCGAAGAGGATTCTGTCGCCGTAACCGAGCGTGAGTCCGTGGAGTTGTACGGTGTTGATCCTTTCGTAATCCATTCGTCAGGAGTTTTTGCGCGTGCGGAGAATGACCGCGATGACCACGGGAATGCCGATGAAGGCCGATACGGTGTTAATGGGAAGCGTCATGTCGGAAGGGGGAAGCTGCGAGGCCAGGTCGCAGAGCAGCAGGATGCCGCCGCCGCACACCATCGAGGCCGGCATGAGAATGCGGTGGTCGGCCTCCCGGAAGGCCATCCGGACGATGTGGGGGACGGCCAGACCGAGGAAGCTGATGGGGCCGCAGTAGGCGGTCACCGTCCCGGCCAGCAGGATGGTCGATGCGAAGATGCGGAGTCGCGTGGCGCGGATGTCGAGTCCCATGGTGCGTGCGTAGTTCTCGCCCAGCAGCAGCATGTTCAGCGGCTTGATGAGCGATACGGAGAGGGCGAGGCCGGCGGCGAGGACAGGGACGAGGATCCGCAACTCGGAGAGCATCACCCCGCCGAGGCTCCCCATCGTCCATACCACGTAGGATTTTACGGCCCCTTCGGGGCTCATGTACTGGAGAATCTCGACGATCGCGGTGGCGGCGCTTCCGAACATCATGCCCATGATGAGCACCGCCATGATGTCCTTGATGCGGGTCGTGACGGCCATGATGATCAGCAGGATCACCGCGGCGCCCGTCCAGGCGGCGCCCACTGTGCCGATGCCGCCCCACCAGACCGACGGGGCGGAGATGCCCAGCAGGGGCATGCCGAGCGTGAAGAGCGCCACGCCGAGGCTGGCGCCGGAGCTTACGCCCAGCACATAGGGGCCTGCCAGCGGGTTGCGGAACAGGGTTTGCATCTGTAGGCCGACGGCCGAGAGCGCCGCGCCTGCCAGGAGTGCCGTCACCGCCTTGGGAATGCGGAAGTGCAGGACGATGTAGCGGATGCTTTCGTCCGTTCCGCTGCCCGTGAGGCCGCGCCAGAGCTCCTTCAGGGGAATGGGCGTGGAGCCGACGGCCATGTCGGCCAGCAGCAGCAGCGCCGTCAGGACGACGGCGACGGGCATCAGTATGGCGCTCCTTCGTTTCACTGTGCGTACGGTTTATTTTTCGCCGCTCCTCCGGAGAGCCCGGCGGCTTGCGGATCTTTCGGTCGGGGCGGGGTTATTCGAGTCTTTCGAAATAGTACATCTCCTCTTCGCCTGCCACGGCCGCTTCGGGGTGGAGGCAAAGGAGGATGTCGCGCAGGACACGGTCGGCGTACAGCGCCCCCGATTCCCAGAAGTCGCTTCCGCCCTCCGAGGTGCTTCGGCGCGTACAGTTGTAGACGCGTCGCGCCGCTACGCAGGGGATCTCGGTGAATTTGGGGTTCTGCGCTTTCAGTTGGTCGATGCTCCGGGCCTGGTTGGGGGTCAGCCATACGTCGGCCCGGCGGGCGGCCCGCCAGGCGGCTTCGCCGTTGACGGGGCGGCTGACGGTGCTCTCCTCACCGGCAAAGACGTAGCTGCCGCCCGCATCGGCGATAAGCCGTACCATGTAGCTGCGGTCGCCCGGCACGAACCATACGTCGCGGTAGGGGGCGTTCAGCATTACCGAGGGGCGTCCGACCATGGCGGCGGCCTTCGTCCGTAACGAGTCGTACCGCCTTTCGATGCCTGCGAAAAGGGCGGCGGCTTCCTCCCTCCGGTCGATGAGTTCGCCGAAGGGGATGAGCCACTCCGCTTTGCCCAGCGGGGTGGTTTCCATGTACTCCCCGATGTAGACGAACGGGATGTGCAGTTCGCGGAATTTGTCGGTCAGGGTATTGTTTTCGCCTCCTACCCCGTAGACGAAGACGATGTCGGGGCGCAGGGCGGTCAGGAGTTCGTAGTTGACGTTGGAGTCGTACCCCACGTCGCGAAGGTCGCCTCGGCGGTAACGTTCGCGTACCTTCTCGTTGGAGATGTATCCGGCACCCGATACGCCCTGGATGATCTGCGTGGCCTCCAGTGCGTCGAGGAAGGCGACGTGCGTCGAGGAGAAGCATACGGCCCGCCGAACCGGAGCTGCTACCGTCACCCCGTCGAATCCGTCGGGCGGAAGTTCGCCCCCGCGCGACACGAAGAGTTGCGTCCGGACGCTGTCGCCGCCTTGCCAGGGGTTGCGGAGTTCGATGACGGTGGATGCGCCGTCGGTGGCATAGATCGAGTACCCCTCCGCATGGCGGGGGGCGTAGGCCTCCTCGCCGGAGAGGTGTACGGCCGGAGCACCCGTGCAGCCGCAGAGCAGAAGCGCTGCGGCGCAGAGGGTCTGCAGGCATGATATGGTCGTATGTTTCATCGCCGACAAAATTAGCACTTTTTTCGACCGTTCTCCGTTCCCGCATTCGGAAAGATACGCTCCCGACGCTCCGTTTCGGGGGAGCTCCTCCGGTATGCGGTCGTTGATGCGGGACGGCTTTTCGGGGCCTCCGGCCGGGAGCGGGCGTTTCGCATGGCCGAAGACGGGGAGGGGAAACCGTGCGGAAAGGGCGGTCCGGTCCCGGCAGAGGCGTGGCGGCAGGGAGATTTTCGGTTTTCCCTTCGGCGCGTCTGCGCCGGAGGCCGGGTCGTCGCGGGAACTTCAGGCGGTGCGGAGAAACGAGGCTTCCGGCCGGTACGGGAGCGGGGCATCGCCGGTGCGCATGAAGAGAGGGCGGGGAGGCAGACGCCTCCCCGCCCTCTTCGGTGTAGGGAACGTTGCCCGGCGGTTATTCCCGGGGCGACCGGTCGAACACTTCGAGGGCCTTCAGCACCGGATCGTCCACCACGTAGTAGTTGGCGTAGAAGCCGGTCTCCTCCAACGGGGTGTTGCGGCCGATGTAGGCGCGTAACAGGGCTTTGAGCAGCTTTTCCGAGCGGCGTATCTGCCGCGCATCGGGGGCCACGCCGTTGCGGCCGGCATAACGTACGAAGTCGTCGAACATGTCCGTGTCGGCATTGAGCAGGCTGTCGAGTCCGGCGACGCTCTTCACGGCGTTGATCTTCGTGCGGTTGCGGTCGGCATACTCCATGGTGTAACGGTAGAGGATGTTCCGTCCGGCCACCTTCATGTAGTAGTCGGTCATTTCGGTGGTGTCGAGCGGGACGAAGAGGTCGGGCATGATGCCCCCGCCGCCGTAGACGATCTTGCCGCCGGGCGTCACGAACTTCAGGCTGTCGTCGAAACGGATGCTGTCGGCCGAAAAGAGCTCGTTGTGCAGGTAGCGGTTGTAGATGTCCTGTTCGTAGTCGCTGTCGGCGGCGGTATAAGGCTTCTGGATGGAACGCCCCGTGGGGGTGTAGTAGCGGGCCGTGGTCAGCCGGATGGCCGAGCCGTCGGAGAAGGGAATCTGCTGCTGGACGAGGCCTTTGCCGTAGGAGCGGCGGCCGATGATGGTGGCGCGGTCGTTGTCCTGCAGGGCGCCGGTGAAGATTTCGCTCGACGAGGCGCTGTGTTCGTCGATCAGGACCGCTAGCTCCACATCCCGGTACGCCCCTTTTCCGTCGCTGTACTCCTCCATCCGATCGCCGTTGCGGTCTTCGGTGTAGACGATGAGCCGGTCGGCGGGGAGGAATTCGTTGGCCATGCGGATGGGCTGGCCGAGGTAGCCGCCCGTGTTGCCGCGCAGGTCGACGATCAGCTTCCGCATGCCCTCGCCGCGCAGGGCGGCCAGGGCTCGTACCATCTCTTCGTGGGTGTGTTGCGAGAAGGTGGTGATGCGCAGGAAACCCACCTCGGGGGTGAGCATGTAGGCGGCATCGACGCTCTTCACCGGAATCTTGTCGCGTACGATGGTCATGGGGAGGAGCTCGTCGGCGCCCTTGCGCAGCACCGACACCGTCACCTGTGTGCCGCGGGGGCCGCGCAGCATCCGCATCACCTCGTCCATCGGGAGCTTGCGGCCGGCCACGAGCGAGTCGTCGATGCGGATGATCCGGTCGCCGTTCTGGATGCCCGCCTTCTGGCTCGGTCCCTGCGGAATGACGTTCAGCACGACGATCGTGTCGGTAGCCATGTTGAACGTGATGCCGATCCCGTCGAACTCCCCTTCGAGCGGCATGTTGACCTCGGCCAGCTCCGATGCGGGGATGTAGACCGAGTGGGGATCGAGGTACCACATCAGGTCGGGCATCAACGCCTCTACCAGCGAGTCGGTGCTCACGGGGTCCACGTAGTAACGGTCGATCAGCGAGAGGGCGTAGTCGAGTTTGTCGGCGGGGCCGCCGCCCTCGCCGGCAAGGCTGCGCAGCCTGCGGTCCACGCTGTTGCGCCCTGCGAAAAGGCCGATCATCACGCCCAGTACGAGCGCTGCGGAGAGGAGAAAGGGGGTGAGTATGCTGTTGCGGGAGTTCTGTTCCATGGTCTTGCCGAAATTGTGCGTCCTTTCGCGGACGGGGTTATTTGTTCCTGAATACGTATTTGAGTCCTATCATGAACGAGTATTGGTACTGGAGCGCGGAGCTGTCCTCCTTGCGGTAATAGAGTTGGCCGTACAGCTTGGTGGAGATGAAGCGGTTGATGCGTATCTCGAACGTGTTTTCCCAGCGGACGGTGGGGTTGTCGAGCTCGATGTAGGGGACGAAGAGGTAGAGGTCGGAGCGGTAACGCAGCCACTTCTTTTTTCCGAACGCCCGGTCGAAGAATACTTCGGCGGAATAGCCCAGCTTGCCGGAAACCCGTTCGCCCACGGGGACTCCGTAGCGCCCGTCTTCGGGCAGTGCGTCGTTGAGGACGGTGACGATGTTGCCGCCCAGGGGCGAGAGCGTCACCTTGAACGGATTCCCCTCCTTGAGGAAGGTGAAACCTGCGGCGATGTCGAAATAGCCGGGCGAGAGGAAGTCCGAAACGAGAATGTGTTCGGTGCGCGATTTGTAGCCCTGCGAGAACTGGCTGCGGATGTTGATCGACGCGGAGTAGGACCAGTTGCGGTGCATCTGCCAGCCGAGCTGCCCGTTGAGTTTGAATTCGTCCTTGTTTTTGAAAAAGGCGTCGTCGATGAAGTTCATCCCGTAGTTGGCGTCGGCGCGGTAGTCGACCGAGAACTTCTCCTTTTTGTATTGGTGGCGGAAGAAGAGGTTGGCGAGTGCGTAGAAGTTGTTGCTTCCGCTACCCGTCCAGTGTTCGAACTGTTGCAGGGAGGTTTCGAGCGAGGCGTTGAACTCGATCGTGTTGCGTTCCTTGCGGATGCGGAGCCGTTTCGCCCGTTCGGCTGCGGGATCGAAATAGTCGTTCCGGGGGCGGAAGTCGAGGGTGTTGTCGAATACTTTGGGGCGTACCTCCTCTCCGGCGTCCGGTTTGCGGATGGTGAACTGGGCATGGGCGCTTCCTCCGCCCAGTGCCAGGAGCAGCAGCAGGGCGCACAGCGCTTTCGGGACAAAGCGGATCGGCAAGTCTTTTTTCATGTTCGGGCCTCTTCGGATGTGAATTCGCAAATGTACAAAAAAAGCGGCGAACGGGACGGGAACTTCCGCAAATGGCGAGAGGAGGCGCGGAATGCGTCGGGAGATTGGCTATCTTTGCGGAGTTGAATAAACGAGCGATGGTATGAAAAAATATTTCGGGGCGCACGTAAGTGCGTCGGGCGGTGTGCAGCACGCTCCCGGCAATGCGCACGGCATCGGGGCGGGAGGGTTCGCCCTCTTTACCAAAAACCAGCGTCAGTGGCGTGCGGCGCCGCTGGGGGCGGATACCATCGAGGCATTCCGTCGCGCCTGCGAAGAGAACGGTTATCTTCCGCAGGCGATCCTTCCCCACGACAGCTACCTCATCAACCTCGGCCATCCGGGCCGGGAGGAGTTGCAGAAGTCGCGCGACGCCTTCGTCGACGAGATGCGGCGGTGCGGGCAGTTGGGGCTCGACAGGCTCAACTTCCATCCCGGCAGCCACCTGGGGCGGATTACCGTGGAGGAGTGTCTGGACCGGGTCGCCGAGAGCATCAACATCGCCTTGGAGCAGACCGAAGGGGTGACGGCCGTCATCGAGAATACCGCCGGCCAGGGTTCCAACGTGGGGTTCGATTTCGAGCACCTCGCCTATATTATCGATAAGGTGGAGGACAAGTCGCGGGTGGGCTATTGCATCGACACTTGCCATGCGTTTGCGGCGGGTTACGACCTTTCGTCGGCTGCGGCGTGCGATGCCGTTTTCGCACAACTCGACCGGACGGTATCCCTGGCCTATCTGCGGGGCATGCACCTCAACGACGCCATGAAGCCGCTCGGCAGCCGTGTGGATCGCCATGCGCCGCTGGGCGAGGGAACCATCGGACTCGATGCGTTCCGCTACATCGCCGCCGATGCCCGTTTCGACGCGATTCCGCTGATTCTCGAAACGCCGGTGGAGGAGCGTTGGCCGGCGGAGATCGCCATGCTCTACGATTTTGCCGGGGGAAGGGAGTAGCGATACTGCTCCGGCGGGGCGAGGCGATGTTTCTCCCGCCGGGGCGAACGGCAACCCTTTACGGATGGAGTCGCGGCGAAGTCCGGCAGGAGCCGGTAGAGGAGATGTCGCGTCCGGGCGTATCGCAGCGGGAAAACGGCTGCTCGTTCCTTTCGGCGGCGTAGGGAGGAACCGAGCCGTGGATGAGGGGAAATAAGAAAAAGGGTATGCAATTATGCATACCCCGTATTTCGATACGGACGAACTCCGCCGCTTATAAAGCGTTTACGTGCTTCTGGATGCTGCTCTTGAGGTTGCCTGCCTTGTTGGCGTGGATCACGTTCTTCTTGGCAAGTTTGTCGAGCATCGCGCTCACCTTCGGAAGGAGTGCTTCGGCAGCCGCCTTGTCCGTGGTGTTGCGCAGTGCCTTTACGGCGTTGCGGGTCGTTTTGTGGTAATATTTATTCTGAAGCCTGTGTGCCTCAGTCTGACGAATCCTCTTTTGAGACGATTTGTGATTTGCCATGTCTTGTTGCTGTTTTTAACTTTGGTAGCCCATAGGAGAATCGAACTCCTCTTTCAAGAATGAAAATCTTGCGTCCTAACCGATAGACGAATGGGCCATGGAAAGGTTGTTTGAAACTTTCGCGGTGCAAAGATAGACAAAAAAGCGTTAGGTGCAAATATTTTCCGAAAAAAATAGCGGAAGAAGGGATTCGCCGGGTGAAAAAGGTTACCTTTGAACGTACTGCGGTTCGGCAGACTGTTGGTACGGGGGAGGAACGTTCACTGAAAAATCGTTTCGCGGAGGCGCCGGGCGTCTGTCGGGCGGTGCGCATCCGGGCGCGGAGTCGCCGCGGCGGGCGTCGCTCCGCATGAAGGCAAAAGTAGAGAAGATGAAAGGTTGCAAGGAGGTGCCGGCAGAGAAGATGCCCGGCAACGTGATCGAGATGATCGGCAGGCAATGGATGCTCGTGACCGCCGGCGACGGGGAGAAGTGCAATACGATGACCGCCAGTTGGGGCGGTATCGGTTTTATCTGGGGCAGGCCTGCGGCCACCGTCTATATCCGGCCGCAGCGTTACACCAGAGAGTTCGTGGATGCCGAGCAGCGGCTCACCCTTTCGTTTATGGACGAAAGGTATCGCAAAGCGTTGGCATACTGCGGTGCGCACAGCGGCCGCACGGAGGACAAGATCGCCGCAGCGGGGCTGACCGTGGCCCGTACGCCGGACGGCACGCCCTGTATCGGCGATGCCGCGCTCGTATTGGAGTGTCGCAAGATGTACCGCGACCGGTTCGGGCCAGCGGAGTTTCTCGACAACGGCCTCGTGGACGAATGGTATCCCGAAAAAGATTTCCATTATGTCTATATTTGCGCCATAGAAAAAGTATACGTCAGGGAGTGACGACACAAAGAGAGGAACAATAAAAAGTATGGAGAATTTTATTTTTCGGAATCCGACGAAGCTGATCTTCGGAAAGGGGATGATCGCCCGTCTGGCGGAGGAGATACCCGCAGGGGTGAAGATCATGGTGACTTTCGGCGGCGGCAGCGTGAAGCGCAACGGGGTGTACGAACAGGTCGTGGCGGCATTGGCCGGTCGCGACTACATCGAGTTCTGGGGGATCGAACCCAATCCCAAGATAGAGACGCTCCGCAAAGCCGTGGAGCAGTGCAAACGCGAGGGGGTGGGCTTCCTGCTCGCAGTGGGAGGCGGTTCGGTGCTCGACGGTACGAAGCTGATCGCGGCGGCGGTACATTACGACGGCGATGCCTGGGATCTGGTGCGCAACGGCAGCCTCATCGGAGAGATCGTGCCTTTCGGCGACGTGATGACGCTTCCGGCCACGGCATCGGAGATGAACCGCAACGCCGTCATATCGAGTACCGCCACGCGGGAGAAGTACGGCATGAAGGTGGATTATCCCCGCTTCTCGATACTCGACCCGCAGACCACCTTCTCGCTTCCCGCCTACCAGCGTGCGGCCGGTATGGCCGATACGTTCATTCACGTCATGGAGCAGTATATGACCGTTGCCGGACAGTCGCCGTTGATGGATCGCTGGAGCGAGGGGATCCTGCAGACGTTGGTGGAGATCGCCCCCAGGGTGCTGGCGGAACCGCACGATTACGACACCATGGCCGATTACATGCTCTGCGCCACCATGGGCCTCAACGGCTTCATCGCCATGGGCGTCGCGGAGGACTGGGCGACGCATCAGATCGGGCACGAACTGACCGCCATCGAGGGGCTTACCCACGGTCATACGCTCGCCATCGTTTTCCCCGGTCTGCTCAAGGTGCTGCGCGGGCAGAAGATGTCGAAGATACTCCAGTACGGCGAACGTGTCTGGGGAATTACGGAGGGCGACGACGAGGAGCGTGCCTTGCGGACCATCGACGCTACCGAAGCGTTTTTCCGGTCGCTGGGGCTCCAGACCCGGCTGCACGAGGTGGGAATCGGCGAGGAGACGATCCTGGAGATCGAGCGTCGTTTCAACGCGCGGGGCGTGGCCTTCGGCGAAGGGCGTAACGTGACCGGAACGGTGGCCCGTCGTATTCTCGAAGAGGTGAAGTAAGGGGCCCGGTACCTCGCTGCGCTCCCGCAGGAACGTTTCGGGTGCGGACATGCCGCTTTCGCCGCGGCGAGGGATACCGAGTGGATCTATCCTGCCGGAAGAGGAGGGCCTCCTTTCTCCGGCAGCGTTTTTTAGGTCCGGTACGGTGCCGTCCTCCCCGTTGCGGGGGGCGGCCGTCCGGCCGAGTGTTGCGCGGTTGGAACGGAAAACCGGTGTATGTGCCGGACCGGGAGCGGGATCGGCGCAAGGATACCGAGAGATTGAATGCTTGATAAAGTGTATCGTTATGGTCGATAATGAGAAGGCGGTCGTTCCGGAGCGGACGGCCGAAGCGCATCCCCTCGAACCTTTCCTGCCGGAGGGGGCGCGGTTGCTGATGCTCGGCAGCTTTCCGCCTGCCCGGTCGCGTTGGTCGATGGAGTTCTACTATCCCAACTTCCAGAACGACATGTGGCGGGTGATGGGGTTGGTGTTTTACGGCGACCGCGAGCGGTTCGTGCTGCCGGGTAGCCGTCGCTTCGATCGGGAAGCGATCGAGACGTTCTGCCGGGAGCGGGGGATAGCCCTCTCCGATACCGCCGCCGAGGTGATACGCGCCCGCGGCAATGCCGCCGACAAGTTTCTGGAGGTGGTGCGTCCCTTCGACCTGACCGGTATGTTGGAGCGGTTGCCTCTGTGCCGGGCCGTGGCGGTGACGGGACAGAAGGCGGCGGAGACGTTGGCTGCCGTGGCGGGCTGCGAGCCGCCTGCGGTGGGGCATTTCTCGGAGTTTCGCTGCGGGGAGCGCCTGCTGCGCTTCTACCGCATGCCTTCCACCTCGCGGGCCTATCCCAAGCCGTTGGAGGAAAAGGCCGCCGTCTATCGGCAGATGCTACTCGAAACGGGCATTCTCTCCTGACTGCGGCCGGTGTCATTGCGGGTATCGTTTCGCGCGTCGCAGCCGGAAAGAGTTGCCCGGCGCGGTGCGGGGGAGGGGCCGCGACGGAAAGAGACGTTTTGCCGCATAGTTATTTTTTATAATTTTGTGATTCGTTATAGCTTCGCAAATGACGATCGTACAGTTGGAATATTTGCTCGCAGTGGTGAACTTCGGCAGTTTTTCGTTGGCTGCCGAACGGAGTTTCGTTACCCAGCCTTCGTTGAGCATGCAGATAAAGAACCTTGAAGAGGAGCTGGGCGTGGTGCTGCTCGACCGGACGAAAAAGCCGGTGATGCTCACCCAGGCCGGCGAGGTGGTGGCCGAGCGGGCCCGCGATGCGGTGAAGACGTTCCACTCGATCTACGAAGATGTGGCCGTGCTCAAGGGGACCGTGTCCGGCGTGCTGCGGCTGGGGGTGATCCCTACCATCGCGCCCTACCTGTTGCCTCGCATGGTGCAGGATTTTGAGGCACGCTGTCCCGACGTCCACCTGGAGATTCGGGAGATGATTACGCCGCAGATCGTGCGGGCGATGGAACACGATGAGATCGATGCCGCCATCCTTGCCGGGGGAACGTGTCCGGAGGGAATCACCGAGGAGTGTATTTTCGACGACAGGTTCTATGCCTACCTCTCGCCGGAACACAGGCTCTTCGAGCGCTCCAACATCCGGCTGGAGGACCTCGACCTGAAGGAGATGCTGCTTCTCTCGGAGGGGCACTGTTTCCGCGATCAGATACTCGATCTGTGTCCCTCGAAGGGGGGCGCGCATGCCTCGTATTATTTCGAAAGCGGTTCGCTCGAAACGCTCATGCGCATCGTGGACAGCACGGAGTATATGACGGTCATTCCGGAGATGGCCGTTCCCTACGTGTCGAAAGAGCATACCGCGCAGGTGAAACAGTTGGCCAAAGGGGCCGTTTCGCGCAAGATCGCGGTGGCTGTCCGTCGTACCTATGTGAAGGATTCCATCGTCAAGGTGCTCAAGGAGTCGGTGGCGGCGGTAGGCGTCGTCGGCCGGGGATGAGGCGGCGTATGGCATAACGGTCGAGAGACGCGCTCCTTGCGAGGGGCCGGATTTTTGTAGTAAAAAAGACGTACATTTGCCGGCGTTCCGGCGGGTACGGTAAATAAAACGGAAAAAGAGAGTATGGAGGAGTTGTTGGAAACGATCGTTTCTGCGATAGACGACAAGAAGGGGAAAAATATTCTTTCGCTCGACCTGAGGGGATTCGACGGTGCGATAACCGACGCTTTCGTGGTCTGCAACGCGGAGTCCACCACGCAGGTGGCCGCCATTGCGGACGGTATCGAGGAGAAGGTGTTCGAGAAGCTCGGTCAGCGTCCGCGCAGGACGGAAGGGTTGCAGAACGCCGTCTGGGTGGTCGTGGATTATGTGGATGTGATGGTGCACATCTTCCAGACCCAGGCCCGCGAGTTCTACCGTCTGGAAGAGCTTTGGGCCGATGCGCCCTCGACCCGTCACGGCGAATGGGAATAATAAAACGCGGGGAAGCGCGTTAAGGTTTCGCGGCATGGGCTTCGGGCACATGCCGCATGATATTGTCGGAATATTGAAAAGAAAGATGGCATTCAAGAACCAGAACAACAGGAGCGGCGACAGGCGCCCGCAGATGCGGCCGGTCGGCTACGGCATGTGGATTTACGGTCTGCTGTTCCTGCTTATCGTCGGATGGTCGTGGCTGGGCGGCAGCGAGGCCCCCGTGAAGACCAACTGGAATACGGTGGAGCAGATGATCGCCGAGGGCGATGTGGAGAGCATCGAAGTGGTGAACAAGGAGCAGGCCAACGTCCGGCTCCGCAGCGGGGCGTTGGAGAACTATGCGGCCCGTCCCGAATACAGGAACATCCCCCGTCGCGGCACGCAGTTCGTCTTCAACATAGGCGATGTGGCCACTTTCCGGGAGGATCTGGACAAGGCCGAGGAGCGGTACGGGCAGTCGGTGTTGCTTACTTATGAAACCAAACGCAACATCTGGCTCGATGTGCTCGGTTTCCTGCCTTTCCTGCTGCTGATGGTCTTCTTTATCGTCATGATGCGCAATGCTTCGAAGAATGCCGGCGGCGGACAGGGAGGCGTGTTCAACGTGGGAAAAGCGAAGGCGCAGGTAGTCGACGCCAACAACAAGGACCGGGTGACCTTCAAGGATGTGGCCGGTCTGGAGGAGGCGAAGGTGGAGATCATGGAGATCGTGGACTTCCTTCGCAATCCGCAGAAATATCGCGATTTGGGCGGAAAGATTCCCAAGGGAGCACTGCTCGTGGGCCCTCCGGGAACGGGAAAGACGCTGCTCGCGAAGGCGGTGGCCGGCGAGGCTAACGTGCCGTTCTTCACCATGAGCGGTTCGGATTTCGTGGAGATGTTCGTCGGCGTGGGAGCTTCGCGTGTGCGCGACCTTTTCCGGCAGGCCAAGGAGAAAGCGCCCTGCATCGTGTTCATCGACGAGATCGATGCCGTGGGGCGTGCCCGCAGCAAGAACGGCGGGTTCTCCAGCAACGACGAACGCGAAAATACGCTCAACCAGCTGTTGACGGAGATGGACGGTTTCGGTACCAATTCGGGAGTCATCCTGCTTGCCGCTACCAACCGTGCCGACATCCTCGACAAGGCGCTCATGCGTGCGGGCCGTTTCGACCGGCAGATAGAGGTGGGGTTGCCCGATGTGAAGGAGCGTGCGGAGATATTCGACGTGCATCTGCGCAATATCAAGCTCGATCCCGACCTCGACCGCAGTTTCCTTGCCAAGCAGACGCCGGGATTCTCCGGTGCCGACATAGCCAACGTCTGCAACGAGGCGGCGCTGATCGCTGCACGCCACGACAAGAAGTGCGTCGGGCGGGAGGATTTCCTCAGCGCCATCGACCGGATCGTGGGAGGACTGGAGCGCAGGAATACGATCATTACGCCGGAGGAGAAGCGGCTTATCGCCTACCACGAGGCCGGTCACGCCACCGTGAGCTGGATTCTCGAGCATGCCAATCCGCTCATCAAGGTGACCATCATTCCCCGTGGCCGGGCTTTGGGTGCGGCATGGTATCTGCCCGAAGAGCGTCAGGTGACCACCCGCGAGCAAATGCTGGACGACATCGCCTCCACGCTGGGCGGTCGGGCGGCCGAACAGTTGGTGTTCGGCACGCAGGGATCGGGTGCGCTGAACGACCTGGAGGTGGCGACCAAACGGGCCTATTCGATGGTGGCTTATCTGGGCATGAGCGACCAGGTGGGCAACATGAGTTATTACGATTCGTCGGGCCAGGCGGACATGGCGCTGACCAAACCCTACAGCGAACGGACTGCCGAACTGATCGACCGGGAGGTGAAGCGGTTGCTCGACGAAGCCTTCGCCCTGGCTACGCGGGTGCTCGCCGAGCACCGGGAAGGCTTTACGCAGCTCGCCGAACTGCTGCTTGAGAAAGAGGTGGTCTTCTCCGAGGATCTCGAACGGATATTCGGCAAACGCATCAAGGATATCAAGCGGGAGCAGGCGGCCGCCGTGCGTTCCGGAGAGGTTGCCGATGCCGTGCCGGCCGGCGATGCGGATGCCGGGGACGACGTCGTTGCCGCAGGGACGGAGGAGGTTGCCGTCGGCGGAGAGGCTGCGGACGTATAGCAAGCGAAAGAGGCCGGTCCGAACGGGCCGTGCCGGAAGGATACGCATAAGACATTGACCGGGCGGGAGCATGACTCCCGTCCGGTTTTTTGTGTGCCTGCTGTCGACGGGGCGGTGCCGGCGCCGTAGGCAGCGGTTCTTGGCTTTCGCTTCCCGGTGGGCGGTCGCCGGTACGGTGGGCGGCCGGATGCTTGCAACCTTCGCTTTTCGGCCGCCTTCGGCGCGGGCAAAGGGGGCCGGTGGTATGTGGTATCCCTTCGTAGGGTGCCTGCGGGGAGGAGGCCCTGCCGGATGGGTGTTGCGGTATGCGCTGCGTGCGGACAGGAAGATTTTTGCGGGCGGGTCCGGTTGCGGTGCACGCTCCGATGCTGTCGGCCTTTGTTCTGCGGTAATGTCGCTTTTCGGCCGCTTTCGGCGCGGGGCAGACGGTTCGGTGTCCTGTCGACAGGGGCCGTCGGCGAGGCGGGAGGAAAGGAACGGGAAGAGAACGAAGTGCGAGGAAGCGTGGCTGCCGGGCGTGGGGCAGGGCGTTTGCACGGTGTTCCGAGGGCGGAGGTCCCGCTTCGGGGCGTTCGTAACGTCCTCCGGCAGGTGCGTGCGGCGGGAGAGCGGAGAGGAATGGGAATAAGAAGAGTTGCCGGTTTCGTCCCGCCCGGTGTTTCCCGCAGGGTTCCGTTTCGTCCGGTTTCGTCCGTGCGGATGCTCCGGCGGCGGTCCGTGCCGGCGGTATTTTCGGATTGAGCGATAGTTGGTTCGGATTTATTCCATATTTTTGTCCCGACGGTCCGGAGTTTCCGTGCGTTCGCAGATGCCGATAGGGTCCGCGGCGCGGGAGGGTCGCAAAACGGTTGGATATGGCGAAATTTGGTAAAGAATTGGCAGTAAGGGCACTGAGCGGTGCCGTGCTGCTGTTGGTCGTCGTAGGTGCGGTGGCTGTGTCGGAGTACGGTTTTGCGGCGCTTGCGGTGACTATATGCGTAGGTAGTCTGTGGGAATTCTATCGGATGGCCGGCAAGAAGGGGATCGTCATCGATCGCGTGTATCCGGTCGTCGCGGGGGGCGTGGGCGTGGCGATGAGTTTTCTTGCGGCCCGCGGAACGCTGCCGCTCGTGTGGCTGTCGATCTTCTTTCCGCTGCTTTATGTGATATTCGTGTACGAGTTGCGTCGTCGGCAACCCGAACCATTTACCAACATTACCGTGGCGGTGGGGGGACTGGTGTATGCCGCGTTGCCGATGTCGCTGATGTGTTTTGTGGCTTTCTACGGCGGACGTTACGATGCGTGGATGATCCTTTGCTATATTTTCACGGTGTGGGTGAACGACATCTTCGCCTACCTGACGGGCGTGCTGTTCGGCAAACACAAGATGTTCGAGCGCGTTTCGCCCAAGAAGTCGTGGGAAGGTTTTGCGGGCGGACTGCTCTTTGCGGTTGCGTTCGGCGTCCTGTGCGGGGCGCTACGCGGCGAGAGTCTGGTGTGGTGGGGCGGTCTTGCGCTCGTGGTCGTGGTCAGCGGGGTGTTGGGCGATCTGGTCGAGTCGATGTTCAAACGTGCGGCCGGAGTCAAGGATGCCGGGGCCATCATGCCCGGACACGGCGGGTTCATGGACCGTTTCGATGCGCTGATCTTTTCCGTACCGTTTGTTTTCGCATATTTTACTATCTTTGCCGACTGACGGGCCGGGAGGGGAGTTGTTCTTTCGCGGCATTGCCCCGTTCGGGGGCGTAAACGATTCTTGCATGATGAAACTTGCCAGAGAGGGGTATTCTATCGTATTGTATACATTCGCAGCATTTGCAGCCGTTGCGGTGGGCATGGCTTTCGCAGTGAAATATGCCGGAGTGCCGCAGTGGCTCTTCTGGGCGGTCGCGGTGCTGCTTTTCGGCCTGTTCGTTTGCGTGGCGCTCTTCTTTCGGGAGCCGACCCGCCGCGTCTACCGGAACGATCCGGACACGGTCTTTTCCAGTGCCGACGGCAAGGTGGTCGTTATCGAGGAGGTCTTCGAGGGAGAGTACCTGAAGGAGCGCTGTCTGCAACTTTCGGTCTTCATGTCCATCACCAACGTGCATGCCAACTGGTATCCCGTAGGGGGAGAGGTGGTCTACCGCAACGACCATCCGGGACGTTTCTTCGTGGCCTGGCACCCCAAATCGTCCGAGGAGAACGAACGTACCACGACCGTGGTCGATACCGGTCGTGAGAAGATATTGTTCCGTCAGATCGCCGGATTGGTGGCGCGACGGATCGTCAACTACGCGAAGGCGGGTGAGTGCGTGCAGCAGCACGCCAAGTACGGCTTTATCAAGTTCGGATCGCGTATCGATATTTTCCTGCCCCTCGACTGCGAAGTGCTCGTGAAGCTGGGCGACAAGGTGCGCGGCGGCCAGACCCCGCTGGCGAAACTGAAAAGATAGCGCGGATGAACGACGGAAGGCAGACGACCCACACGACGAAATATGTCGTCGGAATCCTCGCCACGCTCGCGGGGCTGCTCCTGATGTGGTATTTCCGCGATATCGTGGGGTATGTCATCGCCTCGGCCGTACTTGCGATCGTCGGATCGCCTTTGGTGGGATTGGTGAAACGCGTGCGCGTGCGGGGGCGTTCGGTGCCCGATTGGCTGGCGGCCCTGGTGGTGCTGTTTCTGCTGTGGGGCGTGGGCGTGGCGATGTTCGCCATCTTCATCCCGCTCATCTTCGGCAAGCTGACCGCCCTGGCGTCGGTGGATTTCTCCACTATTCTCGCCTCTTTCGAGCAGCCGTTGCGCAAGTTGCAGCATTTCCTCGAGGATTATTTCTCGCTGAACGTATCGACGCTCTCCCTTTCGGATACGATCGGGGCGCAGGTGGAGCGGCTCTTCAATCCGGAGAAGCTGCAGAATTTCCTCGGTTCCCTGGTGTCGGGTGTGGCGAGTGCGGTGATCGCCCTCTTTTCGGTCACGTTCATCACCTTTTTCTTCCTCAAGGACGACGGGTTGTTCCTGCGCATCATGCTCGCGGTGACGCCCACCCGTTACGAGGGCAACGTGAAACATGCGCTCGGTTCGGCTTCGACGCTTCTTTCGCGTTATTTCATCGGGATTCTCGCCGAGTCCGCCTTGATGATGCTCATGGTGTCGGTGTCGTTGATATGCTGCGGTTATCTTCCGCAGAACGCTTTCTTCATCGGACTCATCGTGGGGGTGCTCAACGTAATTCCTTATGTGGGGCCGTGGCTCGGTTTCGGCATCAGTCTGCTGGTGAGCATGGCTTTCGTGGGGGGCGACACGACGATGACCTTCATCGTCCTTTCCCTCGCCATCACCATTCTGGCGGCCCAGATGATCGATAACTTCGTGTTGCAGCCGTTCCTTTACTCCAACAGCGTCAATGCGCATCCGCTGGAGATATTCGTCGTCATTCTCATGGCGGGCCACTTCGCCGGCGTGGTGGGAATGCTTTTCGCCATTCCGGGCTACACCGTACTGCGTGTCATCGGCAAGGAGTTTTTCAACCACTTTAAGATCGTCCGCAAACTTACCGAAAAGATCTGATTCCTGCCGCCTTCGCGGCCTCCGCGTCGCGGGCCCTCGAGGGGGCGGAAGAGGGGCGTGCGCTGCCCCGTGTCGTTTTCGTGTACCCTCCTTCTCCGGTTCCTCCGACCTTGTTCCGTGTCGTCGCAGATGCGTGCGGCGTCCTTCGCGTGCGGTGTCCTCCGGCCTCTGCCGCAAGGCGTCCCTTATTTGTAAAGGATCATCTGGGATTTTGGGTAGAGGTTGTTGATGCGGTTCCCGATGCGTTTGGCCCATCCCAGGGCATACCCTTCGAAGGTCATGAGGTTCATGCCCTCGTCGGGCGCCGTCTGCGGGGAGAACTCCTCCCGGCGCAGGTAGTGCAGGGCGTCGTCGTAGGAGAGCGGCGTCTCTGCGGCAGCGCTCCGTGCGAGGTCGTGGAACATCGCCAGCGAGTGGTCGGGTTTCAGCCGTCCTCCGAACAGTTGTCCCATGCAGACTCCCGAATGGAGGGTGTTGAGGTGCTCGCCGATGCTGCGGATGTCGGCGAACGGCACGGCGTAGTAGCCGTAGAGGTTGTCGCCGATACGGGCGAAACGCATCAGTCCCGGCTGGCCTACCCAGCGGGAGAGCTCGGCCGTTTCGCTGCGCGAGGCGTCGGCGAAAAGAGTTTTGCGCGGTTTCGGGCGGACCGGACGCCCCCGTTGGCCCCCTTTGCGGATGGCGGCGGCGAAGAATCCCTCGCCTGTGATCTGGTGGGGCCAGAAGCGGAAACAGCGTATCCCGTCCGCTTCGCTCTCCTGGATACCCCATTCGGCGGGTACGGCCACCCCGGCGTCTTCGCCTCCGAGCTCTCCGGCTATCCACCGTACGTTCTCCTCGTTCTCCTCCCTGTTGAAGGTGCAGGTGCTGTAGATCAGGAGCCCTCCGGGGCGGAGCGCTTCCCACGCATCGGACAGAATCCGGCGTTGGCGTCCGGCGCACAACTGTACGTTCGCCTCACTCCACTCCTCGCGTGCCTCCGGATGCTTGCGGAACATGCCCTCTCCGGAGCAGGGTGCATCCACGGCCACGATATCGAACCATTCGCTCAGGCCGGCGAAGTGTGCCGGGTCGTTGTTGGTGACCACCGTGTTGCCGATACCCCATTTGCGGATGTTGTCGGCGAGCGTGAGGGCCCTGTTGCGGATCACCTCGTTGGCCACCACGATGCCTTCGCCGCCGGCGAGGGTGGCGTAGAGGGTGGCTTTGCCGCCCGGCGCGGCGCACAGGTCGAGTATGCGGGCCCCGTCGGGTTCCGCTGCGGAGCGCAGCAGGTGTTCGACGAACATGGACGAGGCCTCCTGCACGTAGTAGGCTCCGGCATGGAACAGCGGATCGGTCGTGAAGGAGGGACGCAGGGGCAGGTAGCGCCCGTAACGGCACCAGGCCACCGGTGTGCCCTGGGCCGGCGATTGCGTTTTGTAGGGATTCCAGCGCACCGACACCGGCGGGGTGCCTTGCAGGGCATCGAGCAGGACGGGGGTGTCCGCTCCTGCGGTGAGGTGCAGGCGTTCGGTGAATGCTTGCGGAAAGGGAATGGGCATGGGTCAGGAGTTCTGTTCGAGGCTTTTAATGTAGGCTACCGTGTCGTCGACGATAGTCGGATTGAGAATGAAATCCTCGCGGTCGATGTCGATGGTCAGTACGCGGCCCGGGTAGATGTCGTCTATCCAGCGGTTGTATCGGTTGTTGAGCCGTTCCAGGTAGTCGAGGTCGATGTTCATTTCGTAGCTCCGTCCCCGTTTGAGTATCTGGCTGACGAGCGTGGGTACGCTGCCCCTCAGGTAGATGAGCAGGTCGGGGGTGGGAATCAGGTTGGCCGAAAGGTCGAAAATCCGCATGTAGGTGTCGAAGTCCCGCGACGACATGAGGCCCATTTCGTGCAGGTTGCCGGCGAAGATGTAGGCGTCTTCGTAGATGGTCCTGTCCTGTATGATATACCCCGTACGCTCCTTGATTTGCATTCCCTGCTTCATGCGGCATCCCAGAAAATAGATTTGGAAATGGAATGCCCAGCGGTTCATTTCCTCGTAGAAGTCGGCGATATAGGGGTTGGAGATCTCTTCGAAGAGCGCCGTGCCGCCGAGCCTTTCGGTCAGCAGTTCGGTCAGCGAAGTCTTTCCGCTTCCGATATTTCCTGAAATGGCGATGTACATGGTGTCTGAACGTTAAGGGGTTGGGTGCGGTGCCGGAATCAGGCGCTCGCTTGGCCGTCGCGACCGGCCGGGATCGGCTGCGCAGGAGCGGGTGCTGCGGCCCGGATGAGTTCGTCGGCCCAGGTGCGGTCATTGTAGAGACGGGGTACCTTGTTCTGGCCTCCGATTTTGCCGTGGGCCCTCAGCCACCGTTCGAACGTCCCCCTCGGGACCGCCGTAATCTGGGGACCGGTCAGCGTGGTGTCCTTGAAACGTTTGGCTTCGTAGTCGGAATTCACCCGTTTGAGCCCTTCGTCCAGGGCGTGCGTGAATTCCTTCAGGCTCGCCGGAGGGGTGCGGAACTCCACCACCCATTCGTGGGCACCCTTGCTGCGTCCCTCCATGTAGACGGGGGCTACCGTATATTCGGCCACTTCGGCTCCGGTGGCCGTGCAGGCCTCGTCCATGGCCGATTCGGCGTTGTCGATCACGATCTCCTCGCCGAAGGCGTTGATGTAGTGTTTCGTGCGTCCGGTGATCCGGATGGTGTAGGGCGAGGTGGAAACGAACTGTACGGTGTCGCCGATCATGTAGCGCCACAGTCCGTTGCAGGTGGAGATCAGCATGGCGTAGTTCACGCCGGTCTTCACGCCCTCGAGAGGGACGACGGCACTCGGATCGCCCATGCGGTCGGTCGGGAGGAATTCGTAGTAGGTACCGTAGTCGAGCATCAGCAGCATGTCCTGCCGGCCCGGTTCTTCGGCGATGGCGAAGAACCCTTCCGAGGCGTTGTAGGTCTCCATGTAACGCATGTCGGGCGAGGGGATGATCTTCCGGTATTGGGCCTGGTAGGGGCGGAAATCCATCCCGCCGTGGATGAAAAGCTCCATCCGCGGCCATATCTCCAGAATGTTGTCCTTGCCGGTGTATTCCAGTACGCGGTTGAGCATGACCAGGTTCCATGAGGGAACGCCCGTGAACGAACGGACGTCGCAGCGGGTCGACTGCTCCGAGATGCGCCGCACCTTCTCGTCGAAGTCGGGGATGAGGGCCGTCTTCTTGTCGGGAATGCGGAGGACGCTGGCGATGGCGGGCGTGTTCTCTATCAGGATCGCCGACAGGTCGCCCGACATCGTGCGGTCGCCTTCGCGCTCGATGCGCTTCGAGCCGCCCAGGGTGAGCATCTTGCCGTTCACCACGTCGGTCTTGGGGTAGAGGTGGCAGTAGAGGGCCATGATGTCTTTTGGTCCCCGCATGTGCGACCGGTGCAGTCCGGCATGGGTGACGGGAATGTATTTGCTCTTGGAGCCCGTCGTCCCGGAGGACTTGGCGAACCACCGCGCCTCTTCGGGCCACAGCACGTTTCGCTCTCCGCGGCGCATGCGCTCGATGAACTCGCCGATGGTTTCGTAGTCGTAGAGGGGAATCCGCTCGCGGAACTGCTGCTGCGTGGCGATGCCGCCCATGCCCAGATCGCGGCCGAACTCCGTCTGTGTGCCGTTGGCGAGCAGGTAGCGGAACTGGCGTTCCTGTACTTCGGCGGGGTGCTCGCGGAAATAGTCGATCTCCCGGAGCCGGCGGGTGAAGTAGAGGTTTATGAGTCGTGTGAGTGCGGACATGTGCGGTGGTTTGGTTTACGGGCCACGGTGTGCCGTCAGTTGAAGTATTTGCCTATCTTGGGGATCGCTCCCGGCAGGGAGAAGACCACGGCGCGGTCGTAGGCGTTGATGCGGAAGTCGGCGTCGGGAATGAAGACCTTGTCGCCGCGCACGATCCCGCCGATGATGGCGTTCTCCGGGAATCCCGCCTGACGCACCGTCGAGCGGGTGATGGGCGCATCGGGTTTCACCACGAACTCCAGCACCTCCGCTTCGCTTCCGGTCAGGCATTTGATGGCCTGCACGTCGGTATCCATCGTAAAGCGGAAGATGCGGCTGGCCGTTATCTGTTTCTTGTTGACAATGGTGTCGATGCCGATGCTCTCGGCCAGGTTGATGTAGGTGAGGTTCTCCACCTCGGCGATGACCTTCTTCACACCCATCCGTTTGGCCAGCATGGCGGTGAGGATGTTGGTTTCCGACCGGCCCGTGACGGCCACGAAGGCGTCCATGCTGGTGATTCCCTCCTCGGTCATGGCGTCGATGTCGCGCCCGTCCTCGTTGATGATGAGCGTCCGGTCGAGCGTTTCGGCGAGTTTGTAGGCTTTGTCGGCGTTGTATTCGATGAGCTTGACGTTCAGTTCGTCCTGCAGCTCGGTGGCGATCCGCACGCCGATACGGCTCCCTCCGAGGATCATCAGGTTCTTGATCGAAACGTTCGTCTTGCCCGAATAGTTCATGACCCGCTTGGCGGCTTCGTTGTTGGTGATGATGTAGACCGTATCGCCGTCGTAGAACATGTCGCGCGAGTGGGGGATGATGGTCTTGTCGTCGCGGCTGATGGCTACCGGGCGGAATGCCGCCCCGCTGAGCGCGTTGATCTCCGCCACCGTCTTTCCCGTGAACTCCGAGGAGGCGTCTATGGGGAAGACCACCAGGGCGAGTTTGCCTCCCGAGAAATCCACGTATTCGGTGGTGGAGGTGTGTCCCAGCAGGTTGATGACCTCCCGCGCGGCGATCTTTTCGGGGTAGAACAGGTAGTCGATGCCCAGGTTCATGAACATCTCCTTGTTGTTCGGTTCGAGGTATTCGTTGTTGTCGATGCGGGCGATGGATTTGCGGGCGCCGAGCTGTTTGGCGAGGATGGCGGCGAGGATGTTGATGTTCTCTTCGTGGTTTACCGCGATGAAGAGGTCGGCTTTGCGGACGGACGCTTTCCTGAGTGTGGCGAAAGTGGTGCAGTCGCCCTCGATCGTTACGATATCGGACATGCCCTCCACGTCGTCGAGCAGTTTGGCGTCGGCATCTATGACCGTTATGTCGTGGTGGCCGCCGCTGAGCATCTTCGCCAGGTGGTTGCCCACCTCGCCGGCCCCCGCAATGATTATTTTCATCGGAGATATTTATGAAAGTGTCCGCAAATTATCCGCACAAATTTAATAACTTTACCGGGGATTAGTTAAAATCGTGCCAATAATTCTGCCGCGGGGAGGCCGTGGTGCGGACCAATTTGCAAAGAATATGTCTACAATATTAATAGTCATAGCGATAGCTGTGGGATTGGTGGCGTTTTTCGTGCTGGGAATGTCGCTTACGCTGATCTTCAAAGGGCACAACATCCAGTCCGAGATCAGCGAGAACGAAAATATGCGGGCACGGGGTATCAAGTGCGTCATTCAGGAGACGCGGGAGCTCGACGGCCTGGATGATTCGTCGTGCGAGGTGGGCTGCGGCGGCGACTGCGGCAGCTGTACGCCGGAGCGGAAAGACGAGGCCGCGGGACGCTCGTAGGGCCGGCAAACGGCCGGGGCGGACCGCCGTTCGGTCTCGTTCCGTGAAAGAGATGAAAGCGTAAGGGGCGCGTGCCGTTCGGCACGCGCCCCTGTGCATTCTGGTCGGCTTGCCGCAGACCGGCGAGGTCAGTCGTCGAACCACTTGCTGCGGCAGGCGAAGGGAGGGTTGACGAGCGACTCCTTGTTGTAGCGGAGCGGTGCGGGGGCGTCGAGGGGGTAGATGCGCCCGCCGGCACAGGAGATGATCGCCTCTCCGGCGGCCGTGTCCCATTCGTAGGTTTCGGTGGTGCGCGGATAGTAATCCACGGTGCCTTCCGCGACCAGGCACAGTTTGTAGGAGCTTCCCTGGCGTATCACCTCCGCGTCGGGATGGCTTTTCCGTACCTCTTCCAGGTGTCGGTCGGTGGCTCCGTCGCTGTGGGAGCGGCTGACGGCCACCTGCAACGGTCGGTTGCGGTGAGGGAGCAGGGGAAGCTGCCGGGCTCCCGAGACGATCTCCGCATAGTCGTATTCCGCCGCGGTGTCGGCTTCGACGTCGCAGCGGCGGAAAGCGCCCCGGTCGGGGTCGGAGAAGTAGATGCGTTTGAGGTAGGGCACGTAGATCACCCCGAAGACGGGGCGGTTGTCGGCCATGAGGGCGATGTTGACGGTGAATTCGCCGTTGCCCTTGATGAATTCCACTGTTCCGTCGAGCGGGTCAACCATCCAGAACAGGTCCCAGTCCTTGCGTTCGGTATAGAGCATTTCGCGTCCCTCTTCGCTGAGAAGCGGGATGCGCGTGCGGCTGAGGTACTCCCGGATGGCGGAGTGGGCGAGGCGGTCGGCGACCGTGATGGGCGACCGGTCGCTCTTGATGGCCACGTCGAGGGGCGCGTCGCTTTCGTAAATCTCCAATATGGCCGCACCGGCCCGGATGGCGGCGTTGTAGGCTTTGGGCAGCAGATACTCTTTTTGTTCCTGGGTGATCGTCATGATTCCGTATGTCGTGTTTCGTTGTTCGTGTGGGGAGCGCTCCGCATTTTTCGTACCGTTTCCGGCGGTCGGGCGGGGTGTGCCGGGAGCTTTCCCTTTCGGTGAAGGAACGTACGCCCGCCGGTGCCGATTGTGGCGGGACGCCGGTTTTTGTCCGTCGCCTACTTGAGCCGGAAGAGCGGGAATGCGCCGTCGCGCACATCGACGTTGATGACCCGCGGTCCTTTGTAGCGGGTGCCGTCGGGGGCTGTCCAGGTTCCGCGCGGCAGGCGGACGGTGCGTTTCCCCGTGTCGTCGAGTACCGGTGCGATGAGGTACCGTGGGCCGAGCATGTACTGGTCGGTGCAGTTCCAGAAGCCCTGTCCGGGGAACTGGTACTCCATGTGGCGCATGAGCGGCTCTCCGGTGGCGCTCGTTTCGCGGAACAGCTCTTCCATGTAGTCGTTCAGCTCCATGCGTCGGGCGACCGTGCGCCGCAACGCTTCGCGGCGGGCGGGCGAGGCGAGAAGGCTTTCGTCCGCGGGAACGGCTGCCAGGGGCATGAACAGCGCGAGTTGTGCGGCCCGCAGGAGCAGCTCGTCGGAGCACTCTCCGGCCGAGGAGGCCAGCGAAAGATAGGGGTAGATGTGCCCCGTGAGGCCTGCGTTGATCGCGTCGGAGAGTGCGTGCCGCATGGATTCCCACGAGATTTCCGGCGAAAGGGCGATCGAGTGGGGGCGCCACTGGGCCGGAGCGTGGGGCGAGAGGGGGAGCATGGCTGCGCCGGAGTGCTCGGCGAGTTCCGCCCAGGCCTCCGCGCAGGTCGTCGTCCGCCGGTCGCATTCCGGTATGCCGGCGTGCGGAAGGGCTTCGAACCGGAGCGCGGTCGCCCCTTCGGCCTTCAGCAGGGTCAGTTGTTCCTCCATGTAGCGGACGGCCTGCGGAGCGGCGAGGTCGAGGTATGCGTAGTAGCCGGAGGGAGTGTGCGAAACGATCGGCTCACCGTTGCTGTCGGTAAGCAGCAATCCCTCTCGGCGTGCTTCGACGTAGCGGTGTCCCGCGGCGGGAATGGCGGGGGTGACGGTGAACATGAGGCCGAACCCGCGGCGGGCGAGTTCGTCGGATGTCCGGCCGAAGTCGTCGTAAAGGTTGCGGTCGAAACACCCCTTGCCGGTGGGGTCCTGCCAGCCGTCGGCAACGAGCAGGATGCCGGCCGGATAGCCGCGTGCTGCGAGGGTGTCGGCAGCGGCGAGCAGTCCCTCGCTGTCCGTTGCGGTGGGAACGGCGGCGAGCCCCGTGTCGTAAAGGAAGGTGAAGGGAAGACCCGTGCTCGGGGCGTTTTGCGTCCAGGCGTATTTGTGTACGCCGTAGAGGTAGGCCTCGCGCAGCGTCCGGCCGCCTTTTTCGATGACGGGTGCGGTGCCGGTCGGCACGAGATCGAACGCCTTACCGTCGAAACGCACCTCTACCGGATCGGCGCACCACATGATGCGTCCGAGGCTGGAGACCATGAAAGGGGGGGTGCGGCGTACGCAACTGTCGGCCGTTCCCTCCCCGAAGGGGGAGACGAAGGGAGTCGCCGGCCCTCTTTCGGAAAAGAGCCCCCACCATTTTTCGTTGCGGAGCGGTTCGAGACGTATGTGCTGCGGGGTTTGCGCCGCGGCGACGGCCGCGAAGAGCGCGAGTGCGATTGTGAGGAAGTGCTTGTGCATGAAGTGTCTGTGTGTGAGTCGTGCTTTGTGGTTCTCGGCTGAGCCGGGGAGAGGGAATCCCATTGCAAAATAAAGCAAAATCCCGCATTGCCGCAAGACGCTTCCTTTCGTGACGGATGCGGTGCGGAGTCGCCGGCCGAAAAAAACGGGGGATATTTGCTTGGTACCCGGAAAATAGTTATCTTTGTACGCTGATTCGCAAAAAATTCTTTAAAAAGAATATATGTACGTAATAGTAGAAATCGCAGGCAAACAGTTTAAGGCTGAGAAAGGTCGGAAACTCTATGTTAACCGTCTTCAGGGGGATGAAGGTTCCTCCGTGAGTTTCGACAAAGTCCTGCTAACGGATAACGACGGTCAGGTCAAGGTAGGCTCACCTGTAGTAGAAGGAGCTTCCGTGAATGCGAAGATACTGCGTCATCTCAAGGACGACAAGATCATCGTGTTCAAGAAAAAACGCAGGAAAGGGTATAAGGTAAAGAACGGTCACCGTCAGTACCTCACCCAGGTACTTATTGAAGACATAACAGTCGCTTAACATTAAAATTCGCAGAAGATGGCACACAAGAAAGGAGTAGGTAGCTCTAAGAACGGTCGTGAGTCGGAAAGCAAGCGACTCGGAGTGAAATTGTTCGGCGGTGAGTTTGCCAAGGCCGGCAACATCATCGTACGTCAGCGCGGTACCGTACACAACCCCGGCGAGAATGTCGGCATGGGTAAGGACCACACGCTCTTCGCGTTGGTGGACGGTACGGTTTCGTTCGCGAAGAAGACCAACGGCAGGTCTTACGTGAGCGTTACCCCGGTGAACGAGTAGTTCTCCGCATACGATAAGATGAAAGGGGCATCCTGCAAGGATGCCCCTTTTGCGTGCGTCGCGGTCGGAGGAGCGTCGCTCTTACCGGTAGTAGAAAGTATAGGTATGCCGCATGTCCATGCGCGGTTCCGTGACCGTGAGGGTGGAGAGCCGTCCGTCCGCGTCGAACTCGTAGGCGAGGGTGTGCAGGGCGGGGATGGGGCCGCCTTCGAGGCGCAGTTCCGAGAGCAGGTGGAGGCTGGTTATGCCCGGACGGCCGATGTTGGCGGGTATCGGGCCTCCGGTCGGAAGAAGGTAGTTGTTGGTGAGGGAGTTGATGTCGATGCTATAGTCGTTGTAATGGGCGGTGTAGGTGCACCGCATGCGGGCCTGTTCCAGATACGGTTCCTCGTCCTCTTCCCACATGGCGAAAAAGAGGTCGGCCTCCGTCATGTCGCCCTCGGTCCAGCGGATGTTCCGCATGCCGCTGTCGATTTCGGCGTTGGTCATGGAGGCCAGCATGTCCTGCGGCCCGTAGGAGTAGACATAGCGCTCCTGGGGCTCCCCTTCGGCGAAGAACTCCCGGATCGTTCCTGTGGCGTTCAGGGGGAGGTGACAGATGTATGCTGTGTCGTCGTCGGCATAGGTCAGGATGAGTACCGTTTCATCGGGCAGGTAGCGGTAACGCTCTTCGTAGGGGGTGCCGAGATCCTCCGTCGTATAGGTGATGCCGGCGACCCGGCCGGGCTCATCGTAGGTGATGGCATAGGTGCCGGAGTAGCTCTCCGGACCGTAGGTGCAGGTATAGACGATGTCGGTCACGCAGTACTGGTAGGGAGGGTCGATCGGATCGACGATGACGGGATGCGTGTTCTCGTGGCGTTTGTCGGTGCAGGAGGGGAGCAGTGCTGCGGCGAGCGCGAGCGCGCCCAAAGGTCGAAATGCAAATTTCATGGTCGTTGGTTTTAGGGTTGAACGTATCGGTTGTATCTCGGCCCGTTTCCCTTTCGGGGCGGGTCTTTAGTAAGATGATTTTGCGCTGCATTTTGTTGCACGGCGCAAATATTTTTCCGGAGTGCGTAAAATAGTGACGAGTTATTTGGCGGATTCGAATATTTGCTCTACTTTTGTACCGCTTTCGGGAAGTGATCCCTGCAAAGTATGTGAAAACCGCTCCATTCGTCTAACGGTTAGGACAGCAGATTCTCATTCTGCAAATACCAGTTCGATTCTGGTATGGAGTACGAAGGCAGACGCCGGACTGTAAGGTCCGGCGTCTGTTGTTTTATCCGGTCGGGCGTGCGGCAAGCCCCCGGCCTTTGCCGATGTAGGGCTTTTTGAGTACCTTCGCGAAAAGAAATGGAGGGTAACGGATGGAACGCGAGGTTTTGAAAGAGTTGCTCGATGCGTTGTACGACCGGTACGATACGGTGGATTTCATCGCGGATGATCCCGTGTCCGTGCCCCACATGTTCACCCGGAAGGAGGACCGGGAGATAGCCGGGTTTCTGGCGGCAACTGTCGCGTGGGGCAATCGGCGGGCCATCGTGCGGAGCGGTCGGCGCATGATGGAGCTGATGGACGACGCGCCCTACGACTTCACGATGGATGCCTCCGGGGCCGAACTGGGCAGGCTCCGGCGCTTCGTGCACCGCACCTTCAACGGCGACGACCTGGTGGCATTCGTCACGTCGCTGCGCAGGGTGTGTGCGGCGTGGGGCGGTATCGGCGACTTCTTCGAGCGACGGTACGCCGCAACGGGCGATCTGCGTTGCGTGCTGGCCGAGTTCCGGCGCGAGTTCTTTGCCTGCGATCATCCCGTGCGCTGCGAGAAACACCTCGCTTCCATCGAGCGGCGTGCCTCCTGCAAACGGTTGAACATGTACCTGCGGTGGATGGTGCGCGACGACGGGCGGGGAGTGGACTTCGGCCTGTGGAGGACGATTCCCGCCTCGGCGCTCTACCTGCCGCTCGATCTCCACAGCGGAACGACGGCGCGGGCGCTCGGGTTGCTGCAACGCCGCCAGAACGATTGGCGGAGCGTGGAGGAGGTGACCGAGGCGTTGCGGACGCTGGATGCGGCCGACCCCGTGAAGTACGACTTCGCTCTGTTCGGGGCGGGGATCGACGGTGGCTTCGGTCCGCTTTCGGGGATATAGAGGCGGTTTGCGAGGGGCGGAAAGTGTGGTCGAACGGTTTTTGTCCGCAAATGAAACGATGAAAGATATGTATGGAATCGGATTGAAGATGTGCGCCGTACTCCTGTCGGCGGTAGTGGCGGCGGGGTGTTCCCGCGGCGGGGAGGAGCATGCGTTGCAGGCTCTCGGATTGCAGGGACGGGTGCGTTCGGTCGTCGCATCGGCCTATCGGACGGCGGAGTGCGACGGAGGAACGGAGCAAGGGAGCCGGACGGAGGATGCCGGGGCGAATGCTGCGTATCGGTTCGATGAGGCAGGCAATCTCGTGTCGGCGGAGTATCTTCCCGGAGGTGTCCTGTCGGGCTGGGAAGACTATGTGTACGCGGCGGACGGACGGTTGGAACGCATCGTTTCCCGCTCGGTCGGCTACGGCGGCGACCGGACCGTGATCTGCGAATGGGGCGACGGCGGGCGTTGCGTGCGGTATACCTACGACGAGCAGGGGCGGCAGCGGGGCGAAGAGCATCTTCGGCGTCGGAGCGGCCGCTTCCGGAGCGTAGCGGTCTCCGACGGCGATACAACGGTGGTTACGATCCGTTACCGGAAAGGCCGCCCCGTGCGGGAGGAGCGTCGCGGGCCGGCCGGAACGACGGTGAAAGAGTATGCCTACGACCGTGCGGGCAACCCGGTACGGACGGTCTCCTTTGTCGGGGGACAAAAGGAGGAGATCGCCGAAATGGAATATGCGTCGTTCGACGGGGAGGGCAACTGGATCGGTCGGACGATCCGCCGGACCGATGCGCAGGGTGCGTGCATCTCCTGCGTGAGAGAGGAGCGGGTGATTGCATACTATTGACAGGAAGCATGAGCGGAGTGCCTCGGGGCTCTTGCCGCGGGAATGCGGAGCCGCATGCGGCGATCGTTTTTCAGTATGGCTAACAGTTGGTTCAGATTCAAGAAATTTGCCGTGGAGCAGTCGGGTGCCGCCATGAAGGTGGGCACCGACGGCGTGTTGCTCGGCGCGTGGGCGCGGGTGGTGCCCGGCCACATCCGGTGGCTCGATGTCGGAACCGGGACGGGCCTGATCGCCCTGATGGTGGCGCAACGGACCGAGGCGGCGCAGGCCGCTCGGGTGCGGGTGGATGCCGTAGAGGTGGACGGTGCGAGCGCGGCGCAGGCCCTTGCCAACGTCGCGTCGTCGCCGTGGAGCGACAGGATAGGGGTGTATCATTGCGGCATACAGGATTTCGTCCCCGGCGCGGCGGCGATGTCGGAGGAGGCGGGCAGACAGGGTGCGGCAGGCGTTGCGGGGGATTCGGTCGGCGTCGCGACGCGGGCAACGGACGACGATGCCGGCTCCCGGGAGGGGCGTTACCATCATATCGTCTCCAATCCGCCGTGGTTCGTGGATTCGTTGCGTTCGCCGCACGCGGGCCGCAACACGGCCCGTCATACCGATTCGTTGTCGTACGGCGAACTGCTGGCGTGCGCCGCGCGGCTGCTGGTGCCGGACGGACTCTTTTCGGTGGTGCTGCCGGCCGACAGTGCCGTGCGTTTTCTTGCCGAGGCGCGTGCGGCCGGTTTCGGGCTCAACAGGCGCACCGCCGTGTCGACGTTGCCCGCTGCGGCACCCAAACGGGTGTTGCTCGAACTCGCTCCGGCGGGCTCCTGTGCGGCCGTGGTCGAGGAGAGGAGCCTCACCATCGAAACGGGAGAGGAGGCGGGCTGCTATACCGAGGAGTACCGCCGGCTGACAGGCGATTTCTACCTGCGCTTCTGAAACCTGGCCGCCGGGGTTTTTATTTTTTCCGAAAAGCGTTAGATTTGTGCTACCGGTCGTCGGCCGAAGGAGTCGGTCGGGGGCGGTACGAAAGAGATCATACATACAAACAGATCAGGATCATGGGAAATTTCAGGAAGATGCTCGCGGCGGTCGTATTGGCTGCGTGTGCGGGAACGGCTGCCGGGCAGGCGCTCGACATGGCCCCCGTGGGCGATGTGGCGATGCCGGACGGCAGGCGGGTGTACATGATGCCGCAGACGACCGTGGTAGTCGATGTGACGGTGGTGTGTGAACGGGTCGTGACGGGCCCTTATGCCCGTTTCGCGCAGAAATATTTCGGGGTGATCGCCCCGTTGGCCGACAAGGAGGTCTATACGCTCCGTTCGGCGACCTTGGGCTGTTACGATCCTTTGACGGCTCCCGATCCGGTTCCGGGTGCCCTCCCGCCGTCGAACACGGCGGTGTATGGCGTGACGGAGCATGCGGAGGAGTTTCCGCGGGTGCTTCCCGACCGCCGCAGCGCAACCGGAAGCAGCCTGGAGAACGCGGCGCGGGATGCCGCCCAGGCGGTGTTCGATCTGCGCAACAGGCGGGCGGACCTGGTGATGGGCGATTATGCCGAAACGGTTTACGGTGCGGGACTCGCTACGGCCGTGGAGCGGCTGGACCGCATGGAGAACGAATACCTCGAACTCTTTTTCGGAAAACGGATCGTCACGACCTATACGGTGCGGTATCGCGTCGTGCCCGACGAGCGGAGCCGGGCGTTCGTGGTGTGTCGTTTCCGCGAGGATAGCGGCCTGTTGCCCGCTTCCGACCTTTCGGGCGAACCGGTGGTGTTGGAGTGCCGTCCGCAGGAGCTGGCCGCGAAGGTCTATCCTCCGCAGCGGAAGCGTGCGCTGCGCTCCGACGAGGCGGAATATGCCGTTGCGGACAGGGTGGATTGCCGGGTGGTGTTCGATACGGTCGAGCTGGGAAGCGCCGAGCTGCCCATATACCAGTACGGCGAAACGACCGTATTGCCTGTCAGGTAACGAAAGAACGGCCGCTGTCGGTCGGTTCCCGACCGGGAACTGCGGGGCGGGCGGAACGAAATATCGGATCGTATGAAGACAGATGAACATACTGAAAAAATGGGCGCACTGGTCCGTATGTTGCGACGCGACATCAACGGGGCGGTAGTCGGAAGGATGGAAGAGTTGGGGGTGCGTTACGTAAGCAATTGGGGGGTAAGTCTGCACGCCGTTCGGCGTGCGGCCGCTCTCTTCGCCCCGGACCATGCTTTTGCCCGTTTTCTTTACGGCAAGCAGTTGCGCGAACTGCTCCTGTCGGCTTTCGTCGTTGCCGATCCCGAGTCGGTGACTGCCGAGGAGCTCGCTTTCTGGGGGGCGGGGGTGACGAATGCCGAGCTGGCTGAGAACCTCGCCTTTTCGCTGCTGTCGCACACGTCGCTGGCGGGGCCGCTGGCCGAGGAGTGGCTGAGGGCGGACGCAGCTCCCCTGCTCCGCTACTGTGCCCTGCTCGCCCTGGCACGGATGCGCGACGGCGACGGGCGGTTGCCCGACGGGGTGGACGGCGTGGAGCTGGCGGCCCGTTTTGCCGACGATGAGAGCGCGTTGGTGCGCAAGGCGGCGGAGGCGTTGGCAGCCGGCGGGTTGCAGGCATAGATGGCGAAGGCGCCGCGATGAGATGATAGGGGGCTGTGCGTGAAAGGCACGGCCCCCTGCCTTATTTCGGGGGTGCGGGCAGAGGAATGTCGCATTCCGGATGGGCATCGGCCAGCGCTGGACGGTATAAGGACCACCGGAGAGGACGCGGAGGATACTTGGCGCAGTGCGGCTCCGCGGAGGGGATGGAAGCGGGGAAAAACGCAAGCGGAGCGGGCTTACGGCTTCAGCCGTGGCCTGCTCCGCTTATGTGGACCGGAACATTTCGCTCCGTCGGAGCGTTTAACGGAGGAAACGGTCGATCAGGTCGGCCAGCTCGTCCGTGCGTCGTGCGCCGCTTTCGCGCCAGAGCAGTTCGCCCTGGCGGAAGAGCAACAGCGTCGGCACCGAACGTACGCCGTATTGCCGTACCGCCTCCGCGTTGTTGCGGTTGTCTATGTCCAGTTTGATGATGCGCAGCCGCTCTCCGAAGCGCTGTTTGAGCTCGTCGAGCATCGGAGCCATCATCTTGCACGGGCCGCACCAGGTGGCGTAGAAATCCACCAGCACGGGCGTTTCGCCTCCCGTTATCTCATTGAAACGGCCGGCTCTCTTTTCGTGTTCCGTCATGATCGTTCGCTGTCGTTATTTCGTTACGACAGTCGCTTCGCAATTTCCGTACCGGACCCTCCGCGGCAGCCGTGCGGGACGGATGTCAGATGTGGTTGAAGAAATCGAGGAACTCCTTCACCTTCATCACCATGTCCCGTGCGCCGGCGTAGAAGGTTACGCGTTGGTGTATCGCTTCGGGCTGCAGGTCGAGTACGCGCCCCTCCTCGCTGAAGGCCAGCCCTCCGGCCTGTTCGGCGATGAAGGCGATGGGGTTGCACTCGTAGAGCAGGCGCAGCTTTCCGTGGGGGTGGCTGTCGGTCGAAGGATACATGAAGACGCCGCCTTTGAGCATGTTGCGGTGGAAGTCGGCCACCAGCGAACCGATGTAACGCGAGGTGTAGGGCCGGTGGGTCTTGGGGTCTTTCTCCTGGCAGTATTTGATGTATTTTTTGATTCCGACGGGGAATTTTTCGTAGTTGCCCTCGTTGATGGAATAGATTTTTCCGCCGGCGGATGTCTGGATGTTGGGGTGGGAGAGACAGAACTCGCCGAGCGACGGATCGAGCGTGAAACCGTTCACCCCGCGTCCCACGGTATAGACGAGCATGGTGGAGGAGCCGTAGATGATGTAACCGGCGGCGATCATTTCGGAACCTTTCTGCAGGAAGTCCTCCAGTACGGCGGCCTCGCCGATGGGGGATTTGCGCCGGTAGATGGAGAAGATCGTGCCGACCGACACGTTCACGTCGATGTTGGACGAGCCGTCGAGCGGGTCCATGCAGACGATGTACTTGGCGTTGCGGCAGAGTCCTTCGTGGAATGTCGTCACCCCTTCGTTCTCTTCGGAGGCGATGCCGCAGCACTCGCCGCTGGCCTGCAACTCTTCCATGAAGGCGTCGTTGGCGTAGACGTCGAGTTTCTGCTGCTCTTCGCCCTGAATGTTTTCGCATCCCGCACGGCCCAGAATGTCTACGAGGCCCGCTTTGTTCACCTCGCGGTTTACCTTCTTGGCGGCGATGCCGATGTGGTGGAGCAGACAGGAGAAGTTGCCGGTAGCCTCCGGGAACTCGGCCTGCTGGTGTATGATGAACTCGTTGAGTGTGATGGTCTTTTGCATAGCGGTAGAATGGTTAGATGTGCTGTGGGTGTTAATTTTTACACAAATATAAGGCGTCGCGGCGGAATAAGCAAAATGAAGAGCCTCTTATTTCCGCTTTTATCGATTTTGTCTATTTTTAAAATATTTTAAATATGGAGCATTGGAAATCATTTCGTTAGGCGGATCGAGGTGCGCGCTTTGCGGAGCATGCGTCGGGGGGGGAAGGTGGGCCGCCGCTCTCGTCGGAGAGGGGAGGGGCGTCGTCGGAGAGGGGAGGGGCGTCGTCGGAGAGATGGCGGTCCGCGGTCCGTGGGGGGAGGGTCCGTGAAGAGGTGCGGAAAAGGCGGATGCTCCCGGGTGTCCGTTCCGGCCGGTGCATGGCGGGATTGCTGCTTTCGGGGGAAAAGGTTACCTTTGCGGGAAACAGCAAGGAATGATGAAGATCACATCGGCCGGTTTCTCCTTCAGCAGCGGTCGGATAGGGCAGATACCCGATGACGGATTGCCCGAATTCGCTTTTATCGGGCGCAGTAACGTGGGCAAGTCGTCGCTTGTCAATATGCTGACGGACAACGGTTCGCTGGCCAAAGTGTCGGCTACGCCGGGAAAGACCAAGCTGATAAACCACTTTCTTATCAACGGGCAGTGGTACCTGGTCGATCTGCCCGGCTACGGCTATGCGAAGGCCTCCAAGAGCGATCGCAGGGAGTTCGGCAAGTTGATAACGGACTATGTCACCAAGGCGAAGAAGATGTGGTTCCTCTTCGTGCTGGTCGATTCGCGTCATGCTCCCATGCAGATCGACCTCGATTTCATGCGCCTGCTGGGGCGGGAAGGGGTGCCCTTCGGCATCGTGTTCACCAAGTGCGACAAGCTCACCGCCCGTCAGGTCAATACCAATATCGGTTTCTATCAGAAACGGTTGCTGGAGGAGTGGGAGGAGTTGCCTCCCCTGTTCCGTACCTCGTCTGCCAAACGGACGGGCCGGGAGGAGATACTCGATTTTATCGGGGAGTGCCTGCGGCAGGCGGGGCAGGAGTAGGAGCCTCGGCATCGTTTCGTCGGGTCTCTCTTCGGTGGCGGAGCGCGTGCGGTCGTCCGGTCCTCTCCGGTCGTCCGGTCTTTCCGGAAGGAGGCGGGGCGGGAATCCAATGGGGCCGGCGTGCGGAACTCCCACTTTCAAGGACTGTCGCGGGAAGATGTCCGCCCGAGCTGTGCGGCCGCATTTTGTCGGTTCCGTTTGTACGGAAAGGAGGTGCGGGGGCCGAGCAGCGGCGCGGAGGCGGGTATCCCGTTCGGCGGAGCCTTCGATTGGACGGTCGGCGGAAATTCCTTCCAAAAAACGGCGGGGAAATGTGGCATCGTTCGGGATAATACTTTACCTTTGCGAAAAGGTAACACACAACACAAAACCCATTAACAACTTACATTGATGGCTATTCATAAACTGAAGATCTTTGCAGGCAGCGGTTCGCACGAACTTGCTGCGAAGATTGCCGAGAGTTACGGATGCGAACTGGGTGACCTTTCGGTCAGCAGGTTCAGCGACGGCGAATTTCAACCCGCGTTTGAGGAGAGTATCCGCGGATGTACCGTTTTCATCGTGCAGTCGACTCCTCCGCCCGCAGAGAACCTGATGGAGCTCCTGTTGATGATAGACGCAGCCAAGAGGGCGTCGGCGTACAAGGTGATCGCCGTGATTCCTTATTTCGGCTGGGCCCGTCAGGACCGCAAGGACCGTCCGCGCGTGTCGATAGGTGCCAAATTGGTGGCCAATCTGCTCGTGTCGGCCGGTGTGGACCGTATCATCACCATGGACCTGCATGCCGACCAGATACAGGGTTTCTTCGACATGCCTCTGGACCATATCTACGCCAGCCGCATTTTCGTTCCCTACATCGAATCGCTCGGTCTGGAGAACCTCTCGATCGCCACGCCGGACATAGGCGGCGCCAAGAGGGCCAACAGCTATGCCTCCTATTTCAATGCCCCGCTGGTGATATGCCACAAGCATCGTAACAAACCCAACGAGGTGGCGAAGATGATCGCGATCGGCGAGGTGAAGGATCGTAACATCATCCTGCTCGACGACATGATCGATACGGGCGGCACCATCACCAAGGCGGCCAACATGTTCATGGAGATGGGAGCGCGCAGCGTCCGCGCCGTGTCCACCCACCCGGTGCTGTCGGGCAAGGCCTACGAAAACCTGAAGGAGAGCCAGCTCGCCGAAGTGATCGTTACCGACACCATTCCCTTGCGAACCGACAAGGATACCTCGAAGATTACGGTGCTCAGCACGGCGGACGTATTCGCCGACGTGATCGAGCGCGTACACAACTATAAGGAGATCAGCTCGCAGTTCGTATTCGTGAAATAACGGGGCTGTGCAGCATGGTATGCGGCCGGGGCGGAACTTCGTGTTCCGCCCCGGTTTTTTTCGCGGAGACCGTAGGGAGAAAGGCGGGGGAGCAGAGGGTTGCGGCGTTGTCCGGTTCGGCCGGATGTGCTATCTTTGCACAGCATAATCTTGATCGACTTTATGATACGGAATACGGATAACGGCACACTGGATGCCGCTTTGGCCGTGCCGTCGCTCACGAACGACGGATACGGAACTTTTTTCTCCGGCTTGCTGGAGGTTGCCGCCGGTCGGGCGATAGACGACGGGACGGGCGGCAGGATCGAGCGCTACGTCGCTTCCTGGCTCGCGGGCAATTCGCTGGACGGATTCACCGATTACTCCGCGGCCGGTTATCGCCGGACCTACCTGGGCCGCTGTCCCGAAACGGGCTGGGAGGCCATCGTGATGAGTTGGCAGGAGGGGAACCGCACGCGTATCCATGCCCATCCGCAGTTTGCCGGTTATTTCTTTGCCGACGGCAAATTTCTGGTAGAGGTCTTTGAGCCGGCGGCGCCGGGATATGCCCGGTTGCAGCACTCCAGGGTGGTGGAGGCGCCGCTCGGTTTTTATGCCGTCGGGCCGGAAGGAGGTTTCGAGAACCATATCCACCGCATCACCTGCCTGAGTGCTACGGGGCACAGTCTGCATGTCTACTCGGACGATGCGCTGCGCGGAGCGGTGTACGAAGAGGCTCCGGAACGGTAGTCCTGCCGGAATGTTCCGCCGGCGAACGAAACGCCCGAAGGGATGAAGAGGGCGGATTTTGCCCGGGACTCCTTACGATCCGGTTGCCTGCCGGCTGCATTGTATGTCGGGAGGGCGACCTCGAGGCAAGGGCCCTTTCGGGGATAGTTGCCGACCGCATCGCATGAAAAAGGCCGGCCAAAATGAATGGCCGGCCTTTTTACCTTTCGGAAGAGGGTCTCTTTCCGTTAGTTCTGGAGTTTGAATACGATAGGCATCGTATAGCTGAAGCGTACCGCCATGTCGCGCTGACGGGCGGGTGCCCACTTCGGAGATTTCGCCAACACCTGTACGGCCTCGTCGGAGAGCGTTTTGTCGGGGCTCTTCAGCACCTGGATGTTGGTGAGCCGGCCGTCTTTCTCCACCACGAACTTTACCGTTACGGTACCCTGTATGTTGTTTTCCTGTGCCAGTGCCGGGTAGGTGAGGCGCGACTGCACCCAGTTGCGGAAGGTGTTGAGGTCGCCGCCCTGGAAGGTCGGTTTCTCATCGGCCACGATGAAGATCGTCTCCTCTTCGATCTCTTCGGTTTCCACCTGAATGGGGGCGATGTCGATGTCCTCGTCCTCGAAATCCACCCAGCCGATGCTGGTTTCTATCTTGGTTTCGTTCCTTACCACATTCAGCACGTCGGTGATCACCGATACCGTTTGGTGCTGAACGGGAACCGTTTCGGGTTCTTTTTCGGTCGTCACGTCGATCATTTCCACTTCATCGACCGATGCTACGGGGGCCATCGCTTCGATGATCTTCTCGCGCTGGCTGACGCTGAACATGATGATGACGATGGCAAGGGCAACGATAAGCCCGATTTCCATGAACAAGCCCCTCTTGTTGTCAAGGTCGGCCTTTTTGCTCTTTTTGGCTTCCATAGATATGTTTGAATGTTTTATTGTTGTCCGTTTAAAACAGCCTTTTCCGATTCACAAATATAAGAACAAAAATCGGAAAAAAACGGTGCCGCGCTTTTTTTTGGGGATGTATGCCGTTTCCTCTGCTTTCGGGTTGTTGTTTTCTTGCATAAAAGTATTATCTTTGCGGTGCGAACCAAACAAGGGGAATTAGCTCAGTTGGCTAGAGCGTTTGAATGGCATTCAAAAGGTCACCGGTTCGATTCCGGTATTCTCCACGATCTCCGCCCGCTTTCTATTGATAGGATGCAGCGGCGGGTTGAATTCCATAAAGGGCCGTCCGGAAATTCGGGGGGCCCGATGTTTTTTTAGCTGAATCCGTTTTCCGATGTCGCAGCACAGGACAGAAGAGCTCCCCGCAGGGGCGAAAGAGCGTGAGGAGAGGCCTGCATTGTACGGCATGTCGCTCCTGCAATTGGGCGAGGTGGCCGCCGAACTCGGGCTGCCGCGTTACGCCGCCGGGCAGATGGCCGCATGGCTCTACCGCCGCGGCTGCACCGACATCGCGCAGATGACCGACCTCTCCAAGGCGGCACGAGAAAAGCTGGCGGCGTCCTATCGTCTGGGGCTTGCCGCGCCCGGGGCGGTCGCCGTGTCGCGCGACGGGACGAAAAAGTACCTTTATCATACGGCCGGAGGGCATTACGTCGAGTCGGCCTATATTCCCGACGGCGACCGGGCCACGTTGTGCGTGTCGTCGCAGGCGGGATGCCGCATGGGGTGCCGTTTCTGCATGACGGGGCGACAGGGGCTCCGCGGGCACCTGACGGCGGGGGAGATTCTGAACCAGATGGCTTCGCTGCCCGAGTGCGACCGGCTTACCAATATGGTGTATATGGGAATGGGGGAGCCGCTGGACAACCCCGACCAGGTGTTGCGTTCGCTGGAGGTGCTCACCTCGGAATGGGGGTACGGCTGGAGTCCCACCCGGATCACGGTTTCTACCGCCGGGGTCGTCCCGGGGTTGCGCCGGCTGCTCGACGAGAGCCGGGTGCACGTGGCCGTGAGCCTGCACAATCCTTTTCCGGAACAGCGTGTGGAGGTGATGCCCGTCGAACGGGCTTTCCCCGTGCGCGATGTGGTGGAGCTGCTGCGCCGTTACGACTTCAGCGGGCAGCGGCGCGTGAGCTTCGAGTATATCGTGCTCGCCGGGATGAACGATTCGCCCGCCCACGTGAAAGAGCTGGCCCGCCTGCTCGACGGTGTGAAGTGCCGGATCAACCTGATACGTTTCCACAAGATTCCCGGTTCGCCCTATTTCAGCCCCGGCGACCGCGAGATGGAGGCGTTCCGCGATGCGCTTTCCCGCAAAGGGATCACCACCACCATCCGGGCCTCGCGCGGAGAGGACATACAGGCCGCCTGCGGACTGCTCTCCACCCAGCGGTTGGAAGGGTCCGCAGGGGAAGGGTAGACACGCGGAACCGGTTCCGCAGAGCGCATGTTCCCTGCCGGGAGGGTGCGGAGAGCCATCTTTTTTCGTACCTTTGACGATTGTTCTCAAAGCATATCCGCATGTCAAGCCAGATGCGTAAACTTGCCGGCCAGACCATGGTGTACGGGATAAGCACCGTGCTGGTGAGGCTCCTGAATTACCTGCTCGTACCCTACCTCACCCGTGTGATGGGGCGGGCGCAGTACGGGGTGGTCAGCCATATCTATGCCGTTATTCCCCTCGTGCTCGTGATACTTACCATGGGGTTGGAGTCGGGCTATTTCCGCTTTGCCGGGAAGGCCTCCGACGAAGCCGAGAAACGGCGGGTCTTCGCCACGGCGTGGGGCATGGTGTCGCTCGTTTCCGTGCTGTTCTTCGGGGTGGTACTTTTCTTCAACGGAGCCCTCGCGTCGGGTATGGGTTATGCCGAGCATCCGTCCTATATATGGATGACGGGAGCCATCGTCGCCCTCGACGCGATAACGGCCATTCCGTTCGCCCGGCTCCGGGAGCAGGCGCAGGCGGGACGGTACGTCCTGTTGCGTCTCGTTTCGGTGGTGGTGAACCTCGTCCTCTGCTTCTTCTTCTACGGGTGGCTGCCTTCCCTGGCCGGCCGCGGATTCCTCGCATGGATGTACGATCCGGCGATGGGGCCGGGTTATGTCTTCGCGGCCAACCTCGCGGCGAGCGCCGTGACGCTGCTCCTCGTCCTGCCCATGTGCGAGGGCGTGGCGCCGCGCATCGACCGCAAGTTCGCCCGCAGCCTGCTGCTCTATTCGTTGCCCCTGCTGCTGAGCGGAATCGCCGGTACGGCCAACGAGTTCATCGATCGGCAGATGGTGCTGTGGCTCACGCCGGGCGGCGGAGCATATGCCTTGGGGCAGTTGGGCGTCTACGGGGCGGTCGTCAAGCTGGGCGTGGTGATGACGCTCTTCACCTCCATGTACCGCCTGGCCGCCGAACCTTTCTTCCTGGCCGAGTTCAAGGGCGACGATTTCCGCAGGACCAATGCGGAAGCCATGAAATACTTCATCGTCGTATCCATCTTCATCTTCCTTTTCATCGCCCTCTTCCGCGACCTTTTCGCGCTGATCCTCGGCCGCGACTTCCGCGAGGGGGTGTGGATACTGCCCGTCGTGCTGCTCTCCAACATGCTGTCGGGGATCGTGCTGAACCTCTCTTTCTGGTACAAGCAGACCGGGGCTACGAAATATGCCATCTATGTGACCGGTACGGGACTGCTGTTCACGGTGGTGTTCAATGTGCTGCTCGTGCCGACGCTGGGATACGTGGGAGCCGCTCTCGCGCGGCTGGTGTGCGAGTCGGTGATGGTGGTGCTCAGCTACCTGCTCAACCGGAAGCATTGTCCCGTACCTTACGATCTGAAGCGGATCGGCGGGTATGCGCTTCTGGGGGCCGGACTCTACGGTGTCGGGCTGTTGTGCGGCGGTGCGACGCCGTGGTTGAGGTATTTGATATATCTGGCGTTAATCGTTATATTTGCAGGTTATGCCGTCCGAAGGGAGCGGATCGATCTCGTCGGTCTGGCAAGGTCGGTCGTCCGTCGCGGACGCTGATTCCCGGGAGCGGCACAAGATTACGGAAGTATGGTCGTTAGAGTTATCAATAAGTCGGCATACGAGTTGCCGAGCTATGAAACGCCGCTCGCCGCCGGCATGGACGTGCGGGCGGATATTGCGGAGGAGATCGTGCTGGCTCCCCTGGGGCGGGCCCTCGTTCCCACGGGGCTCTTCGTCGAACTGCCCGCGGGATACGAGATGCAGGTGCGTCCGCGGAGCGGACTGGCCGCGAAGCACGGAGTGACGGTGCTCAATGCTCCGGGGACGGTGGATGCCGATTACCGGGGAGAGATCAAGGTCATCCTCGTGAATCTCTCCGATACGCCTTTCGGGATCAAGCCCGGCGAGCGGATCGCCCAGATCGTGGTTGCCCGTCACGAGCGTGTGGAGTGGGAACTGACGGAGGCGCTTTCGGATACGGTTCGCGGGGCGGGCGGTTTCGGATCGACGGGACGGTAGGTTCCGAAAACGTCGTGGCGCTGCCCCTCGGAGGGCGGTGCGCCCTTTGCCGGAGAGCCGGCAAGGGGCGGAAAACGAAAGAAAGAAGATGAAGTTTGCGGATGTCATAGGGCAGCAGGAGGTGAAAGCGATGCTGCGCCGGAGCGTCGATGAGGGGCGCATCGGCCATGCACAGCTCTTTTCGGGCGACAGCGGTCGGGGCGGATTGCCTCTGGCGCTCGCCTATGTGCAGTATATCAACTGCACGGCCCGCCGCAACGGCGACAGTTGCGGCGTGTGTCCCTCGTGCGTGAAGATGGCCGGTCTGGTGCATCCCGACGTACACTTCGTCTTTCCGGTCAACTCCTCCAAGGGCGGTTCGCAGAAGCCCATGAGCGATGCCTTTCTGCCGCAGTGGCGAGAGGCCGTGCATGCTACGGGAGGGTACTTCGACGAGCAGCAGTGGTACGGTCGGCTGGGGCTGGACAATCAGCAGGGGTTGATCGCCAAACGCGAGGCGGACGAGATCATCCGCAAGCTCTCCTTCAAGGCGTTCGAGGCGGAGTACAAGACGGTGGTGCTGTGGCTGCCGGAGAAGATGGGCGTCGAGGCGTCGAACGGTCTGCTGAAGATTCTGGAGGAGCCGTGGGACAAGACGCTTTTTTTGTTGGTGTCGGCTGCGCCGCAGCAGCTTCTGCCCACCATTCTCTCCCGCGTACAGGAGGTCGGGGTGCCCCCGCTCGGTACGGAAGTCATGGAGGAGTGGCTGGCGGGTGCCGGCGTGGAGGCGGACAAAGCCGCCGCACTGGCCCGATTGGCCGGAGGCGACATGGTGGCGCTGCGGAACCTGGCCGGGCGGAGCGACGAGGAGGCGGGAGAGGATTTCGACAACTTCACCAGTCTGATGCGCTTCAGCTACAACGACCGCCATCTGGAGTTGCTGGGTTGGGCCGAGAACATGGCCTCGCTGGGCCGTGAAGCCCAGAAACGGTTTTTCCGGTATACCGCTTCTATGCTGAGGGAAAGTTACATGCTTTCGGCCGGAATGGGAAATATATCCTATCTTTGGGGACGGGAACGGGAGTTCTGCGTGAAGTTCGCCCCGTTCATCGGGAACGGCAACATCGAGCAGTTGGTCGAGCAGACTCGTACCGCGTTGCTGCATATCGGCCAGAACGGCAATGCGAAGATCGTGTTCACGCATTATGCCCTTTCGGTGAGCAAGCTGATCGGGCACAGGCAGTGAGCCGCGGGACGCGCGGCGGCGGAAGCCGGCGGGAGAAGCCGGAAAATGAATGAAGATTATTGTTCGGAAATGGCAAGGGCTATCATTATAACAGGCGGTAACATAGGCGATGTGAAACCGCGTCTGCGGCAGGCGCAGCAATTGATCAATGCCGGAATAGGCATCGTGTTGCGCTGTTCGCACGTTTACGAGAGCGAGGCATGGGGCTTCGCCGCGGAGAGCGATTTCAAGAACCAGGCGATGGTGGTCGATACCGACCTTTCGCCCGAGGAGCTGCTCGTGGCGGTGCAGGAGATCGAGGAGCGCCTGGGGCGCGACCGGGGCGCCGAAGCCGCGGAAAAGGCGCGTACGGGCGAACCCTATTCGTCGCGCATGATCGATATCGACATCCTCTTTTACGACGATCGGGTGATGGACACCCCTCGCCTGAAACTGCCGCACCCGCTCATGCAGGAGCGTGATTTCGTGCTCGCTCCGCTCGTGGAGATCGCGCCGGAGAAGGTGCATCCCGTTTTGGGAAAGACGGTCGAAGAGCTCCGTGAAGAACTGCTTGCAAGGCAGGCCGCGGTGCAGAACGGGGAGGTCTGAAGCGATGGGAAAAGGTTTTTGGGCGGTATCGGTATTGTGCGCGGCGGCTTGCCTGGCTGCCGTTTCGTGTCGGAAACCCGTGGTGGGGTGCGACTACCGGCTCACGGTGACGTGGCAGGAGCGTAAGAGCGAGAAGGAACCCATTCCGTTGACCACGGCCAAGGTATACGCTTTTTTCGTGGACCCGGACGAGTGGGAGGTCACTTCCATCGAAAATGCGCGGGCGGGCATCGTCACCGCTGTGGGCGATCCTTCGCGCACGCGCAGTTACGATATGGCGGCGGAGCCGTCGGGCGAGGCGAACAACGTGTTCGACCTGCAGTTCGCCACGACGCCGGTCATGCTCCTGGTGGCGGATACCCGCTATCCCATGTGGGCTACGGGCAACGCCAATGTCGTTGCCGGGCTGGCCAACATGTATGTCACCATCAAATTCGCTCCGCTCGACTGGAAGGAGGGCATGAGCGAACCGGTGGTCAAACAGCCCTGGAAGTTTTACGGTTACGGGGAGGTCCACATCCCTATCCGGACGCAGCTTCGGATCACGCCCGCCGTCTTCCCGGTAGGCTCCTATACCTCCGAGCTGATGACTTCGGCCAAGTGTTACGCCTACTACGGATTCGACAAGGCCAACGACGGAAGGGTGACTTCGTGGGAGCAGGCCGCCTCGGGCAGAGCCGAGAGGAAGGAAGAGAAGAATTCCGACGAGTACGTCGAGTTCCCGTACGATGTCGAGGGGGTGTGGAAGGACAACCGCCTGACGATGCTGCTCACCGACAGCAAGGTGATGCTGGTGCTCTGCGACGATCCCGCGCAGGAGGCCGAGAACAAGATTTATGCCTACGGCTTCCTCGACCTTACGGAGAATCCGGTAGAGGCCGAACAGACCTTGTCGGTCAACCTCAACAGTGCGGGCGACAAGTGGACGTCGGGCATCTGGACGGTGGTGGTGGAACGGCCCGATGTGTCGGCGGCCGAAGCGGGACGGTAGGGTTCGCCGCAGCCCGGGAGCGTGGGGCGCCGGTCGTCCGAAGGCGGAAGGCGAGGCACGACCGGGGCGTTTTGAAGCGGGAATGAATGGATAATTTTTAGGATCGGTACGCGGATGAGAGGTATCCTACACGGTAAGACATGGTTGCGAATAGCGGCGCTGATGCTTTTCAGTTCCGCCTTTTTCTGGCGTTGTGCCAACATCGGCTCCCCGCAGGGGGGACCGAAAGATACCCTGCCGCCCAACGTCATGGGGGCTACGCCCGCTTTCAATACGACGAACTTCACGGGGACGCGCATCTACGTCGCCTTCGACGAATACGTACAGCTCAAGGATCAGCAGAAGGAGTTCTTCTCCTCGCCGAAAATGAAGAGGAATCCCACCTTACTCGTCAAGGGGCGGGGCATACAGATCGATATTCTCGATACGCTGAAACCCAACACCACCTATGCGCTCAACTTCGGCAGCAGTGTCCGCGACAACAACGAGGGGAATCCGCTCAACGGCTTCCGGTATGTCTTCTCCACCGGGCCTCAGATCGATTCGATGTTCATGTCGGGCTATACGGTGGATGCCTACAAAAAGGACAGCGTGAAGAAGACGCTCATCTTTTTCTACGATGCGGCCGATTCGGCCTTCATGCGCGAACCGTTCCTGCGGCTCTCCGATCCCCTGCGGCCCGACTCGTTGCCGGCGTTCGATTCGACGGTGTTCAATGTGCAGCCCTCCGTGATCGCCCGGGCGGAGAATAACGGTATTTTTATCGCCCAGAACCTCAAGCCGATCGACTACCGCGTGTATGCCATCGAGGATACCAACGGGAATTTCGCCTATGAGCCGGGAGAGGACAAGATCGGGTTCCTCGAAGGCGTATTCAACCCCGCCGACCAGCCGGAGTTCCTGGTGTGGTACGATACCACCCGTCACTACATGACGGCCGAACCGCAGCTCTACATCCGCATGTTCACCGACCGGCAGTTCCGGCGGCAGAACCTGGCCGAACAGAAACGTCCTCTCCAGCACAAGATAGAGCTCTATTTCAACGCCCCGTATCCGCAGATAGACACGCTCGTGCTGGACGGCATCGATTCGTCGCGGATCATCACCGAATACGTGTCGCCCGGGCGGGATACCATCAGTCTGTGGCTCAACGTGCCGGGGGAGGAGTTGCCCGACACCATCACCGGCCGCATCTCCTATCTCAAGCACGACAGCATCAACCGGCTCGTGCAGAATACCGATAAACTGAAACTCTTCTGGAAATACATCGAGAGCAAGGAGGAGGAGCGTGCACGGGAGAAAGAGGAGAAGGAGCGTGCCCGCGCCGAGCGGGACGGAGAACCCTACACGCCGCCCCAAAAGCCCAATCCTTTCAAGTACAACCTGAGTGCTCGCGGCGAGATCAATCCGGAGAACAACGTGACGATCAGTTTCGACTACCCGCTCGTGGAGATGGACAGCAGCCGCATTTCGCTCGTGCGTTTCGGTCAGGGGGAGGAGATGTATCGCGTACGCTACGATCTGCGGCGCGACTCGTCGGACATACGCAAGTGGGTGCTGTCGGCGCAATGGATGCCGTCGGAGAAGTACCGGCTCGTCATTCCCGACAGCGTGTTTCTCGATGTGGCCGGGCAGCGCAACGACTCGATCAAGACCGACTTCTCGATCCTCTCGCCCGACAAGTTCGGAACGCTCACGGTGAACGTCCGGGGAAAGAGCGATACCAGCCGCTATATCCTTCAGTTGCTCAGCGACAAGAACTCCTTGTTGCAGGAGCGGAAGGGGGTTACGACGGGACAGTATGTGTTTCGCTACGTCAATCCGGGCGATGTCAAACTGCGTGTCATCGAGGATGTGAACGGAAACGGGAAGTGGGATACGGGCGACCTGCTTCTTCACAGGCAGCCCGAACGGGTGGAGATCTACGTGCCCGATTCGGGGAACGAGCTGATCGCCATGAAGGCCAACTGGGACATTGAAATTACGGTGGATATGGCCGCCCTGTTCCGACCGGTGGAGATCGGAGATATACGCGAGCAGCTTCGCAAACAGGAGTTGCTGCGGGCCGAGCGGTTGATCGAAGAGCGTATCAAGAAATCCCGCCAGCAGCAGCAACAGCAGCCTGCGCAGCGCAACAGGAACGCCGGAGGCGCATTCAATCCGACCGGTGCGTTCAATACCGGCAATGTCGGAGGCGCCTTCGACAGAGGGTTCTGACGGTTGTGCGGAGGGTTCGGACAGAGAAAAGAAAGAGTAATTTACGGCCCGGGGGCCGTTACATATCGTCGATGAAAAAGAGGATCGCAAGAATAGTCATACTCACGACGCTGTGCGCAGTCTTCGTACTGCCGGCCCGTGCGCAGCACTACATCGGTGCGCGGGGCGGATGGGGGCTCGGTTACGGGCGTTTCGCTCCCGTTTCGTGGTATCCCATGAAATGGGTGTGGGGAACCTGGTCGGCCGGCGTGCAGTGGAAATATTACGGCAAGGTAAGGTATATCGGTGCCATCGGGGCGGAGCTGGAGTTTCTGCAGCGAGCCTATCAGGTGCAGACGCGCCTCGACTCGCAGGACTACACCCGCCGGGTGTACAATACTGTCAACCTGCCGCTGATATGGCACATCCACATGAATTTCAACGATAACCGGCTGCGGGTCTTCCTGAATGCCGGCGTGTGGGCATCGTACAACCTCAGCGCATACGAGTGGGTGAAGAGGGGGAGCTCCGTTTCGGAGGGGCCCTACCATATGACTCTGGTGAGGGACAATCCGCTCGGTTACGGGCTGCTCGGCGGAGTCGGTCTCAATGTGGTCATGGGGCGCTGGGAGTTGCTGATAGAGGGGCGGTATTACTTCAGTTACGGCGACATCATGCGCAACAGCGCCGTGTATGCCGGAAATCCGGTTCGTTCGCCGCTCGACAACATCGCCGTGTCGCTCGGCTTTTACTACCGTCTGGGCGACAGGCCCCATACGCCGCTTCCGCCGCCGTGGTATGCGCGGATCATCGCCAAACGGGAGGCCCGGCAGGCACAGCAGCAGGCGGAAGAGGCCGGCCCGGAGGTGCGAGCGACGGAAGAGGCGCAATAGGAAAGAGAGAGGAGCGGCGGCGGGCGTGCTGCCGTGAAAAGAATAACGGAATACAAACACATGGAATCGACAAGACAGAGCAAAGTAGCGAAACAGATACAGAAAGATATCAGCGACATCTTCACCCGCGAGGCCGCCGACCTGGTACGGGGGGTGATGGTGACGGTGACTTCGGTGCGCATGAGTCCCGACCTGGGATATGCGAAGGTCTACCTGAGCGTGTTTCCCTTCGAGCGGAGCGCGGAGGTGATGGACGGTATCGGAGGCAACGAATGGCGCATCCGCAAGGCGCTGGGGACCCGCATCCGCAACCAGTTGCGGACGGTGCCCGAACTGGCGTTCTTTCTGGACGATTCGCTGGAGTATATCGAGAACATAGACAACCTCCTGAAGTAGCAGAACCGTCGTGGGTCGCATATCTTCGCTTTTCGCACGCAGGTATCTCTCCTCCCGCAACTCCCTCTCGGTGATCAACATCATATCGAGGGTGAGCATCTTCGCGGTGGGGGTGCCGGTCGCGGCCATGGTCATCCTGCTCTCGGTGTTCAACGGTTTCGACGGGTTGGTGAAGAGCATGTACGGGGTCTTCGATCCGGAACTGATCGTGGTGCCGGCCGAAGGCAAGGTGTTCGACATGGAGGCTCTGGACGAGGCCGTCTTCGCGGAGTCGGGGGTGGCGGCATACTCCTTCCTGTTGGAGGAGAGCGTGTTGCTGGAGTACCGCGGGCGGCAGAAGGCTGCGCGGCTGCGCGGGGTGGACGATCGCTATGCGGAGGTGGTGCCCGTGCGGGAAACCATCGCTTACGGCGATTACGAGCTGCGGTTCGGCGATATGGAGCAGGCGGTCGTCGGACAGGGACTCGCCTACGATTTGGGCGTGAAGACCGCCCTGTACGATCCGTTGAATGTCTATACGGTGCGACGCGGGGAGTATTCGTCGCTGTTGCCGATCGACGGTTACCGGACGGAGGGCCTCTTTCCGGCGGGCATCTTTCGGCTCGATGCCGAAACGGACGGAACCTACCTGCTCAGTACCCTCGGGTTCGCGCAGGGGTTGCTGGATTATCCGGGCCAAGCCTCCGCCGTGGCCGTCAGGACGGACGGCAGGCCGGAGAGCGTCCGACGGAAGCTGGCCGAAGGGCTGGGCGACGAGTTCCGGGTGATGACGCGGTACGAGCAGAAAGCCTCCATGTACCGTATCATGAAGCTGGAGAAGCTGGGCATCTTCTTCATCAGCCTGCTGGTGCTGGTGATCGCCTCCTTTTCGATCATCGGTTCGTTGGTAATGCTCATTATCGATAAGCGTCCCGATATCCGGACCCTCTTTACGATGGGGGCCGACGTGGGTTTCGTGCGGCGTATCTTCGTGGAGGAGGGGATGCTGATCGGCGGACTGGGAACGGCCGGCGGATTGGTCGTGGGACTCCTCTTCGCCCTCGTGCAGCAGCATTTCGGGGTGATCCGCATCGGTGCGGCCTCGTTTCTGGTCGATGCCTATCCCGTGGTCGTACAATTCTGGGATATAGTGGCCATCGCGGCTGCCGCGATGGGTGTGACATGGATAATAAACAGGGTGACGGTATCGAGAATGATACCCAAACGGTCCGTAAGGTTATGAGGAGAATAGGTTATAGATGGGGGCTGGCGCTGGCATGCCTGGCGGGGCTGCTCGTTTCATGCAGGAGCTACAAGCAGATACCGGAGGCGACGCTCGCCGACATCTTTCGGGACATGTATCTCCAGAACGCCTATATGGAGCGTTACAATATGAACCTGCCGCTCGACAGCGTGGATGTGTACGCCCCGTTGATAGGGCGTTACGGCTATACGGTGGAGGATTTCAAGCAGACCATCACCGAGGCCACGAAGCGGAAGAGTTTCCGCCTGACCGATCTGGTCGAAACGGCGATCGCCAAGCTGGAGAGCGAGCTGCGGGCCGTGGAGCAGCGTGTACGTATCCTGGAGGTGATCGACAGCACGGCCTATGCGGTCAGCCGCCGCGAGGTGTTCCGCGATTCGCTCATTGCGGTGCGGCGCCTTGCCGATTCGGCAGCGCTGACGGTACGGGTACCGCTGGAAGAGACGTCGGGTAAGATAGACATAACGTATTATTACCATGTGGATTCGCTCGACAAAAACCACGCTCTGACCAACCGTCACGTATTGCTGACGGCCGACAGCCTCACCCGGTCGAGTTCGACGCTGCGCATGCTCGTCGGACGGCGCGTGAAACACAATGTGGTGCTTTCGGGCGATGATAACGTCGCCGAACTGGTCATCCGGTTCGGTAACTATCCTGCGAATCCGCGGCGGATGCACCTTACGATCGATTCGTTGGTGGTCGTCAACCAGCCGCCTTTGGCAGAGGCCCGGCAGATATTGGCCCGCGAATATACCTACCGGTTGATGATAGAGGATAGGGAATATGAAGAATACTACGCTCCGAAGGCGGCTCGCCGCCCATTACGTGTACCATCGCCGCTCGTTGCTCCGCAATGCGATAGTCTCGTGGTCGAGTGACGGCCGGGTGGCGGGTGTGGAGGTCCCTGGCAGGCTGGATGCCTGTGCGGAGGTCGAGTTCTATAACGGCATTCTCATTCCCGACCTGGTCGACGCCCATTGTCATCTGGAACTTTCCCATCTGGAAGGCGCCATTCCCCCGGGCGGCGGTTTTACGGCTTTTGCCCGCAGCATGGGGAACGTGCGCGAAGTGAAAAGCCCGGAAGAGCGACTGCAGGCGGCTGCGGAGGCCGACCGCCGGTTGTGGCGGCAGGGGGTCGGGGGTGTCGGCGATATCTGCAACGGCGACTCTACGTTCGCCCTTAAGGCGGGGAGCGAAGTGGAGTATCGGAATTTTCTCGAACTTTTCGGATTGGGTGTCGTTTCGGCGCAGGGGATGGAGGCGTTGGCGCAACGTGCCGGGGCATACGGACTCTCCTGTTCGGTCACTCCGCATTCGACCTACTCCCTGCAGGAGGAGGCGTTCCGTGCAGCTGTTGCATGGGGCGACGGTCCGCTCTCGGTGCATTTCATGGAGAGTCCGGCCGAGCGCGAGCTCTTCGAGGGACGGGGAGAGCTGGCCGCCTGGTATGCGCAGCGTGGTACGGCGGTGGATTTTGCAGCTTACGGCTCGCCTGCCGCGCGTATCGTGGCGTCGGTGCCGGCCGATCGGGATGTGCTGTTGGTGCATGCCTGCTGCGTGACGGAGGAGGATGTGGAGCGGATAGAGGATCACTTTTCCGGTCGGGCGACGTGGGTGCTCTGTCCCGGTTCCAACCGCTACATCTCCCGCTTGTCGCCGCCCGTGGAGATGCTGCGCAGAAAAGGGGTGCGGATCGCCGTGGGAACCGACTCGCTTGCGTCGAATACGATGTTGGATATGGTGTCAGAGCTGCGTGCACTGGGCGCCGTCCCGCTCGAGGAGCTGCTCGGCTGGGCTACGGAGAACGGTGCGCGGGCCTTGGGAATGGAGCACCGGTTGGGGGGCTTCGAGCCGGGCGCCCGGTCGGGCGCGGTGCTGCTGAGCGGACTGGACTGGGCGAATATGCGACTGACGGAGGATTCGCGCACGGAACGGCTTTTATAGCATCGGAAAATATCATACCTTTGCAAACCAAACGCAATGACGGAGATGGATAAGTTGTACGAGAGGGAAGACAAATACGACGTGCAGACGGTGGAGGAGCTCGCCGTTCACTATAAAAGAATACTCGAACTGCTGGGTGAAGACACCTCGCGGGAGGGTTTGCTGAAGACCCCCGAGCGGGTTGCGAAAGCGATGACTTTCCTCACGAAGGGCTACGGCGAGGACCCGAAAGAGATTCTGCTTTCGGCCAAGTTCCAGGAGGATTACCGGCACATGGTGGTCGTGAAGGATATCGAACTCTACTCCATGTGCGAACACCACATGCTCCCGTTCTACGGCAAGGCGCACGTGGCCTATATTCCCAACGGTTACATCACGGGGCTTTCCAAAGTGGCACGGGTGGTGGAGTGCTTCGCCCGTCGCTTTCAGGTGCAGGAACGGCTCACGGTGCAGATACGCGACTGCATCCAGGAGGCGTTGGATCCGCTGGGAGTGGCGGTGGTCATCGAGGCGGCCCACACCTGCATGCAGATGCGCGGCATCCAGAAGCAGAATTCCGTGACGACTACCTCGGCTTTCACCGGCGCTTTCCTCAAGAACCAGAATACGCGTCAGGAGTTCCTGCAGATCATCAGCAGCAACCTGCGGTAAGCGGGACTGCGGACGGGCGTCCGTCGTGTTGTCCGGAAAAGCATCTGCCCGAACACAGGGAGGGGCATGGTGGCTCAAAGTGTAGAGAAACCTGTGCAATCAATGAAATAAGGAAAGGGATCGATGTCGAATCGGTCCCTTTTTCGTGCCTCGTTCCGACCTCGCGTATATTCCGGCCGAAGCCGGATTGCCGTTTTCGGGCAAGTTCGTGTCGGGACACGAGCCGTATCGGCTCATTCTGCGAATGGTTGTCCCTGCAAATGGGGCGGCATTTTCCTGCCGTTCCGGATAGGGCGGTATCCGCGGTGCGGACCGGAGAACGATTCGGGCCGTGCCAGTGCGATGGTTATCTGTGTCGGGGAACGAGCCGTGTCGGCTCATTCTGCGAATGGTTATCCCTGCTTACCCGGATGGGAAGCAAGTGCTTCCGGGACGAGTTCCGGTTCAAGCCTGAATCGATTCTGATGGTAATCTTCTCTCGGCAGGTCGGAGCACCCCGCGAAGGGTAGTATCTTTTACCCCGTCTGCCTTTCCGCTGTCGCCTGAGCCCTGCGAATCGCTTCTTCCGGGGGGAAGAGGCCGCGTGGCTTTCGGTCGGAATACGTTTCCGGAGTAGCGGCCGTGATGATTGCATCGGGTGGGGGCGCGATTCGGAATGCAGGGTCTTCGCACGGAAGAGGGGCAAGGTGCGGAATTTCCGGTGTAGGGAATATCCTCCCGGGAGTTTCCGGAGTGGAGAAGAAGGGGTGTGTGCGGAAACGGGTGTTGCGCCGGAGGGCCTCGTATGGGAGCGGTACAGGCGCCCGAAAACAGAAAGGAAGGACCGAGGTCCTTCCTTTCTCTGTCGTGAGTATCTCCTTAGTCCTTATTTGAGGCCTTTGAGGAACTCCTTCACTTCGGTAGCGACGCTGGGGCCGTTGTAACCGAACTTTTCGTCGAGTACCTTGTACGGTGCGGAGTAACCGAAGTGGTTGAGCCCGTGGATGAATCCTTCGTCACCCACGAGGGTGCGGAGGTTCACCGGCAGGCCGGAAGTGAGGCCGTAGCGCGGGATGCCCGGCGTCAGGATCTCTTTGACGTATGCGGCCCCCTGGTCGCGGAACAATCCTTCCGAGGGGACGGATACGATACGTGCCGAGATACCCTCTTCGGCCAGCAATTGTGCGGCGTCGGCCAGCGTGGAAACTTCCGAACCGTCGGCGATGAGGAGGATGTCGGGCTGTGCGGCGTCGGCTACCACGTAGGCACCCTTATTCAGCTTTTTCGCCTCGGTTTTGCGGTCGCCGGGCAGATCCTTGATGTTCTGGCGCGAGAGGATGAGGGCTACGGGACGCTCTTCTTCGATGGCGAACTTCCAGGCGGCAACCGTTTCCGGTCCGTCGGCCGGACGCAGTACCACCATCGACCGTTCGCCCCGGTGGTTGTGTACATGCTCCATGAGCCTGATCTGTGCCTCCTGTTCGATGGGCTGGTGCGTGGGACCGTCCTCGCCTACGCGGAACGAGTCGTGCGTCCAGATGTAAATGACATGCAGCCTCATGAGGGCCGACAGGCGAATGGCGGGTTTCATGTAGTCGGAGAAGACGAAGAAGGTACCGCAAGCGGGGATCACACCGCCGTGCAGAGCCATACCGTTCATGATGCAGGCCATGGTGAATTCGCTGACGCCCATCTGCAGGAACTGTCCCGAGAAATCGCCCTTGGCGAACGCTTTCGTCTTCTTGAGGAAGCCGTCGGTCTTGTCGGAGTTGCTGAGGTCGGCCGAGGCTACGATCATGTTGCCGATCTTTTCGGCGAATACGCCGAGTACTTTGGCCGATGCGGCCCGGGTAGCTGCGTCTTTGCCGGGATCTATCGCGTCGAAGTCTATTTCGGGGAGTTTGCCGCTCAGGAACGAGTCGAGTCGCCCGGCGAGTTCCGGATTCTCGCGACGCCATTTCGCTTCCACCTCTTTCATGCCGTCCGCCCAGTTGCGCAGCTCTTTCGCGCGGGCTTCGTACAGTTGGCGGCTTTCGGGGAAGATCGCGAACGGCTCGTCGGGGTTGCCGCCGAGCTTGGCGATGGTCGCGTGTATGTCCGCACCGGCAGCAGAGAGGGGCTGTCCGTGGGTGCATACCTTATTCTCGAAGTTTTCGCCGTTGGCACCGCATGCGCCCTTGGCCATCACGGTCTTGCCGATGATGAGGGTCGGACGTTCGCGCTCCTCGTTGGCGGCCTTCAGGGCTTCGCGTATCTGGTCGGCATCGTGGCCGTCGATGTTGATCACATTCCAACCCCATGCGCGGTATTTGCCCGCGATGTCCTCGTTCATCACCTCCTCGACGGTGGTCGAGAGCTGCACGTTGTTGGCGTCGTAGTACATGATGTAGTTGCTCAGTCCGAGCAGGCCGGCCATGCGGCCTACGCCCTGCGCCACCTCTTCCTGGATACCGCCGTCGGAGATGTAGACATAGGTTTTGTGAGCCATCCACTCACCGAAGCGTGCCACGAGGAATCGTTCGGCAATGGCGGCACCGACTGCCATGGCATGTCCCTGGCCGAGCGGACCGGAGGTGTTCTCTATCGCGTGAGCCAGATCGGCTTCCGGGTGGCCGGGGGTATGGCTTCCCCACTGGCGGAAGTTCTTCAGTTCCTCGGCGGGCATGGCGCCGGTCAGGGCGAGCACCGAATAGAGCATCGGCGACATATGTCCCGGATCGAGGAAGAAACGGTCGCGGAACGGGTAATCGAGCCTTTCGGGATCGTAGTTCAGGAACTCCGAGTAGAGGATGTTGATGAAGTCGGCTCCGCCCATGGCGCCGCCCGGGTGTCCCGATTTTGCTTTTTCGACCATTGCCGCAGACAGGATCCTGATGTTGTCCGCTGCCCTGTTGGTGATTGTGTTATCCATGATTAATTAGTAGTGAATGTTACTGCTGTTCGGGTTTGTACCTCTCCGTGCCGGTATGCAACGGTATCGCAAATGTAGGCATTTCGGTCGAAAGAAACATGGTTCCTTCCAATTATTTATGGCGGTGCCGGGCCTCTGCCCGCCGCAGGGAGAAGGGCGGCGGTTCTCTTGCCGAACGGAAATCCGATGTTGCAGTTGCCTGCCGTGCGATGTTGCAGTTGCCTGCCGTGCGGTGTTGCGGTCGCCCGCCGTGCGGCGGGCTTCTCGTCCTGCCGAATCGAACGGGAATGCCGGAATGGGATTGTGCAGGAAGCAGGATGGCGTGAGGAGGGGAGGGTGAAGGCTGTCGGCGGATGATGTCGGTCGTGTGCGAGGCGGTTGTCGTACAGCCTCGTTGGGGTTAGAGGAGCGCGTAAGTGGTCGAAGGGCGACGGAGCGTCTGGAAAAGAACTGCCTTGCGATGCGAGCCATTCCGCTTTTCGGAAGTTGTTGCGGGCGATTTTCCCGGACAATGCCGATGGAAATGCGTCGGCTGGGGATTCGGGACGTCGGTGCGGTTCGATTCGTTTCAAAGGCACTCCGTTCCGGTTCGATCCTTGCGAGGAGAATAGCCTTGGGGGGGCGGGCCATTCCGCTTTTCGGAAGTTGTTGCGGGCGATTTTCCCGGACAATGCCGATGGAAATGCGTCGGCTGGGGATTCGGGACGTCGGTGCGGTTCGATTCGTTTCAAAGGCACTCCGTTCCGGTTCGATCCTTGCGAGGAGAATAGCCTTGCGGTGCGGGCATCTCGTTAAACGGAAGCGTAGAAAAGGGGACCGGGCCGGTTCCCTGCTTATCCTGAGGTGGGAGGACGCCGGAGCCTATTCGTCCGGCGCTCGGACAGGACAGGACAGGACAGGACAGGACAGGACAGGACAGGACGGAAAACACAACACCGGCGGGAATTTCCCGCCGGTGTTGTGTTTATAGGAGTGGTCGCACCCTATTCGAAAGGCCAGGTAGGACCGTTGTCGAGACCTTCGTAGGTGCAGAAACCACCGTTGAAGGATGCCAACGTCTGCTGGTCGATGATGCTGGAACCGGCATCATCCAGAACGAGAAGAATGAATGCGAACTGCGCAGTCGTGGAGTCGAGCTCCATGTTTTCGTTCACTTCGAATACCATCGGAACCGGAGCGAACTGGAATGCGAGGTAGTTGGTACCGCGCTGTCCCCAGCCGAACGAACCGTTGAAGTTCTGGTCTCCGAAGCCGTTTACGCGACCGTCGAAGGAGAGCTGCATCGTTTCCGGATCGAAGGCACCTACGAGTTTCGGCGAATCGCCGGCGTCGAACATGTTCTCCATGATGTAGGTTCCGTTGGCACCTTCCCTGAGAATCAGGGTCCATTCCGACGGATCGCCGTTCGGCGTCTTGAAGGTGTACATACCGTACTGTACTGCCAGTACGTTTTCGATCGTCACGTTGCAGGTGTTTTTCGTACCGATGTTGGCGCCGTTGACGCTTTCGATGGTAAGGGTTACCGTGTAGTCGTCGTTGCTCTCGGGCCTCCATACGGGAACCATCTGTACGAACGAATTGTTTTTCTCCGTGATCTTGATGGTGGTCGAGGTGATGAGCAGTACGTCGTCGATATTGTCGACGCCCGAAGCGGCGATGTTGACGGTCACAGGATATCCGCCGGGGGTACCGGTCAGATCGATCGGCAGCGTGAAGAGACCGGAGTTCTCTTTTACCGTGATCGAAGTCTCTCCGAAGTTAACCTCCCCGGTGCCGGGGCCGAAATCCGTCGGTTTTTTCTCGCAGGAGGAGAGTACCGCGGCTCCCAATATGCTTAAGAATATTACTTTAATGTATTTCATGATCGTTGATTGATTAACTTAACCGTATTATTACCAGTTCAATTGGTCGGCTATACTGGGGTTCGACGTTTTTTCGGACTGCGGAATCGGCCATACGAAACGATAGTCCGAAGCGGGGATGTTGAGGTACAGACCGTTGGATACTACCAGCGTGGACGACTGCGGGTCCTGAGCGGTACGGTCCATCGGTTCGCCCCACCTCTTGAGGTCGGCGATGCGGTTGCCCTCCATGAACATCTCTTTGAAACGCTCGGTCTTGATGACGTCGAGTACCTCGTCCGTCGAGCTGTAGTCCTCGTATTCATAGTCCTTGATACGTGCGGTCTGCAGTTTCTTGAGATAGAGGTTGGCGTTGCTCACGTCTCCCGCCATTGCGTAGGCTTCGGCTGCGATGAGTACGAAGTCGGCGCTACGGTAAACCAGCACGTTCTGCATGAGTTCGTTGGTGTTTGCAGTGGTGTTGAGAGCGGGGTTACCCGGATATTTCGAGATCACCCTTACGCCGGAATAAACCGAGGTACCGATCAGCACGGGCATCGACGCGAAGTAGGCCGACAGACGGATGTCGTCGCTGCTGTACTGGTTGATCATCCATGCCGAGGGGAGGTAGAAGGGGTTCACCTGTTTGCCGTCGTTGTACGGGTCGGACATGAAGAGCGTACCGTAGGCCGAACGACCCTCGTTGAGGCTCGCATAGAACTGGAAGAGAATCTCACTGCCCTCGTTCGGGTTGTTCTTCCACATGTCGGCGAAAGCTTTCGCATCGCTCAGAAGGATCGATGCGTCGGCGATAGCGGCTGCGACTTTGGCTGCCTCTTCGTATTTGTGGGTATGGAGCAACACCTTCGCTTCGAGGCACTGAGCCGTCAGCGGAGTGAGGTAGTAGGGCTGCTTGGCTTTGCCGAGCTCATTGTAGTAGTGCTCCAGAGCTTCCTTACCGGCGGTGAGGTCTTCGTTGATGAACTCATAGGTTTCGAAAAGGGTCGACCTTTTGTTCCTTGCGCTGACGTCCGGCTTGTCGGTCAGGATGATACCCCAGTCGGTGGTAGCCGATTCGGGAGTGTAGTCCTTGCAATAGAACGTAGCCAGCTGGTGGTTGATCATGGCCCTGAACAGCTTGGCCTCGCCGATGTAGAGGTTGAGCTCTTCGAGTTCGGCCTCGGTCATCTTGTTTTCGGCGTTCTCGTCGAGGTCCTTGTCCTTCTCGATGAGTTCCTGAGCCTTCTGGATGAAGTAGTTGAGCTGGTATATACCGCCGTAGCTGTAGGTCCATACTTGTTCTACGTAGCCGTCGTTGTCAGCGAACGTCCAGTTGTACTGGAAGCCCATGTTGTTACCGTAGTCCAGCGTAGCGTTCACGCCTTCTCCCTGGATATTCACCGGGATGACCGTGTAGGACGAGAAGCACTGGCGGGCGAAGTAATAGATCGAAAGACGGAACTGAGTGGCGTCCTTGAACGTGGTGAACGCCTGCTCTTCCGGAATCGCGTCTCCGGCGGGATATTTATCGAGATTACAGCTTGCCATGCTGCCGGTCAGGAGCAGTAGCAGTGTAATTTTCATTAATTTTTTCATATAGCTGTTTATATTAATCGTTCGTTAATTGTTAGAATACGAGCTCCAGACCGAAAGAGTACTGACGGGTATTCGGATACATACCGTAGATGATCGAACCGTCGATCTCGGGGTCGTAACCGGTGTAGTTGGTGAGGGTCCAGAGGTTGCGCATCACTACCGAGAACTTCACGCCCTGGATGAAGCCGGTCTTCTTGAGGAGCGACTGCGGCAGCTGGTAGGAGAGCGAGAGGTTCTTCAGACGCAGGTAGGAGGCGTTCTCCAGGTATGCGGTGCTGTAGAGCGAGGTTTCGCCGTACTTGGGAATGTTGGTGATCTGACCCGGTTCGCGCCAGATGTTCTTCATGTACTCGGCACGGGCCGTCTTCGGTACGATGTTGCTGCTTTCGGTGAAGAAGCGGTCGCCGTTGACGATCCATTTATCGAGCTGGTAAGCGAAGTTCACCTGCAGCGAGAGACCTTTCCAGCTTGCGCTCAGGTCGAAACCGCCGTTGTAGGGAGCGATGTACTGCTTGTCGAGGGTCATGTAGGCGGCCAGGTTGGTATCCTTCACGGGGTTGCCGTTGCCGTCGTCGTACATGGCCTTACCGTCGCGCGGGTCTACGCCCATGAATACCGGCATGTAGAACGACCAAGCCGATTTACCGACTTCGTAAGTGCGGAAGTTGCTGGGCATGGGGATCGAGGTGGTGTTGCCGTAGAGGCTGACGATCTTGTTGTTGTTGTAGCCGAATACCGCGCCGAGGGTGATGTTCCAGTCCTTGTTGTGGAACAGGGTCGCATCGATGTCGAGGTCGAAACCGCGGTTCCTCATCTTGAGGGCGTTCTCACCGCGGGAGGTGATACCCGACGACGGGGGATAGGGTACGTCGTAAAGCATGTCGCTGGAACGACGGTCGTAGTAGGTTGCCGAAATGGCGAGCCAGTTGAACAGACCGAATTCGAGGCTTACGTTGAAGAGACCCTGTTTCTCCCAGCCGAGGTAGTTGTTACCGGTCGAGGCGAAGAATTTACCCGATACGTCGCCGTAGTTCGCGCCGGTCGAAACGAGGCGGAGGGCGGCGTAGTTGCTGATGGCGGAGTTACCCTGCGTACCGTAGGTGAGACGCAGCTTGAGGTCGGTGAGTACGCGGTTGTCCTTCAGGAAGTTCTCCTCCTTGATGTTCCACATACCGCCGATAGCGTAGAAGAGTGCGTTGCGGTTGTCCTTACCGAATCGCGACGATGCGTCGTTACGGAGGGTGAGGTCGAGGGCGTATTTACGGCCGTACTCGTAGTTCACGCGACCGAAGAACGAGAGCATGTTGTAGCTGCTGTAGCTTTCGCTCACGTCGGACATCGTCACCTGCGTACCTTTGCTGATGAGGTAGAGGGCATCGTCGATCAGGCCGCTCGAACCTGCGTTGAAGGCCTGCGAGTAGTAGTCGATACCTTCCTGACCCACGAGGAGGGTGATGTTGTGCAGGTCTTTGATGGGCTTGAACTTGTACTCGATGGTGTTACTGGTCGAGAGGGTGTAGTACTGCGAGAACTGACGTATGCGGCTACCGCTGCCACTCGATGCGAAGTGCGAGGGAAGACCGGTGAAGGTAAGCGTGCTGTAGGCACCGTCGATACCGTTGAGGCTGGTGATGGTGAGACCCTTCACCGGAGTCAGCACGACCGAGAAGCTACCGTTGAGCAGGTGGTTGTTGCCCCACTGCGGCGCTTTTTCCATCACGTAGTACGGGTCGATCATGTTGTTGGGGAAGAGCAGGTAGTTGGTGGGGAGTCCCGTCACCTCGTCGTAATACTGCCGGGTCATGTAGGTGGCCTGGTAGATCGGGTAGTTGGTTACCGAGGTGGGGTTGATACCGCCGCTGTTGGTAGAACTCTGCGTGGACTGCCTTTTGTCGGCTGCAGCGGCCAGGTTGAGGTTGATGCGCAGCCAGGAGTTGGCCTGTGCGGAGAGGTTGGTACGCATCGTGTAGCGTTCCATACCCGATGCCGGAGCCATACCGTCCTGATTCATGTAGCTTCCCGATACGTAGTAGCCGATGTTCTCGCTACCGCCGTTCACGGAGAATTCGCCGTTGTAGGTCGGAGCGGTCTGATAGATGTAGCGGAACCAGTCCGTGGGACCGAATGCTTCGAGCCTGTCTTTGAAGAGGGCGTAGTCGGTCTGCGAGATTTCGCCGAAGTAGAGCTGCCAGTCGAGCAGGTCCTGACCGTTCATCTGGCGGAACTTGTTGTTCACCGGCATGGAGATACCGTAGTTGCCGCTGAAACGGAACTGCGCCTGCTGGGCACGGCGGCTACCTTTCTTGGTGGTCACGTAGATAACGCCGTTGGCCGCACGCGAACCGTAGATGGAGGTTGCCGAGGCGTCCTTCAGGGTTACCATGTTCTCGATGTCGTTCGAGTTGATGGCGAGGAACTGGTTGGCCGAGGAGGGCATACCGTCGATGACGTAGAGCGGCTCGGTACCTGCCGAGATGGAGCCCGCACCGTGGATACGGATCGACGAGCTGGCCGAAGGCTCACCCGAGGAGGTCATTACGGACATACCGGACACCTGGCCGGAGAGTGCGTCGGCGACGTTCATCACCGGTTTGTCGTTCAGAATGGTTGCGTCCACCACGGATACCGAACCGGTAACCGAACCCACCGAACGAGCCGAACCGTAACCGATTACGACCACCTGTTCGATCTGTTCGTTATCTTCCGAGAGTTTCACGTTCGCTACGGTCATGCCGCGCGTAACGGTTACCTCCTGTGCGGCATATCCCAAGAATTCGAAAACCAGAACGGAGTTCGCGGGAACGTTGTTGAGGGTATAATCTCCATCCATGCCGGTGACGGCAGCGTTCTGCGTACCTTTTACAACAACGGTCGCACCCATGATGGGGTCACCCGATGCTGCATCGGTAACGATACCAGTTACCCGCTGATTTTGTGCGACCAGCTGGAAGCACATTATCAGCGTCGTGAAAACTGATAGTACGATTTTTCTCATACGAATTAATTTTAGTTTGTGTTGTTGAAATGTGATAACTTTTTCTTTATGACTAACCTGTTCTCCTTAAAAGTCCTTCTTTAGTCGCGGCGGGGAACTTCCCGTTCGGTTCCCGCGGCGGGTTTTGCAGCCGTCTTTTGTATTATGTTTTCGGTCGAACATGCGAAATCCATCACTTCGACCCTCTTACGGCCGCAGCAATGTCTGCGCTATTCGTTGCAATGTCTTTTTTCTCCTTGTCCGTGCATGGGACGATTTCGTGTCGCGCATGCCCGTTGGGGCATTAACACACGACGGAACGAAGATACGGATATTTTGTAATATCGCAAAAAAAACGAAGAAAAACAGGGGCGTCGCAGGAGGATAAAAGGCTCCGGAAGGGGAGGTTTCGGGCGGGCGATGCTTCGGGGGATGTGTGTATCGGAGGGTTCCTTGCGGAGGGGAATCGGGGCGGGACGGCGGTCCCGATGCACTGCGTGCGCGGTGGGGGAATGGGAGCGGGGGGCTGCGTTTGGTTCGGGGCGGTTCGATAGCTGTTATGTCGGGCCTTCGGCGATACAGGTGTGGTGCCGGTAGGTGCTCGGCCTTTTCGGCGACTTTCCCGAAGAGAAGTAGGGGGAAGGCGGTTGGTGGCAAGTGGAGGGCTGTATCGGTTAGAGGGGGGCGAGGCTTCCGGGGCGGCGGATGCGGTTTTTCTGTTTTGTCTGCCGGAGCGGCGCGGGCGGTGGCGCGGGAGTTCCGGCGCGTATCTTTTATTTCGCCGGGCGAGCCGGGGTTGTTTGGGGCGGATGCTGCGGGGTAGGGGAAGGCCTTTATTATGTGCCGGAGGGAGTTATGTGCTTTTTGGGGTAGATATCGTGCGGGCGGCGCTGGAGTTTCGGCGCGTATCTTTTATTTCGCCGGGCGAGCCGGGGTTGTTTGGGGCGGATGCTGCGGGGTAGGGGAAGGCCTTTATTATGTGCCGGAGGGAGTTATGTGCTTTTTGGGGTAGATATCGTGCGGGCGGCTGCCGGGGAGGTTGGCGGACAATAAGATGCGGGTCCCGTTTGCCGAAGATGCGCGGAACGAGTCCCGGGGACGATGCGTCGGAGCGTATCTCCGGCGGGAGGGGCGGCACGGGGCCGTCCGAAATGGAAAAGCCGGAAAGCGCCGTGCGAAAGAGGTTGCGTCGGCCGAAGGAGCGCCGGTCAGAGGGAGGGGATGATGCGTTCCAGCGCCATGCCGCGCGATCCTTTCAGCAGAACGGCCATGCGGGTGAGCGAGGCGAACCGGTCGTGCAGTTCGCGAAGGGCCGTTTCCGTGTCGGGAAAGGTCGCCGGCGAACCGGTGCCCCCGGGGAGGGCGTCCGCGGCGGCGCAGAATTCCGGACCGATCAGAATCGCGAGGTCGAGGCCCATGCCGGGCAGCATGTCGAGGACGGCGCGGTGTTCCGCGGCGCTCCAGCCGCCCAGCTCCAGCATATCGCCCAGAATGACCGCTTTGCCCGCAACCTCTTCGTCCAGGTCGTGGGGGGCGGTATGTGCGAACCATTCGAGGGCGGCCCGCATGCTCGAGGGGTTGGCGTTGTAGCAATCGGCAACGACGAGGTTGCGTTCCGTGCGGATCGTCTGGGAGCGGTTGATGGTCGGGGTATACTCCGCGACGGCCCGGCGTATCGCCTCCTCTGCGACGCCGAAACGGCGGCCGATCGTGGCGGCTGCCGCGATGTTGAAGCGGTTGTAGTCTCCCGTGAGCCGGCTTTGCACTCCTTCGGCCGCCGATGCGTCGTAGTCGATCCGCTTCAGTGCCGGCCGTTGGGCGGCCAGTGCGGTCAGGGTGGCGTCGTCCCGGCGCACGAAGGCATACCCGCCGTTGGCGGCGAGCCAGTCGTAGAGCTCTCCTTTGGCGGCCTTCACCCCCTCTTCTCCGCCGAAACCTTCGAGGTGGGCTTTGCCGATGTTGGTGATCAGACCGTAGTCGGGGCGGGCGATGAGGCAAAGGGCGGCGATCTCGCCCGGTGCGCTTGCTCCCATCTCCACGATGCCGAGTTCGGTGTCGGGAGTCATGGAGAGCAGCGTGAGCGGTACGCCGATATGGTTGTTGAGGTTGCCTCGCGTGGCGTAGGTCCGGTAGCGCTGCGACAGGACGACGTGGGTGAGTTCTTTGGTCGTCGTCTTGCCGTTGGTGCCGGTGATGGCCAGAATGGGAATGCCGAGTTGCATGCGATGCCGGGCTGCCAATGCCTGTAACGTGGCGAGCACGTCGTCCACCATGAAATAGCCTTGCGCACGCGCCTCCCCGGCGTCGGCCGGAAGGACCGTCGGGTCGTCCACGACGGCGAGCGAGGCGCCCCGGCGCAGGGCGTCGGCGGCGAAAGCGTTGCCGTTGAACGAGGGGCCGCGCAGGGCGAAGAAGATGGCCCCTGCGGGGATGTTGCGGCTGTCGGTCGTGACGACGGGCCGGGTCGCGTAATGCGCGTAGAGTTCCTCTGTTTGCTGTGACGATGGCATGGTGGAAGGCGTTCCGGGGTGGTGTCAGATGAATTTATCGCCTTTAGTGAAACGGGCGGTGTCGATGAACTTCTTGATGTTCTGTTCGTTCTCCTTGGGGCATATCATCAGTACGTCGTCGGTGTCGATGACGATGAATTCGTCGAGTCCCTCGATGACGGCGAGTTTCCCGGCGGGCATCTTCACCAGGCAGCCGTGCGTGTCGAAGAGCAGGTTTTCGGGGCTTTCGGTGTTGTCCTCGGCATCCTTGGGCAGGTATTCGTAGAGCGATCCCCAGGTCCCGATGTCGCTCCAGCCGAAGTCGCCGCAACGCACGTAGACGTTGTCCGCCTTCTCCATGATGCCGTAGTCGATGGAGATGGCGCGGCATTCGGGATAGATGCGTTCGATACCCTCCTCTTCGCGTCCGGTACCGTAGTCGTTTCCGATGGAGGCGAAGAGCTGGGCGGTGTCGGGCAGCAACCGTTCCATGGCGTCCAGGATCGTGCGGGTCTGCCATACGAAAATCCCCGAATTCCAGAAAAAGTCGCCCGATGCGAGGAAGGCCTTGGCCAGCTCCAGATTGGGCTTCTCGGTGAAGGTCTTCACCTTGTTCATCCCGTCGCGGTGCATGGGCCGGTCGACCTGGATGTAGCCGTAGCCCGTTGCCGGGCGGGTGGGCTGCACGCCGATGGTAACCAGGGCTTCGTGCGACGAGGCGAACTCCACGGCTTCCTCCATGACGTTCCGGAAGACCGGTTCGTTGAGGATGAGGTGATCCGAGGGGGTGACGATCATCGTGGAGTCCGGATCGGTGGCTTTCAGCCGGAAGGCGGCGTAGGCGATGCAGGGGGCCGTGTTGCGGCCCAGCGGCTCGGCCAGTATCTGATGCGGGGCGAGCTCGGGCAACTGTTCGAGCACCAGCTCGCGGTAGGTGCTGTTCGTTACGACGAGGAAGTTTTCCGGCGGAATGAACTCCGCGAAACGCTCGAAGGTGCTGCGGATGAAAGTTTTGCCGGTCCCCAGGATGTCGAGGAACTGTTTGGGCCTGCTGCTGCGGCTGATAGGCCAGAAGCGGGTCCCGGCCCCGCCGGCCATGATTACGCAATGGATGTGTCTGTTCATTCGGTTCTGGGATGTATGCGAACATGGACGGGGTATCCGATCGGACCTCCCCGTCGCCAAACAAAAGTATGAAAAAATAGCGCTCCGGCCAAATCGTTTCCGCGGCGGGGCGTTTCCCTCTTCGGTTCCCGTTTCCGGGGGCGGCCTGCCCCGATTCGGAGAGGGGCGGGGTGCCGGCTGGCGGTCAGTATTCCGTCTTGTCGCTCTTCCCGGCCCACAGCCGGAAGGCTTCGAGCGCCTCCTCGCGCATGAGTTCTTCCGAGGGGAGCCGTCGTTGCGGTCGCGGCAGGGCCAGCTCGTCGTATATCAGCGAGTCGTCGAAGCCGGCGGTCCGTGCGTCTTCCTTGCCGTTGGCGAAATATATCTTGTCCAGCCGGGCCCAGTAGATGGCTCCCAGGCACATGGGGCACGGTTCGCAGGAGGTGTAGATCTCGCAGCCGCTCAGGTCGAACGTTCCCAGCCGCTCCGCGGCGGCGCGTATCGCATTCACTTCGGCGTGGGCCGTGGGGTCGTTGTCGGCCGTCACGCGGTTGGCCCCCGTGGCGACGATCTTTCCCTCGCGGGCGATGACCGCACCGAACGGTCCTCCTCCGCGGGCTACGTTGGTCACGGAGAGGGCGATGGCCTCTTTCATCAACTCTTCTTTCGTCATGGTATTCATGGTCGTGTCGCAGGGTGTCGGGGCTCCCGCGGGGCGGGAAGCCGTTCGGCGGGAATCCGTGCCGCCGCGCCTGCGGAAGCCGTTCCGGACGTGCATGGCGTGCGTGCCGGAAGGGCGGTGTTTGGTCGCTGTTTGTTTTTGTGCGGTTGTCGTTCGCATTCGTTTCTCGGCCGCTGTGTCCGGCGGCCGGGTGCTACCGGATGAACTGTCCTTGTTCCACGTCGTAGAGCCCCGTGTCGAGCAGGCGCAGGGCGGGGATCACCGGCAGCGCTACGAAGGAGAGCGTGGTGAAGGCGTCGATGCGGGGATTCACGCCCATGGCGTGGGCCTGTTCCTCCAGGCGCCGGATTGTCTCGGCGACCGTGGGAGCGTCCTCGACGGCCATCAGTCCGTATGCCGGCAGGGGCAGTTCGCCTACGATCCGGCCGCCCGAAGCTATCGTATAGCCGCCGCCCAGCTTCCGGAGCCGGTTGCATGCCGCAGCCATGTCCTGCGCGTTGTCGCCGGCACAGACTACGTTGTGGGCGTCGTGCGAAACGCTGGTGGCCACGGCGCCGTTGCGGATGCCGTAGCCCTTGAGGGCGCAGACGGCGATGTTGCCGTTCTTGCCGTAACGTTCCACCGTGGCCAGGCGCGTCAGGCTCTTCCACTCCCCGTCGGTCAGAGGGGCTTTCCGTGTGAGGAGCTGTCCGTCCACCAGTTCGATGGCCACTCCCTTCACGTCGTCGGGCATGGCGAAGTCCGCTGCGCTCATCTCCCGCAGGCGCACCGTGTTCGGAAAACTCCTGCGGGGAAGGGCGCGTTCGCTCCTCTCTCGGGTCGGACGCCCGTCCGCTCCCGCCAGGCGCCCGTCCTTCAGGACATAGGCGATCCGGTCGCAGGCGTCGTCCGTGACGACAAGGTCGGCGCGGTAGCCTTCGCGGACGTTGCCGCGGTCGGCGAGCCCGTAGAAGCGGCAGGGGTTCCAGGAGGCCATGCGGGCCGTGTCGCCCCAGCCGAAGCCCAGCCGACGGGCCATGCGGACGATGTAGGAGATGTGTCCTTCGGCCGCGATGGTGGCCAGGTGTTTGTCGTCGGTACAGAATGCGAAACGCGAGGTGTCCAGCTTCCGCTCTTTCACGCAGCGCAGCAGCTCCTCCGCATTGCGGGCCGCACTCCCTTCGCGGATGTAGATGTTCATCCCCCGCCGGTAGCGCTCCAGCATGCTTTCGGCGTCGGCGCACTCGTGGTCGTTCCGTATGCCGGCGCCGGTGTAGGCGTCCAGCAGGTCGGCGGGCATGCCCGCCGTGTGACCGTCTATGGTTCTATCCTTGAAAAGGTCGATCTTCTCCATGATCTCCGGCCGGCGGGCGGCCACGTCGTAATAGCACATCACCTCGCCCAGTCCGACCACGTCCGGGCGTGCGGCGAACTCCCGCATCGCCGCGGCGGTGAACGCGCCTGCGCCGTTGGTGTCGAGCAGGGTGGCGGGGACGCTCGACGGGAGGACGGTGAACAGGTCGACGGGGGCCAGGGCGGCCTCGTCGAGGAAGGTGCGGAGCCCCTCGCCCCCGGCCACGTTCACCACCTCGTGCGGGTCGGCGATCGCGCAGGTGGTGCCGTGCGGCAGAATCGCGTCGCCGAAGGCCTCCGGCAGTACCATGCTCGATTCGATGTGTACGTGCGCGTCCACGAAGCCCGCGGTGACGATCATCCCTTCGCAGTCCAGCACATCGGCCCCTTCGACGGGGAGGTCGTTCCCCACGGCGGCGATCCGTCCCTCGCGCACGAGCACGTCGGCCCGGCGGAGCGTGCCCCGCTCCCCGTCTGCGACGAAGCCGCCTTTCATCCATATTCCGTTCATCTTCGCTCTTTGTCCGTTATGGTTTGCGTCTGCAAAAATGGGCATTTCTTCCGGATTTTGCGGAGATGCGGTCCCTCTATTTTTCCTCCGGCGAAGGTGCGGGGCAATAACCGGCGGTGCGGGGCGTTTGTCGGAGAGAGGTGCGACGTCCTTTCCGGGGCAGCGCAAATTAATAGTCGCGAAAGGGTGCCTGTCGGGACGGTTTTATTACCTTTGCGGGAAACAGGGTTCATAATGGACAGTACAAACCAGAAGGCGAAGCTGCTCACGCTTCCCAATATCATTACGCTCGCCAACCTGCTGTGCGGGGCGCTGGGCGTCGTTTCCATGGTGTCGCTCCCGTCGGACGGGGCGCTGCGCACGGCCTTCGTGCTGATGCTGGCGGCGGCCCTTTTCGATTTTCTCGACGGATTCGTGGCTCGGCTCACCCGGCAGTATTCGCCCCTGGGAGCGCAGCTCGATTCGCTTGCCGACATGGTCAGTTTCGTGTTGCTGCCCATGCTCGTGGCGATGAAGGTCTACTATCTGGCCGGCGGCCACGGCACCTGGAGCGCGGTGATGTTCCTGCTGCCCGTGTGCGGTGCGCTGCGGCTCGCGCGGTTCAACGTTTCGGACGACCACCAGGGCGATTTCGTCGGGCTGCCCGTGCCGGCCTGTGCGCTGTTGATCGGGGCGGCCGGATGGTACGCGGCCGGCCGCATGGGGGTGCCGGCGGCCGGATGGGTGCAGTGGGGCGTCCTCGTGGCCGGGGTGGCGCTCGCTCTGCTGATGGTTTCGTCCGTGAGGATGTTTTCGCTCAAGTTCGCAGGCTTCCGGTTCGCGGGCAACGAGGTACGCTACCTCTATCTGCTGCTGTCGCTGGCGATCGTCGCGGTCGCCGGGCTGCCGGGCATCGGGCTTGCCGTCGCACTCTATATCCTCTATTCGCTGGCGCTGACGCTCCTGCGCGGGCGTAAATGAACGGTGGTGAAAAAATGTTATCTTTGCCGGTTGAAAACCCCCGTTTCCTGATGCGCGGTCTGAAATATACAATACTGGCGGTCGTCGCCGCGTTCGTTATGCCGTTCGGTGCGGAGGTTAGCGGGCAGAGCCTCAATACCCTGAACTCCGGGAGGGGGGACTTCGGCGACATGAACTTCCAGACTCCCGACGGCGCCAGTGTCGGTACCAATCCCTTTCAGACGGATGACGAACCGCTCGATTCGACGCGGATGGATACCACGAAAAAGGAGCGGAAACCGCTGGAATCCTACTTCTTCAACGATTCGATCCGGTCGAGGAACAACTTCGCGTGGAACATCAGCATGTCCCGCAACCGCATCGAGATGACCCGCATCGATACCGTACTGTACGATTTCCAGGTGGATTATCCTTTCCTGAAGAAAGATGTGGGCGACGCCTACCTGGGCAACCTCGGCGCTCCGTCCGTTCCGCTGGGATTCTACGCCCGTCCCCAGTTCCGGGACTTTCAGATGGCGCAACCGATGTATGCCTACCTCTACACTCCGGAGAGCGCTCCGTTCTACAACGTGAAGAAGCCGCTCACTCGGCTGGGATACATCACGGCCGGACAACGTCAGTACGCCGAGGAGAACATCTCCATCCTGCATGCCCAGAACATTACGCCTTCGACCGGATTCAACGTGACCTACCATACGATGGGTACGCGCGGCATCTATGTGAACCAGGCCACGCGTGACACCGACTTTTCGCTCGGGGTGTCGCATACGGGCAAAAGATATACCGGTTATGCGGGGTATATATTCAACACCATCCGGATGCAGGAGAACGGCGGCGTGGTGGACGACTGGTATGTAACGGGAGTGAAAAAGGAGCGTCCCTTCGAGATCCCTTTCATGCTGTCGGATGCCAAGAACATCATGAAGAACAATACGTTCTATACGTTCCATAGTTACGGGATTCCGTTGCGGCGGCTCACCGACGAGGATTTCTCCATGGCCGGTGTACCGGCCGTCTATGTGGGGTACTCCCTGCAGTACGACAGTTGGAGCAGGGTCTATACCGACACCTATTCCGGCATGCAGCAGCCCCAACCCGACGGGGGAACGCCCGATGCGCCGATGCCTACCAGACCCTTCTACGAGCACTGGTATTTCAACGGCACCGCCACGCGGGACTCCACCTTCGAGTCGAAGCTCGCCAACCGGCTGTTCGTGCAGCTTCAGCCCTGGGACCGGGATGCCATCGTAGGTACGGTGGATGCCGGCGTGGGGGTGGATGTCCACCGCTATTACCAGTTCCGGCAGGAGGATTTCCTCACCGGACGCATGACCCCCGTCAAAAAAGAGAGTTTCTATGTCTACGGCGCGATAGAGGGCAAGTTCAGGAAGTATTTCGATTGGAACGGTTCGTTGCGGTACGTGCCGTTGGGTTACCGGCAGCACGACCTGGATGCCGCGGCCGCCGCCACGCTCAGCGTCTACTTCGGCGACCATCCCGTGTCGCTCACGGGAAGATTCGGTTATACGCTGCATGAACCCTCCTATTGGAGCCAGACTTTTTCCTCCAACCATTTCATCTGGAACAATGCGTTCCGCAAGGAGAACGAAACCCGTTTCGAGGTGAAGCTCACCGCTCCCACCGTCAATGCCGAAGCGGCCTTCTACCAGAGCGTCCTGGGCAACCGGGTCTATTACGGCACCGATGCCATGCCCCGCCAGGCCCGTGGTGCGGTGAGCGTGACGGGTGTCTATGCCAGGAAGGATTTCCGTATCGGCGCCCTGCATCTGAACCACCGCGTGTTGTTTCAGTGGAGTACGGACCAGAAGGTAGTGCCCGTGCCGTGGGCGAGCGCCTACCTCTCCTATTTCGTGGAGTTCGACGCCGTGCGCGACGTGCTGCGTCTGAAAATCGGTGTGGACGGACGATATAATACCAAATATTACGCATTCGGCTACAATCCTGCCACCGGTCAGTTCTACAACCAGCGGGCGCAGCAGATAGGCGGTTATCCCATGCTCGACTTTTACGTCGCCGCCAAGTGGAAACGTATGCGTATCTTACTCAAAGTGGCCCACCTGAGCGAGGACTTCTTCAATACGCGGGAGTATTTCCAGATACTCCATTATCCGCTGAACAAGCGCGTATTCAAGATCGGTATCTCCTGGGGCTTCTATGACTGACGATCGTGCCGGGGTGCGGAATCGGTGCCGCGGAGCGGTAGCCGCCCCCGATAAAATAGATGGATGTTTAGGAAACGAATAGTGCCCGTCGTGCTCTTCTTGTCGGTGCTCTGCGCATGCGGCACCGGGAGGGAGCGTGGAAATCGGGAGGTCGCCACCGGTGGCGGCAGGCCCCTTGCGGTGGCATCGGCTTCCGATGTGCCGGGGTGTTTTGTCGTGGGTGGAGAGCTCTACGGCTACGTCTGCGATGTGTTGCGTGCCTATGCGGAGGAGCGCGGGCGGGAGCTCGACTTTACCGCGGGAAGTTCCGCTTCCCTTATCCGGAAGGCGCTCGGGGAGGGTGAACTGGATGCCGGGGTCTTTCTTGCCGGCGGCCCGGGGAACGGGATGTCGTGTCCGCTGTGGACCACCTCCTATGTGGTGCTCGCCGCATCGGGCCGGCTCGGCGGAGACCGGGGACTGGCCGGTACGGTAGGCCCGGGACGGGTGGTGATGCAGGAGGGGTTTACCTGTACCGTAACCTACGGACAGGTTCTCGATTCGCTCGTCGGAGCGCGGTTGTACATCGCTCCGGATAATATCTACGAACTGGCGGCGGGGCTTGCCCGCGGCGAATCGGATTTCCTCATCTGCGAGAAGGGAGAAGCGGCCGTGGCCCGGGAGTTCATTCCCGGGCTGAAGGTCGTTTACGAGTTCGATGAGCCGGTCGGCATCGGTCTGGTCTTCTCCTCGGAAGATCCGGCATCGTACCACGATTTCAAGGAATGGTTCGACACGTATCGCAGCGGCGATGCTCATGCCGCGTTGAGCGAGGCGTGGTCGGGCCGCTCGCCGGTCGGGCTCTTCGGCGGGAGCGGTCGCTCCGGGCGGGTGCCGGGCGGAATATCGGTATGGGACGGCATGATCCGGGAGATCGGTTTGCGCGAGGGGGTCGACTGGCGTTTGCTTTCGGCCATCGCCTACCGGGAGTCGCGTTTCCGTCACGACGTGGTATCGCCCAGCGGAGCCTGCGGGTTGATGCAGATTATGCCGGTCACCGCGCGCCATTTCAAGATTGATCAACGGTTGCTTTCCGATCCGAGGGTGAACATCACCTTGGCGGCCAAACTGCTCCGCAGCATCGAAGAGTCGCTGGGCATGACCGGGGCGGCCGAGGAGGATCGGCTCAGCATGATGCTCGCCGCCTACAACTGCGGAATAGGGACCGTGCAGAACGCCCGGAGGATCGCCGCCGCCGAAGGCAGGTCGCCCGATTCGTGGGAAGCCGTGTCGCATTGTCTCATGCTCATGGGCGACAGCAGTTATGCGTGCGATTCGCTGACCTACCGTCGTTTCCGGGGATACGAAGAGACGCTCGCTTTCGTGGCGGACGTCAAACGGACATATGCGGCCTATTGCAGGACGGTGGGATAGTTCTTGCCGGTGGGGCGAGCCGACCGGATACGGAATGCGTGGGACTGTTTGGGCGGGCTGGCGGTGCATCCGCACCGTTCGGCAGGAATTTTGAAGAGGGCAGGAAGTCGGGATGCCGCCGCCGGGCGGGCGGAAGTACGGTATTTGCGGTTTCCGGTCGAAAATTGGTATATTCGCATGGTATGTCGCATAATAGGAGTTTGATATGCGGAGATTGTTAGTTATTCTATTGTTCGTTCTTTGCGCTGCGGATCTTTCCGCGGCGGGACGGAAAACGTATCGCGTAGAGGATATTCCCAACGTGCAGGTGGCCGATCGCAGGCGTTTTGTCAGCAATCCGGACGGGTTGCTGTCGCAGTCGGCGGTCTATCGCATCGACACGATGCTCTACTCCCTGAAGGAGAGCGGGCGGGCGCAGGTGGCGGTCGTGGCCGTCAACTCGATCGGCGACGAGGTGCCGTTCGACTTCCTGCAGCGCCTTCTCACCCGTTGGGGCGTGGGGCGCCGGGAGGCCGACGACGGCCTGGGCGTGCTGCTGGTCATCGACCAGGGGACGATCGAGATACAGACCGGATACGGCCTGGAAGGCGACCTGCCCGATGCGCTGGTGAAGCGGATCATCGACACCTATATGTTGCCCGCATTCCGGGAACGCGACTGGGACAAGGGGATGGTGGACGGCATGACGGCCATTGCCGGCGTGCTCAACGGCCGTCCGCCTGCGGAACTCTCCTCCGACGGGAGGAAACCGGTCGGTCTGTGGTTTTTCTTATTCCTTGGGGGGCCGCTGCTGGTCGTGGTCGTTTCGCTGGTGTTTGCGGGGCGTTGTCCGCGGTGCCACAAACGGGCATTGAAGCGGGTCAGAACCGAGATTATCTCCCGGACGAAGAACGAGGTGGTGGAGGAAACCACCTATGTGTGCCGTCACTGCGGACAGGTGGTGAAGCGTAGGAGCCGCGACCATGGCGGAGGCGGAGCCGGCGGTATGATCATCGGCGGCGGCCTGGGCGGCATGCTGGGTGGCATGGGCGGTCACGGCGGAGGCTTCGGAGGCGGTTTTGGCGGAGGAAGTTTTGGCGGAGGAAGTTTCGGCGGCGGCGGTGCCCGCGGCGGCTTCTGAGGGGCCCGATCGGAAGTGTACGGAAAAACGGAAGTATAACAACTAAAAAACAACAAGCAATGAAAAAAGGATGGATCGTCGTGATCGCCATCGTGGCCGTAGCGGCCATTTGGCTCGCAACGGGCTACAACTCGCTCGTGAAAGAGGAGGAGGGCGTGAAGACCGCATGGTCGCAGGTGGAGAACCAGTATCAGCGCCGCAGCGACCTCATACCCAACCTGGTGAATACCGTAAAGGGTTATGCGTCGCATGAATCGCAGACCCTCGAAGGGGTGGTGGCCGCTCGGGCCCGCGCCACGCAGACCACCGTGGATGCCGAAAACCTGACGCCGGAGACCCTCGCACGCTATCAGGCCGCACAGGGCGAGCTGACTACGGCATTGGGGCGCCTGTTGATGATCCAGGAGAGCTATCCCGATCTGAAAGCCAACCGGAACTTCTCCGAGTTGCAGGCCCAGCTCGAGGGGACCGAAAACCGGATCGCTACCGAGCGTCGCAACTTCAACAATACCGCCAAGGCATACAATACCAGGGTGCGTCGTTTCCCCACCAACTTGCTGGCAGGCATGTTCGGTTTTCGCCAGTATCCCTATTTCGAGGCGGCGGAAGGCAGCGACAAAGCCCCTGTGGTGGAGTTCTGAGTCGTTTGTCCCGGCTTTGTTCGAAGAGGAGCTGCGGGGCGGGAGCGGCGGGCAACCGCCGGTCGCACACCCCGCATCCTGCGGTCGGAGAGGGCGGAGCTTTTCGGTTCGTTAAGGAAACGATGGTATGACGAAGAAGAGAGAGTGTGCCGGCACGCACCGGCACGGCGATTCGCACGAAGGGCACGCGCATGGTCACTCCCATGTGCCGTCGGTCGACCGTCTGGGCAAGGCGTTCGTGCTCGGCATCGTGCTGAACATGGTCTACGTCGCGGTCGAATTCGCGGCCGGATTCTTTTTGGATTCGGTGTCGCTGATCTCCGATGCGGGACATAACCTGAGCGATGTGGTGAGCCTCGTGCTGGCCCTGCTGGCTTTCCGGCTGGCGCAGGTGAAACCCAATGCGAAGTATACCTACGGTTACAAGAAAAGTACGGTGCTCGTTTCGTTGCTCAACGCCTGTATCCTGCTTCTTGCCGTGGGGGTGATCGTATGGGAGAGTATCGGAAAACTGCGTGATCCGCAGCCCGTTCAGGGAGGCGCCATCGCCTGGGTGGCCGGTGTGGGAATCGTAATCAATGCCTTTACCGCATGGCTCTTCATGAAGGATCGCAAACGCGACCTGAACGTGAAGGGAGCTTTCCTGCACATGGTGGCCGACGCGCTGGTTTCGCTGGGAGTAGTGGTTTCCGGAATCGTGATCGGTGCGACCGGCTGGTACGTCATCGATCCGGTCATCGGGTTGGTGATCGCGGGGGTGATCCTCGTTTCCACCACGCACCTGCTCTTCGACAGTCTGCGGCTTTCGCTCGACGGCGTGCCGGCAGGCGTTGCTGCGCCCGACGAGCTGCGTCGTAGGATCATGGAGGCCGAACCGGCCGTGCGCGACATCCATCACATCCATGTGTGGGCGCTGAGTACCACCGAGAATGCCCTGACCGCCCATGTGGTGATCGACTCGGCCGTCGAGGAGGGGCGCGTGAAGGCGGCGGTGAAGGGCGAGCTGGCGCAGCTGGGCATCAGCCATTCCACGCTGGAATTCGAGTATCCGGGAGGGAACTCCTGTGCTTCCGGAACCTGCTGTTCCTGTTGAAAGGAGCGTAGGGCGATGCGTCCTTGATGGCTGTACCTTTGGTGGTTCGGAAGAGGACGGATGCGTTTCGGGGCGTTTCCCGTATTCGATAATCGGAATGCCCGCATCGAGAAAGGACCGGGAGAATGTTCCGATAGCAAGGTTGAAAGAGGCTGTCCGTCATTTGACGGACAGCCTCCTTATTTGATGCCGTGCCGAGGTTGCTTCGCATCGCTTTTGCCGGGGTGTAGCGTCTGTCCGAACGGATGGCCGTAGAGGGAAAAGACGTCCGAAGCGCAGCCCTTCGTTGCGCTTTTGTCGGCCGGAGCCGTTCGGGTCGGTAAAGGGGAGAGTCTGCGAGTCGCGCTGTTGCGTTCCGCAAAAGGAGTCGGACGGGTTAGGGTTACTTGACGATGATGTTGGAGATGACGTTCATCCCCAGCAGTTCGTTCAGGCGGTGCTGCAACTCGCTCCGCCGCATGAAGATGTCGTGACGGGCCACCGAGGAGGTGAGCGCCGCGTAGAGGACGCCGTTGCGCATGTCGAGCGACCGGGTGAGCGAAGCCACCGCCGGCCCCACGACCTGGGGCCACAACTCCGGAATCCGTGCCTCGGCCAGCCTGCGCATCCGTGTGGGATTCTCGGTGACGAATCCCGTCCAGAGTTCGCCTATGCTCATCGGTTTGCTGCGCCTCATGCTCCTTCCCGTTCTTTGGTAATCTCTCCGGCCTCTACGGCGAAGAGCGTATAGTGTGTGCCGCATCCGTCGAGAATGGAGGTCAGCCGGGTGTGGTTGCAGTCCGAAACGACGGTCTGGCCGAAGCTCCCGTCGCCTACCAGGTGGATGAGCGCTTCGAGCCGTGTGGCGTCCAGCTTGTCGAACAGATCGTCGAGCAGGAGGATGGGGCGTTCGCCGGTGGTCTCGGCGATGATGGCGTGCTGGGCCAGCTTCAGGGCGATCAGGAACGATTTCTGCTGCCCCTGCGAGCCGTATTTCTTCAGCGGATAACCGCCGATGCGCATCACCATGTCGTCGCGGTGGACGCCGCACCCGGTGAACTGGTTGACGATGTCCTTTTCGCGGGAGGCGACCAGCAGATCGCCCAGCGAGGCCGTGTTGAGCTCGGAACGGTAGACGAGTTCCACCTCCTCGCGGTCGCCCGAGAGGGTGCGGTAGTAGTCGGCGACGATCGGCCCCAGGCGCTCGATCGTGGCGGCCCTCCGGGCATGTATCGTCCGGCCGTGCGTCTCCAGCTGCATGTCGAACACTTCGAGCAGTTCGCCCTGGGAGGGGGAACGGAGTTGTTTGAGGAGCCGGTTGCGTTCGGCCAGCGCGTGGTTGTAGCGGATGAGTGCGCCGAGGTAGTCGCGGTCGTTCTGGGAGATGAATCCGTTGAGCCATTTGCGCCGTTCGTCGGCGGCGTCGGTCACCAGAAAAGAGTCGGCCGGCGAAACGATGACCGCCGGGACGAGTCCGATGTGTTCCGAAAGGCGTTCGTACTCCTTGCCGTTGCGCTTGAGCGTTTTGCCGCCGCCGCGCCTGAAGGAACAGGTCACCGTCTCGCGCCTTCCCCCGTCGGAGAGATACTCTCCGTTGAGCATGAAGAACTCTTCGCCGTGGCGGACGCTCTGACCGTCGGTCATGGCCAGTGCGCTCTTGCACATGGAGAGGTACCACAGCGCATCGATCACGTTGGTCTTTCCCGCCCCGTTGCGCCCCGTGAAGCAGTTGATGCCCGGCGCGAGGTCGAGGTCGGCCTGTGCTATGTTTTTGAAGTTCAGCAGCGACAGTTTGCGGATGTGCATAATGGATGGGGGAGGGGGAGTTGTGCCCAACCTCACCCCAAAGGTAGCGATTTCGGGCGGATTTATGAAATCTGCGGCGGGCTCCGGCTCCGGAGCGGTGCTTTCGGAAAAAGGAGGACGCGGGAAAAATTCTTGGGCCTGTCGGCATGTTTTTCGTAAAAAGGTGTATTTTTGTCGTTTGAATTGGAAACACCAAGCAGTTTGACTTACGGCAACCGGCCCGCAGCGAGGGAGGAAGCCGCTAATAAATCGTTTATTTATGGCCACTAACGCGAAAAACACCGAGAAGACCTCCAAAGGAGAACATGTGGATCCGGAACAGAAGATCGAAACGGCTCTCGACAAGACCGAACTCTTCTTCCAGAAATATACCAAGCAGTTGCTTACCGGCCTGCTCGTGGTGGTAGTGCTCGTGGGCGGCTTCTTCGCATACGAGTATCTGGTGAAACGGCCCCGCGCCGTAAAGGCTGCCGAGATGATGTTCGTTGCCGAACAGCTCTTCGCGGCGGAGGATTACGCGGCGGCGCTCGAAGGGGACGGCAGCAATGCGGGTTTCCTCGATGTGGTTGCCGACTACGGTTCCACACGTCCCGGACGCCTGGCGGCCCACTATGCCGGCGTATGCTACATGAAGCTCGGCCAGTTCGATGCGGCATCGGAATATCTCGCCAAATACAAGTCGGTCAAGGGTGCTCCCGGCGCGATCATCAATGCGCAGAACCTCGGCCTTCGGGGCGATATCAGCGTGGAACGCGGCGATTACCAGCAGGCCGAGATGCTCTATGCACGTGCCGCGAAGGCAGCCGACAACGTGCTCTCCACTCCTTATTACCTCCGCAAACTCGCTTTCGTCTATGCCGAACTGGGCAGGACGCAGGAAGCGATCAACGTCTGCGAGCGCATCAAGTCGGAGTATGCTTCGAGCCTTGAGGCGAGGGATATAGACAAACTCATCGGGGAGTTCGGCCAGCGCCGGTAGGTTTGCCCGAAGAGCGAAACGGATAGGCTGTCCGGCGAAAGCGGCAGCCTTTTTGCATTGGATACGGTCGGGGCGCGGCCCCGCCGGAAGACAGAAAGAATAATAATAGAAGATATATGGCAACCAAAAACCTTTCTCATTTCGAAACTCCGCTGCCTTCGGCAGCCGATATGAAGTTCGGCATCGTCGTGTCGGAGTGGAATCCGGAAGTTACCAATGCGCTGCGCGACGGCGCCGTGAGGACCTTGCGCGAGTGTGGGTGCAGCGACGAGAATATCGTCGTGAGGTATGTGCCGGGAACGTTCGAGCTCCCCATGGGGGCGCGTTTCTTTGCGGAACATACCGATGTGGACGGCGTGATCGCGCTCGGCTGCGTGGTGAAGGGCGAAACACCCCATTTCGACTACGTATGTCTCGGTGCGACCAAGGGCATCAGCGATGTCATGCTGGAGTGGAACATGCCGGTGGCATTCGGTGTGCTGACCACGCTCGACCAGCAGCAGGCCCTCGACCGTGCCGGCGGCCGGTTGGGCAACAAGGGCGATGAGGCTGCTGTGGCTGCGATCAAGATGGTGAGGCTCCAGCGCGAATTCGAGCTCTCTGCGGAGGCGAGCATGAATCCCCGCAGCGTGAATTGATGTCTGCGCGTCGTTTCGGCGACGAATGCGGTACAAGGAAAAATGGGAGGCGGACACCGGTGTCCGCCTCCCATTTTCCATGCGCTCCTGTTCCGATAAAAGCGGGGGGGAGTCAGCGTGTCATGCGGAGGATCTGTTCGATGCGCAGATCGCTGCCCGAGAGCAACAGCACGATGTGTTCCCCGTTGCCCTCGCGGGCGTTCATTACCAGTTCCGTGGTCTTTCCGTCTGCTGTCAGCGCGAAGAATTCCACGTACTCTTCTCCGTCGCGCACCACGCTTACGGGCGTGTAGCCCTCCCTGTCGAGTAGCTGCTTCACCTCCCGGGCGAACGCTTCGTTCGCTTCTTTTTCCTCCTCGGTCACGATGATGAACAGGCGGTTCACATTGTGGAAATGGAAGTCGGAGGAGCCCACCTCGTTGATGGCGCGGAACATCTCGCCCGACATCTCCACCGTGGTGTAGCCTTCGCGGCCCGCATACTTTTCGAATAACTTCCTGAAGCCGTCGTCCTGCCCGAAGGAGCAGAGCGGTCCGCAGAGCAGCGCTGTCAGGATGAGTAACTTTTTCATGGTGTCCGTGCGTTATCGTTGAGGGCATGCCGGCGGGGTCAGAACCCGAATCCCAGGCCGACGGTTACAGGCGCTACGGCGGGTCCTTTGCCGTATTTGAACAGGTCGGTCAGCCCGTAGTTGCAGTAGAGGTAGAAACCGTGGAAGCCGACCCGGCCGGTGACCCCCGCATAGAAGGGGTTCGTGTAGATGCCGTAGGCCTTCTCTTTGGGAAACTTGATTTTCGTGTGGCTTCCGATATACACGCCGCCGTACACGCCCAACGAGAGGTGGAACATGTTCGGACGCCCGACGGTGAAGATGACGGGGATCTGGATGGAGGAGGTGCTGAGTTTCGACTTCTTATAGCCCGCCGGGAGGGCTTCCGGTACGAGCATCCCGTTCCTTTTGGTGAGCCGGACGGATTGTGAAAAGACGTATTCGTTGAACACGAGCTGAAGGGCGGTGGTGAAGGAGAGGGTGCGGCTGCGGTTGAGGAAGAGCGTCACGTCGCTCAGCGAAAAGGCGAACTGCAACGACTTGGCATTGTTCAAGTCCATGAAGTCGTAGAGTTCGTCGGGCAGCGTACCGTACAGCGAATAGTCGGGGCGGGGCAGGGTGTTGATGCCCAGCTCGAAGAAGGACTGGAAGTCGGAGTCGCCGAATGCGACCGCCTTTCGCCGGGGAGGGGCGGCGGCGGAGGTGCGGACGTTGCCCTCGTCGTCCAGTCCGATTTCGACCGATGCGACACGGAGCGTGATGCGGTTGTCGTCGTCCGATCGGACGACGACGCGTTCGCCCTCGGGGTTGGTTATCGTCACCCGGGTGCGGTTGCGGACCACCGTGTGCTGGGCGTTTGCCGGTTGGGGGGCTGTCGCCGCGAGCATCGTGGCGGCGAACAGAAAAGCGAGCCGTTTCATAGAGGTTATATGTTGTTTTGATTTATGTTTATTTTGCTATGCGTCCCGTTTCCCGGGCGCTTGCTGTTTGTAAGATAATCGTGTGGAGGAGAGGGGAGGAAGGGATCAATCCGGCCTTTCTTCCCGTTCGAACGGGTCTGCCGGTCGAGGTGCGGAGCCGGCGGGGGAGTTGCCCGTGTCCGTCGGGCGGGCTGCCTGAAGGGAGCGACCCACTTTCAGTGCCGGGGCCATGCCGTCGGCCATGGTGCGTACGGCCGCATCCAGCAGACGTTCCGCCATGTCGGCCTGCCGAAGGGCGATCTCCGGATCGGTGACGGGCTCCCCGTTGAGGTAGCAGTATACTTCCGGCCGCTGCGTTGCGACGAGCGGACGGAGTACGCAGCAAAGGAGTGCGATGGCCGCAGCCGGGTAGAGAAAGAGGAGCCGCCGGTCGCGTCGCTTCCCTTGTCGGACGGGGCGTCCGGCAGGGTGCAGGCGGGCCAGGAGTTGTTTGTCGGTCAGGGGGCAGGCATCGGCAGCAGTTGCGGCCGCTGCACCGAACAGCGCTTTCGCATAGGCCAAGTCGGCCGGTACCTCGCCATGGGCGAAGTACGTTCTCAACTCCTTCTCCTGCGCTTCGGTGGTCGCGCCGTCGAAGTAGAGCGCGAGCAGTCGCCTTATTTCGTTATCCGATCCCATAATCCATTAGTGCTTTGAACCTCTCTTTCACCGTGTGCCGGGCCCGTGAGAGCAGTACGCGTACGGTCGGTGCCTCCATGCCCACGATCTGTGCGATGCGGTCGATGTCGTAGTTTTCGATGTCGCGCAGGTGCATGATGGTGCGCTGTTTCTCGGGCAGCGCCTCCATGGTCGTGCGCAACAGTTCGCGCGTGTCGAGATACTCTGCGGCGAATCCTCCGTTGGAAGCGGGCGACTCGTTGCGGAGCATTCCCAGTTTCTCCTGTTTCGTGCGGCGGGTGCGGAGCCGGTCGTAGCAGAGGTTCCGTACGCTGACCATTACGAAGGCGTCGAGATTGGTACACTCCCCGAGTGTGCTGCGCCCTTTCCACAACTTCTCGAAGATGTCCTGGGTGACGTCTTCGGCCTCGGAGGCATCCGACAGGATCGTCCGCGCGAAGCGGAATATCTTGTCTTTCATGGGTATGAGGCGTGCAGCAAACTCCGTTTGGTCCATAGGTTGAAGGCCGGGGCCCTTGATCCTGTTTACATCAATGACGTCGGACGAGGGCGAATATAACACCCCCGGCGGAAAAGAATGCGTTTTTTGTCGGATTTCTTTATCCGGCGGGGAAGCGCGGGGAGGTGGTACGGATTTTGCCATGGAGAGAAGGAGAACGGAAAAGCATATTTTAGAATCTAAAAAACAGATACGTTATGACACACAAAATGCCGGAACTGCCCTACGCAAAGGATGCGCTGGAACCCCACATCAGCAGGGAAACGATAGAATACCACTACGGAAAGCATTTGCAGACCTACGTGGATAACCTCAACAAACTCATTCCCGGTACGCCCTATGAGCAGGCCTCGCTGGAGGAGATCGTCCGCAAGGCCGAAGGACCGGTCTTCAATAACGGTGCGCAGGTGTGGAACCACACCTTCTATTTCAATACCCTCGCGCCGAAGCCGCAACAGGAGCCGGAAGGCGAATTGCGGGAGGCGATGGAGAAGAAGTACGGTTCGTTCGATAACTTCAAGGCCGAGTTCGAGAAGAAGGCTACGGGGCTCTTCGGATCGGGGTGGACGTGGCTGGTGAAGGATGCGTCGGGGAATCTCGATATTGTGAACGAATCCAATGCTGGCAATCCGCTGCGTAGCGGCCAGACGCCGCTGATGGTGATGGATGTATGGGAACACGCCTATTACATCGACTACCGCAACCGCAGGGCCGATTCGGTCAAGGCCACCTGGCATCTTATCGACTGGAAAAAGGTAGGGGAGCGGTTTTAGTACCGACGACGGAGATTGTCTCGGGGCGGCGTATCGAATACGCCGCCCCGAGGCCGTTTTGAACGGGACGGTTTGCGGGCGTGCGTGTAAAAGCGTTCGGGTCCCTCCTTCCGGCGCCCGGACCGGAAAAACAGCGAGGAGGCCGTGTGTGCCTCCTCGTTGTTTTTCGTGTCGGACGCGTCGCGTCAGAATGATTTTCCGATGCCGATGAACGAATCCGCTTCGAGGGCCGCACCGCCGATCAGGCCGCCGTCCACATCGGGTTTCGCAAAGAGTTCCTGTGCATTGGAGGGTTTGCACGAGCCGCCGTAGAGAATCGGGGTATGCTCGGCTGCCGCGCCGAATTTCTCGGCCAGCGTCCGCCGGATGTAGGCGTGCATCTCCTGGGCCTGCTCCGATGTGGCGGTCTTGCCGGTGCCGATCGCCCATACCGGTTCGTAGGCTACGATGAGGGAGGAGAACTGTTCGGGCGAGAGGTTGTAGACCACTTCGCGGAGCTGTGCGCCCACGACGTCGAAATGACGACCCGATTCGCGCTCTTCGAGTTTTTCTCCCACGCAGTAAATCGGAACGAGGCGGTTGGCGTATGCCATGGCGAGCTTGCGGTTGAGCGTGTCGCTCGTTTCACCGTAGTATTCGCGCCTCTCGGAGTGGCCGAGAATGACGTACTCCACGCCGAGTGCGGCTAGCATCGCGGCCGACACCTCGCCCGTGTAGGCGCCCTTCTCCTCGGCGGCGCAGTTCTGCGCACCTACCGCCACGCCCTCTCCGCGGGTGGCTTTCACCACTTCGCTGAGGTGGGTGAAGGGCGGACATACGATAAGTTCCACGCTCGGGCCCGTTTCGCGGCGTTTCGCAACGATGGCCCTGGCCAGTTCCAATCCTTCTGCGGGCAGGGTGTTCATTTTCCAGTTGCCTGCAACGATCTTTCTTCTCATTATTCCGGTTTTTTGGTTATTGTTCGCTTGTCGGTAGCGGATGTTCTCGCCGGTCGGGTTATTCCACCCATCCTTTCACCTCTTCCGCCGTGGGGTTCTTGAGGCCCAGCTTGTTCTTTTTGTTGAAGCCGCACAGGTCGTTGAAGAGCTTGCCGGCCGAGAGCTTCTTCAGCGAATCGACGGTCAGGAAGCCCATCTTGTGGAGTACCGGCACCCACTCCTCGGGAATGCCTTTCTCGGCGTATCGCTCCGGAGCATCCTTTACGGCGCCCTTTTCCGGTTTCATCTGCGGGAAGAGCAACACGTCCTGGATGGAGGGCTGGTTGGTCATGAACATCGTCAGACGGTCGATCCCCATGCCCATGCCCGAGGTGGGGGGCATGCCGTATTCGAGTGCGCGGACGAAATCCATGTCGATGAACATCGCCTCGTCGTCGCCCTTTTCGCTCAACCGCAACTGCTCCTGGAAGCGGCCGAGCTGGTCGATCGGGTCGTTCAGTTCGGAGTAGGCGTTGCAGAGCTCCTTGCCGGCCACGAAGAGTTCGAAACGTTCCGTGATGTCGGGGTTGTCGCGGTGGCGTTTCACCAGCGGCGACATGTCGATGGGGTAATCCATCACGAAGGTGGGCTGGATAAGGTCGCGCTCGCAGTATTCGCCGAAGATGGCGTCTATGAGCTTGCCCTTGCCCATGGTTTCGTCCGTTTCGACGTTCAACTTGCGGCAGGCCTCGCGCAGCTCCTCTTCGCTTTTGCCGGTGATGTCGAAGCCGGTCTTCTCGCGGATGGCATCCGTCATCGTGATCCGGCGGAACGGCCGGCGGAAGCTGATCGGCTGACCCCATATCTCGAGCTCGGTGGTGCCGTTCACCGCGAGGGCTACCTGTTCGAGCATCTCTTCGGTGAAGTCCATCATCCAGCGGTAGTCCTTGTAGGTGACGTAGATCTCCATCACCGTGAATTCCGGGTTATGCGTGCGGTCCATGCCCTCGTTGCGGAAATCCTTGGCGAATTCGTAGACGCCGTTGAACCCGCCCACGATGAGGCGTTTGAGGTAGAGCTCGTTGGCGATGCGCAGGTAGAGGTCGGTGTCGAGCGTGTTGTGATGCGTGATGAAGGGACGGGCGGCGGCACCTCCCGGAATGGGTTGCAGGATGGGGGTTTCCACCTCCAGGTAGCCGCACTCGTCGAAGAAGCGACGCATGGTGGAGATGATTTTGGCCCGCTTGGCGAATACGTCCCTCACCTGCGGGTTGACCACCAGGTCCACGTAGCGCTGGCGATAGCGTGTGTCGGGATCGGTAAAGGCGTCGTACACCTTGCCATCCTTCTCCTTGACCACCGGCAGCGGACGGATGGATTTGCCCAGTACGGTGAATTCGCGGCAGTGCACTGAGAGTTCGCCCGTCTGGGTGATGAAGGCGAAACCTTTCACTCCGATGAAATCGCCTATGTCGAGCAGTTTTTTGAAAACGGTGTTGTAAAGGGTGGGATCGCCTTCGGGGCAGACGTCGTCGCGGCGGATGTAGACCTGTATCCGGCCCGAATGGTCCTGCAACTCGAAGAAGGAGGCGCTGCCCATGATGCGCCGGCTCATGATGCGGCCCGCGATGCAGACCTGCTGGAAGTTCCCCTTCTCGGGGTCGAAACCGGCGGCTATTTCGGCGGCCGTGGCCGTTACGGGATATTCCGCGGCGGGGTAGGGCTCGATGCCCAGTTCCCGCAGTGCCGCCAGCGAATTGCGGCGCAGTTGTTCCTGTTCGCTGAGTTCGTTATATGACATGACTGTTATAATTTTCCGGGTGTTTCTCCAAAACACAAATTTAGGAAGAATTTCCCGCATTACGCAATTTGTCAGGACGATCCTGCCGGATATGGCAATTTTTTTGCTTCGGTACGGAGAAACCGGTCGGAGCGTCTTCGCTCGTCCCGACGTTTTTGCTATATTGCAATACGGGAGCGGCGGACCGGGCGGCACGGAACGTGCGGTGTGTACGGTCCGGCAGAGGGCGGTTGCCTTGAACCGGCGGCCGGTCTCCCGGAAAAGGTGTTGGAAGACGAATCAGGATATTTGGATATGATGAGGCATTATTTCAGTTTCGAGGCGAAGGGGGGAGCGCTGTTTCTTCCCTTCCTGGCAGCGTGGGCGCTGACCGTCGGCGGTACGGCGGCCTACCTCTGTATGGCGGCACGCTTTGCGGTGCCCGAACCGTTGTTGGATTGGGCGTTTGCGGCCCATGTGCTTTGCAGGTTGCTGCTGGCCGTGCTCCTGCAGGCGGCGCAATGTCTGGCGCTCTACTTTTTCGTGCGGGCTACGGCGGGCGGCGTGTCGCTTTCCGGCGAACGTGCCGACATCGACTATCCGCCCCGGCGTTATGCGACCCTCTGTGTGAAGGGAATCTTGCTCAGTACGGTGACTTTGGGCGTGTACGCGCCGTGGTTCATCCGCGACCTGATGCGTTACTTTGCGGAGGGTACGTCGCTGCGTCTCCAGCCGATGGAGTTTCGCGGGAGCGCTTCGTTCCTGTTCAGTTATGCGGTGCTTCTGGGCGTTGCTCCCGCTTTCGTCATCTGTTCGGTGATGCCGGCGGTGCTGTTGCGTGCCCGATTGGGTGCCGAGGGAATGTATGTGCTGGCCGGCGTGTTGTGGCTGGTGTTGCTCGCACTCCTGTGCGTCTATCGGGCGGTGGCGCTGAAATGGTACATGCACCTGGCCTGGGGGCATCGACGGATCGTTTCGCAGGTCTGCGGCTGGCGGGGCGGTCGGTTCCTTCTGGGGCAGGCGTTGCTGACCGTAGTCACGCTGGGCCTCTATTATCCCATGGCCCTGCTGCGGGTGTGGCGTTATTATGCCGACCGGCTCGTGCTCGGTCGGGAGGAGATCGAGGGGCGTTTCGGGTTTACCGTGCAGCCTTGGCGCAACTACCGCTTCGTGTTGGGACAACTGCTGCTTTCGGTGGTGACGTTAGGCCTCTACTACCCGTGGGCCTACGTGCGGGTGGCGTCGCTTCTGATCGGTCGCACCTATGTGGAAGAGCAGCCGCAGCGGGAGAGGGAGCCCATGCCCGCGTGCGATTGTTAGAGGGTGGAAATGCCTCCTTTTTTATGGATTCGCGACCGCAGCGACAGGATTGGCATGGGTTTTGCTTGATATGAGAATGTCGATTCCTTCGGAAAGCGGTTGTTGAAATCGCGGAGACGCATACTAAAATCGGACGATTGGCGTTTCCTTATCCGAAGGCGATCTGTAAAGGTTTCTTCATTTATTTAAGTTTGGGTTAGTAGTTTTGGGTGTTATCCCAAAAAAACAGGAGGCAATCGAGAGATTCCCTCCTGTTTTTGTATGGTCGCCGGAGGCGTTTCTCATTCGTGGTGATAGGGGGTGTGGTGCAGGATGGAGAAGGCGCGGTAGAGCTGCTCGGTGAAGATGGCGCGTATGAGTTGGTGGGAGAAGGTCATGCGCGAAAGGGAGAGCTTGGCGTCGGCCCGTTCGTAGACCTCCGGGGAGAAGCCGTAGGGACCGCCTATCACGAAGCAGATCCGACGCATGCTGCCGGTGAGCTTGCCGCCGAACCATGCTGCGAACTCCGTCGAACGCATCTCCGTACCCCGTTCGTCGAGCAGCACCACATAGTCGCCGGGGGCGGTCTGGCGGAGGATCATCTCTCCTTCGGCCTGCTTGTGCGCCTGCACGGGAAGTTTCCCGGAGTTGCGTATGTCGGGCAGGAGGGTGATGGTGAACTTGGCGTACCGGTTGATGCGTTTCGAGTACTCCGCCATGAGGGCGGAGATCTCCGCCGTATCGGTCTTGCCTACCAGGATGAGGTCTATTCCCATTGGATGCTGTCGTTTGTCGTGAAGGTTTCGGTGCGCCGGGCGCCGGCGGGGTCAGCGGGTGAGCGGGAGGTCGTTGTTCCATTCGCCGGCCGCATCGTCGTAGACGACGGGCCGCGTCGGGTCCATCTTCCGCAGCCACACGTAGGTGCGGTAGAGGTTGAATCCGTTGCCGCTCGCTCCGCCGAGCGACCATGCGATGATGCAGGGGTGGCTGCGGGAGCGGCGGAACATCGCCTGCGTCCGCTGCATGTATTCCTCGAGCCAGTTCGGGTCGTTGCTCAGGCCGCCCCCCACGCGCCGGTCGTCGGTCCTGTAGGCGGTGTTGATGTTGGCCTGGTCGATGACGTAGATGCCCGTGCGGTCGCAGATGTCGTAGAACCACCAGGGCTGGGGCGTGTCGGGCCACAGCGTGTTATATCCTTGTTTCTTCAGGGTGCCGATCGTCTTGCGCAGCTCGTCGGGAGTCGACGGATTGCAGCGTGCCGGATGCAGCTCCACCTGCTTCCCGTTTCGGAACACGTTGCCTCCGGCATGCGATACGCTCCCGAACCCTACGTTGACGGGGACGTATTCCAGAATGCGGTCTCCTTTGCGGATGAAGAGGTTGAGCCGGTAGACCGCAGGCTTTTCGGCGCTCCACAATTTCTTGCCTGCTCCGTAGATCACGGCCCGGAGCTCCACCGTATCCCGGCCGGCGGCCGGGAGCGTGATGTGCCGGATGCCGTACTCCTCCACCTTGCCTTCGGGCGAAAAGACGTCGAAGCAGAGCGCGAAGCGCTCTTCGGAGGGGTGGCGGTTCTCGACGACCACGCGGGCGGTCAGTTCGCCGTCGCTGTCCCGGGCGACAGCCGACAGATCGTAGTCCCAGATGCGCGTGCGCGGCTGGGAGTAGAGGTAGCACGAGGTAAGGTCGGCCCGCGACCGGCCCAGGCCCGATTCGGGCTCGGAGGTGTCGGCGGGCAGCTCGATACGGAGCGTGTTCGCTGCGCCTGCGACGGCGTTCGGCAACTCGAATTCCGACGGGGTGCCGCTGTCGCGGGCCGAACCGATCTCCGTGCCGTTGAACAGGACGCGGTGGCTGTTGCGTCCCCCTTCGCAATGCAGGATGACGATGCGGTCGGCCCAGAATGCCGGGAGCTCCACCGTGGCCGCATACACGCCGCTTCCGTCGGCCGAGAGGCTGTGGGTGAATGTCTTTATCGGGAGGTAGTTCCACTCCGCATCCCGGTCGTCGTCGGCTGCGTGCTGACGGGTGGTGTAGCTCATGAATTCGCTGCGCAGGGCGTCCCGTCCGGCATAGCCGGTCGCGGGGAGCGGGAGGGTTTGGGGCACGTCGCTTGGCGGAGCGGCGGGGGAGGAGGCGCGGACCGGCGACAGGGCGGCAACGGCGAGCACCGTGGCAAGGAGGTATCTGTGGTGTGGTTTCATGGTCTTGTGTATTCGAAAGAGTCGTTGAGGGGCGGCCGCATGCGGCTTACCGGATTCCCCGTACCGTCCGGAAATCGGCCATGCGCACCTCTTCGTCGTCGGTGTCGAGGCCGTAGCCCACGGCCATGGCGGGTTCCTGTTCGGAGCGCATATCGTCGGCAGCCATGGCGGCGAGCTTTGCGGCGGCGGCGGTGCCTGCGTCGACGGCGGCGGCGATGTCGTCGGCCGACGGCCGTCGGCCGAGCAGCTCTTCCAGGCGTCCGAGCGCCCAGCCGGCGGCGTAGGCGTGGTAGTTGTCGTGGGCTTCCCGCAGGGCGCCGCACACCTCCGCTACCGTGGCGAGCGTTCCGGCGTCGATACGGTCGAGAATGTCGTCCATCGCTCCGAGCGGCAGGTAGGTACCGCCCGCGTCGACCCATCGTCCCTGGCCGCCGGCATCGGGTACGGTGTCGGCGGAGAGCATCGCTCCGAGGTACTTCTCCTGGGCCAGGCGGTAGAGGCGGAGCCCCCGGCGCAGCATCGCCGTGCGGATGCGGAGCCTTTTGCAGGTGCAGACGTCGCCCGGCTCCTTGGCGAGCAACTCTTCGGAGAGGGCGACGGCGGCGGCGATGCGCTCTCCGATGTAGGGGTTGCACTCCTCGAAGCGGATGAGGTCGCCGGCATGGCTGTCGCGCCGGTCGCGCTGCGGCCATTTGGCGATGTCGCGCGTTGCGCCCGCCGTGGCGAGGTTGCTGCCGGGCAGGAGCCAGGATTGTCCTTCCTGCTCGATGAGCAGCGAGAAGGGGAAGCACTCCGTATCGGGGTGCGATTTGTGGCGGCCGATCACGGTGGTGAAGGCGCCGTCCAGGGCGGGAAGCATCATGTAGGCGTCGCTGCCGTATTTGCAGCCGCGCTGATGGATGCCCTGGTGGACGGGGCCCGACTTGAGCAGGTGGTTGCTCTGGTTCGTGCCGCTGCCGGCGTTGAAAAAGGAGAACATGCCCGCTATCAGGAGCGTCGATTTGTGGTGCGATATGGTGTAGGGGCCGGCCAGCACGCTGCATACCTCGCCGTTGTCGCAGTGGCTTCCGGCGAAGAAGAGCGAATCCGTCGCCGTGAGGGCCGAGGCGTGGGTGGCGTTGCCGAAGAAACAGCGTTCGGCGACGGTGCCGTTGTCGACGATGCTGTTGCCGCATACGATGAAGTCGCGCATCTTCACGCCGGGACCGATGTAGGTCCGTTGGCCGGGCCGGGAGGCGACGGTGCCGTTGCTCAGCAGCGAGGCTCCCTCGACGACGGCGTCGGCACCGATACATACGTTGCGCAGGATACCGCACGAGGAGATGCGTGCGCCGGGGCCTATCGTGCAGAGCGATGCGGCGGCGGGGAGGGTGAACTCCCTCTCGGCCATGTCCAGCAGCCGCCGGACGGTGTTCGGCCGGTGGCGGTACATGGCGATGATGTAGGCCAGTTGCGAGGTCAGCCCCGTGAAGAGCGGTATTTCGCGGCCGCCGGCCTCGTTCACGGCCGCCACGGGGATGCCGCTGCCGAAACTGCTGCGCCCCGTGGCCTCCACGATCGAGGTCTCCTCGACGACGGCGCCGGCACCTATGTCGCAGCCGGCGATCCTTCCCACGTTCCGCAGGCGTGCACCGGCGCCTATCCTGACCCGGCCGCGGAACCCGCAGTTCCGTACAGTGCCGGAGTCGAAATCCGCCGATACTTCTATCGTTTCCCACGCTTCCGCCGTGCAGCCCTGTGCCTGTAGCCGGGTGCATTCGTCGGCGGTCAGTTTTCTGTATCCCTCCATAAGTCGATGCTGATAGAATTTGGTTCGTTCGCCTGCCGGGTCGCCCCGAAGGGTGCCGGCACAACCATACAAAGATATTCGATTTGCGCGGAACGGGCAAGGCGGAACGGGCCGAATCCCCTCGTCGGCGGGGTGCGGGGGCGTTTTTTCCGGGACCTGCCCCCTTTTTTATGGATGCGTCGGGGTGGGAGTATGGAAAAAATGCCGATATTTGCGATTGGTTTAAAGTGTTACAACGAATAAAGTATGAACGCAATGTCGGAAGTGAAAAGGACGATGATAGCGGAGCTGCTGCGCTCCGGCCGGGTAGATACCGAGGTGGTCGTAAAGGGATGGGTCCGTACCAAAAGGGGAAACAAGAATGTGGCGTTCATCGCCCTCAACGACGGTTCCACGATCAACAATATCCAGATCGTAGTCGACGTGGCCGCTTTCGACGGCGAACTGTTGAAACGCATCACCACCGGGGCCTGCATCTGTGCCCGCGGCGTGCTCGTCGAGTCGGTCGGCTCCGGGCAGCGTGTCGAGGTGCAGGCGCGTGAACTGGAGGTGTACGGCGAGGCCGACCCCGAAACCTATCCTCTCCAGAAGAAGGGACATACGCTCGAATTCCTGCGCGAGATCGCCCATCTGCGTCCGCGTACCAATACCTTCGGGGCCGTGTTGCGCATTCGTCACGCCATGGCGTTCGCGATCCACAAATTCTTCAACGACAAAGGCTTCTACTATCTGCATACGCCCATCGTGACGGCTTCCGATGCGGAAGGTGCCGGTGCCATGTTCCAGGTGACGACGCTCGACATGAAAAAACCGCCCCGTACCGAGGAGGGAAAGATCGACTACTCGCAGGACTTCTTCGGCCGTTCGACCAACCTGACCGTATCGGGACAGTTGGAGGGTGAGCTGGGGGCTACCGCACTTTCGCAAATCTATACGTTCGGTCCTACGTTCCGTGCCGAGAACTCCAATACCCCGCGCCACCTGGCCGAGTTCTGGATGATCGAGCCGGAGATGGCTTTCTACGAGCTGGAGGATAACATGGATCTGGCCGAGGAGTTTCTCAAATATCTGATCCGCTATGCCCTCGACAACTGCATGGAGGACCTCGAGTTCCTCAACAAGATGTACGACGACGGGCTGATCGAGCGGCTCCGTTCGGTGGTGGCGGAGGATTTCGTGCGGCTGAACTACACCGAAGGGGTGGAGATACTCAAGGCAAGCGGCGAGAAGTTCGAATTCCCGGTGGACTGGGGGTGCGACCTGCAGAGCGAACACGAGCGCTACCTCGTGGAGAAACATTTCCGCAAGCCGGTCATCCTCATCAACTATCCCAAGGAGATCAAGGCATTCTACATGAAGCAGAACGACGACGGAAAGACCGTCCGTGCCATGGACGTGCTCTTCCCGAAGATCGGCGAGATCATCGGCGGTTCGGAGAGGGAGGCCGATTACGGGAAGCTCGATACCCGCATCAAGGAGCTCGGTATGAGCATGGATACGTTGTGGTGGTATATGGATACCCGTCGCTTCGGCTCGGCGCCCCACAGCGGTTTCGGACTCGGGTTCGAGAGGCTGTTGCTTTTCGTGACCGGTATGGCGAACATCCGCGATGTGATACCTTTCCCGCGTACTCCCAAGAACGCAGAGTTCTGACGCAGGGAGGTTTGTGTGCGGAACGTCGGTTTGGCACGGTCTTTGAATAAAGGCCGGAAGACTGCCGTTCGGCACCGGAGGCGATACGGACGTAATATTACCGGATGCTGCTCTCGGCAGGCATTGTAGAGAGAAAATGAAGTAACCTTCGCACGTCCCGGTTCAATGGGGAGCGTGCGCGACAGCAAGTGATTTTATGCCCGCAATTCACCAGAAACAAGTTTTAAAGCAGCTTCAGAAGCTATCGCCCCAACAGATACAGATGATCAAGTTGCTCGAACTGCCCACCTTACAGTTGGAGCAGCGTGTCAAGCAGGAGATCGAGGAGAATCCCGTACTCGAAGAGCAGCAGACGAGCGAGGAGGCTGCCGAAGAGGGCGGCATGCCGAAAGAGGTGTCGATGGAGGAGTACCTGAAGGAGGCGGATACGCCTGCCTATAAATCCTATGTCAACAACCATTCGCGCGACGACAAGGCCCGTCAGGTGGTGCTCTTCGAGGGAATGAGCATGCACGAATACCTCATGGAGCAGCTCTCGTACCGTGAAATGGACGAGGAGAAATTCGACATCGCGCGTTATATCATCGGTAATATTGACGACGACGGCTATCTGCGACTCGACCTGCAATCCATCTCCGACGACATTGCGTTCAACTACGGCAAGGAGATCGATATTCCGGAACTGGAGGAGGGGCTCCGCATGGTGCAGACGCTCGAACCTCCCGGAGTGGGGGCCCGCGATATTCGGGAGTGTCTGCTGCTTCAGCTCGACCGCCGCGTAGGTTTGACTCCGGCCCAGGCGTTGGCCAAAAAGATCTTGGAAAGTTGTTTTACGGAGTTTACCAAGAAGCATTTCGAGAAGATCATGAGCCGGCTCGGTATCGACGAGGAGCAGTTCCGCGCCGCCATTGAAGAGATACAGCGTCTTTCGCCCAAGCCCGGCAACCTGTACAACGAAGGGGGCAATGTGGCTGCACCTTACGTGATTCCCGACTTCATCCTCGATGAGCAGGACGGCGAACTGACGCTCCGGCTCAACTCCTACAACGTTCCCGAGCTGAAGATCAACCGCAAGTATGCCGATATGATCCGGCAGATGGCGCACTCCTCGGGCCGTCCTTCGCAGGAGGACAAGGAGGCGTTGCAGTTCGTGAAGAACAAGATCGATTCGGCCAAATGGTTCATATCGGCCATCAAGCAGCGGCAGGATACGTTGATGCGGACGATGCAGTCGATCGTGGATTATCAGCGGGAGTATTTCCTCGACGGCAGCGAAAGTAAACTCCGTCCGATGATCCTGAAGGATATTGCGGATATGACGGGGCTCGACGTCTCCACCATATCGCGTGTGGTGAACAGCAAGTACGTGCAGACGGGATTCGGTGTCATCTCCCTCAAGCAGCTATTCTCGGAGGCGATGCAGACCGACAGCGGCGAGGAGGTCTCTTCCTATGAGATCAAGAACATCCTTTCCGAGTGCATTGACGGAGAGGATAAGCGCAAGCCCCTCACGGACGAGGCGCTGATGGAGATACTCAACGACAAGGGGTATCGCATCGCCCGCAGGACAGTGGCCAAATACCGCGAGATGCTCGGCATTCCGGTTGCAAGGCTCCGTAAGGAACTCTGACCGGATGCTTGAATTTACAGGGCGGTCCCTATGCCGGAGAGGCGTGGGGACCGCTTTTCTTGTGGGGCGGGCCATGCCCGGTTCCGCCTTCCGGCATCGCGCGGGAGGAACGGCGACGGTTCGGCCGGTGCGGTTTCCGTGTTTCGTCATGCGTTCCGGTTCTTTCCCGGGGTCGGTGCGGTTGCGGTTATCGGGTCGGGTGTTCTCCTTTCGGTAGGGCTCGGAGCGCTCCTCGTTTTGGCATCTGGGCCGATAAGAGAGTCGGTGCGGAGCCGGAGTGTCGGTCCGACCGGGCCGGGGTGTTTGCGGGGAAGATGGAGTCGGAGAGGGGCGTACGACACGCGATAAATCGTACCTTTGCCTGCGGAGGCGCGGCGGTGTGACCGTCGGCCCCGGGAGATACAAGGAACCGTAAAACGAAAGAGTCGTGTCTATGGAACGTGGTATGGAGGAACGAAACGTGTGGAAGGGGCTGAGCAGAGGCGTATCGTATCTGCTCCATCCCTTTCTGATGCCGGTGTGGCTGCTGGCGATCCTCTTCGGAACGGGCATTCTGCCCTTTTGGCTGCCTGCGGAGATACGGCGTTACATCCTGCTGGTGGTGACGGTCGATACGCTCGTCGTGCCTGCGGCGGGTATTTTTCTGATGCGGGCGTTCGGACTTATCGGTGACTTTTCGTTGTCGCAGCGTCGCGAGCGTACGCTTCCCATGCTGGTCGTGGCGTTCTGTTACGCATTATGCGGCTGGATGCTCGGTTCGCTGCCCGTGTTTTTCCTGTTGAGACGTATCATGCTCGCCGCCATGGCCTGTACGCTTTTCGCTTTCGTGGTCAACTTGCGCTGGCAGGTCAGCCTGCACATGACGGCCATAGGGGCGGCCACGGGAATGGTCGCCCTGCTGCTCTATGCCGGTTATACCGGTCTGATCGGGATCTTCTGCGGCGCGGTGTTGTGCGCCGGGATGCTGGGCTCGGCCCGGCTGTACCTGGGCAAACATACGCCGGCGCAGGTGGCCGTGGGATTTGCTGGTGGCGTGCTGGTGGCCGGTGCGGTGTTGCTGCTGGCCTGAGAATGCGGCACGATGCACGAAAGGAGAGCATCGTCGTGCCGTCCCCGGGCGGAGTCGCGTGCCGATCGATGCGGTCTCCGGCTCAGGCCGATACGGCGTGTATCCCTTTCAGGTGGCGTGCCCAGTTGCCCTGTGCCCGGAGTACCTGTTCGATGATGTCGCGCACGCAGCCGTGGCCCCCGGCGAATTCCGATACGTAGCGCGAGGCTTCGACGATCTCGCTGGCGGCGTCGGCCGGACAGACCGGAATGCCCACCGCCTGCATGCACTCCAGGTCGGGAATGTCGTCGCCCATGAAGACGACGTTTTCGGGGTCGAGGCCGTGGCGCTCCATGATTTCCTGCAGCACGGCGATCTTGTCGGATACGTGGAGATGGAGTTCCGTGACGCCCAGGTAGCTGAAGCGTTTGTGGAGGATGTCACCCCGCCCGCCCGTGACGATGAATATCTTGTAGCCCTGCTTGACGGCGTAGCTTACCGCATAGCCGTCCTTGGCGTTGTAGGCCCGCAGATAGTCGCCGTCGGCGAGGGGCATGATGTTGCCGTCGGTGAATACCCCGTCCACGTCGAATACGAACGCTTCGGTCCGTGCTATGTCCTCTTTGAAGTTTCCCATATGCTTTGGCTCAGTAATTTATATATTTCGTTGTATCGTTCGTCGTTCTCCCCGGCGAGGATGGCCTCGTGGCGTCGCATGGTGACGGCGTCGCCCCGGACCGCAGGACCGGTCTGGACTGCGGCGGGAGTACCCGTCGTCACGGCTTTGGCCGCCGTTTCCAGTACCAGCGGACCGAGGATGCCGAAATCGAGTCCCTCCTTCTCCAGCAGCCTGCCCGCGAGGGCGTAGAGGTGGTTGGAAAAGTTGCATGCGAAGACCGCCGCCGCATGGAGTCTGTTGCGCCGGGCACTGTCGGCCTCGAACACGCGGCAGGAGAGGGTCTCGGCGAAGGTCCGGACCGTGGTTTCGGCCCGTTCGGTGGCGTATTCGATGAAGAGGGGAACGGTGCTCAGGTCGAGGGAACGTCCCCTGGAAAAGGTCTGAAGCGGATAACATACGGCCCGGTGGGGCGTGTCGCACCGCAGGGCGTCGATGCCCAGTCCCCCGGAGGTGTGGGCCACGGTGGCTCCGAAGGGGGGATGCAGCAGGGCGGAAACCTCCTCCACGGCCGAGTCGCTGACGGCGATCAGGTAGAGGTCGGCGGGCGCCGCTTCCTGCGGGTGTTCCGTGTAGTCGGCCCCGTAGCGTTCGGCGAGTGTCCGGCCCCGCCGGGAGTTGCGTGCGCACACTTGCTGCAGGTGCAGACCGTCGCATGCGGCGACGGCTCCGGCCAGGGCTTCGGCCACATTACCGCTCCCTACGATCGTTATCTCCATGGTCGATGAGTTTCATGAGTAGGATGTTGTCGTCCGAGGTGCCTATCCGCTTGTCGATGTCGTCCAGGATGCGTGCGATTTCGCCCAGGTAGGGGTTCTCGCCCGGGTTGCGTACCGTCGCTCCCGTGTGCTCGACGGCGCGGAGCGCTTCGTGCAGCGTGATGGTGTGGATGTCGCGTGCGGGGACGTACATCTTGGTTTTCTGGCTCTTCTCGGAGGAGATGGGGAGAATCAGTTCCGCCTTGTCGAGCGTATAGTTGATGTCCCGCACCAGGCGGACGGGCAGTTTCAGCTCGCGGGCGACCGCTTCGGAGGAGATGCCTCCCTCGCCGCGCATGAAGCTCCGGATGACGACCGTGAGGGCGGCGAGCATCACCTTCCGCCGGTTGTCGTAGCTGATGCTGGCGGCGTCTTGTTCCTGCACGAAGCTCTCCACGTTCTGGTAGGCGAACGAGAGCTCGGCCCCGAAGAGAACGATCTGCCAACTGGTCTGCACCCAGAGCAGGAAGAGGGGTACGGCGGCGAAGCTGCCGTAGATGATGTTGTAGGAGGATACGCCGCTTTGCAGGGTGACGTAGATGAGCTGGAAGACCGAGAAGGCCACCGCCGCGATGAGGGCCGCCATGGCGGCATGGCGGAATCGTACCTTGGTGTTCGGGATGATTTTGTAGGCGCCCGTGAAGAGGAGCCACAGCACCGCGAACGACCCGATCGCGTAGAGTACGCTGTAGGGGATGGAAGCGTAGTGGGCGATGAGCGTCCGGATGTAGGAGAGGACCAGGGCCAGCAGGACGGCCAGCAGCGGAATGACGAAGATGACCGCCGCATAGGTACTCGCCCTCCGGGTGAGGCTGCGGGTTTTTTGGACCTCCCAGATCGTGTTGAATGCGTTCTCGACGTTGCCGAACACCCTTACTGCGGCCCAGATGAGTACGAGCAATCCGCTGGCCGCCACCAGTCCGCCGCTGGTGCGGACCAATACGTTGTTGGCAAAATCGAGAATGTACCGGATCAGGGCTTCATCTCCTGAAAAGCGTTCGAAAAGGTAGTTCTCGAGGGCGGTTTCCAGACCGAAACCCTTGATGATTCCGAAGGCCAGCGCAAGCATCGGGACGAGCGACATGAGCGAGAAGAAGGTGAGCGCCGCCGAACGCACCACCGTATCGTGGTGTTGCACCCCCTGTAACGTGTAGAGGATGACCCGTGCCTGACGGACGAACCACCACCTCCAGCGGGAAGAGAAGTCGGCTTCCGTCTTCTCCCATACTCCGTGCCTGACGAACTCTGTGACTTTTCTGAAAAACGATTTCATGTGTGTTCGCTTTTAATGGTTTTCGTTCCGCACGGTTTATCCTCTTTCGGAGCGTTACAAAATTACCTCTTTTAATCCGATAACCCAAAGCTCCTGTCCGACGGAGGTAAAAGCGAGCCGGGTGCGGCCGCCTTCGCGGATTCCCAGCCGGCGGGCGAGTTCCGGGGCGGAGAGGGGGAAACCGTGTGTGTAGAGGTCGGCCGAGCGTATCCCCTCGCGGCGCAACTCCCGTTTCAGTCGTGCCGGGTCGAACCGTACCATCCCTGCCACTTCAAAAACTTTGCCGGGGATCGTACCTTCGGGCAGCCGGTTGGCGAAGAGGTAGCCGTCGCCCGGTACGGCGAATGCCTGCGGTATTGCCTCTGCGGCGTAGAGGGCCGTAAGCCGTGCTTTCCGGAGCGCAACATCGGGAATCACCAGGTAGCGGTAGGGCGGCGCGAACGCCCAGCCGGAGGTCGGTGCGGGCGCCGGCCAGGGGTAGCTCCAGCGGCCGCGGTCGGCGATCGTGGCGCTCACGCTTCCGCCGGAGAGGGCGCTTCCCGTTTCGACGGTCACCTCCTTGCATTCGCCGCCCAGGGAGAAGACCTCCACCCGGCAGTCGGCGCCGAAGAGGCGGAAACACTCGGCTACGTCGAACAGCGGCGAGAGTTTCACGACGATCCGTTTCGTGACCCCTTTCAGCAGGGGTAGGAGCTGTAGCATGTCCGGACTGCACTCCTCCATCCGGACGAGTTTACGGCCCGTGTCGGAACGACGGTCGGGGTCGGCGTACACCAGGTCGGCCCGGCCCCCGGAGGCGGCGAAGTCGCGTAGGAAATCCTCCGCCCGGGCGCAGATTACGGTGATGTTGTCCGCGCCCAGCCGGCGGAAGTTAATCTCCGCCACGCGGGCGAGTACGGGGTCGCGTTCCACGGCCACGACACGGGAGAAACGGCGGGCGAGGTGGAGCGAGTCCACGCCCAGACCGCAGGTGAGGTCGATGCACATGTCGCCGCTCCACTCCTTGCGGGCCGCGGCGGCTTCGCTGCTGGACTGCTCGAAGGCGAGCGGCGGGAGGATGGCCCGCGCGGCGTAGTAGGAGGGGAGTTTGCGGCGGGCCCGCTGGAGGTACTTCACCTGTGTGGCGATGAGCGGGGCGTGCGCTATCCGTTTGTCGAGGGCCACGGCGGTCGGGTCGCGGTCGATGTTCTCCTCGGTGAGGCGGCCCAGGGCCGGCAGTTCGAGCAGCAGGATCTCTTCGGTGGTCATGTCGTTTCGGAAAGATTGGTTTTTTCGGGTTTTACCTTTCGTCTTTGCAGCAGGAGTCCCCCTGTCAGCAGGGCGGCGCATAGCACCGCGGCCTGCCATGCTTCGAGCCGCAGGGGGAGCGATGCCCACGTCTTTTCGGCGCAGAGGCCCACCAGGGTGTTCTGCAATCCGGCCGTGGCGCTCAAGGCGGCGGCGAAGAGGCCGCGCAAGGGGGCGAGCGGGGCGAGAATCCACAGCAGGGAGAGGAGCACGGTCGCGTTGGCCGTGAGGATGAGCAGCGGGTTGACGAGGATGCCGATGAGCGGGATGCGCCCGAAGTAGTACGATACCAGCGGAGCGGTGGCGAGTGCCGCGGCGAGGCCTGCGATGAAGAGGGCCCAGAAGGCGTTGAGTGCCTTGAAGCGGCTGTGCACGGCGCCGTACAGCGGCTTATAGAGAAGGAAAATGCCGGCTACGGCCGTAAAGGAGAGTTGGAAACTGAGGTCGTAGAGGTAGTCGGGGTTGACCAGCAGCATCAGGGTGGCGGTGGCGAGCAGGATGTTGGTGCTGTTGCCCGTGCGCGATGCGGCGAGGGCGAGTTGCGCTCCGGTGAACATGGTGGCCGCCCGGATTACCGACGGCGGGAGTCCCGTGAGGAAGGCGTAGCTCCAGATCGCGGCGACGGCGAGCGCGTTCCGTACGATGTGGCCGTAACGGAAGGCGGGCAGCAGCCACAACAGGAGGTTGACCAGCAGTGTGACGATGCCCACGTGGAGACCCGACACGGCCAGCAGGTGCGAGGTGCCGGTGGTGCTGTAATCGCGGCGCAGTGCGGCGGGAAGCGCACTGCGGTACCCGATGCTCATCGCCGCCGCCGTACCGTATTCGGCGGGGGACAGCCCCAGACGCGCGAGTCTTTCGGCCGCTGCGGCCTGTACGCTTTCGGCCCGGTGGCGGAGGGTGAGGTGTCGGTCGGGCAGCGGAACGAGCTGTTGTCGGCCGTCGATCCATACCGACCGGCTGTAGCCGCGTCGTTGCATCAGCCGGGCGTACCATGCGTAATCTTCGCTGCCCAGCTCGCCGGCGTAGCCCGTGGCGATGAGCCGTTCGCCGGGTCGGATGTGGAACGAGGTGTCGAATCGGGCGACGGTTTTCTCCCCGGAACGGTGCCATGCGGTGTCGTTGCCCGCGTAGGAGCGGTAGCGGTCGATACGGGCGGTCGCCTTGCTCCACTTTCCGGCGGTGACGGGGGTATCGGTTATCGCCAGGGTCATCACCAGCCGTTGGCCGGTGGGGAGCAGGGGGCGGGTATGGGCGGCGAGCGTTGCGGTGGCTGCGGCGAGAAAGATGGCTGCGTAGGTCAGCAGCGATGCGGTGCGGGGTTTTCGGCCCGTCAGGGCGGCGCCCGCGAGTGCCGCCGCACCCGCTGCGGCGACAGGCCATGCGGGAAGCCGGAGGGCGTTCGCCGCGAGGATGCCGGCGACGACTGCCGGAAGGATGCGGGCGAACGGTACCGGTCGTATGTGGGGGACGCTTCTCATGGCGGCGAATGGGGTCGGGTGCGGTGCGGGAGCTTATTGCCGGCCCCAACCGGCCCGGTCGAGACTCCGGTAGTTGATGGCTTCGGCGATGTGTTCGGGCCGGATCTCGGGCGACGCGGCCAGGTCGGCGATGGTGCGGGCCACTTTCACGATGCGGTCGTAGGCTCTGGCCGAAAGGTCGAGGCGTTCCATGGCGCGGCCGAGGATGGCGCTGCACGCCGCGTCGAGGCGGCAGAACTCCCGGAGCATGGCCGGATTCATCATGGCGTTGGTGTGGATGCCCGCGAGTCCTGCAAAGCGGGCCGCCTGTCGTGCCCGTGCCGCGATCACCCGTTCGCGTATGGCCGCGCTTCCTTCGGCGGGTGCGGGGTCGGAGATTTCGTCGAGCGCTACGGGGGTGACTTCCACATGCAGGTCGATGCGGTCGAGCAGCGGTCCGGATATGCGGTTGATGTAGCGCGATACCGAGGCCGAGCTGCATACGCACTCCTTGGCGGGGTGGTTGTAGTAGCCGCAGGGACAGGGGTTCATCGCCGCCACGAGCATGAAGTTGGCCGGGTAGTCGATGGTGTATTTCGCGCGGGAAACCGTCACTCGTTTCTCTTCGAGCGGTTGCCGGAGCACTTCGAGCATGTTGCGGCCGAATTCGGGAAGTTCGTCCAGAAAGAGAATGCCGTTGTGGGCGAGCGATATCTCGCCCGGCTGGGGGTTGGTGCCTCCGCCGATGAGGGCCACCTGCGAGGCGAGGTGGTGCGGGGCGCGGAAGGGGCGGCGCGTCATCAGCCCCCGCGTGCTTCCGGGTTTCCCGGCGACGGAGTGTATCTTGGTCGTTTCGAGCGATTCGGCCGTCGTCATGGGAGGCATGATGGTGGGCATGCGCCGGGCGAGCATCGTCTTTCCCGAACCGGGCGAACCGATCATGATAACGTTGTGGCCTCCGGCGGCCGCCACCTCCAGGGCGCGTTTGACGTGGGTTTGTCCGCGGACGTCGGAGAAATCTTCTTCGTAAGGGGCGGTGCGTACCTCGTTCCCGGCTGCGGCGCGCGGGCAGGGGGCGATGCTTTTCTCGCCGTTGAGAAACTCCACCACCTCTTTCAGGGAGTCGACGGCGATCGTGTCGATCCCTTCGGCCACCGCTGCTTCGGCAGCGTTCTCACGCGGCAGAATGAAGCCGCGGAAGCCGCTGCGCAGGGCGTTGATCGCGATGGGCAGTGCGCCCCGAATGGGCTTTACCGTCCCGTCGAGCGACAACTCGCCCATGATGACGTAGTCGCCGAGCCGGTCGGGGGCGACCTGTCCCGCAGCGGCGAGAATGGCCACGGCGATGGTCAGGTCGAGCGACGAGCCCTCCTTGCGGATGTCGGCCGGTGCGAGGTTCACGACCACCTTCTTGCCGGGCATCTTCAGCCCGCTGTTGTCGAAGGCCGAGCGGATGCGTTCCTGGCTCTCGCGCACGGCGTTGTCGGGAAGGCCGACCAGGAACATGCCCAGTCCGGGGGTGATGTTGACCTCCACCTCTACCGTCATGGCTTCGATCCCGACCAGGGCGCTTGCGTAACATTTCGTGAACATATCGGGGACGTTATCGTGGTTTGGTTGGACGGAAGGCTCCGCTTTCGCCGGAGCGCGGCGGAGGAGTTTCCGCCGGCAGGGGGCGTGCCGCGTCAGAAGGGGCTTTCGTCGTCGAACGTCCGCATGGGGCGCCCGAACGAACCGCCGCCGCCCAGATCGCTGTCGAATGCGGCGGCGCCCGCACCGGAGAGCGAGCCGTAATCGTCGTCGTTCATGCTGCTCTCGATCATGGTTCCCACCTCGTCGTCGTAGTCCAGGAAGCGGGCCTGTTCCTTGCGGAAGCGTAGTTTCACGGTGTCCGTGGCGCCGTTACGGTGCTTGGCGAGGATGATCTCCGCCATGCCTGCCGTGGGGTTGCCGTCCTCGTCCTGCGTGAAACCGAAATACTCCGGTCGGTGGATGAAGGCTACGATGTCGGCGTCCTGCTCGATGGCGCCCGATTCGCGGAGGTCGGAGAGTTGCGGCCGCTTGAGGCCCGAACGCGACTCGATGGAGCGGTTGAGCTGCGAGAGGGCGATGATGGGGATGTTGAGCTCCTTGGCGATGGATTTCAGACCGCGCGAAATGGAAGCCACCTCCTGTTCGCGGTTGCCCCGGCTGTCGGCACTGCCCGTCATGAGCTGCAGGTAGTCGATGATGATGATCTGGATGTCGTGCTGTGCCTTGAGCCGTCGGGCCTTCGAGCGGAGCTCGTAGATGGAGAGGGCCGGCGTGTCGTCGATGAAGAGCGGTGCGGTGGGCAGGATGCGGGTGGTCTGTTCGAGGTGTCGCCACTGCTCGGTGGTCAGCTTGCCGCTGCGCACGTCGGCCGACGAGAGGCCCGATTCGGCCACGATAAGACGCATCATGAGCTGCACCGAGCTCATTTCCAACGAGAAGAAGGCCACCGGTTTCTCGTGGTCGATGGCCATGTTGCGGGCCATGGAGAGTACGAAGGCGGTCTTACCCATCGAAGGACGTGCGGCGATGATGATTAGGTCGGAGGGCTGCCACCCGAGCGTCAGTTGGTCGAGGTGGGTGAAGCCGGTGGGAACGCCGTTCATCGTACCTCCCTTCGCGTGCGCCTCTTCGATGGCTTTCATCGCCTTGTCGAAGACGAGACTGGCGCTCTGGATGTCGCGTTTGATATGCCCTTCGGAAACCTTGAAGATCTCCGCTTCGGCGTAGTCGATGAGGTCGGTCACGTCGGAGCTTTCGTCGTAGGAGCGGCGCTGGATCTCGGTGGAGGCGCGGATGAGCTCCCGCTGGACGTATTTCTGTGCGATGATGGTGGCGTGGAACTCGATGTTCATCGCCGAGGCCACCTTCTGCGTCAGTTGGGCGAGAAAGGGCGTGCCGCCCACCTCCTTCAGCTTCTTCAGCTTCTTCAGCTTCTCGGTGACGGTGAGCAGGTCCACGGGTTTGTTCTCCGAGCAGAGTTCCTCGATGGCGCGGTAGATGATGCGGTGCGTATCGAGGTAGAAAGCCTCGGCGGTGAGGAACTCCTGTACGGTGGTGACGCTGTCGCCTTCGAGCATGAGGGCGCCCAGTACGGCCTCCTCCAGCTCCACCGCCTGGGGCGGCAGGGTGGCGGCGCCTTCGGTGAGCGTATCGTAGGCCTGCCGGTTGTTCTGGTTGGGGGTATAGGTTTTAGCCATAAGCTGTCTTTCGGATTGGAGGGTAAAGATACGAAAAAAGGACGAGCATGTGCCCGTCCCTATGGGTCGTCGTCCGGAAAAGCGTGCGGAAAACAGTCGTTCCGGCCGCCAGGTCGCATGCCGCAGTGTTGGGGGGAGGCGCGAAGCCGGCTGCCCCGGCAGCGTGTGGCGGAACGGGCCGATGCGGATTCCGATGCCCCTCGCCGTGGCCGTACTCCGCGGCAAGGCGTTATTCGTGCCTGTGGCGGCCTTTTGCCGTTTTCCCTCTCGGTGCCCCTTTCCGCTCGCGGGGCGGACGGGCGGTTTCGCAGTCGTCGAAGGTCCGGCGGATGGCCTGTGCCGTGTCGCGTCCCGTTCCGGATTTTCCCGCGGCCGGTTTCGGCGCGGTGCTACGGGTGGACGTCGGGGGCTTCTGTCCGTGTTTGCCCCGTCGGGGGGCGAGTTGGTCGCTGCGCAGGCTGCCGTCGGCATTGCGGAAGAAGTAGCTCTTCTGGCGGCGCTTTTCGTCCTGGCTTCGGGCTACGTAGAGACTCCGGCCCGTGTAGGGGTCGATGCCCGTATAGAACATGACCGAACTGAGCGTCATGGGGGTGGGGGTGAGGTCCTGTACCTGTTCCAGCCGGAAGTCGAGCGCGCGCGTGATCTCCGAAAGACACTCCATGTCGGCTTCCGTGCAGCCGGGATGGCTGGATATGAAGTAGGGGATGAGCTGGTAGCGGAGCCCCTCGCGGCGGCAGATGTCGTTGAACTGAGCGTTCAGCTCGCGGAAGAGCGCGAAGGAGGGTTTGCGCATCAGCTTCAGCACCTCGTCCTGGGTGTGCTCCGGTGCTACCTTGAGCCGGCCGGAGGTGTGGTTCACCACCACTTCCCGCAGGTAGGCGCCGCCGTCGTTGCGGTCGAACAGGTCGTAGCGGATGCCGCTGCCGATGAAGGCCTTCTTGATGCCTCCCACCTTCGCGATGCTGCGGTAGAGGGCCAGCAGGCGTGCGTGGCTGTTGTCCAGGTTGGGACACGGCTTGGGGTGGAGGCACGACGGTCGCGTGCACCGGCCGCAGAGCGACTTGTCGCGGCCTCCCATGCCGTACATGTTGGCCGAAGGGCCGCCTACGTCGGAGATATAGCCTTTGAAGCCCTCCATGCGGGCGACTTTCCCGATTTCGGCCAGCACGGAACGTTCGCTGCGCGAGGAGATGAATTTGCCCTGATGGGCGGAGATGGTGCAGAAGCTGCATCCGCCGAAACATCCCCGGTGGATGTTCACCGAGTATTTGATCATTTCATAGGCGGGGATGTCGCCCTTGCCCGCGTAGCGCGGATGGGGCAGGCGCGTGTAGGGCAGGTCGAAGCTGCGGTCTATTTCGGCCTCCGTCAGGGCCGGGTAGGGTGGGTTTACCACCACGGCTCTCCCTTTCGCGTATTCCACCAGCACCGTCTCCTGCCGCAGGCGGTTGCTCTCGGTTTCGATGCGGACGAAATTCTCGGCGAAGGCCTCGCGGGAGGCAAGACACTCCTCCCAGGAGCGGAGCGTGAGTGTCGTGGCCGGATCGAGCCGGCTCACGTAGCTCTCGTCGGCGAGGAAGGCCACCTGCGGAAGGCGGCGCAGAAGTTTGGCGTTGAAGCCGTTCTTCAGCGCCCTGGCTACGTCGATGATGGAGCGGTCGCCCATGCCGTACATGAGCAGGTCGGCGCCGCTGTCGATCAGGAGCGAGGGGTGGAGCGAGTCGCTCCAGTAGTCGTAGTGCGTCAATCGGCGCAACGAGGCTTCGATGCCGCCGATCACCACCGGGGTGTTCGGATAGAGCGACTTCAGAATGCGGGTGTAGACCGTCACGGCGCGGTCGGGCCGGAAACCGGCCTTTCCGCCCGGGGTGTAGGCGTCGTCGCTGCGCAGGCGCAGGTTGGCCGTGTAGTGGTTCACCATGGAGTCCATGCTGCCGGCCGATACGCCGAAGAAGAGCCGCGGTTTGCCCAGCTTGCGGAAGTCGCGCAGATCGTCGCGCCAGTTGGGCTGCGGAACGATGGCGACGCGGTAGCCCTCCGCCTGCAACAGCCGGCCGATCACGGCCGCGCCGAATGCGGGGTGGTCCACATAGGCGTCGCCGGAGAAGAGAATGACGTCCAGGTAGTCCCAGCCGAGGGCCTCGACCTCTTTTGCCGAGGTGGGAAGCCACTCCGAAGGGGAGTGCGTAACGGTATTCCGAGCCATGGTCCGGGAGATTTAGGGGAGCAGCAGCGAACTGTCGCCGTAACTGAGGAACCGGAAACCGTGCGAAAGGGCGTGGTCGTAAAGCCGTCGCCACTCCTCGCCGATGAATGCCGATACCAGCAGCAGCAGGGTGCTCTTGGGTTGGTGGAAGTTGGTGATCAGACCCGAGGTGACCCGGTAGGTGAATCCGGGCATGATCATGATCTGCGTGGCGGCCCGAAGCCTCTCCGCTCCGGCCGACTCCATGTACGAGGCGAGGGCGTCCAACAACTGTGCGCCCGTTGCGGCGGCGGGAATGTCGTATGCTTCCCATTGTCCCACGGGGGTGTCGGCGTGCGGGGTCCCGTCGCGGAGAATCCGCCATCCCAGTACGGCCAGCGACTCCAGCGTACGTACCGAGGTCGTGCCCACGGCGACAACGTGTCTCCCTGCCATGGCCTCCGTCAGGCGGCGTACCGTACCGGTTGTCACCTCGAAGTGTTCGGTGTGCATGGTATGCTGCAGCGGGTCGTCGGCCTTGACGGGCAGAAAGGTGCCCGCTCCCACGTGCAGCGTCACCTCCTCGGTCCGTATTCCTGAGCCGCGCAGCGTTCCGATCAGCTCCGGAGTGAAGTGCAGTCCTGCCGTAGGGGCGGCCACGGAGCCCTCGAAACGGGAGTATACGGTCTGGTAGCGGGTGTCGTCGATCGCTTCGCTCTCGCGCCCCAGGTAGGGCGGGATGGGAATGCGGCCGAGGTGTTCGAGCAGTTGGCCGAAGCTCAGCGCCGCGTCCCAGGCGAAACGGATCACCTGCGAGGTGCCTGACGTGCCTTCGTGCCATGCCTGCATCCGACACGGCTTTCCGCCGTAGTCGAATTCGATGGCGAGCGCTCCCTCCTTCCACTTCTTGAGGTTGCCGACGATGCACAGCCACCGGCACTCGCCCTGTGCCGCGAAGGCGTGTTCGTAGTCGGCGGGGGCATGCGGTTCGAGGCAGAAGATCTCTATCCGTGCGCCGCTGGGCTTGTGCATGACGATGCGTGCCCGGATCACCTTCGTGTTGTTGAACACCAGGAGGCTCTGCGGGGGAAGCTCTTCGCCGATGTTGCGGAAACGGGTTTCGGAAAGGTCGCCGCCGCGCCAGACGAGCAGCCGCGAGGCGTCGCGCTCGGCGACGGGGAAACGGGCGATGCGGTCGTCGGGCAGGGGGTAATCGAAATCCGATATGCTTACGCTGTTGGCTCGTATCATGCGGAGTCGGGGAGGCTATGTCGTGCGGCCTGCGCCGCAGCGGGTTGTCAAAAAAAGGAGAGGCCCGCATGCGTCTGTAAGCCGGGTCCTGTGCGTGCCGACGGTTCGCACCGCGGCACGTTTCCGCCATTTATCTATTCCTGCGGTCTCCCGCAGGCTAAAGCGGCCTACCCCCCGGCAGCGGGCGAGCAACCCTTGAATGCCGGTATACATGGCCTTGCAACCCGCAAGTGGTACGGCCCCGCGTGTCGCCACGACGGGCGGTGGGCTCTTACCCCGCCTTTTCACCCTTACCCCCGACAGGGGCGGTCGTTTTCTGTTACCTTGACTGTGCCCTCACGGACATCTACCCGTTAGGTAGTGCGGTGCTCTGCGTTGCCCGGACTTTCCTCTCCCCCTTGCGGGGCAGCGGCGGAACGTCGCGGCAGGCTCTCCATGCCGCAAAAGTAGTCATAATTGCCGGGAATCCCTCCGTCGCTCCGTCGATTATTCTCGATTCCCGGCCGGGGTGCGACGGACGCACGGAATCGGCCGGGGCGGCGGGCCGTCGGCCGAACGATTTAATTCCTATCTTTGCCGAAACGGGAAACGTAAGGGAGCGATGGCGCAGGGAAAGATAGTCGTGATGTACCCCACCTGGGGGGAGGCGAGGCCGTTCATGCTCGGTCCGGGCGGCGGTGCGGTGGAGGTGTGGCGGTGCGGGATCGGCCCTGCGGAGTGCGCTGCGCGTACGGCGGCTCTGCTCGTTGCGCGTCGGCCCGACTTCGTGTTGCTGGCAGGCATCGCCGGCGCACGTCCCCGGAGCGGGCTCTCGAAAGGCGATACGGTGACGGTGTCGCGCGAGTATGCCGTCGATGTGGGGACGCTCCGCGGGGACCGTTTCGTGGCGCTGCCCGTGGACGGAAACGACGCCGGAAACAACTTCTACGACAATCCCACGCCTTTGCCGCCTTTGTTCCGGAGCGTGGCCTCGGATACGGTCGCCGTCGCGGGGACTCCTCTGCGTGCCGGCAGTCCGGCCGAGATAGAGAATATGGAGGGGGCGGGCTTCTTCGCCGTGTGCGGTGCGCTGGGAGTGAGGTTCGCCGAGCTTCGCTGCATATCGAATTACGTGGGCGAGGAGCGGTCCGGATGGCGGGTTGCGGAGGCGGTCGAACGGCTTGCGGAGGATGTGCGGAGCTTCGTAGAGGCCGTGAAGACACGGCTTTAGCGTAGGGGAAGAGAACCGTCCTTCCGGAGAGAAGGGCCGAAACAGATCAGGTAGTATTGGAGTTTATGAGATTATCGTTAGCCATTTCGCCGTGTCCCAACGACACGTTCATGTTCGATGCCATGCTCAACGGCCGCATCGATACCGAAGGGTTGGAGTTCGACGTCGTTTTCAAAGATATAGAGGAGCTGAATGCGGGACTCTGTGCCGCAGAGGGAGCCGGGCCGCAGATCAGCAAGGCGAGCTATGCCGTCCTGCCGCAGGCGGCGGGGCGTTACGGCGCCCTGCGCAGCGGAAGTGCGCTGGGGCGAGGCAACGGTCCGCTGCTGGTGGCCCGCGATGCGGCGGCCGCCTCCGACGATGCGTCGTTGCGGGTCGCCGTGCCGGGGATGCACACCACGGCCAATTTGCTCATGGAGCGTCTCTTTCCCCATCTCTCCCGCAAACGGGCCTGTCTCTTTTCGGATATTCCCGGGATCGTCGGGCGGGGCGAATGCGATGCGGGCGTACTGATCCACGAGGGACGCTTCGTCTATCGCCGTTACGGTCTCGTCCTACTGGCCGACCTCGGTGCGGAGTGGGAACGGGTCACGGGGCTGCCTCTGCCGTTGGGAGTGATTGCGGCCGACCGGAGCCTGCCCTCGGCGGTGATCCGGACGGTCGACCGAGTATTGCGCAGGAGCATCGCCTATGCGTTCGCGCATCCCGCCGAATCGTTGCCTTTCGTCCGGGAACATGCGCAGGAGATGGATGAGCGGGTGATAAGGGATCATATCGGGCTCTTCGTGAACGACTATTCGCTCGATATCGGCCGGGTAGGGACTGAGGCGGTCGAGAGGCTGCTCGGCATGCCCGGTTCGGCACTGTTTCTCGACTGAAGTCCGGCTCCGGGTACGAAGGAGACTGATTTTCAGTCCTCTTTTCTTTTTGCCCAACCTATTGCCGAACCAAATGCTGCCATCCTCAAAATTCGTGTGGCCCCCGACCGATGCCGACAGCCCGCTCTGCGAAGGGGCGTTATCGCCTTTTATATGTTTCGGTCTGGAAGAGGGGATTGCTCAACGCCGTGTCGAATAACGTAATCGTGTCGGCGTCGATTATTTCATACACCCACGTTTTACCCATAAAGGCATTGAAGTAATCGGATTTTTCGCTGTGCGTTGCGAACGCACTTATCTCCCCTTTCGAGGGAGTAATGTAGAAATAATAATCGTCTTCGTAATACTTGCTGCTATAATGCAGGGTACCGCAAAAGTCGATCGGCACATCACTCAATGTACTCTTTTTGGGCGTAGGAGAATCGAACGGAGTAAAGACAAGGGTCGTCTCTTCGCATACGAACGTTCCGTTCAGAACTTGCAAAGCCTCTTTTTCCGCTTGAGAAAATCCGGAGGCAGCCTCATCCTCTTTCGAACACCCCGTCATCGAGAGAGCGATGAACATGGCGAGTAGAATCTTTTTCATCGTTTTTGGTTTTCGGAATTTATCTCTTTTATGGATTGAGTCGTTTGTCGAGGACACGTGTCGCTGTTCGGGCCAAAGATACTGACTGCATGCGGTATAAACAACGATTATTGAACGGGGAGTCGCCGGCTCCGAGGGGCGTCGCCCGCGGTATCGGCGTGCGGGGTGTCGCGGGATTTTTCCGTAAATCCGGGAGGGAGGTTGGAATATCCGGATATTATCCGTTTATTTGTTGTCGGAAAAAGGGGGTGCCTCCGTGGGGGCGGCTGAGATTATACCCAATGAACCTGATACGGTCAATACCGTCGTAGGGATTTTTTTCTGAGTATATTGCTTTCTATTCGTGCGCATTCGGGCACTTTCGTTTTCCGTATACCTGCTTTTAACGGAGGAGTGGAATGACGATGTTCGGCGTACAATTCATCACACATTATACAGATACCTTAACCTACCTCGACTCGGTGCGCATCGCACTGGAGGGGGGCTGCCGTTGGATACAACTGCGCATGAAGGAGGCTTCCGATGCCTATGCGGAGGAGGTCGCCCGGCAGGCGCAGAAGATGTGCCGTGCCTGCGGGGCGGTCTTCATCATCGACGACCGCGTGGAGCTCGCCGCCAGGCTGCATGCCGACGGCGTGCATCTGGGGAAGGCCGACATGCCCGTGCGGGAGGCCCGTCGTCTGCTCGGACCGGGATTCCTGATCGGAGGGACGGCCAATACGTTCGAGGACGTCCTCCTGCATTACGAGGGGGGCGCCGACTACATCGGCTGCGGCCCGTTCCGTTATACCGCCACCAAACAGAAACTCGCTCCCGTGCTGGGGCTCGAAGGCTACCGGACCCTTATCGCCCGCATGCGGGCGGAGGGGATCGTGTTGCCCGTGGTGGGCATCGGCGGCGTGACGGCCGGGGATATGGCCTCTCTGGCCGAGGCCGGTCTCGGCGGGATCGCCCTCAGCGGCAGCGTGCTGCGTGCGGCCGATCCGGTGGACGAAATGCGCAGGGTCATGCAGATCGCAAAACAAGTTTCAGATAATCATGGAAGACAAGATCAAAATTAATTACCCCGATTCCGAGAAGGTCTACATGCCGGGCTCCCTCTATCCGGAGCTTCGCGTGGGGATGCGGCGCGTGCGGCTGACGCCTACGGTGGTCGTGAAGGACGGGAAGAAGGTACAGACGGAAAATCCGCCGGTGTACATCTACGATACCAGCGGCGCTTATAGCGATCCCGACGTGCAGGTGGATCTGCGCAAGGGGTTGCCGCGCCTGCGGGAGGAGTGGATACGGAAACGGGAGGTGGAACGGTTGCCGGGCATCACTTCCGAATACGGTCGGGCGAGGCTGGCCGATCGGGGCCTCGACCACCTGCGCTTCGAGCATATGCAGCTTCCCTACCGTGCCAAGGAGGGGTGTCAGGTGACGCAGATGTATTACGCCCGGCAGGGTATCGTCACGCCCGAGATGGAGTATGTGGCCATCCGCGAGAACATGAACTGCCGCGAGCTGGGCATCGAGTCGTACATCACTCCCGAGTTCGTCCGCCAGGAGATCGCCGCGGGACGTGCCGCGTTGCCGGCCAACATCAACCATCCCGAAGCCGAGCCGATGATCATCGGCTCCCGTTTCCTGGTGAAGATCAATACCAACATCGGCAACTCGGCCACTTCGTCCACCATCGAGGAGGAGGTGGAGAAGGCCGTGTGGAGCTGCAAGTGGGGCGGAGATACGCTGATGGATCTCTCCACGGGCGACAACATCCACGAAACCCGCGAATGGATCATCCGCAATTGCCCCGTGCCGGTGGGAACGGTACCCATGTATCAGGCCATGGAGAAGGTCAAGGGGCGTGCCGAGGAGCTGACGTGGGAGCTTTTCCGCGACACCCTCATCGAGCAGTGCGAGCAGGGAGTGGACTATTTCACCATCCACTGCGGCATCCGCCTGAAGAATATCCACTACGCCAACGAGCGCCTGTGCGGCATGGTCAGCCGCGGGGGGAGCATCATTTCGCAGTGGTGCAAGGCCCACGACAGGGAGAGTTTCCTGTATGAGCATTTCGATGATATCTGCGACATCTGTGCGCGTTACGACGTGGCGCTGTCGCTCGGCGACGGCCTGCGTCCCGGAGCCATTCGCGATGCCAACGACCGGGCGCAGTTCGCCGAGCTCGATACGATGGGCGAGCTGGTCGAACGGGCTTGGGCGAAGAACGTGCAGGCGTTCATCGAGGGACCGGGACACGTCCCCATGCACAAGATACGGGAGAACATGGACCGCCAGATAGAGAAGTGCCACGGTGCGCCGTTCTATACGCTCGGTCCGCTGGTGACGGACATCGCGCCGGGCTACGACCACATCACGAGCGCCATCGGCGCCGCGCTCATCGGGTGGTACGGCACGGCGATGCTCTGCTACGTCACTCCCAAGGAGCACCTGGCCCTGCCTCAGAAGGAGGACGTGCGCGTGGGGGTGGTGACCTACAAGATCGCCGCCCATGCGGCCGACCTGGCCAAGGGACATCCGGGAGCCGACGTGCGCGACAATGCACTCAGCAAGGCCCGCTACGAGTTCCGCTGGAAGGACCAGTTCAACCTGAGCCTCGATCCGGAGCGTGCGCTGAGCTATTATCGCGAGGCCAACCACCTCAACGGCAAGTACTGCACCATGTGCGGACCCCATTTCTGCGCCATGCGCATCAGCCAGCAGCTCCGCGACTGCGACTATACCGCCGGCGGAGAGGGCGAGGTCAGCGAACGGGAATAATCACAACAAATGAAGCATATGATTGAAACGAAAGTATCGCAGGGAATCGTAAGTACCTATTTCGACAAGCTCCAGAAAAACCTGGAACTGGACGTGGCCATCGTGGGCGGCGGTCCTTCGGGGATCGTGGCCGCTTATTACCTCGCCAAGGCGGGGCTTCGGGTGGCGCAGTTCGACCGCAAGCTCGCTCCCGGCGGGGGCATGTGGGGCGGTGCCATGATGTTCAACCAGATCGTGATCCAGGAGGAGGCCATGGATATCGTGCGCGAGTTCGGGATCAACCATGCACCCTTCGGCGAGGGGTTGTATGTGATGGATTCGGTGGAGAGCACCTCGGCGCTCCTTTATCATGCCGTGCATGCGGGGGCGACCGTGTTCAACTGCTATTCGGTGGAGGACGTGGTCTACAAGGAGAACCGTGTGAGCGGCGTGGTGGTGAACTGGACGCCGGTGCTGCGCGAGGGGCTGCATGTGGACCCGCTCAACATCCTGGCGAGAGTGGTGATCGACGGCACCGGGCACGACAGCGAGATCGCCGCTACGGTGGCCCGCAAGAACGGTGCGCGGCTCAATACCGAAACCGGCGGCGTGGTGGGCGAACGTTCGCTCGATGTGGCGACCGGCGAGGACGAAGTGGTAAGGGGGACGAAGGAGATCTATCCGGGGCTTTATGTCTGCGGTATGGCGGCTTCGGCGGTCTCCGGAACACCCCGTATGGGGCCGATCTTCGGAGGAATGCTCATGTCGGGCAAAAAGGTGGCCGACGAGATCATTGCCCGTCTGAAAGGGTGACGCCTCGTGCGGTATCGGTGTGCCCGGGGGCCGGAGAATATTCTCCGGCCCCCGGGTTGTTTTTCCTGGCGAACAGCCCGGGCCATTCGCCCGAAGAGGGGGCGGTGGCGGAACCCGTTGGGCGGGTGTTCGTGTGCGACGGGACGATGGAGGACCGGGGGAGTGCCGCAGAGTAGGCCGATGGTCTCCCGGCCGCGTAGAGCGGGGCTGTATTCTTTGTAGCGGCGTGGTTGCGGCCTGTCGTTTTGTCGGGGCGTTTGCCGGGACGGTACGATGGCGTCGTGCCGGGCAGAGCCGGAGGTCGGCCGCGTAGGACCTTTCGCCCGCTGGAGCGTACGGAGGAGTTCCGGAGAAGAGGCCGGTGCGCCGGCGGAGGGAGGCGGTCAGCGGGCCGCTTGCAGCAGGCGGTCGAGGTGGCGGAGTACGCTGTCGGTGTCGGCCGAGGTGCGGAAGCGCGACCAGATGTCGCCCAGCAGGGCCGCACCGCCGAAGCCGAAGTCGCGTACCTCCGGCAGGTTTCGTGCCGACACTCCGCCCAGGGCCATGACTTTGCCGTCGATGATCCCCGCGGTTGCCGCCGCGTGCAGGGCTTCGGGCGGAAAGGCCGCGCGGTATCCCTCTTTGGAGATGCTGTCGAAGACGGGGCTCAGAAAGAGGTAGTCCGCGGTTGTCCGGTGGGCGGCCACCTCTTCCAGCGAGTGGCACGACCGGCTGACCGTGCCGCGGAAGGCGGCGGGCGGGAGGGGATTGCGGCCGTTGAGGTGTACTCCGCCCAGCCGGTAGGCTTGTTGGAGGGGGAAGTGGTCGTGCAGGGTGATGCAGGGGCGGTAGGCGGAGGGAAACCGTTCGATCAGGGCGGCGAGTTCGGCGGCCGGGCATCCCGGTTTGCGCAGGTGTACGCGGTCGACCCCCCGGTCGAGCATCGCCTGCATGAGTTCCGCTTCGCCCGGCAGGAATTCCGGTGCGGTGATGACGATCAGCTTCATCGGTCGTCGTGTTCCGGTTCGGGGAAATGCCACAGCGGACCGTTGCCGTGGCCGATGCGCAGCGGACGGGCGGCTTCGATGGCGCGGGTTACGTAGGCTTTTGCCTCGCCTACGGCCTCCCGCAGCGGGAGCCCCTTGCCGAGCAGGGTGGCGATGGCCGAGGAGAGGGTGCAGCCTGTGCCGTGGAGGTTGGAGGTGTCGATGCGCCGGGCGGTGTAGGCGTGCAGCTCTCCGTCGCAGAGGATGTCGGTGGGATGTTCTCCGTCGAGGTGTCCTCCCTTGATCAGAAAGGCGCAGCCGTAGCGGTCGTGGAGCCGTCGTGCCGCCCGGCGCATGCCTTCGATGTCGGCGACGGTTTCGCCCGTGAGCAGCGCCGTTTCGGAGAGGTTGGGCGTCACCAGCGTGCAGCGGGGGAGGAGACGGTCGCAGGCTGCTTCGAGAGCGTCGGCCTGCGTCAGCATCCTGCCGCTGGTGGCGAGGGCTACGGGATCGAAGACGATGTTGCCGCATCCGTGCCGCTCCAATACCTCGGCGATGGCGTGCAGGATGGCGGGGGTACCCGTCATGCCGATCTTGACGGCGGCGGGTGCGAGGTCCTCGATGACGGCGTCGCACTGGCGGCCTACCGTGTCGGCCGGGAGGTACTCCACCTGTGCCACGCCGCGGGTGTTCTGCACGGTGACGGCCGTGAGGGCTGCGGCGGCGTAGCCTCCCAGTGCGGAGACGGTCTTGATGTCGGCCTGTATGCCGGCCCCGCCGGAGGGGTCGGAGCCGGCGATGGAGAGGATGACGGGCGGTGTGTTCATCGGTTTGCGGAGGATGGTTGCATGGCCGTTGTACGGCGGTGTTTGCAGTGAAGGAAAAGGGGGTGTCCGTAGCGTCGGGCGACTCTGCCTGCGGTCGCGGTGTCTTGCGATCCGCGGGGATGGAGCGCTCTTTCGCAGCCTTCCGGCCCGCTCACTCTTTGCGCAGGAAGGTGCGGAACAGCAGAGTGGGACCGTCGGTCCGGACGGTGAACGTGTCGCCTTCCGCCTCGTTCAGCGTGCCGCACCACCAGGAGCGCAGCCCCTCGGCGGGCGGTAGGTAGCGCAGACCGTGGACGGTGACCCGCGTGCCCGGGGCGAGGGTGAAGATGGATACCTGTTGTCGGGGCATGGAGGCGAGGGTCGCCGTGCCGTCCACGGCGTTGAAGACGCCGTAGGGGGTTACCATCTGCACCTCGGCCTGCCGGGCGTAGTCGGCCAGCAGGCTGATGTTGCCTATCGTATGGTCTTCGCGACGGCCGGTGGCGCCGAGAATGGTGATCTTTCCGTACCCCTGTTCCATGCAGAATGCGAAGGCTTTGGTGAGGTCGTTGGTCTCCTGGTCGGGGACGATGTGCAGCACCTCCCGGAATCGCAGGGCCGTTGCGTCGCGGATGGAGTCGCCGTCGCCCACGATGGCCGCCGGCCTGCCGCCGCGGGTGATATAGGCGTCGGCCGCACCGTCGCAGCATACCACCCTGCGGGCATGGGCCAGCAGGGCGGCGGGAATCCCTTCGGCGGGGTACTCGCCGTCGGCGAGAATGACCGTCTCGGGTATGGAAGAGATGTCAGGCATCGGAACGTGTCGCATTTCCATCGTGCATCATTTTTAACCATTTGAAATATCCGGCCACGGCCGCTACGGCATACAGCGCGTAGAGTCCCCCGGTGGGGTAGAGTCCTTTGTGGAAGTAGAGGACGGCGGAGATGACGTCGACCGCGATCCACACCAGCCATTGTTCGGCATATTTGCGCGAGAGCATCCACAGGGCGGCGATGCTCAGCGCGGTGGTGAGGCTGTCGCCGTAGGGGACGGTGCTGTCGGTGAAGTTCACCAGCAGGACCGCTATTGCGGCAAAGGCTCCCGCCGAGAGGAGCGCGAGCGGCAGGATCGACCTGCGGGGTATCCTCGTGATGGAGAGTTCCCGGTCGGTACCGCTTCCCCTGCGCCATACGATCCAGCCGTAGATACCCGCACACAGGTAATAGATGTTGACGGCCATGTCGGCATAGAATCCTGCACCGTAGTAGACGAAGATGTAGACGGCGGGCATCACGATGCCTGCGAGCCACAGCCAAATGCTGGCCCGGTATTCGAGCCACAGGTAGGCGAGCCCTATGGCCGTGCCGATGATCTCCAGGTAGTCCATGCGAGGTACGGGGTTGTCCGAAGTGCAAAGATAATCATCTTGAGCGGGCCTTCGGTGTGGGAGCGGCTGTTTATTCGGCAGGAATGTTCGGATGCCTCCGCTCGGCGAAGGCTCAACAGCGCGTTTGGGTGGGTCGGCGGGGGAGTGGCGGACCCGATCGTCGGCCGCAGGAAACCTGTTTCAGGCCGGAGGAAGACGGTTGCGGAAGGGCGGAGGGAAAGAGCTGTCGGCGAGAACCGGGATGTTTCGCCGCCGCGAATCGATCCGAGGGAGGCGGTTGCTGTGCTTTTTTCATCGAATATTCGTTATATTTGCCTTGAAGCTGCGCAACCGGCTCCGGGCGGATCTCCGGGCTGCATGTCGGATTTTCGATGGGATTGTGTCGTATTTTATTGTAGAATAGTAGGTTGCGTGCGTTCGTGGCGCTGCGTGCGGGAAGGGGGTGTCGGCCGAGGGGCCGGTGCGGTCCGTGTTCCGGCGGCGCCTGCAAAGGAAAAGGATTGTCGAATCAAACAAATAATTTATTCAATGAGCAAGGTACTGATAATCGGAGCCGGCGGTGTGGGGACCGTGGTGGCGCACAAAGTAGCGGCCAGTCCGGTGTTTACGGAGATCATGTTGGCCAGCCGCACCAAGAGCAAGGCCGACGACATAGCCGCCGCAGTGGGCGGAGACAGGATCAAGACGGCGCGGGTGGATGCCGACAGCGTCGAGGAACTGACGGCGCTGATGCGTGCTTTCCGGCCGGATATCGTGATCAACGTGGCACTTCCCTACCAGGACCTTACGATCATGGATGCCTGCCTCGAATGCGGTGTCAACTATCTGGATACGGCCAACTACGAACCCAAGGACGAGGCGCATTTCGAGTATTCGTGGCAGTGGGCCTATCGCGAGAGGTTCCGCGAGGCGGGGCTGACGGCCATCCTCGGCTGCGGTTTCGACCCCGGAGTGACCTCCATCTTTACGGCCTATGCCGCCAAGCACCACTTCGACGAGATCCACTACCTCGATATCGTGGACTGCAACGCCGGCAATCACGGCATGGCATTCGCCACCAACTTCAATCCGGAGATCAACATCCGCGAAGTGACCCAGCCCGGCAAGTACTGGGAGAACGGTCGGTGGGTGGAGACCGCCCCGCACGAAATACACAAGCCGCTGACCTATCCGGAGATCGGGGAGCGTGAATCGTACGTCATTTACCACGAGGAGCTCGAATCGCTCGTGAAGAACTATCCCACCATTCGCCGTGCGCGTTTCTGGATGACCTTCGGACAGGAGTACCTCACCCATCTGCGCGTGATTCAGAACATCGGCATGGCCCGTATCGACCCCATTGTCTACAACGGTGTGGAGATCGTGCCCATCCAGTTCCTCAAGGCCGTGTTGCCCGATCCCAAGTCGCTCGGCGAGCACTATACGGGTATGACCTCGATCGGTTGCCGCATTCAGGGCATCAAGGACGGCCGCGAGCGTACCTACTACATATACAACAACTGCGATCACGAAAAGGCTTTCCGGGAGACCGGCACGCAGGCCGTGAGCTTTACGACGGGTGTGCCCGCCGCGCTCGGAGCGGAGATGTTCGCCCGCGGGCTCTGGAAGAAACCCGGTGTATTCAACGTGGAGGAGTTCGATCCGGATCCTTTCATGGCTGAGATCGGCGAACGTGGACTGCCTTGGGTGGAGAAGTTCGACGTGAACCTCGAAGTGTGATGCGATACAGAAATGATACTTCCGATTGGATTCCAGTCGGAAGTATTGCATTAAACCCTTCTTTAACTTAAAACGAAGAACGAATGAAAAGAACATTTTGGCTGATTTGCGCTGCAACAGGACTCTTTGCCACTGGATGCTCCGAACCTATCGAAAGGAGTGAACCGACTCCCGTTACGGAGTATGTGGAAGTTCCCGACCAATACTTCTTCGAATGGCTGGTAAGGTGGTTCGATACGGACAAGGACGGGCGGATTTCGACCGAGGAGGCCGCAAAGGTCACATCGATGAAGGTGGAAGGATATTGGGAGATCGCATCCGTCGAGGGTATCGCCTCTTTTCCTAACCTGAAGACATTCGAATGCAGCGGTAATACGGAGCATATGCGTTTGTTGACGGAGGTGGACGTATCGGCCAATACGGCACTGGAGGTACTCAATCTCAGCGGCAACTCCATCGCTTCCATCGACGTGAGCGCCAACACCGCGCTGCGGGAGCTGGATATGACCCGCAACGGGCTGACTTCGATAGACGTTTCCGGTAATACGGCGCTGGAGGTACTCCGCCTCGGCAACAACAGCCTGGAGGCTCTCGATGTGACGAAGAATACCTCACTCCGCAGCCTGTCGGTTTCAGGCAGCGCCCTTACGGTTTTGGATTTGAGCAATAACTCCGCCATGGAGGAGCTGGATTGTTACGGTACGCAGCTTCCCTCGCTGGATGTGTCGGCGATGTCCGGCCTGCGGGAGTTGTCGATCGGCAGCGTTCAGATGCCCGCGATCGATGTGACGAAGAACCCCGCCCTGGAGGTGCTCAACATCGTTTCGTGCAGGATGGAGTCCGTGGATCTGAGCAACAATCCCGCATTGAGGGTGCTTTATGCCGGAGTGAACAGATTCACCGAGCTCGACATCAGCGGATGCGCATCGAAAATGGACGGCGTCTACTGTGCCGGTAATCCCAACCTGACGGTGATCTACCAGCGGAAGGGACAGCAGGTGGAGACGCTTATCAAGGACGCTGCCGCCGAGGTGGTCGTGAAATAGTGCAGTCCCGAGAAGGGATGCGTGCCGGCAGCGGAGGGGAAGCCCCTCCGCTGCTTTGTGTATTCGGGGTGCGTCCGGGCGGGAACGGTCCGGGCGATTTTCCGCTCCGTAGAGGGTGGGGATGCGGTTCGGCGCGGGATGCGTCGCGAAGGGCCGGATGCGCATCGGGGACGGCTTGGGTGACCGCATGTCGGGAGGGAATCTTGGGCCGTTTTGCCTGTCTTTGGCTTTACTTTAAGATACTTTGTCTGGGCAAAACCCGCATGCTGTTCGGTTTTGCACCGGACTTTCCGTATTTTTGACTTTGTCTTAGATACTTCGTCTCGGCAAAACTCGAATACGATTCGGTTTTGCACTCGACTTTCCGTATTTTTGTTCGTAAAAATTGGAGCGATGATGGATTTCGACAAGGTACCTTCGCCGTGCTTCGTACTCGATGAGCGGCTTTTGCTGGAGAATTTGAATGTGATCGACCGGGTGCGTCGGGAGTCCGGTGCGGAGATCATCGTGGCGCTGAAGGCGTGTGCGATGTGGAGCGTCTTCCCCTTGTTGCGCGAGCATTCCGACGGGGCCACGGCGAGTTCCGTGGCGGAGGCGCGTCTCGTGCTCGAGGAGTACGGCACCAGGGCGCATACCTACGCACCGGTCTATACGGAGGGCGATTTCGCGGAGATCATGCGTTGCAGCGACCACATCACGTTCAATTCGCTGGGCCAGTGGGAGCGTTTCGGAGCCCGTGCCCGGGGGGCAGGCATTTCGTGCGGCCTGCGGGTGAATCCGGAGTATTCCACCGTGGAAACCGACCTCTATAACCCTGCATCCCCCGATTCGCGGCTCGGCATCCCCTCGGCCGCTCTTCCCCGTCTGCCCGAGGGGGTGGAGGGGCTCCATTTCCATACCCTTTGCGAGTCGCGTCCCGCCGATCTGCGGGCGACGCTCGAGGCGTTCGAGGCACGTTTCGGCCACCTGTTGCCGCAGGTGAAGTGGGTGAACATGGGGGGCGGCCACCTGATGACGGCCCGGGATTACGACGAAGGGGAGCTGATCGAGATTCTGCGCGGGTTCCGGGCTCGGCATCCCCACCTGCGCGTCATCCTGGAACCGGGCAGCGCGTTCACGTGGCGCACGGGGTGGCTCGTGGCCACGGTGGAGGATATTGTCCGCAACGGCGGGGTGAACACGGCGATGCTCGACGTGTCGTTTGCCTGCCATATGCCCGATACGCTGGAGATGCCCTACAAACCCGCTATCGTGGGGGCGCACGATCCCCGGCCCGGCGAAGTGCGATGGCGCATGGGCGGCAACTGTTGCCTGGCGGGCGATTACAAGGGCGACTGGGCTTTCGACCGGGAACCCTCGGTGGGCGACCGGGTGGTGTTCGAGGATATGATCCACTATACGATGGTGAAGACCACCATGTTCAACGGGGTGTCGCACCCTTCGATCGCCATCCGTCGCGGCGACGGTACGCTGGAGGTAGTCAAACGGTTCGGTTACCGCGATTTCCGCGACCGGATGTCGTGAGACGTTGCGCGGTTTCCGGCCGGCAGACGGCGTTTGGGACCGGGCGGTTGCCGGTGCGGGCGGAGGTCCGACCGGAGTTTGGGTCGGGGGCTTTCGGACGAATCGATGCGCTTCGGAGCGGGTGGATACTTCGCTTCGCGCCTGCGAGCCGGGCTTTCGCCGGCGTGTCGCTTTCGCTGTTCGGCGCCCTGTTTGGGTGTTATTTGCCTCCATCGAATCGCTTCGCGCCTGCGAGCCGGGCTTTCGCCGGCGTGTCGCTTTCGCTGTTCGGC
>CAJTLO010000004.1:52197-84500 GCA_910577285.1 uncultured Rikenellaceae bacterium | reverse complement strand
GAATATATTCTATATTTGTATCCTAAATCATGGAATCTATGGAAGATTTTCGACCTACCCGATACAAACTGCGCTGCGTGGCGACCGGGCGTGAGTTTGACGACGACGGTTCGGTACTCGAGGACAGACAGTGCAATACTCCCTCCCTCGTGCGGACCGCTTATGAAACCAAATGCCTCGAGGTGCGGAGCGACGATTACGGAATCTACAAGTTCTGCGACTGGCTGCCGGTGCGGCGGACGCTGAAAGGATCGTGCGCCCCGGTAACCTACAAGAGCGAGGGGCTGGCCCGGCAATTGGGGCTTACCAATCTCTACATCACCTTCAGCGGCTATTTTCCCGAAAAGGGAGCCCGGATGAAGACCTGCTCGTTCAAGGAGACCGAAGCGTACAGCGTGTGCGGTCGTTTCGATGACTCGGCCGGGCGCATTCTCGTGGTGGCTTCGGCGGGCAATACCGCGCGGGCCTTCGCGCGCGTGTGCTCCGAAAACAACATACCGCTTCTGCTGAGCGTGCCGGAGGACAATCTCGAGGCGTTGTGGTTCGAGGAGCCGCTCAACGACTGCGTGAAGCTCATAGCCGCGCAGCGGGGCGGCGACTATTTCGATGCCATTCACCTGAGCAACATGGTGCTCAAGTCGAACCGTTTCATTGCCGAGGGCGGTGCGAAGAATGTGGCCCGTCGGGACGGTATGGCGACTACGGTACTCTCGGCGGCGACTTTCATCGGACGTATTCCGGATTACTATTTCCAGGCGGTGGGCAGCGGTACGGGTGCCATTGCCGCATGGGAAGCGGCCCTGCGTCTGGAGGCGGACGGGCGTTTCGGTCCCAACCGCATGAAGCTCATGCTGTCGCAGAACGCCCCCTTCGTGCCGATGTACGATGCGTGGAGGGCCGATTCGCGGCACATGCTGCCCTACGACGACCACCGTGCGCGCCGCGATGCGGGGATCATCGACGCCAAAGTGCTCTCCAACCGTCGGCCCCCCTACGGCATCATGGGCGGTTTGTACGATGTGATGAAGGAGAGCGGCGGCGATTTCTTCGTGTCGACCAACGCGGCATTGCGCCGTGCCGGGAAGTTGTTCGAGCAGACCGAAGGCATCGACATTCATCATGCTGCTGCGGTGGCGGTGGATTCGCTCATACAGGCCGTAAAACAGGGCAAGGTGGGTCGGGAGGATGTCGTCATGCTGAACGTGACCGGCGGCGGCGAAAAACGCTACAAGGCGGGGCGGCAGATGTGGCACCTCAAGCCTTCCATCGTGTTTCCTCTGACGGCATCCGAAGCCGATGTCATCAGCCGGACCGAAGCGCTGTTCGCCGAATAGGACGGCGGCGCTCTTTCCCCGACGGGGGTTCTTTATCGGCAGGACGGGTTGAGAAACTCGTCCTGCTTGTGTATCGGGTGTCGGCCGTGCGGCGCGGAGAGGAAGGACGGGGCGGTCGGGCGGGCGAGTCGCTCTCGGGGAGGTAGCTTCCGGCGGTGTGCGGGAACAGGGCGTCGCGATTCGGGTGCCGGACGATCGCCTTCGTCCGGCATGGGCCCTTGTATGCCGGCGGCCGGGAACCGGAAAAGAACAGGCGTCACGAAACAATTCGTGACGCCTGTTCTCGGCATGCCGGATATCCGGTTGTCGACGGGATGCACCGTCCGGATAGGGCGGCCAATCTTTCCTGTTTCGTGCTCTTGCCTCTCCCGCTTCGGTCGCCTGCCGTTTCGGTCCTCCCTGGGGGATGCGGCCGGCAAGGCGGCGGGTCGGGGATTGATCCCGTCGGAAAGGCAAGGATCGGGGCGTTCCGTTAGCCGCGATCGAGGGTGTTGCAATCGGGGTTGATCTTGTTGACGTCGGCCGCAACCTCCTTGTCGGTGAGGTGCGCATGCTCCGGTTTGCCTGCATTGTCGAGCCTGACTTCGTCCACCTTCTCCTGAAGGTCGGCGGGGAGTTTCTCTTCCGTTTTCATAATCAGTCTGTTTTAATGGGGTTGTTCTGTGGATAAATCCAATCAAATATCCTGCCACCCGCACAAGCTGCGGGGGAAGGCGGCCGGGATGGGAAAACGGAAACGTATGGGAAATAGAAAAGAAGAGAGAGGTACTCGATACCTCTCTCTTCGCGGTTGGGCTACCTGGATTCGAACCAAGAATGACAGGACCAGAATCTGTAGTGTTACCATTACACCATAGCCCAATACTTTCCTTTAAAAAGCGGAGCAAAGATAGAGTTAAATTTTGATTCGTGCAATATTCTTCGCAAAATTTCTATGAAAAATGTATTGTGTGTATTGCATAGTATATTGTTTTGTATTTATCTTTGTATTGAATGCTGTGTTGGGGGCGGTGTAAAGCCGAGGACGCGGTGTTATATGGAGGCCGGTTGTTGCGTCCTTATTAATAGGAAGGCGGGAAGTCGTGCGGGTTCATGGAAGGATGGATGAGATACTTGTTATTGATTTTCGATAAATAATATTTGATAATCGTGAAAAATATATTATTTTTGCAGTGTCATACCTTGTGCGAGGGGCCCGGCGTGGAGTGAGGAGAATCGTTCCGCGTACACAGGCGGCCGTAGCTCGTAAGGCAATTTTTATCAGTTTTTAGTTGTGTTGTGTCGTTCCGGGAATCGCTGTTCCCGGAACGTATTTTTTAGGGCGTTTTCCGGCACGGGAGAAATTTTCTAAAGCCGTGGATTTTCCGTTACTTTGCACGTTGCCCGTTCCGTGGCAGGGATTCTCGGCGGACGGTCGCTTGGTATATATTTTGAGCCCTAAAGGGCGGAAAAAGATCAAATACACAGCCATGAATAAGGAGAAGGATACGCAAAGTTCAGAACAAGAAGAGGTTAATGGCGGCGCTTCCGATGCCCGGGAGGGTGCTCGGCCGGAGAAGGAGGAGAATGCCCGTGTCAATATGGCAGAAGAAGCGTCGGACGGCGACTCGTCTGCTGTAAAAATGGCAGAGGATGCGGCCCAGTGGCGGGACAAATATGTCAGGCTTTCGGCGGAATTCGACAACTACCGTAAACGCACGCTGAAGGAGAAGATGGATCTGATCTCCTCTGCGGGCGAAGAGGTCATCAAGGCCCTTCTGCCGGTCATGGATGATTTGGAGCGTGCGCTCGACGCTACGCGCAAGAGTTCGGACGTGGAGGCGGTCCGCGAAGGGGTGGTGCTCATCTCGAACAAGCTGCGCGATACGTTGCGTGCGCGGGGACTGTCGGAGATCGATGCGCTCGGAGCGGAGCTCGATACCGACCTTCATGAGGCCGTGGCGAAGATTCCCGCTCCGGAGAAAGAGCGGAAAGGCAAGGTAGTGGATGTGGTGCAGAAGGGGTATAAGCTGCACGACAAAGTGATACGTTACAGCAAAGTGGTGGTAGGCGAATAGGACCTTCCCCCGGCGTGCGACCGTTCCGCAAAGGGCGGGCGGCCTACAGACGAAAAGACAGGAGGCGGGGACCGCGGGTCCCGTAATATTTGATATGGCAAAGAGGGATTACTATGAGGTGCTGGGCGTGGAACGCACTGCCAGCGCAGACGAGATAAAAAAGGCGTACCGCAAGGCCGCCCTGAAATACCATCCGGACAAGAACCCGGGCGACAAGGAGGCCGAAGACAAGTTCAAGGAGGCGGCCGAGGCATACGACGTGCTGAGCAATCCGGACAAGAAGGCGCGGTACGACCAGTTCGGCCATGCCGGCATGAACGGTCCTGCCGGCGGCGGTGCCTACAGCGGCGGCGGTTTCTCGATGGAGGATATATTCAGCCAGTTCGGCGACATCTTCGGGGGCCACTTCGGCGGCGGTTTCGGAGGGTTCGGCGGTTTCGGGGGCTTCGGCGGTGCCGCAGGCCGTCGGGTGAACCGAGGGTCGGACCTGCGGGTAAAGGTGAAGCTCTCGCTGAAGGAGGTGGTGAACGGAACCACCAAGAAGCTGAAGATAGGCAAGTTCGTCACCTGCGATGCCTGCGGAGGCAGCGGTGCGCGTACTTCGTCGGGTGTGGAGAAGTGTAAGACCTGCAACGGTGCGGGCGTGGTGACCGAGGTGGTGGACAGCTTCTTCGGCCGGACGCAGACGCAGCGTGCGTGTCCTGCGTGCCAGGGCACGGGCGAGGTGGTTACCGATCCGTGTACCAAATGCAAGGGCGAAGGGATCGTCCGCGGCGAAGAGATCGTGGAGATCAAGATTCCGGCCGGTGTGGGCGAGGGCATGCAGCTCTCGGTCAGCGGCAAGGGCAATGCCGCCCGTCGGGGCGGTATCAACGGCGATTTGCTGGTGGTGATCGAGGAGGAGCGCGACCCGCAGCTCGTGCGTGACGGAAACGACTTGTTGCACAATCACAAGATATCCATCCCTACGGCCCTGTTGGGCGGTACGGTGGAGGTGCCCACCGTCGAGGGGCGCGCCAAGGTGAAGGTGGCTCCCGGTACGACCGCGGGCAGCGTATTGCGCCTGCGCGGGAAGGGAATCCCCGACCTGAACGGTCGCGGTCGCGGCGACATTCTAGTGGTGGTGGACATCGACGTTCCCTCGAAGCTGTCGGCCGAGGAGCGCAAGGCGGTCGAAGGGCTTGCGCAGAGTCCTGCATTCAAGAATCCCGACAACTCGCGTCCGGAGCAAAATATCTTCGAGCGCATGCGGAATTTCTTCCGATAAGGAGTATATTTGTTCGGACATCGACGGCGTTCGTGCGCATTCGGTTCCGGTGACGGATACCGGACGGTACGGACGCATGTGCTTATGGCCGTCGGTGTCGCAGCCACAGAAAAGTCAATAAACCGCAGGATATGGCAAGGTTCTTTTATACCCCCAAGCCGAGGCAGTTCGATTACCGCCCGCGCTATTACGACCCGGAGGAGGAGGCACGCCGGCAACGGCGTGAGGAGCTGCTTGGGGAGCGTTCCGCAGCCGACGGGGAGTATGTCCCCGGAGAGTTGTTGCGCCGTCGCCGGATGCAGCGCATGATGGGGGCGGAGACCGGCAGGCGGAACGGCAGGAAGAAGAGGGGAGGCATCCTTTTCCTGTTGGTGTTGCTGGGGTTGTTGGCGGTTGCCGTGGTATGGGTGATCGGGTGATAACGTTAATTTTTCCGCAGTTTACGGCATGTCAGACAAGATAAGATTGTTGCCCGATACCGTCGCCAGTCAGATCGCGGCCGGGGAGGTGGTGAACCGTCCCGCATCGGTGGTCAAGGAGATGATGGAGAACTCCGTGGATGCCGGTGCCACGACCGTGACCGTGAGTTACCGCAACGGGGGGAAGGAGCTTATCCGGGTGGTCGACGACGGGGAGGGCATGTCGCCTCTGGATGCGAGGATGGCGTTCGACAAACATGCCACGAGCAAGATAACGCGCATAGAGGATGTCTATGCTCTCCATACGTTCGGCTTCCGGGGCGAAGCGCTGGCCTCCATCGCGGCCATTGCGCATGTGGAGCTTTCCACGCGTCGCCGGGAGGACGAGCTCGGCGTGAAGATCGTGGTGGAGGGGAGCCGGTTCCAGTCGCAGGAAACCGTGGTGACTCCCGCCGGCAGCCAGTTCGCGGTGAAGAACCTCTTCTTCAATGTGCCCGCCCGGCGGCGGGCGCTGGACAAGAGCACCACCGAGCCGCGCCATATCGCCGAGGAGTTCCGGCGGGTGGCCATGTGTCATCCCGAGATGGCCTTCGCGCTCTACGGCGAGGATGCGCCCGTCTACAATCTGACGCCCGGCGGACTGAAGCAGCGCATCGTGGGCCTTATGGGCAAACACATCGCCGGCAACCTGTTGGAGGTGGGCACCGAAACCTCGCTGGTGAAGATCACCGGCTTCGTGGGGAAACCCTCCTCCAGCAAGCAGACCAACCGGGAGCAGTACATGTATGTGAACGGTCGTTTCTTCAAGAGCTCCTACTTCCACAAGGCCGTTATGCAGGCCTATGAAAAACTGATCCCCGTCGGGACCCAACCCTCCTATTTCCTCTTTTTCGAGGTGGACCCCGATAAGATCGACGTGAACATCCATCCTCAGAAGATAGAGGTGCGTTTCGACGACGGCCCCGCGATATGGCAGATCATCCACGCCTCGGTGCGGGAATCGCTCGCCAAGACGGGAGCCGTTTCCTTCATGGATTTCGACGAGGCCGGGAGCGTGGAGATTCCCTTGCGAAAGGAGGGGCCCATCGACCGGATACCGCCCGCAGTCTCCGATCCCACCTACAATCCTTTCCGCTGCGAAGAGGTGGGAAGGTGTTCGCAGGCGGGGTTCTCGGATTTCGAGGAGGGATACGGGACCCTTGCCGGCATGGATCGCGACCGGTTGCTGGAGCGTTTCGACAGTTCGGTACTGGAGTATATCGGCGGGGAGGCTCCCCGGCAGCAGGCATTGGCATTCGGCGAACGTCCCGAGGAGGAGAAGTTCTGCGGTGCGTTGGCACTGGGGGGCGGCTATGCGGCCTCCTCGTGCGGCGGGGAACTGGTGGTGGTGGACCTTCGCAGGGCGAAGGAGGCCATTCTTTTCGAGCGGTACCGCATGATGCTCGGCAACGATACCTCCGTGACCCAGAAACTCATGTTTCCGGAGGTGCTCGTCTTTTCGGCGGACGACGCCGCGCTGCTGGCCGAACGTTACGAGGATTTTCTCGCGCTCGGTTTCGAATATGTCCGCAGGGACGAGAACAGCATCGAGGTGACGGGGATTCCGGCCGACTTCGCGATCGGCGAGATCCAAGACCTACTGTACGATGTGCTGGATGCGCTTGCCGACGGGATGCAGCCCGGCGACGAGGGCAAGGATCGCCTTGCGGCGGTGCTGGCCCGCGACGGCGCCAAACGTATGCCGGCGAGCTACTCGGAGGGGGAGATGACCGCTATCCTGGAGGCCCTTTCCGACGGCGGACGCTACAACTACACCTACGACGGCCGTCCCGTGCTCGTGCGGATGGCGACCGACGAGATAAAAAAACTTTTCAGTCGATGAGTTTTCCCTTGCGCCCCGGGGCGGAAAGGGAAGAAAACATACGGAAAAACAGATTGTCATGGCGATAACCAACGGGGCTTTCAGAACCCCGCCCGTAGTGGCGAACCTGCTGATAATAAATGTGCTCGTATTCATGGCGGAGGTCCTGCTGCCCGGCAGGGTCGGCAATGCGCTTCTCGAATTCGGAGCGCTGAGCTTCTGGAAAGGCGGCGGATTCCACATCTGGCAGCCGCTGACCTACATGTTCCTGCATGCCGGTTTCGGGCATATCTTCTTCAATATGTTCGCCCTGTGGATGTTCGGTCGGGTGTTGGAATACGACCTGGGCAGCCGCAGGTTCCTCACCTACTACATCGTCTGCGGTATCGGGGCGGGACTGATACAGTTGGGAGTGAACTGGATCGAGTACAGCATCGCCGCAGCCGATCCCGGTGTGCCGGCGGCCCTGCTGGCACGCTACGCCCACACCTATACCATCGGAGCTTCGGGAGCGGTATTCGGTCTGCTGCTCGCGTTCGGCATGCTGCATCCCAACAATGTCATTATGCTCGTCTTTCCGCCCATTGCCCTTAAGGCCAAATGGTTCGTGGTGATATACGGTGCCATCGAGCTCGTGGCGGGCATCAGCGGGCGCGGCGGCGTGGCCCATTTCGCCCATCTGGGGGGCATGCTCTTCGGCTGGCTGTTGCTGCGGTACTGGAAAAAGAAGGGCTGGATCTATTATTAACCCGGGAGCGGGGCATCGTCCCACGGATTGCAATGGAAGATTACGGATACTATCATAAAAAGGTGCGGCGGCCGCGGTCGGGTGCGCCGTTGGCGGTCAGGATCGTCGATGCGGTCATGCTCGCGTTGACGGTCGTGTGCACGCTGCTGCTGATCGCCGCGTATCTGGCGCGTTACGTCGATCCCCGCCGGGCGTGGCTGTTCGCTTTTCCCGGTCTGGTTTTTCCGGCCATCTACATTGCCGAGATGTTGCTGGGTCTGTGGTGGGTGGTGCGTTGGAAGAAGTACGCCCTCGGCGTGGCCGTGGTGCTGCTCTTCGGAATCGGTGCGGCAGGCAGGTTTTACAGGCCGGATCTGCGCAGGCACTACGCCGAAGCCAAACCTTCGCGGGCCGAGGTGGTGGTCATGAGTTACAATGTAATGGGATTCGACAAGCGCTTTGCCAGCGAGGACCGGTCGACCATGGGGCTGATCGCCGATCTGGTCAATGCCAACAATGTCGATATCGTATGTTTTCAGGAGTTGGGGGGCGATCTCTCCAAACCGGCCATCAATCAATCGATTCCGGAACTCAAATACTATAAGATATTTCCCTATGAGCTCGATAGCTCGGAGGGGAGCTATTTCACGGGGCTGGGTATCTACAGCCGCTATCCGATCGTGGCGTCGGGCATGCTGCCCGCTCACGACAGCGACAGGGTTTTCTCCATGTGGGCCGACATCCGGATACAGCGCGATACGGTGCGGGTATTCAACAACCACCTCAATTCGACCTATATCGACAACGACGACATCGATTTCCTTTCCAGTCTGAAGTTCGTGTCGGAGGAGCGCACGCGGGTGAGGCTTTCGGAGATCACGGGCAAGTTGCGCGAAAGCTACATGCGCCGTGCTCCCCAGGCGGAACTGGTGGCCGAGTATGTCGAGCAGTCGCCCTGGCCGGTCGTCGTGTGCGGCGATTTCAACGATACCCCCGCTTCGTTCGCCTACCATCGGGTGGTGCGCGGCCTGCAGGATGCTTTCGTGAAGAAAGGGTCCGGGGCTTCGGGCACCTACGACCGCCTGTTCAACATGTTCCGGATCGATTACATTCTGGTTTCCGAAGGGGTGGAGGTACTCAATTACTATACCTTCGATCATGTCTATTCCGACCACATGCCCATCGCGGCCGGGTTGGAACTCGTTGCCCGGTAGAGGGTCTCCCCATACGATAACGCTGTGGCCGACCGTTTTCTCATAGCGGAGCGGTTCGTGCCGGCACATCCGTGGCCGGCGTGCGTCGCGCGGTACATTCTTCCGATGCGAAAGATCATTCACATAGATATGGACGCTTTCTACGCCTCCATCGAACAGCGGGACGATCCCCGTCTGCGAGGCCTTCCCGTGGCCGTGGGGCATGCGGGCGAGCGCGGGGTGGTGGCTGCGGCGAGCTACGAGGCCCGTCGCTACGGGGTGCGTTCGGCCATGTCGTCGCGGGCGGCCGCGCAGCGGTGTCCCGGGTTGGTGTTCGTGCCCGCACGGTTCGATGTCTACCGGGAGGTGTCGCGGCAGGTGATGGATCTGTTTCTCGATTATACCGATCGCGTGGAGCCCCTCTCGCTCGACGAAGCCTATCTCGACGTCACGGTCAACCACTACAACATGCCCTCGGCCACCCTTATCGCAGCGGATATTCGCAGACGCATCCGGGAGACCACCCATTTGACCGCTTCGGCAGGGGTGTCGGTCAACAAGTTCCTCGCCAAGGTGGCCTCGGACTGCAACAAACCCGACGGGTTGACGGTGGTGCCGGCCGAGCAGGCGGAGGCGTTTGTCGAAGGGCTGAAGATCGAGCAGTTCTGGGGAGTGGGCAAGGTGACTGCCGAACGTATGCACGGACTCGGAATCCATACGGGTGCCGACCTGAAGAGGCGCAGCGAGGCCGAGCTCGTGTGGCATTTCGGAAAGGCGGGCCACGCCTATTACCTCAATGCGCGGGCGATCGACATGCGCGAGGTCACTCCGGAGCGGATACGCAAGTCGGTGGGGTGCGAGAATACCTTTGCGGAGGATACCGACGACCCGCAACAGTTGCGGCGCGAGCTGCATGCCGCAGTCGAGGAGGTGTGGCGCCGGGCGGGGCGTCGCGATTTCTACGGCCGCACGGTGACGCTCAAGATCAAGTATGCGGATTTCCGTCAGATTACCCGCAGCCATACCTTCGGCGGGTTCCTCACCGAGTACGGGCGGTTTCTCGATACGGCGCTCGAGCTGTTGGCGGGGGTGGACCTCGCCTACGGCAAGGTGCGCTTGCTGGGGGTGAGCATCGGCAATCCCGCCGACTGCGAACAGCCCCGCTACGGACAGCTCGTATTCGATTTCCCGGAAGAGTAGTCCCCGTGCCTGTCGTGCGGGACGGGGCTTGTTCGTTCCGGAGGTGTCAGCGGGTGAAATAGGTGCAGTGCAGCCGGTCCCAGCGCTGCTGGAGCCGGTTGCCCAACCGGTCGAGGCATTTCCATATCGGTCCGAGAAGCCGGTCGATGATGATGCAGAGCGTCACGACGACCAGTGTGAAGAGCAGGATGGCGCCCAGCAACAGCCAGCGGTCGGCGATGGGGCAGATGTATTGCAGGACGAACGGGGCGATGAGGTGGTTGGCGACGAACGGAGCGCCGTGCAGCAGGTAGATGAGCAGCGAGGAGCGTGCGATGCGGTTGACCTGCCGTGACCGGAAGCGCATTCCACCGATCCACATGAAGAAGAGCAGGGCGTTGAAAAGCAGGCCGAAGCTGCAGTAAGAGAACCACACGCGGTAGAAGATCGCCATTCCCAGGCGCGAGGTGAAGCGGGTGAAAAGGGCGACCAGTCCGACATTGAGTCCCAGCCAGCAGAGTCCGTACCACCGGCGGTAGGGAAGCCAGCGGTGGCGGTAGGCATGCAGCGTGTCGCCCATCGCATAGAAAAAGAGGAAGGTGGCGAGGTTTTTTCCGTCAGCCAGGGAGGCGTCGAATCCGATCGTTCCCATATAGAGGCTGATGCAGGCCAGGACGCAAAGCAGCGCGATGCGCTCTTTGGGGCCGATGTCCCGGAGAAAACGGTTGATTACCGGAGCGAACAGGTAGAGACAGATATAGGTGCGGATGAACCAGTAAGGGGTTGCCGAAATGAAAAGGCCGGCGGCGGCCCAATCAAGCAGTCCGTTCCCCCCCCCCCATTTGCAAATTGCATATACTCAGTGGTATATGTATGGCGAATACCGTGCCTGTCAAGCGGACGACTCCTCGCACCGAGGGTTTGATGCCGAAGTAGCCGCTGACGAGAACGAAGAGGGGGACGCCGATGTGGAGAGGAAGCCACAGGGCGCGATAGAGGGGGGCGCCCGTTTCCGGAAAAACAACGTTGAGGAGGATATGGTAGTATACGATGAAGACCTGCGCCAGAATGCGGAGGAGTTCGAAAGAGCTTTCGCGGGGCAAAGTTTGTTTTTCCATGGGGCGTTGAGAGGACGGGTCGATAGGGGAAAACGGCGGATCGGACTACGCGTTGCCTCGTTCGGTAAACCGGCAAAGGCATACCGACGACTTTGTCGTGCGGAGCGATCGGCTGCTTTCCGTGCGTAAAAATAGTGATTTTCACGGGTGTCCGCAACCGTTGCCGCTGTTTGCGCTTCCGGCGTTTTGCGCTTCCGGCGGGTGGCGCGGTAGGGGCCGTGCGGCGGTTGGGGAACGGTCGGTGGAGCAGGCTGGGGCGGTGCGGACGAAGGGGATGGTGGATTCGGTCCGATCGGGGGTGCAGACCGTCCGCGAGGCACTGGGGGGCGAGAACCTCCGGCGGCGGAAAACTCCCGGTTCGGGGTGCCGGGACGGAGTTTTTCGGTATGGTGTCGGGGCGAGGCGCTCCGCAGGGCGGGTCGGACGAGGAAGCCGGGGCCGGATCTGCGGTTCCGGTGCGGCGGGCATAAAAATTCTACCGGTACGTCCCTGCGGGCGTACCGGTAGAAAGGTCATGCGGGGGAGTAGCCGGTCAGATGGAGATGTCGAGCACCTCGAAACATACCGTTCCGGCGGGAACCCGTACCTCTACCTTGTCGCCCTTCTTCTTCCCCAGAAGTGCCTGCGCGATGGGGGTGCCGATCGAAAGTTTTCCGGCTTTCAGGTTGGCCTCCTTTTCCGATACGATGGTGTATTCCACCTCTTTGTGGGTGGTGTGGTTCATGAGGTGGACACGGCTGAGAATCTGTATCTTGTCGGTATTCACGTTGGATTCGTCGAGAATACGTGCCCCGGCGAGCGTAGCTTCCATGTTGGCTATGCGCATCTCCAGCATGCCCTGTGCCTCTTTCGCCGCATCGTACTCGGCGTTTTCGGAGAGGTCGCCCTTGTCGCGTGCTTCGGCGATGGCCGCCGCTGCCGCCGGACGCTCGATCGCACGCATGTGCTCCAACTCTGCCTTGAGTTTGTTGTACCCTTCGCGGGTCATGTAGGTAACTTCTGCCATAACTCTTGTGCCGGATATGCTCCGGATATTAAGCGGTTTAATGTATTCATAAAAACTCCCGAACCCGCCGGATAGACCGCTCCCGAAAAAAGAGCAATCCCGACATGCGCTGCCGGAATCCCTGTGGCGTTCGAGTCGTAAGGGCCCTTCGTGCAAGGCATTTCCGTCTTTTTACAAACGGTGCATTGCTTGCGGGACCGCAGTCGGGGAGTGCAATTGCATAGGTACATGTAAAAAAAGAATTCCGCTGCCGGAACCCTCTTTGCACCATCCTCGAATACAGAGGCAAAGGTAGGTAATTAAACCGAAAAAACAAATGCGGCGGGGTTATTTTGGGAGCGCAGCGCTCCCCCGCGGCGGGAGCTGCCCTTTGTGTCGCGGTCGTCCGCGGTATTTGAAAGGCATAGGGCGGGCGGAAAAGTTGGGGTCTTGTCGTGTCCGGCATATGTTCCGGCCGTCGCTGCCTCCCTTGTTCCGGGAGGCGGTGCGGAAAGAGGTGCCGAGGCGCGGTTGCCGTTTCGGTTTTGGAACCGCGGAGCTCTGCGGCGGGCGTATGGGGCGATGCGCTCCGTTGGGAGAGGGGCCTTTTGCGGCACGGAGTGCGGCGACCCGTCCTGTCGTGTCGTCGGAGCGCGTGGCAGCTCTTGGTCGGGTGCCTGCTCGTCGTCTGCTTCGGGGAGCGGCGGATCGCTTTACGATCGTGCGGCCGGGCTTAGCGGCTGCGGGGACTTCGGGTTTTCGGCGAGGAGTTTGCTATATCGCTTTCCAACGATTCGCTTCGGGCCGACCTGCACTTTCGTTTTTCAGCGAATATAATGATATATTTGTAAATTCATGTACGGCATTCAGAGAGCGTTATGATGGAAGGTTTGACATCGATAATATCCGTGTCCGATATAAGGAGTATGATCGTGGTCCTCTATTTTGTGGTGATCGGCGCCACGGTGGCCGTGATCGTCCACGACCTGCGCGACCCGGTCAAGGCGCTTTCGTGGATACTCGTGATTACGTTGCTTCCCGTGGCGGGGATTGTCTTCTACGTGGTCTTCGGGCGGAATTATCGTAAGGAGAAGATATTCAACCGCAAGGAGATAGACGATTTCGAGCAGATAGGCAGCCTCTGCAACGTGCAGTTGCGCGAGCTGGTGGACCCGCAGATACAGCACCTCGAACCCATCGAAGCCAACAAGGACATCATCACGCTGCTGCTCAATAACAACAGGGCATTGCTGACGGTACGCAACAAAGTAAAGATTCTCAACGACGGAGAGAGCAAGTTCCGGGAGTTGTTCGACGCCGTCGCCAATGCCGTTTCGTCCGTCCACCTGGAGTACTATATCTTCGAGAACGACGAACTGGGGCGACGCCTGATCGATCTGCTGGAACGGAAGGTGAAGGAGGGCGTGGAGGTACGGATGATATACGACGACGTGGGGAGCTGGAACATGAAGCGCCGCCATGCACGCCGGTTGCGGGCGCGGGGCATTCAGGTGCACAGTTTCATGCCGGTGGCGTTTCCGTGGCTTACGAGCAAACTCAATAACCGCAACCACCGCAAGATCGTGGTCGTGGACGGCAAGGTGGGCTTTACGGGCGGGATCAACGTGGCCGACCGCTATGTCCGGGGTACGAAATTCGGTCCCTGGCGCGATACCCATCTGCGGGTCGAGGGCGACGCGGTGAACATGCTTCAGGCCATCTTCATGACGGACTGGTACTTCGTGAGCGGCAAGGAGCTGCTCAACGACGAGAAGTATTTTCCCAAGAGCCGGATACGTACCCGTACTCCGATGCAGATAGCCTCTTCCGGCCCCGATTCCGACTGGGCCTCCATCATGCAGGCTTTCTTCGCCGCCATCAACAAGGCTTCGCGCTCGATCTATATCTCCACCCCCTATTTTCTTCCCAATCAGGCCATTCTGACCGCCCTCAAGGTGGCGGCGCTCAGCGGTGTGGACGTGCGGATCATCCTGCCTCACCGCTCCGACAGCAAGATCGTCTACTGGGCTTCGCGTTCTTACATCGGCGAGATGCTCGATGCGGGAATCAAGGTCTACTTCTTCTGCAAGGGATTCAACCACTCCAAGATACTGATCATCGACGACGATTTCTGCTCGGTGGGATCGGCCAACATGGATATTCGCAGCTTCGAGGACAATTTCGAAGTGTCGGCCATCCTCTACGATCCCAAGGTGACCGAGGAGCTGAAAGGGTATTTCCTGAACGACATCAGCAACAGCGTCGCCGTCACCCCCGAATCATGGAGCAACCGTCCGAACATCCATGCGGCCTACGAATCCCTCGCCCGCCTGCTGAGTCCGTTGCTTTAGCCCGCTCCGCTTCGAGCCCGCGCGGGCGGTATCATGCACGGGAGTCGCTCTTCTCCAGGTCGGCCAGATACCAGCGGTAAAGCCTCTCCACGCCCTCTTCGATCTCCACGTTGTGGTGCCAGCCCAGCGCGTGGAGTTTGGTGACGTCGGTTAGTTTCCGCATCGTGCCGTCGGGCTTGGTGCTGTCGAACCGTATTTCGCCGTCGTAGCCGACAGTCTTCCGGATCAGGTGCGCCAGCGACCCTATCGAGAGTTCCTTACCGGTCCCTATGTTGATGTGGCAGTTGCGGATCTCTTTTCCGGAGGGTTTCAGGTCGTCGAAGTCCACGTGTTCCATGATGTAGACGCAGGCGTCGGCCATCTCCTCGCTCCACAGGAACTCCCGGAGCGGTTTTCCCGTTCCCCACAGCGAAACGGCCGCCGCCTCGATTCCGTATCCGGCGAGCACGGCGACGATCGCCTCCTCGGATGCCGTGCCGTCTACGTCGTTTACGGGGCGCAGGTTCATGTCCCGGCGGATGGCGGTCCAGTCGTTCTGGACCAGACAGCGGGCCAGGTGTATCTTGCGTATCATGGCCGGAAGCACGTGGGAGTTTTCCAGGTGGAAGTTGTCGTTCGGGCCGTAGAGGTTGGTCGGCATGACGGCGATATAGTTCGTGCCGTATTGCAGGTTGAAGCTCTCGCACATCTTCAGACCGGCGATCTTGGCGATGGCATAGGGCTCGTTGGTGTACTCCAGGGGAGCCGTAAGGAGCGCCTCCTCCTTCATGGGCTGCGGAATGTCGCGCGGATAGATGCAGGTGCTTCCCAGGAAGAGGAGCTTCTCGATCCCGTGTCGGAAGCTCTCGCCGATCACGTTCTGTTGTATCTGCAGGTTGCGGTAGATGAAGTCGGCCCGATAGGTGTTGTTGGCCATGATGCCTCCCACGTGGGCTGCGGCAAGAAAGACGTACTCGGGGCGCTCCTCGTCGAAGAACCGGCGGACGGCGAGCGGGTCCAGAAGATCCAGTTCGCCGTGGCTGCGGCCTATCAGCTGCGTATACCCTTTGCTCCGCAGGTTGTTCCATATGGCCGAGCCGACGAGTCCCCGGTGGCCGGCGACGTAGATGCGAGCATCCTTTTTCATGTCAATACGTTTTCCGACTGCGCAGATGCAGTCGTTTTACGAAATCCATATCGTGTTTCACCATGATGTCGATCAGCTCCCCGAAGGATGTTTTTCGGGGGTTCCAGCCGAGCAGATTCTTCGCCTTGGACGGGTCGCCCAGCAACTGTTCCACCTCGGCGGGCCGGAAATATCTGGGGTCCACCTCCACGAGAACGCGTCCGGTGGATTGCTCGATGCCTTTTTCATCGACTCCTTCGCCCTGCCACACGAGCTCGATGCCTGCGGCCCGGAAGGCCGTCGTCGTGAACTCCCGTACCGAATGGTACTCGCCCGTGGCGATGACGAAGTCCTCGGGGGTGTCGTGTTGCAGCATCAGCCACATGCACTCCACGTAATCCTTGGCGTAGCCCCAGTCCCGGAGGGCGTTCAGGTTGCCCAGGTAGAGCTTGTCCTGGAATCCCTGTGCGATGCGGCAGGCGGCCAGGGTGATCTTGCGGGTGACGAACGTTTCTCCCCGTCGTTCGCTCTCGTGGTTGAAAAGGATGCCGTTCACGGCGAACATTCCGTACGACTCCCGGTAGTTTTTCGTGATCCAGAATCCGTACTGTTTCGCCACGCCGTAAGGGCTGCGGGGGTAGAAGGGGGTGGTCTCTTTCTGCGGGATCTCCTGCACCTTGCCGAAGAGTTCGGAGGTGGATGCCTGGTAGATACGGCACTTCTTTTCGAGTCCCAGAATGCGGACGGCCTCCAGCAGCCGGAGGGTGCCTACCGCGTCGGTTTCGGCGGTGTACTCCGGGACGTCGAACGACACCTTCACATGCGACTGCGCCGCGAGGTTGTAGATTTCGTCGGGTTGTACGGCCTGGATGATACGTATCAGCGAACTCGAATCGGTCATGTCGCCGTAGTGCAGTTCGATCAGCCGTTTCTGTTTCATGTCGCGTACCCATTCGTCCAGGTAGAGATGTTCGATACGGGCCGTGTTGAACGAGGAGGAACGGCGGATGATGCCGTGGACCCGGTATCCTTTCTCCAGCAGGAATTCCGCGAGGAAGGAGCCGTCCTGGCCCGTTATGCCGGTTATGAGCGCTGTTTTATTCATGAGGGTCGGAATTTTTATCGATCGCTTTTCTGATGATGTTTACGTAGGCGGAGGTGCCGGCCTCCCGGGTGAGGTTGTCGAGAACGAACCGTCGGCCGTTGGCGCCGAATGTGCGGGCCGTCTCCTTGTGCGTGTAGAGGAACAGCAGGGCCTCGACGAAGGCCTCTGTGTCGCCCGCATTGGTGAAAAGGCCGGTTTCCTGCCGTTCGATGATCTCTTTCAATGAATTCTCGTCGAAGCTGGCCAGCACGGGGCGTCCCGCCGACATGATATTCCATGTCTTGCTCGGTACGGAATTGGCGCCTACTCCCGGTTTCGAGATGACCAGACCCACGTCGCCCAGACTGAAGACATGGGAGATGTCTTCGTAGGGTTGGAAGGGCAGTATCTTCACGTTTTCCAGCCCGCGTGCGGCCGTCCTGGCGATGACCTCGTTCTTGTATGCGCCTTCGCCGATGAGCACGAATACGATCTCTTCGTAAGAGCGCAGCGCTTCGGCTGCCTCCAGCAGCATATCCATGTTCTGGGTCAGGCCGATGTTGCCGCAGTAGGTGACGTAGAACTTCTCCTTGTCCAGTCCGTAGCGTTCGGTCAGCCGGTTCGCCTCCCGCTCCACGGGAACTACAGCCTGCTCGTCGACCCAGTTGTAGACGACCTCGATCTTCTCTTCCGGAACGCCTTTGGAGAGGAGGTTGCGTTTGAAGTCGTCGGAGATGACGATGATGCGGTCGGCGTGGCGGTAGGTGAAGTCTTCGATCCGCCGTCCGATGTGCCAGACCAGGCTGCCTGAGCGGGTGAGTCCCGTACTGACGAGCGAATCGGGAAAGATGTCCTGTAGGGTGTAGACCAGGGGAATGTGCCTGCACTTCTTTACCAGAGCCGCCGTAGCTCCCAGGATGGGAGGGGTGCTGCCGACGAAGAGCAGGTCGCCGCGGCGGGTGAAGACGCCCCTGTTGAACAGCTTGATGCAGCACAGGGTATAGCGCAGCGCCCGCAGGAGGGGGTTGCGGCCTTCGCCGAACAGGCGGAAGCGGCGGATGTGCAGCCTGCCTTCGTGCAGGGTTTCGCGACGCTTCTTTCCGTACGCTTTGCGGACTTCGCGGGAGATGCCGCGGCAGGGAGTCGGGGTGTATACCCGCACGTCGAACCCGTTCCGCACGAAAGCCTCGTCGCGGTTGTCGTCGAGGTAGCTGCTGGCTATCGCTTCCGGTCGGTAATAGGCGGTAAGGATCAGTATCTCAGGCATGGGAGATGAAGGGGCTGTGCCTCGCGCGAGGACGGGTTATGCTTGTCCGAGTTTCTGTTTTACGAGGCGTTCGATGTCCGCAACGCTTTTCATTTGTCCCATCTCTTCCGGTTCGAACGAGATGTCGAAAGCCATTTCCATCTCGACGATCATATTCAGATGGTGCAGCGAATCCCATTCCGGGCAGTTGTCCTGCGACGTCGCGTCGTCGACCTCTCTTTTCAGGACCGTGGCAAGTACCTCTTTGATGCGTTCTTTCATAGCTATTCGAATTGATATGGATCGGATGAATTCTCGGTGCGGCCCGCTGTGCGGAGCATGTATCTCTTGGTGCCGTCGTCGGCGGTGTCGAGCAGCGAGAAGCCGCCCTGTTCGTAAAAGTTCACGGTTTGGCTGTTTTTGGCGGTCGGGATGTATTCGGCCGTGATCGTTTCGATCCCCTCCTCTTTCAGCCCTCCGACGATGTGGTCGAGGAGGGCGTATTCGATGCGCTTGCCCAATATCCGGCAGCTGAGCAGAAAGGTGTCGATGTGCGCCTCGGTCGCCTGTCGTGTGACGATGCACAGACCCGATATGCCGCTGTCGCCGAACTTATCGCGGACCGAGAGGGTGAATATCCGTGTGCCGCGGGTCTGCATGGCACGTAGGTCGGCGTCGGTGTAGCGCCGTGTGGTCAGGTTGAACTGGTTGGTCTTCTGCGTCATCTGGGCCGCACGGGGAATCGTGATGTCGTCGGCCTCCCGCACCTTCAGCCTGATCTCCAGGCTGCGGAGGTAGTCGCCCATGTCGAGACACTCGTTTTTCAGTTCGTCGCGGAGCATGTTGGCTTTGTATTGAGCCGTTTTGGCCAGGTCCTCCCCGGTCAGCGAATATACCGGGAAATGGTTCTCCGCCAGCTCCTTGAGGAAGGCGGGCAGCATGTAGGGATGTTCGGGGAATTCCGGTACGCAGACTTCCGGCAGGGCCGTGCCTACCAGCGAGCGTTCGGCGGGATTGTCGTCGACGAAGACCATGCTGTCGAGCCCTATGTTGAGTTCCCGGGCGAGTTCCCGGATGTTGGTTGCCTTGTCGTCCCAGTTGATTTTCAGCGCGACGAAGTCCTCCTCCTTCAGTACGGCGTCGGGGTGCGTGTGCCACATCTCGCGCACATCGGCGAGGTTGTTCTTGCTGCACGCCGCAAGCATGACGCCCTGGCGGCTCAACTCCTTGAGGTACTTCTGAAACAGAAGGTACGCCTTGCCGGGATAATCTCCGCCCAGTGCGATGCCCGCGATGCCGTCTTCGCCGAGAATCCCTCCCCACAAGGTGTTGTCCAGGTCCAGTACGAGGCACTTTTTCCGTTTCAGTTCCACCGCCCGTATCCGGTTGTCGAGCCAGTCGGCAAACGGTTTGGCCAGGCGGGGATTCAACGCCATCTGGGAGAGGAAGTAGTATTTCCAGTCGATCGATTCGCCGGCGGGAAACCGTCGGATGAAATCGCGGAAATCGATGATTTTCAGTCGGGAATCCTGCGCTTCGAGGTCGCGCAAGGTCCGGTTGTAACGTTCGACGGCCCGGGAAAGCGTCGCGTCGGAGGTGACGGTACGGATGCCGAACAACTCTTCCATGGTGAGCGCGAGGACCATTTTGCCGCTCCCGATGCGGCCGAGGACCAGTCGGAGGGAGGTCGCATAGCTGTCTATCTCGGCGGCCGTGTCTGCCGGACGGGGGCCGATGGGGGCCATGTACCACCAGATGTATCGGTCGCATTCGGGAATGTTCGTGATCTCCCCGTAGCCCGAGAAGCGGGCTGCGAGGTTTCCGAAGAACCGTTCGACGGTCATGTTCCTGAAGACGTAGTATTCCATGCGATAGGCGATTAGCGTTGCGGGTCGGGGCGTGTCAGTACTCGATGACCGGCGAGATGTTGCAATCCTGGAGCGACACCAGGCCGGTTCCCCAGGAGAGGCCGGCTCCGAAGCCGCAGAGGATCACCTTGCCGGGGCGCTTCCCGCTGAGCTCGGAGCTGAGGGTGAGCGGGATGGAGGCCGAACTCGTATTCCCGTAGCGGTCCAGACTGTACGGCACGCGGTCGAGCGGATATTTCAGCCGCTTGATGATGAAGTCCGTCATGAATTTGTTGGCCTGGTGGAGTACGATGTGGTCTATTTCGGAGAGGGTCGTTCCTCCGATCTCGCAAATCTCCTTGACGCTTTTGGGCACGTTGCTCAACGCAAAGTTGAAAACGTCCATTCCGTCCATGTAGACCTCGTTGTCGGAGCGGATGTTTCCCTCGTCGTCCGTATGGGGTGTCAGGTTCTCCGCCGTCGCGGGGTAGCGCGCACCGCCCGCCTTGATCTTGACGGCATCCTCGCCCGAACCGTCGGAGTACAGGGTGAAGCAGGAGGGGGTGGCCTCCGGACTTTTTTCGATCAGCGTGGCCGTTCCCGCATCGCCGTAGAGGGGGACGTTCACCTTGTCCATCTTGTTGACGACCTTGGAAACGGTGTCGCCGTCGAGCAGCAGGACCCGGTTGATGCCCGGTATCGAGGCGTAGGACATGGCGGCCGACAGGGCGTAGACATATCCCGAACAGGCCAGGGTGAGATCCATTGCGGCGGTCGATTTGGGCAGTCCCAGCCTGTGTTGGAGGATGGGGGCCGTGGCCGGCATCCGGTAGTCGGGCAGTTGGCTCATGAACAGCACCATGTCGATGGTGTTCCGGTCGATGCGGTTGTCCCGGAACAGTTGTTCCGCCGCTTTGACGCAGAGGTCCGAGGCGCAGGTCGACGCATCGGTGATGCGTTTCTCGCGAATACCTATCGCGTGGATCGTCTTCTCGATCTCCTCCTGCGGGATCAGGTAGCCCAGGTCGGCGTTGTACTCCTTTGCGGGCGGGACGCAGGCCGCGACGGCCGATATCTTAACGTGTTCGAACTTCAGTGTAGCCATCTGTTTCTCGTTTTAGCCGAGGGTCGTTCCCCCGTCGATTGTCAGTTCCGTACCCGTCACCCATTGGCTTGCGTCCGACAACAGATACACAATGGCGTTGGCTATGTCCTGCGGCCGGCCGAGTCGCTTCAGGGGGATCTCCCGGGCCTCTTCCGCCAGGGAGTCTTCCGTGACATTGCGGGTCCGTATCATCGGAGTGTCCGTGGTGCCCGGCAAGACGCAGTTGACGCGTATCTTTTTGGGGGCCAGTTCCAGCGCCATGTTCCGTGCCATGGCCGTCAGAGCCCCTTTGGACGAGGCGTATACGGAGTTGCCCGCCTGAGCGACGAGGGGACCTACGATCGAACTCACGAAGACCAGGGAGCTCTCTTTTCCCAGCTTTTTGGTCTTTATCAGCTTTTGGGCCAAGAAGACGGGCGAGAAAAAATTGGTGTTGAAAATGGTTTCCATCTCCCGGCGGTTCATGAACAGGAAAGGAGTCATGGAGACGGTCCCGGCGCAGAAGGCTGCACCCTGGACGGCCGGCAGCGTATCCGCCAGACGGGCGAGTTGTTCCTCGTCGTTGAGGTCCGCCGCGATTTGCAGATGGCCGCTCCCCTTGAGCAGGGCATGGGTCCGGGCGAGTCTCTCCTCGTCCCGGCCCGTGAGGATGACCCTGGCCCCGGCCTCGGAACAGGCGACGGCTGTGGCGCAGCCTATGCCGGAGGAGGCACCCGTAATCAGGAGGGTCTTGCCTTCCAGAGAGAATGGAGTGTGCATGATTACATTTTGGAGGTTACCAGGTTGTAGAGCTCTTCGATCGTCTGTACGCTGCGCATCTGGTCGCCGTTCAGCTGTACGTCGTATTCTTCGTCGACCATCGCCATGACCGACAGCGCCGTCAGCGAACTCCATTCGGCCAGTTCCCGGAACCGTGTCGCCGGGGTGAAGGTTTCGGGAGCGGTTTCGTCGAATAAATCCGCAAAGGAGGAGATGAACTTTTCCATTACCGTTCGTATCTTTCTTTTAAATTGTATTTCATCAGGACACGTTCCCTCCCGTCGGGTAGGGTGAGCCGTTCCAGCTCCCGGGCCTTGTTCAGCTTATGGTACTTGAGGATGCTCTTGTTGAGGGTGTCGACCTCGAAGAAGACCTCGTCGTAACCCAGGGCGTAGAGGATGCGGTGGGCGATCTCGTCCAGCTCCACGGCTGCGATGGGATCTTTGTACCGTGCATCCCAGGCCCAGTATTCGCCCCGGGTCCCTCGGGCGGTGACGAAACGCACGTCGCTCTCCGCAGCGGTCGAGCGGTAGCGTTGCAGCAGGTGGCCCGCCAGGGAGGGCTTGCGCAGAAGCGAGGGGAGCGCCCCGAGGGCCAGGGCCAGACGGTGACGGCGGTAGGTAGCCATCTGGTGTTCCGCATCGAGCGTGTAGCTGCTGAACCCGATGATCCGTCCCTCTTTTTCGGCACATACGACCACTTCCCAGGGATCGTTCAGCATGATCCTGTAGTACTGCCGCAGGAAGGATCTCCCCAGACGGGCGAAAATGCCGGCATCGTATTGGGTGCGGATACCGTAATGTATGTCCGCTATCCGGCGGGCATCGCTCCGTTTGGCCAGTCTGTATCGAATCTCTTTCATGATCTTATCGTAAGATGCTTATAAAGGTATTCAATATTATCTTAAAATCCTTGAGAAGCGAACGGGAGCCGATATATTGCAGGTTGATGGCGAGCTTGTCCTGCATGATTACCTCCGTGTAGAACTCCTCGGGGTGCTCGGCCGTGGCGAGCAGTTCGTTTTCGTTGCGGTATTTGATGGATGCCGGATCGGTGATGCCGGGCCGCAGCGAGAGCACCTCCATTTGTGCCGGGGTGTACAGCTCGACGTATCGCCTCACTTCGGGGCGCGGACCCACGAGGCTCATGTCGCCTTTGAAGACGTTGATGAGCTGGGGAAGCTCGTCGAGCTTGTATTTGCGGATGCAGTGTCCGGAACGGGTGACACGCGGGTCGTGGCCGCCTACCGTGAGCAGGCCCTTGCTGTCGGCCCCTACGGCCATGGACCTGAACTTGTAGAGCAGGAAATCCCGATTGCCGCGGCCTACCCGCACCTGCTTGTAGAATACCGGACCGCGGGAATCGAGTTTGATCCATACGGCGAGTACCAGGAACAGGGGGGCGAGCAGGAGCAGACCGATGCCGCTCAGCAGCGTGTCGAAAAGTCGTTTCAATGGGAACGTTCGTGAGTGATGATGTCGATATAGTTCTCTATTACGTAGTCGGCCTCCTCGTCCGTCAAGCGTGTGTGGAGCGGGAGCGTGATCTCGTTCCTGTACATGGCGTAGGCGTTCGGAAAGCCGCCGATGTCGAAGCCGAGGTTTTTGTAGGCCGTCATCATGGGGAGGGGCTTGTAGTGCACGTTGGTGGCGATCTCCCTCTCGGCCATGCGAACGATCGTGTCGTTGCGCCGTTTCTCGTCCGCCCCTGCGAGCCTCGTCAGGTAGAGGTGCCCGCTGGAGGCGTGGTCGTCGCCGTAGTGGTTGAGTACCTCCACCGCTGTGCATGCCCTCAGGGCCCGGTCGTATCTCTCGATGAGCGCTCTGCGCCTGGCCAACAGCCCTTCGTAGCGCTGCAATTGTACCAGACCGATGGCGGCCGTGATGTCGGTCATGTTGCACTTGTAGTGGGGGGCGACGATGTCGTACTCCCAACTGCCGAGCCGGGTCTTCGCGAGCGCGTCTTTGCTCTGGCCGTGCAGCGACATCAGTTGGAACTGCCCGTATATCCATTCGTCGTCTATTCCTTCGATCGGGAGCCATGTCAGCGCCCCTCCTTCGGCCGTGGTGAGATTCTTGACCGCATGGAAGGAGAAACTCGTGAAGTCGGCGATCGACCCGCACCGTTTGCCGTGGCGTTCGGCGCCGAACGCGTGTGCCGCATCGGCGAGTACGGTGATGCGGCCGATCGCCTCGGTAAGGGCATTGGAGGGGCGGAAACTCGCTTTTTTCGCATGGACGATCTCGTAAATCCGGTCGTAGTCGCATACGATGCCTGCCAGGTCGACGGGAATGATCGCTTTCGTGCGGCCGGTGACGGCCTGCGCCAACTGTTCGTAATCCATCTCCAGGCTTCCGGGGGCCGTGTCGACCAGCACCGGCCGCGCCCCTACATGGCAGATGACGCTCGCGGTGGCCGTATAGGTATAGGCCGAGGTGATGACCTCGTCTCCGGGGCCCACGCCCAGCAGGCGGAGGATGAGTTCCATGCACGCGGTGGCCGAGTTCAGACATACCGCCCTGTCGGTGTGGCAGTAAGCTGCGATTTGTCTTTCGAACTCCTTGGTCCTCGGTCCGGTGGTGATCCAACCCGACCGAAGCGCCTCGATCACCTCTTCTATTTCCTGGGTGCCTATGTCGGGCGGCGAGAATGGGATTTTCATATCAGTTTCGTTTGTCGGTTCGTTTGTACTGCTGTGTCCGACGAAGAACTTCGGAAAGCATTTTCAGTCGGTACCGGATCTTACCCCAGAAGCGGTATTTGTGTTTCTCCGTGAAGTTGATGCCGTGCCGCCGATACTGTACCAGCGGTCGTTCGGCGTAGTAGTCGCAGGTGAACAGACGCTGGGCGACGAGCCCTATCCAGATGTCGTGCATGGCGATGCCGGCGGGGAACGGTACGATGGCGTCCGTCAGTTTACGGTCGAAGGACATGCAGCACCCCAGGTAGGGGTTTTTGTACAGGTTCCAGAGCAGCGAGTGGCGGACGGGATTGGGGTCGTCGAACACCGCAGCCCGGAAGACTTTGCCCTCCCCGTCGATGTTCTCGGCCTTGCAGATCACCAGGTCGATTCCCTGCCGGTGCATCCCCAACGCTTCGGACACGCGCCCCGGGAGCCAGACGTCGTCCTGATCGGCCATGAAGATGTAGTCGCCCTTCGCCTGTCGGATGGCGTGTTCGAAGTTGTAGATGGGGGAGTGGAACCCTCCGTGGATGATCCGGATGCGTCTGTCGGCGCCGTAGCGGGCCAGCAGCTCCGGCGTACGGTCCGTGGAGCCGTCGTCCGAAACGATCACTTCGTCGTCGTCGCCCAGTTGGACCAGAATGGAGTCCAACTGCCGCTCGATGTATCTCTCACCGTTGTAGGTGGCCATGCACACCGATATCATGATAGGAGCGGTGTTTTATCGTTTATCGGACCGGCGATGCGGCGGCGGTAGTCGCGAATGCCTTGCCATACCGCTGCGAGCTTGGTCCGTTTTCCTTTTTCGAAAAGCAAGATTCTGACAGCCAGGTTCCGCACCTCTTTCCGCAGCAGTTTGGCGTGGCGGGGGAAAAGGTCGCGGTATTGTCTGCCCACCAGGAGGTTGTTCCGGGCTATGTAGTAGCATCGGGTCGCGTGGTGGTGCGTGGCATAGCACAGGTGGCGGCCGGCGATGCGGATCTCGGAGGTGTCGTTGCCTAAGCGGTGTTCGAGCCGGAGGTAGGGCAGTTGCCACACCTCGTAGTCGTTGCGCAGCAGGTTCAGGCAGAACTCCGTGTCCACGCAGTCGATGAACAGTTCCTCCCGGAAGCCGCCCACCGCCTCCCAGGCGGCCAGACTGGTCAGGCTGCCCGAAGTGATCACCCGGAAGACCTGTTCGGCGGGGCGTGTTTCGGCGTAGTCCCGCGCGGTCCAGGATATGCCGACGATGCCGGTCTTCCGCCGATCCCCGGCATCGAGGAACCGGGCGCATGCGTCGATATACTCCTCCGGCACTACGGAGTCCTGATCCAGGGTGACGGCCCACCTGAAGCCTGCCGCGCGGGCGGCCCGGCACCCTTCGTTCAGGGCGTGGGCGATGCCCGTATTGCGTTGCAGGGCGAGGTAGGAAACCCCCTCCATGGATTGCAGGGCCGGTGCGTAAGGGCGGGCATCCTCCGTGTTGTCCACCAGGTAGAGCCGGTCGACCTGGCGGGAGATGCCTGCGATGTTTTTCAATAGCAACGACACGTCCGGTCGGTACAGGACGATGATGCCGCATGTGTCGTGTCGTAGGGGGTGCCGTTCCATGGTCTTATCGCGTGGGCGTATTGATCTGTTTCTTGCCCAGTATCTTGAGCATGACGTAGATGCAGAACATGAGGAGGCACCTCCATCCCAGGTCGGGAGCGATCACCAGCGCTCCGTTCAGGACGGTGGAGACGTAGAAGAGGTAGAGGTAGATGTCGGCCAGGTCGAGCTTCCGTTTGCGTATGAGGGAGAGCATGGTAAGGGCGAGGATCGTGACCGCGACCATGGTCCCCATCGGTCCGAAGTCGATGTACAGGGAGCCGACGAACGTGAAGAAGGAGGTGCCGAAGTGGGTGCCGAGCAGCCAGTCCATGTCCTGGGAAACGTAGCCGACGAAGCGCCGGAACGTGTAGGCGCCCTTGCCGTAGGTGTCGATGGTGTCGGTGAGGCCGTAGTCGAACGTAAGCATGGAGTGTCCGAAATAGTAGAGCAGGGAGGAGTTGCTCTCCTGTCCGAAGCGGGCGATGGTCACGGCCAGGGTGTAGAGTATCAGGATGCTTCCGAAGACGATCGCCCAGATCGTGAGGGTGCGTTTCGTCCGTTTGGGAATGTATTGCCTGAAACAAAGGAAGCCTATCAGGAGGTTGAACAGCAGCGTGAAGATGTGGCCGCGTGCCGCTATTACGATGGAGGTGAGGATCATCGGCACGACCGTAGCCGTCAGCAGGAGCGTTTTGAAGCCTTTGTTGACGCGGGGTTGTGTGAGCAGGTAGAAATAGATGGCGATGACCGCAATGGTGAAGTGGGTGGAGAGGTTGGCGAGGATGTTCAGCAGGGGGTTTTTGAAGAGTTGGAACTCCTCCTCGTAGGTGTTGTCCCGAATCATGGTCCAGGCGCCGGACTGTAGGTTGTCCCACGCCAGCGGGAGATAACATACGGTGGTGATGAGGGCGAAGACGATGTAGATGCCGCAGAATATCTGCAACCCCTGCAGGTTGATCGACCGGTTGTAGTATACCTTCGTCGCCACCCTGGAGCTGTCGGGGAACAGCGGAAGGAACAGGATGAGGTTGGCGATGAACAGATAGATGAACGGCCACCAGGTGAGCTGCCACCGATAGGGCTCGGTGGAGTATTCGAATGCGCAGCAGACCGCCACGACGAGGTAGAGGGCGATCGTTACGAAACCGTAGTCTATCCGGCGCTGTTTCCGCCAGTAGACCAGGAGGGCGATCAGGTAGAGCAGGGCATTGCCTATTACTAAACTCATGGTTGCCGGTTGGTTTTAAGGATTCGTGCGGGGTTGCCGCCGACGATGCTGTAAGGGGGCACGTCTTTGGTGACCACCGCATTGGCCCCGATCACCGCTCCTTCGCCGACGGTCACCCCGGCGAGTACGGTGGCCTTGTCGCCTATCCATACGTTGTCGCCGATGATGACGGGACCTTTGGAGAAGAGCCTTCGTTCCATCGGCACCCGGCTCAGGGTGTCGGGGTCGGTCGTCCCGTGGGCGTTGTCGGAGATGGTCACCCATCGTCCGGTGAGCACACCGTTGCCGATGCGGATGCGGTTGATCGCGGTGATGTGGAAATAATCGCCGATGTTGACGCGGTCGCCGATCTCGATGGAGGGCGTGAACGTGTCGTCCATGAACCGGTCACAGGCTGTCAGTACCCCGTGACAGCCGAAAACGCACCCCTCTCCGATGGTGATGTATTTACCTCCCGATAGCCGCATGGGTGGGGTAATGACCATATGTTTATCAGCCGATCGCATTCTTTTGAGGACCCTCCCGGTGAACAGGTACGACCCGATGGAACGCAGCTTGCCCTTTTCCCGGTAGGGAAACAGCCTGCCTGCGCGGCGAAGGAGTTTTTTGATGTGATCGAGCATGACAACCGAAGTTTTTATCGATGGCGGAGGATTAGCGGTGACCGAACAGGACCGTGCACAGCAGTGCACTGGCCTTTTGCCGGACCCAACTGTTCGGCAAATATATGGACATATTGTTAATGAATCGCAGTTTGCCGGCCTTTTCCGGATAACGGGATCGGCAGAAAGTCAGGTAATCTTTCATGATCTGCCTGTTGCCGGAGCCTTCTATGATGTATCTTCTGAAAGTCAGTATGATGAAATGGAAGAACTCTTCGCGGCGGCGGGGGTAGTCCTCGCGTAGAGCCAATGCGTCGAGGGTCTTGCCGAACAGGTAGAGCGTCGAGGCGTGCTTGCCGTTCTTGGTGAAGGAAGCGCATATGTTGGTGCCGGAGGACTGGTTGATGCGGTAATAGTAGTCGAGTCGGTCCTGATAACCGAACCGGTGCGTCAGCTTTCCGCTCAGCAGGCCGGTAAGCAGGTAGTCGAGATCCTGGTATATCTTGATCTGCTCGTCCCACCGGAACGGTGCCAGCGAAGCCCTGCGGTAGATGTTGCACCAGACGGCAAAGAGGTAATCGCCGTACAGGAGCGAGGTGAGCGCGTCCATCGAATCGTCGCCCACGCCCCAGCTCTTGCCCTTGTCGGTGATGGCAGGCAGGTGGGCGGAGTCGGTGAAGTATTTGGCCGGAAACGAGGCGTAGTCCGCATCGGGGTTCGCATCCATGAAAGCCACGCGCCGCTCGAAACAGGTGTCGGCGATCAGGTCGTCGGCGTCGAAGAATATGAGGTACTCTCCGCGGGCATGGTCGAATCCGATGTTGCGGCATGTCGTGGCTCCTTTCGGCTCCCGTTCGCGGCGGATGAGGCGGATGCGGTCGTCTTCCGCTGCGAAGGCGGCGACGACGCCGGGCGTACCGTCCCTCGAACCGTCGTCCACGACGATCAGTTCCCAGTCGCGGTAGGTTTGGCGCCGGATGCAGTCGATCATTTCGGACAGCAGCGTGCCGTTGTCGTAGCAGGGAATGATGACGGAAAGTCGGGGTGTATACATGCGTATTGGCGTTTGTGGGGAAAGGCCGGATGGAGGCCGGATGTCGTTTCGGTATGCGGAGAGCCGTGTTGCTCTTGCCGCTAAGGGGTGTCGGGCGTTTTGCGCGGCGGATGGAATCGGGAGCGTATCATTTCGTGAAGGTATCGCTTGTCCGCCTTGGAGGTGCCGATGGCGTAGATGATGAGGATCGTCAGAGCGCAGGAGAGGGCGGTTTCGAACAGGAACGAAGAGAGCGAAGCGGGCAGGTATGTTTTCAGCAGGTATGCCATGCCGCCGGCACAGCACAGTACGACCCCGGCCCGCAGCACCACCTCCCGGAGGTATTGTCCGGAGGGGAATCCCATGGCGTGTTTGATGTAGACGGTGCGGAAGACGGCGATGATGAGGTTGACCGCGCAGCGGATGACGAAGAATACGGTGGGGGACATGCCCGCCTTCAGCAGCACCCATGCGATGGGGAGGGTGAGAAGGGTGAGGATGCCCACGCCCAAGGCGTGCCATTTGATGTTGCCGGTGGCGTAGATGGCTATCCATAGCGGTGCCTGAATCGCGTCGATCAGGTTGAAGAGGATCATCAGCGTGCAGAATGCGGCGGTGTATTCGGGCACGTTCTTCAACCACAGTTGCAGGACCGTATCCATGTTGAGGATGAGCGGAACGGCGATGATGAGCAGCAGGTAGAACGAAAAGAGCGAGGTGCGCAGAACGAGTTTGTTGAGCGTATCGGTCGCTTTCTGTGCGTACAGCTTCATGATCTGCGGGTTGAAGGCAAGCTGGAAGTTGCTGACGAAACCGTAGATCGCACTGCTGACCTGGTTCGATATGCCGAATGCCGCGTTGGCGGTCAGACCGCTGAAGATGTTGATGAGGATGTTTCCCCCCTGTTGGGTGCCGATGGTGGTGGCTCCGCCCACCATCGACCAACCGGAGAAGCCGATCATTCGGAAATATAGCTTTTTGTCCCAGCAGGACGTGTAGACGCATGTGTCGAATTTGCGGCGGCAGTAGCCGCGGTAGATGATATTGCATAGCAGCGGTACCGCGAACATCAGGGCCGAGTAGTAGATCAGCTTGTCCCACTTCGAGATTACGAGCAGGTAGACCGCAGCCAGTTTGAGCGTCACTTCGACGATGCTGAGGTAGGCGTAGAACGACATCCGTTCGTAGGCGATGATGGAGGCGTTGTAAGGTACCCGGATGATATTGACCATGAAGGTCAGGATGGAGAACTGGTAGACCCAGTTGGCCGCCGCAATGCGGTCGGCGGGGATGCGCAGCTGCGTGTTGACGAACCACAGCCCCACGGACTCGGCCAGCAGCAGGAGCAGCAGAGCCAGGCTTATGTGGGCCGTCATGCTCGTGCTGAACGTCTTTTTCATTTGCTCCGTATTGCCCAGCCCCAGTTCGTAGTTGAGGAACCGTTGGGTGGCGTTGGTCATCGCCGTGTTGAGGGATGCGAAAAACGTTACGATGCCGCCCACCAGGTTGTATATCCCGAAGTTGTCCGCACCCAGCGTGTTGAGCACGACTCTCGACGTATAGAGGGAAACGATCATGGTGATCAGCATCCTCATGTACATGAAGAGGGTGTTTTTCGCAAGGCGTTTGTTGGATTCGGCACTCATGGGCTGTCGCAGGGATTTTTGTCGGGCGGGTATCAGACCGCCGCCAGGCGGATGTCTTCGAACGGCATGGGCGTGGGTAGGACGCCGAAGGCGGACGCCGGTTCGCCGGGAGCCGCATCGAGTCGGTAGGCGTCGCCCGGCAGCACGGGAAGCATGGTGAGGAGGGTCTCTTTTCCCGGGGCCTCTTCGAGGGCGGGGAGGAGGGTCGTCGGGCGCACGCGGTGGTTGCAACCTCTTCGGTTTGTGGGGTATCGTGCCGGTATGCCGTTGGGCCCGGGAGCGTGGGCAAGCGTCTGTAGCTCTGTGTTATGAGTGTCGATGAAACCGGCAGCACCGGTCGCTGGTATTTTCATGCGTAGTGTTTAACTATAAATCGGTCGTCCGCCGACAAGGCCTTTCCGACCGTATGATCGACCGGTCGTGCGATCGCCTCGGCCGGTGGCCGGGGGACCCCGGGCAGCCGAAACGGTCTGCGGCGCATTTCATGGTGTTGTGTGCGGAAAAGTTAGGGGTAAAGATAGTGAAAAAATGCAATCCGTATAGGCGCCGGTTGCGTGCCGGCAGGGGAAATGTCCGTCGGCACGGGGTGGAACGGGACGCGGCTTGCGCCTTGTCGGAGGGGTGGGGCGGCCGCCCGTCGGGCTTTCCGGGCCGGGAAGGCGTATCGTGTCGGTAAATTTATTACCTTTGAAACGGATGCGGAAACTGCATCGAACCGACTTCCCCGGTGTGCGCCGATTCGTTTTTTATCATGTCTGCCGCATGATAAACAACTGAAAATCAAAGTGTCCGGCGCCTGTGGTTGTGGTTTGATGTGGAAAGACGGTGAGATACAACCGCCGCTTGCGCAACGGACTGAGCTTTTTGGTTGTGGTTTGATGTGGAAAGACGGTGAGATACAACGGCGATCGGAATGATATACCCCGCGTCATGGTTGTGGTTTGATGTGGAAAGACGGTGAGATACAACGGGAGCTGTTGGAGAATCCGGATATCTTGGGTTGTGGTTTGATGTGGAAAGACGGTGAGATACAACCCATACGACCGAAATACATACGGCGCCGGAGTTGTGGTTTGATGTGGAAAGACGGTGAGATACAACATATTCTATTACCAAACGCTGCGATACCCAGTTGTGGTTTGATGTGGAAAGACGGTGAGATACAACGCTTGTATTTTGGATGGATTATGATAGTAAGTTGTGGTTTGATGTGGAAAGACGGTGAGATACAACGAAAGATGAGGACGAAGAACGTGTACCGTAGTTGTGGTTTGATGTGGAAAGACGGTGAGATACAACTTGATAATAACCAGCTTCTTGAGTGTTGCGTTGTGGTTCGATGTGGAAAGACGTTACGATACAACGATCGGAGCCGGCAAGGAGAAATACTTTGAGTTGTGGCTTGATGTGGAACGGCGGTACGATACAACTTGCCGAAAAATAAACCGAATGCCTCTGCCGTTGTGGTTCGATGTGGAAAAGCGGTAAGATACAACGATATCGGAAGTGCTGCTCAATATAGCAGAGTTGTGGTTTGATCTGGAAAAGATTGCAGATACAACTATCGGCGAAGCTGTCTCCCGTGTGTCGTAGTTGCGGTTCGATGTAGAAAGGAAGGGGATACGACAACAGGTATCTTAACCGTTTTCGTATCTTTTTGTACCTTAAATACTCCGTCTGGGCAAAACCCGCATGTTATTCGGTTTTGCACTCGACTTTCCGTATCTTTGACTTTCATCTTAGATACTCCGTCTGGGCAAAACCCGCATGTTATTCGGTTTTGCACTCGACTTTCCGTATCTTTGACTTTCATCTTAGATACTTCGTCTCGGCAAAACTCGAATGCGATTCGGTTTTGCACTCGACTTTCCGTATCTTTGACTTTCATCTTAGATACTTCGT
>CAJTLO010000004.1:0-52097 GCA_910577285.1 uncultured Rikenellaceae bacterium | reverse complement strand
CTCGGCAAAACTCGAATGCGATTCGGTTTTGCACTCGACTTTCCGTATCTTTGTTCGCGCCGCAAACGGATGTGGTATAACGTCTTGTAGCGCCTTAAGTCCCGTCGGTGTATGGAGAAGAGAAACAAAACGATGCCTGTCGAAGAGCAGGAGGTGTGGAGCGATGTCGTGGCATTGCTGCGCAGCACCCTTTCGTCCGGCGGGACGGACGATGCGGTGTGGTCCCGGGAGCGGGAGCGTTGGGAGTGCATATTTGCATCCTCTTGTCCGCATCATCTGACCGCTCTGTTGTACGACGCCGTGCGGGAAGTGGTGCCCGCGGGGCGGGTACCTCGCGAAACCCTGCTCAAGTTCGGGGTGGTGACGGATCGCATCGAAACGGATTACGCCCGCAAACGGCGGGTGGTTGCCGAGCTGGCGCGTTTTTATAAGGCGCACGGCATGACCATGATGCTGTTGAAGGGCATCGGGTTGGGGGCGTATTATCCGGTTCCGAGCCACCGGAGTTCCAGCGATGTGGATATTTTCCTGTACGGGGCGACGAGGCGGGCCGACCGCCTGATGGCCCGGGAGCTCGGAATAGCCGTCAGCGACGACGTACACCACCACACCACCTTCAAGTACAAAGGGGTGCTGGTTGAGAATCATTACGATTTCGTCAATACCCACGACCATCGCTCGGCCCGGCGGCTGGAAGAGGTGCTCAAGCGCCTGGCGGCCGTTCCGGGGCGGAGCGCGGAGGTAGAGGGGGAAACGGTCCTCCTGCCCTCGGCCGACTTCAACGCGTTGTTCCTGATGCGCCACATGGCTGCCCACTACGCGGCGGAGCGTGTCAGCCTGCGGCATCTGTGCGACTGGATGCTGTTTCTCGTACACGAGCACGCCGGTATCGACTTCGTGAAGATGGAGGAGTACTACCGGCGGTTTAATTTGCATCGGTTCGCCAATGCGGTCAACGGGATATTGGTGGAGCGTTTCAGGATGGATCCGGCGCTGTTGCCGCCGTTTGAACGGGAGCGGGAGTTGGAGGAGCGGATCTTCAACGACATCGTGTCGCCCGAGTTCCGGATGAAGCGGCCCGCGAGCGGCACGGTGCGGATTCTCGGCTGGAAGATGCGCCGGTTTGCCGCCAACCGCTGGAAGCACGAGATCGTCTACAACGAACCTTGGTTCGTTACGTTCTTTCAGTCGGCCTTCTCGCACTTGATAAAACCCAAAACGATAAAAGGTTAATTAAAATCATACTTGTGGAATGAAAGGAATTGTTCTGGCGGGGGGCAGCGGGACGCGGCTGTATCCGATCACCAAAGGGGTGAGCAAACAGCTTTTGCCCATTTACGACAAACCGATGGTCTACTATCCCATATCGGTGCTCATGCTGGCCGGTATTCGGGATATCCTGATCATCTCCACCCCCATGGACCTGCCCATGTTCCGCCGGTTGCTGGGCGACGGGAGCGATTACGGCGTCCGGTTCTCCTATGCCGAACAGCCGAGTCCGGACGGATTGGCGCAGGCTTTCCTCATCGGCGAGGAGTTCATCGGCGACGACAGCGTGTGTCTGGTGCTGGGCGATAATATTTTCTACGGTCAGGGATTTTCGTCGATGCTCGCCGATGCGGTGCATACGGCCGAATACAACGGTAAAGCCACCGTCTTCGGCTATTGGGTGAACGATCCGGAGCGTTACGGTGTGGCGGAATTCGACGACAGCGGCAATGTGCTGCGTATCGAGGAGAAGCCGGCCGCACCGCGCAGCAACTACGCCGTCGTGGGGCTGTATTTCTATCCGAACAAGGTGGTCGAGGTGGCGAAAAACATCGTCCCCTCCGCCCGCGGGGAGTTGGAGATCACCTCTGTCAACCAGCGTTTTTTGGAGGACGGCGAGCTGAAGGTCAAGCTGCTCGGGCGCGGTTTCGCATGGCTCGACACGGGTACGCACGATTCGCTTTCGGAGGCCTCCACCTTCATCGAGGTGATCGAAAAGCGACAGGGATTGAAGGTGGCTTGCCTGGAGGAGATCGCTTTCAGGAAGGGATGGATCGATCGGGAGCGGCTGCATGAATTGGCCGAACCCATGAAGAAGAACCAGTACGGACAGTACATGCTGAACCTGTAGCCCGCGCCGGCCGGGACCGGCGATTCTCCGGAGCGGAGGTGTCGCGGCGGGCGGAGCAGAGAGGCGTTGCGTTAATTTTTCGGAAACGGTTGTCGGTGACCGGCCGAATCGTTATTTTTGGTCGGCGGCCGTCGGGCCGGAGCGGAGGCTCCGGCAATGCCGACAGGTTGCGCGGTACGCACGGGGAACCCCGGTGCCGATATAGAATATATTGATGGATATGAATGTCATACAGACCGATATTCCCGGAGTGGTGATCGTCGAGCCGCGCGTATTCGGCGACGAGCGGGGGTATTTTATGGAGAGTTTTTCGCAGGCGCAGTTCCAACGCGAGGTATGTCCTACGGTGTTCGTGCAGGATAACGAATCCTGTTCCCGCTACGGCGTGTTGCGCGGACTGCACTACCAGCTTCCGCCCTACAGCCAGAGCAAACTGGTGCGTGTGGTGGAGGGACGGGTGGTCGATTTCGCCGTGGATATCCGGGTGGGATCGCCCACGTTCGGCAAATACGTGGCCGTGGAGCTTACCGCCGAGAACCACCGGCAGCTCTTCGTACCGCGCGGTTTCGCCCACGGTTTTGTCACGCTCAGCGAGCGGGCCGTCTTCCAGTATAAGTGCGACAACTATTATGCGCCCGACCACGAAGGGGCGGTCGCCTGGGACGATCCCACGCTGGCGATCGACTGGAGGATTCCTGCCGCCGATGTGATCCTCTCCGAAAAGGACAGGCACCATCCCCGGTTGGAAGAGGCCGAGCTGTTCGACTACGGCGAGGCGTTGTATTGACAAGGCGTGCCGCCGGAGGGCGGCGTGTATAAAATCAGAAAAGGAAAGATGGTAATATTGGTGACCGGGGCGAACGGCCAGCTCGGCCTGTCGTTGCAGAAAATAGCGCCGGAATATCCGGCCCACCGTTTCGTATTTACCGATTTGCCGGAGGGCGATATCACCGATGCCGGCCGGATGGAGGCCTTGGTGGCCGGATGCGGGGCGGAGGCGATCGTCAATTGTGCCGCCTACACGGCCGTGGACAGGGCCGAGAGCGACGAGGCGGCGGCCGGGCGGATCAATGCCGACGGGCCCGCGGTGCTTGCGGAGTTGGCCGTGCGGCACGGGTGTCGGCTCATTCATGTTTCGACCGATTATGTGTTCGACGGGAATGGGCAAAGCCCCTACCGCGAAGAGGATGCCGTAGGGCCGGTGAGCGTCTACGGCCGGACGAAGCTGGCGGGCGAGGAGCGGGTGTGCCGTTCGGGTGCCGCGGGCGCTATCGTGCGTACCGCATGGCTCTACTCGGAGTTCGGCAACAACTTCGTGAAGACCATGTTGCGGCTGGCTGGCGAGGGCCGGACGTTGCGTGTGGTGGACGACCAGTACGGTACGCCCACGTATGCGACCGACCTGGCCCGGGCGCTGATGGTGTTGGTCGAGCGGTCGGGCGAGGGGATGGAGCTGTTTCATTACACCGACGACGGCCAGACCACCTGGTATGGGTTCGCGGTGGAGATCTTCCGCCAGGCGGGTCTTCCGGTCGAGGTGGTGCCGGTCGATACGGCAGGGTATCCTACCGCCGCGAAGCGGCCGCACTACTCCGTACTGGCCAAAGAGAAGATCATGGAGGCCGGAGCGGCGGTTCCCCCGTGGCGGGAGGCGTTGCGCCGGTGCATGGACCTGCTCCTTCCCGAGAGCAGAGAACGATAAATCCGACAGACAGGCGTTGTTATGAAAAATATTCTGATTACCGGCGGAGCCGGCTTTATCGGCAGCCATGTGGTGAGGCTGTTCGTGAACAAATATCCCGATTACCGCATCGTCAATCTCGACAAGCTGACCTATGCGGGCAACCTCAATAATCTGAAGGATATAGAGAACAAGCCCAACTATGCGTTCGTGCGGGCCGATGTTTGCGATTACGAGCGCATGGGCGAGATCATGCGCGAGTACCGGATCGACGGCATCATTCACCTGGCGGCGGAGAGTCATGTCGACAGGAGCATCAAAGATCCTTTTACGTTCGCACGGACCAATGTGATGGGAACGCTCTCCCTGTTGCAGGCGGCCAAACTCTATTGGGAGTCGCTGCCCGAAAGGTATGAGGGCAAACGTTTCTACCACATCTCCACGGACGAGGTCTACGGGGCGTTGGAGATGACCCATCCCGAAGGGATCGAGCCGCCGTTTACGACGACCGCCTCCTCGGGAGAGCATCACCTGGCCTATGGCCGGGAGTTCTTCTATGAAACGACGAAGTACGATCCCCACAGCCCCTACAGTGCCAGCAAGGCCGCGAGCGACCATTTCGTGCGAGCCTTCCACGACACTTACGGCATGCCCACTATCGTCACCAACTGTTCCAATAATTACGGGCCTTACCAGTTCCCGGAGAAACTTATTCCGTTGTTCATCAACAATATCCGTCACGGCAAACCGCTTCCTGTCTACGGCCGGGGCGAGAATGTGCGCGATTGGCTCTATGTGGTGGACCATGCCCGTGCGATCGATGCGATCTTCCACAACGGACGCATTGCCGACACCTACAATATCGGCGGATTCAACGAGTGGAAGAATATCGACCTGATCAGGGTGATCGTTCGCACGGTGGACCGGTTGTTGGGCAATCCGGAGGGGGAGAGCGAAAAGCTGATTACTTATGTGACCGACCGGGCGGGCCACGACTTGCGCTATGCGATCGACTCGTCGAAGTTGAAGGAGGAGCTCGGTTGGGAGCCGAGTCTTCAGTTCGAAGAGGGGATCGAGAAGACTGTCAGGTGGTACCTCGACAACCAGGAGTGGCTCGACAATGTCACCAGCGGTGAATATGAGAAGTATTACGAGAAGATGTACGCGGGGCGATAACCGTTTCCGTGCGTTTTCTTTCTGTTTACGGGGACCTTTCGAGGTTCCCGTTTTTGTTGCCGGAGTCCGGCGGAGGGGGAGTGCTGCGGCGGCGGTGCGGGAATTGAAAATCGGCGGTGCTGCGGTGTGGAAATCGTAAGGGGCACGGGCGGAGTGTTTTGCGGGAACGGAAAAGGGCTGTCGCGGGAAATGCCGGGAAGACTGTGGATGGGGAGCGATAAGGGATGGTCGCGCGAACGGAGTATGCTGCGATATGTGGCATGGGTGACTGTTCTTTTTCTTGTTTACGGGGACCTTTCGAGGTTCCCGTTTTTGTTGCCGGAGTCCGGCGGAGGGGGAGTGCTGCGGCGGCGGTGCGGGAATTGAAAATCGGCGGTGCTGCGGTGTGGAAATCGTAAGGGGCACGGGCGGAGTGTTTTGCGGGAACGGAAAAAGGCTGTCGCGGGAAATGCTGGTAAGGCTGTGGATGGGGAGCGATAGGAGGCCGCTACAGGCGGATGCCGTGCCGTTGGGTCGGTGCGGGCCGATTGCCTTGCGGTGTGGAGTGGGGATGGCGGTCCGAAGACGTTGCAGGAGCAGGAACGACAAGGGCCGCACCTCTTTAGGTGCGGCCCTTGTGCATTCGGGTGATCGGTGAGCCGGGAAAGGCTACAGGGCGCCGATCTCGTAGAGTACTTTGTTGGTGTTGCGGACAGCTTCCGCGCTCTTGGCGAATGCGGCCTTTTCCGTTTCGTTGAGTTCGATTTCCAGAATCTTCTCCACGCCGTTGCGGCCGATGACGGCCGGTGCACCGATGTAGAGGTCTTCCTGGCCGTACTGACCTTCGAGGTGTACGCACGAGGGGAATACCTTTTTCTCATCCTTGAGGATGCTCTCCACGATGCGTGCGGCAGCGGCTCCCGGAGCGTACCATGCCGAGGTGCCGAGCATCTTGGTGAGGGTCGCGCCGCCCACCATGGTGGCAGCGGCTATCTCGCCGAGTTTCTCCTCGCTGAGGAATGTGCTCACGGGCACACCCTTGTAGGAAGCCTTGGCAACGAGCGGAATCATGGTCGTGTCGCCGTGACCGCCGATCACCATGCCGTCCACGTCGTTCGCGCTGGCGCCGAGCGCCTTGGCGAGGTAGCCGCGGAAGCGTGCGCTGTCCAGTGCGCCGCCCATGCCGAATACGCGGTTGGTGGGCAGGCCGCTCACCTTCTGGGCCAGCGTGGTCATGGTGTCCATCGGGTTGCTGACGATGAGCAGAATGGCGTCGGGGGAGTATTTGAGGATGTTGTTGACCACCTCCTTGACGATGCCGGCGTTCACGCCGATCAGCTCTTCGCGCGTCATGCCCGGTTTCCGCGGCATGCCCGAAGTGATGACTACGACGTCCGATCCGGCCGTCTTCTCGTAATCGTTCGTGACACCCAGCAGATTGGTGTCGAAATCCATCAGCGTGGAGGTCTGGTACATGTCGAGTACTTTGCCTTCCGCCAATCCCTCTTTGATGTCGAGGAGCACCACCTCGCCCGCGATCTCGCGGACGGCCAGTGCATTTACGCAAGTAGCGCCCACGTTACCCGCGCCGACTACTGTTACTTTTGACATAATTTTGGTCTTTTATGTTTTTACTTTATGGACTTGCGGCGCCAAAGAGTTTATTCCTTGGCGCCGCAGGCCGTGTGTCTAACCTAATGGAACACGCTCACACTCCCGACGGGAGCGGCGGCGGTTCGTTTTCGGCGTTAGCCTATGAGTTTGGCGTAGTCGTCCGCAGAGAGGAGCGTGTCTACCTCGGCGGGGTTGGCCATGCTGACCTTGATGATCCAGCCTTCGCCGTAAGGATCTTTGTTCACGAGGGCCGGGTCGCTCTCCAGCGCTTCGTTGAACTCAAGTATTTCGCCGCCCACGGGCAGGAAAGCGTCGGATACGGTCTTAACGGCCTCGATCGAACCGAAAACTTCGTTCTGGTCCAGCGATTCGCCCACGGTGGGGACGTCTACGAATACGATGTCGCCGAGCTGGCCCTGTGCGAAGTCGGTGATGCCGATGAATGCTTCGTTGCCTTCCACCCGTACCCATTCGTGGTCGTTGGAATACTTGAGATTAGCAGGTATGTTCATTGCTGAAAAAAATTGATGGTTAATATTTTCCTTACTGTTTTTCCTTCATGCTTCGGGGCTCGTGCATGCCACGGGCGCCGTGGCCCCCAACGCTTTGCCAAAGATAGGTTTTATTTTTCAGAGTACAAACGGCTGTGAATGATATAACAGAAAAAAACGTTCCCTCGCGATGCGGAAGCGGGATGCGCCTGCGCCGTCGGGGTTACGATCGGTCCGCATCGGGGGTGCGGTCGGCGGTTTTCGCGGTCGGTCCCGTGATCTCCTCCACCCGGCGGGCTATCTCCCGGGGGCGGATCGAGGTGAGGCACCTGTAATCGCCCGAGATGCAGGGCTTGTTGCCGAACACCGAGCACGGCCGGCAGGGCAGGTCGGCCTGCACGGCGTTGTCGGGGTGCTGGCCGTAGCCGTAGAAGCCGGCGAAAGGATGGGTGGCGCCCCAGACCGAAACGACCGGTACGCCCAGCAGGGAGGCGATGTGCATCGTGGCCGAATCCATCGTCACGATGGCGTCGAGGTTGCTGATGAGGTCCATCTCCTGCGACATGCTCATGCGGCCGATCACCGACACCACGCCGGGGTGTCGCTTCTCCATCCCTTCGGCGAAGCTCTTCTCGTGTTCGCCGCCGCCGAAGATGAATACGCGCCCGTAGGTTTCGTTGAGCAGGCCGATCAACTCGTCGGTGAGGGGAATGGGGTATATCTTTCCGCGGTGTTTGGCGAAGGGGGCGATGCCCACCCAGAGGTCCGTTTTCGGTCCGACCGTTTCGGCGACGGGGAGCGGGACGGCGCACATCGCTTTCTGCGGTTCGCGCGGCATGTCGAAGTCGAAGCCCAGGCGGCGGATCGTGTGGCGGTAACGTTCGGTCATAGGAGCCAGCGGTACGAGCCGTTTGCCGCTCCGCCGCGTCATCTCCCGCTTTTCCGCCCGGCCTTTGTCGATGACCGCTACGCGGGTTCCGCCGAGGCGGGCGAGCGTGCGGACCACCTTCGTACGCAGCACGTCGTGCAGGTCGGCGATGGTGTCTATGCCGCAGGCGCGAAGCTCTCCGGCGAGGCGTGCCAGACCGAAGAATCCTTTGTGGCGCCCGTTCGGGTCGAAATCCACGAATTCCAGATCGGGAACGGCGCGGAAAAAGGGGCGGAAGCCCGTGCGCGTGAGGATGCTGATGCGCAGCTCCGGATAGGCGTGTCGCAGGGCTGCCACCACGGGAACCGTCATCGCCACGTCGCCCATGGCCGAAAGGCGCATGATGAGCAGGTGGCCGTTATCTCTTTTTTTCTTCGTCAAACCGCTGTACGTATTTAGTAAAGGTATGCGGCCCCGCGGGGAGTGCCGTGCGGCGCGGAACCGTTGCCGCTGCGGCACGAGGGGCGCGATACTTCATAAACGCGGCCGCCGGCCCGTAACGTATCTCCGGCGGTTATTTTTTACCGTAAAGGACAGGGTTGAGCGCCGGGTCGTTGTACATTTTCATCTGTTTGTAGACTTTCATGTATTTCCGGCCCGCCTCGATGTCCTCGATGAGCTCTTCGATAGCCCCGGAGAGGTCGGCTTTCTGGGTGAGGAGTACGGCGAGTTTCCGGCTGCAAGCGCTCCGGTGGTCTTCGTCGGTATCGGTCCGGGAGGCCTCCTGCTCCATGTGGTATATCTTGAGGGCGAGGATCGAAAGGCGGTCGATGGCCCAAGCAGGGGTCTCGGTGTTGATGCGGGCGTCGGGAGCGGGCGTTACCTCCTTGTAGCGGTCGAGCATCCAACTGTCGATGTACTCGACCATGTCGGTGCGCTCCTGGTTCGATGCGTCGATGCGCCGCTTGATCTTCAGGGCCTCTTCCGGGTCGATGTTGGGATCGCGGATGATGTCCTCCAGGTGCCACTGCACCGTGTCGATCCAGTTTTTGTGGTAGAGCAGGTGTTCGATGCTCCCCGGTGTGTAGGGGTTGGCGATCGGATGGTCTACGTTGTCGTAGTTGTGGTAGTCCGTTATCGAGCGTTCGAATATTTTGTTCGCTTGTTCCGTAAACATGATAAGATATTTGATTAAACGGCCGGGAGCTCCCCGGCCCGATACAAAGCTAAGGTTTTTCCGCCGATTTCCAAATATCGGATTCCGGACGGGATGTTTTCCGTGGATGGCAGGATAAAATTATAACCGTATTTTTTGCTTGTTTTTAGTGGGCGAAAATTTTGTTATTGCGTTTTTTATTTTTATGTTTGTAAAAACGCAATGATTGTGTGGCTTTCATTGTGTAAATGATTAATTTAATAAAATACCTATGAATTCTAATCTATTGTTAAAACTTGCGGGGGGGGGTAATTTCATTACTCCTTTTGGCGGCTTGTACTGAAGCAGGCAAGCAGGAGCCCCATTATGTCAGACTCGATTGCGTGTCGTGGTCTTTTGCCGGATCAGACAACGCGCCTCTTGAGATCAGAGTCGAAGCTTCGCCGGCGGAGTGGACGGTGGAGTCGACCGCATCCTGGCTCGATGCGGTTCGCAGCGAAGACGGTCGCTTTCTCGTATTGACCGCCGAAGACAATCACTCCGGTTCGGACCGCTCTGCTGCGGTCGTTCTTGTGGCCGGCAATGCCCGGCAGACGATTCAGATTCGTCAATTTCCGGAAGATGCGGGTTTTCCGCGCTACAGGCAGATGTTGGAGCTCTACGAAGGGTGGGGTGTCATGTCGCCCAGCGGTCGTTATCTGGGCGGTATGGAATCGACCTACGAAGGCGAAGCGGGTGTGGAAACCTACCATCCGCTGGTTATCGACATGTATACGGGTGAGAAGTTCTATTATGGAACATTTCCTGCGACCATGCTGTGGCTTTATCAACCCATGGCCGTAGGCGACGACGGCACGCTGTTCATTCAGGAAACTACGGACTATACGACGATTGCGTTCACCATGGACGGGAACTTCACGACCGTGCCCGGACCGGAAGGCATGCGTATCGTGACGGTACAGGGTGTTTCCGGCGACGGTCGCTACTGGGTGGGGTACGCGCAGGACAGCCAAACGCAGATGTACCACCCCATTCTGTGGGAAGACGGCGTACCTCGAAAACTCCGCTGGCCGGATGAGAATTACCGCGGCGAGCCTTTCGTGACCGGTGTCCTTGCACGGGGGATTTCGGCGGATGGTTCGGTGATCTACGGCTCCACATGGGATAATACCGACATGGGTATGGTTTATTGGAGGGACAAGGACGGGAAGGCCGAGTGGGTCGGCAAGGACGTTCATGAGGTCAGGACCGTAACGGTGGAAACGGAAGAGGGGCCCCAGGAGTTTCATATGGCCGACGGCATGAGGTGTTCGGCCGAACTGACCAAAATAAGCAATTCCGGCCGTTGGATCGCCGGAACGTTCCGTACGGAAGATATGGCTGCGGACGGCAGTATCGGCATGCAGGAGTTTCCGGCCTTCTACAATACCGAAACGGAAACGACCGTGATTGTGGATGATTACGGCGCTTCGGTGGGCATTCACGTGACCGACGACGGTCTTGCGTTCATTGCCATCGGGACGATGCTGCAGTCCGACGGCGCGGTTTATGACCTCAATACACGGACGCATCTGGGTTCCACGCAGGAGTGGGTGTTCGACAATTACGGTATTATTATCCCTGCCGGATATGTCACCTATGCCAACGAGCAGCGCGACGTGCTGCTGGGGGCGTTCGCGTTCGAGATGATTCCGCTGGGCATCAAGATCAAACCTTTCATCATCGCGCCCCCGCTGGAGTAGTGGTAGAGTAACCTTTTTAAATATCAGGATAGTATGAAGACGAAATATGTTTTGCGGCTGGCGGCGCTGGCTCTTCTGGCCGTGGCGTGCGAAAACGGAGGAGAATCGGAAACGCAAAAATCGCTGACGATAGACCCTGTAGCCATGACGTTCGCAGCCGTATCGGCCCCTTCGCAGGAGGTGACGGTGGCGGCCGTGGGCGTTGAGTGGAAAGCGGAAGTAGGGAAGTCGGCAGCGGAATGGCTGTCGGCAGTCCGGACGGGAACGGACCGGGTCGCGGTGAGCGTGACGGATAATCCCAAGGCGGAAAAGCGTACGGGAAAGGTGATCGTGTTCGTTCCCGATGCCGACGACATGCGCAGCAGAAAGGAGGTGACCGTAGTCCAGCAGGGAAACGAGAATCCGGAGGTCTACTCCCTGTCGCTTTCGGTGAAAGAACTGGAGTTCGGGGCGAAAGATGCGGTCGAGCAACAGGTCGTCGTGACGGTCTGTGGCGAGGGACTGACCTGGAAGGCGGAAACCGACGCGGAGTGGATCGCCGTAACGCCGTCCGGTGATGGGTTCGGCGTGGCGGTGCATGAGAACTCGCAGCCGGCGGAGCGCAGAGGCATGGTGACGGTAACGCCGAGCGATCCTTCGGTACAGCCGTGCCGGCTGGTGGTCCGTCAGGCTGCCGGCGAGCTGCCGCCCAAGATGGAACTGAACTATACCGAATTTCGGTTCAAACCTACTGGAGAGCACGCGATAGGGGAGGCGTTGCTGTACGTTACCACGCAGAACTGCGGATGGTCGTGGCGTACGGTCGATGAAGCCGGCGTGCCGATTGACTGGATATTGATTCAGGACCGCCGACCGGAGTACGAAATACTCTCCATCACGTGCAGGGAGAACATGGAATCCGCCGACCGCATCGGGTATCTGGATATTGTTCCGCAAACCGATGCGCTGGAAACGATGCGGGTGACCATTACGCAGATGGCCGTAAAGGATTATATGAGCGAACTGACCGGAGATGTGGACATGACTGCGGTGAGCCGGAATGCCTATGTTTCGATGACGCCGCTGAACGATTGGGAAGAGCGGTCGACGCCTTGGATGCTCCGTTTCTGGGATGATGGCGTCGGATACGACGAGGCCGTATATCCTCCTTTCTCGCAGACGGGCGGTTATGTGGAGCTCGAACTGTACAGCGATCGGATACTCTTTAACGACGATTCGGAATATGACTTGCCCGCAGGTGTCTACGCCGTCGTCAGCCAGGAGGATGCGATGGGCAATGGAGGGATCGATACGATTACTGCCGGTTATCAGATAACGACCATGTGGGACCCGGAACATTGTGTCGGCTCCTGGTATTATTACATGGAGAACGACGAGGTGGTGCGCAAGGCACCCCTCACGGAGGGAACGCTGACGGTGGAGCGCACCGGCGACGATTATATTCTCGTATTTGATTTCCGGGATGATGCCGGCCATGCGCTTTCCGGGCGTCGGGAAGGCCCGTTGTCTGTCGTGGGGATAGGAGTTCCGTCGCCTCGGCCGTAGGTATGCGGGAGACCGAAAGTCCGGAGGGGAATTGTCTTCGTTTTTTTTCATAGAGTAGGGTGCGTCCCGCCGTTCGGAAGAACGGCGGGACGTTTTCGTGTATCGTGGCGTAGACCGGACGGATGGAAGCGGTGGCGGCCGTCGTTTCCGCAGGGCGGCGATCCGTCGGCGGGAACGATTTCGGGGGTGCGGGGAGAACCGGCATGCGTGGCGTTTTCGGTTTTCGGGGGATATTATGTATCTTTGCAGAGGTTTTTGCAACTTTTTAACGGAATATTAGGTAAGGCAATGAAGTGGTTCGTTCGTTTGGTATGGCTGGCCGCAGCGCTTTGTACGGCGGGAGATGCGTTGGCCCAGAGAGAGATGACGCGGGAGGAGTATATCGCCACCTATGCGCCGCTGGCCATCCGGCAGCAGCAGGAGTACGGCATACCGGCCAGCATCAAGATGGCGCAGGGGATGATCGAGTCGCGTTACGGCAACAGCGAACTCTCCCGTCGCTCCAACAACCATTTCGGCATCAAGTGCAAGAGCAACTGGATCGGCGATACGGTCCGTTACGACGACGACGCCCGGCAGGAGTGTTTCCGGCGTTACGGCTCTATCGAGGATTCGTATCGCGACCATTCCGAGTTTCTGAAGAACAGTCCGCGTTACGAACGCCTCTTCCGGCTCGATCCGAAGGATTATAAGGGATGGGCTTACGGCCTGAAGGAGTGCGGTTACGCTACCGCTCCTCATTATGCCGTATCGTTGATAAAATGTATCGAGGACTATGAGCTCTATCTGCTCGACGACGGGGAGTATCCCTCCTACGTGGCGGTCGTGGAGACGGTGCCGGTCGTGCCGCCCCCGGCAGGAGAGATGGTGGAAGCCGGCTATCCGGAGGTTGCGGTGGATATAGACAACTACGCCGTGGCGGTCCGGTCGGTGGATGGGTATGGCATCTTCGTGCGCGGGGGCGTGCGTTTTGTCGTGGCCCGGGCAGGGGATTCCTGCGCCGACATCGCGCGGTCGCTCGGCATTCCGGCGCGGCGCCTGAAGCGCTTCAACCGGAAGACGCTTCCGGGCGGGGCGCTCGCCGGCGGCGAGGTGGTGTATATCGACCGGCCGCGTAAAGGGTGAACGCAAGCAAAGAACAGCTATCAAAACATAAATAACGAGAGTTTTAACCGGTATGGATTCCGACGGTCAATTAAAAGGGGAGATAATAGAGAAACTGACGCATAAGGCGTCGGTGAAACAGCGGGTTTCGGACAACACGTTCGTCGTATTCAACGAACTGAAAGAGGCGTTGCTGGAGCTTTCGGCAGAGCTGGACGAAGAGTTGGACGAGAAGATCGACAAACGCATCCGCATCGAGTACCGCGACCGCGGCAAATTCGAGGCCCAGATACAGGTGGCCGAGGATATTCTCATCTTCGCCATGCAGACCGATGTCTTCCGCTTCCATGACGGTCACGAGATATGGCGGAATCCTTACCTGACGCAGGGGGCCGACAACGCCTACTGCGGTGTGATAAACATCTACAACTTCCTGGCCGACTCGTTCAAGTACAACCGGGGAGAGGACGAGGGCTATCTGATAGGGCGCATCTTCATCAACCACCAGATGCAGTATTTCGTGGAGGGAAAAGGGATGTGTGCCCAGCGTCACGACCGGTTCGGGATGCGGCAGATAGACCGCGATGCGCTGGTGGAGATTCTGGAGGCGGCCATCTCGTTCGCCCTCGATTTCGATCTCTACGTGCCTCCCTACAGCGTGTCGAAGCTCGTGACGGTGGAACAGTTCAACTCACGCAACGAACTCTCCAAGCTCCATACGGGCAAGCGGTTGGGCTATGAGTTCGAGAGCGAGGAGATGTGATCGGCAGGCCGTGCGGCGGAACGGATAAAAAGGCGGGGAGCTCCAGGACGGAGCTCCCCGTTGCGTTTGCTGTCCGTTGTCGGGCCGGTGAACCTCCGGCCCGGCGGCGTATGGATGAGAATTTTATTCCTTGATGGAATGGAGCTCCCGGAAGAGTTTCATGCAGCGAGGCCAAATGTAGAAGGCGGAGCACAGAAGTCCGGCAAAAAGAGTCACGACGATAAGCCAGAAGGCCAACCGGTTCATGACGAGCATATCGGAAAGCAAGCATGTGAAGAAGACTGTCAGTGCCAGTACGAAGAATAGCTCTCCGGCATAGGCAAGTAGCTTGATGGTGGCCGTCTTTGCAACGAGGGTTGCGGGTGGGGTGCTTGCGATGCGAACGTTTTTGAGCTTGAAGTAGAGCAAGGCATACCAAACGGCGGCGATAGCGGTGATGGCGGCGATCGATGCCTTGTAAATATTCGGCAGTTTGTCGGGATTTACGTTGCCGATCCACAGGCTGACGAATACGATTGCGAGAATCGCACAGCTCAGCATGTTCTTGCGGTACTTGCCGAGTATCTTGGTCTGAGCGGTTTCCGATGCCGACACGTTTATCTTTATGTCGGAGTTGGTCTTTGCGAGCACTTGCTCGAGCGTGGACATGCTGTTTTTAAGTTCGTTGAGTTCCATGGTGTATCGTTTTTGAGAGTTTGTCCTTGATGCGGTGAATTTTAGTGGCTACGGTGTTGCGTTTGAGACCCAGTATGTCGGCTATCTCGTCATACGAATATTCGTCGAGCCAAAGGAGGATGATCCCCTTTTCGATGGCCTCGAGTCTGTCGATCGAGGCGTGCAGGATTTGAAGGTTTTCCTTCTGCGTATCGTCGAGCTCGGTGGAAATGGGGAGCGATCCGAAATCGAGCGATACGGTTTCGATTCTGGGCTTTGAGGAACGCAGGGCCATCAGAGCCGAGTTTACGGCTACCCGATAAATCCATGTCGACATTTTGCTGTCGCCTCGGAAGCGATCCAATCCCAGCCAGATGTTGACGTAAATCTCTTGCCGAAGGTCTTCGAACGGCAATTTGTCGGTAGCGTAGAAATAGCTGACCTTGTCGATGATTCGGGAGTGCTGCCGTATGAGCGAGGCGAAATCCCTTTCTGTTGTCGGCGGACTTGTCATATTTGAGATCGTTTTACCTCGTTAGATGCGGATGGAAGTCCGAAAGTTTCATGCGTCGGATTTTTTTGAGGAACCGTTGGCCTCGGGAGCGAGGTTGCGGAATTTTCGGCCCACCGGCGATACCGTGAAGAGGGGATGTTTCGGATAGGGGATAAGTATGGTTGCGGTACTTATTCCCGGTTTGTCGGCGTTTCGGACAGTCGGTCCGAAACGAACCGCTTCCTTGCGTAGCTGTGTTCCGGACAGGTGGTTCCGCCCCGTTTTCTTGGTCCTGCGTGAAGGGGGCGGATGCGCTTCGGGAGCTTCCGATTGCAATCGGAAGCTCCCGAACGTTAACAGGATGTCCTCAGGCTTGATTCGTCGCAGGTCGCTGCCTTATTACCAGCGTACCGGTTCCTTGCCGTGTGCGGCAAGGTATTCGTTCGCCTTCGAGAAGTGCCGGCAGCCGAAAAAACCGCTGTGGGCGGAGAATGGCGAGGGGTGCGGGCATTTGAGCACGAGGTTGCGCGTGGTGTTCACGATCGCCCCTTTGCGTTGTGCGTAGCTGCCCCAGAGCAGGTATACCACATCCTCTTTCCGTTCCGAAATGGCTTTGACCACCGCGTCGGTGAACTGTTCCCAGCCCTTGCCCGCGTGGGAGGCGGCTTCGTGTGCCCTCACCGTGAGTACGGCATTGAGCAGCAGCACTCCCTGTTCGGCCCAGCGGTCGAGGTTGCCGCTGGTAGGGATCGGTGCGCCGGTATCGGTGTTTATCTCCGTGAAGATGTTCCGCAGCGACGGCGGGAAAGGGACCCCGTCGTTCACCGAAAAGCAGAGTCCGTTGGCCTGTCCTTCGCCGTGGTAGGGGTCCTGCCCGATGATGACCACCTTCAGCGAGTCGAGCGGGCATTTGTCGAATGCGCGGAAGATGTTGCTGCCTCGCGGGAAGATTTTCCGCGAGGCATACTCCTGTTTTACGAACCCGATCAGCTCCTCGAAATAGGGCTTGTCGAATTCGGGGGCGAGTATCTCTTTCCAGTCCTGTGCTATTCTTACATCCATGATCGGCAATGGTTTGTGTGCTTCGTATGCGTGGAGTTCCTCTCTGCGGCGCGGAGCATGCGGCCGGGTTCCGATTATTTTCCGCTGCGCATCAGGTCGTACAATTCCACGATGCCGGCCAGCCTGTCGTCGCGGTCGACCACGATCAGCGAGTGTATCTTGTTGTCCTGCATGAGCTGTTCGGCATCGGTGAGACGGTCGGTCACACGGACCGTTTTCGGTGTCCGCGTCATGATATCGCCCACGGTGATGTCGAAAAATCGTGCGCCGTATTTGAGCATGGCGCGGCGTACGTCGCCGTCGGTGACGATACCGGCTATCTGCTCCTCCTCCATGATGACCGCTACGCCCATGCGGGCGTCGCTGATGGTGATGATGACCTCGCCGAGCTTGTCGGTCGGGGAGGCGGTGGGGAGGTGTTCGTTGCGCATCACGTCGCCTACGCGGGTGAGCAGCCGTCGTCCGAGGCTGCCGCCCGGATGGAAGCGGGCGAAATCCTCGGCCCGGAAGCTGCGTTCGTTCATCAGAGCTACCGCGATCGCGTCGCCCATGGCCAGCTGAGCCGTAGTCGAGCAGGTCGGTGCGAGGCTCAGCGGACAGGCCTCGCTCCGCACGGACACGTCGAGGTGGTAGGTGGAGTTCTTCGCCAGCGTAGACCCGGCGTTGCCCGTCATGGCGATCACCGTGTTGCCGTTGTCCTGCAGATAGGGGATGAGGCGAAGTACTTCGTCCGTCTGGCCGGAGTTGGAGAGTGCCAGCACGATGTCGCCCGGTTCGATCATTCCCAGGTCGCCGTGGTAGGCTTCGCCCGGATGGAGAAAGAACGAGGGGGTACCGGTACTGGCCAGCGTCGCGGCGATCTTGCGGCCCACGAGGCCCGATTTCCCCATGCCGGTCACGATCACCTTGCCGTGGGTGGCGAGGATGGCGCGGACGGCTTTTTCAAAATCTTCTGTCAGTTGGCCGGCGAGCGATGCAACCGCCTCGGCCTCTGCCCTGAAGGTGTTCAGGGCGCTCTCTTTGATCGGGCTCATAGCAGGGAGGTGATGACTTTTTCGAGGTCTGAAAGATAGAGCGAGTTGGCTGCGTCGCTGAGGGCCCGGTCGGCCTGCGGATGCACTTCGAAGAAGTAGCCGTTCGCACCGAACGCTTTGGCGGCGAGGGCCATCGGCGGTACGAATTCGCGGTTGCCGCCGGTGACGCCGTTGCCGGCGCCGGGGCGCTGCACCGAATGGGTGCAGTCCATGATGACGCGGGGTGTGAACTCCAGCATGTCGGGGATGTTGCGGAAGTCCACCACGAGGTTGTTGTAGCCGAACATGTTGCCGCGTTCGGTGAGCCATACCTCGCCGCCGCCCGACTCCCTGACCTTCTGGACGGGGTAATACATGTCTTTGCCGGAGAGGAACTGCGCTTTCTTGATGTTGACCGTCCGTCCGGTTTTCGCCGCCGCCACGAGCAGGTCGGTCTGGCGGCACAGGAAAGCGGGAATCTGGATCACGTCCACCACCTCTCCCGTCGGCCCGGCCTGCCAGGTTTCGTGGATGTCGGTGAGGATGCGCAGCCCGTATTTGCTTTTGACGTCCGCGAGCATCCGGAGTCCCTGTTCCATACCCGGTCCGCGGAACGAGCCGAGCGAGGTACGGTTGGCCTTGTCGAACGAGGCTTTGAAGATGATTTCGACACCCAGCGTCTGCCGGAGCCGGACGAGTTCCGCCGCTACCGTGTCGAGCAGTTGTGCGCTCTCTATCACGCACGGGCCGGCGATGAATATGGGATTCGTTGATTGGGTCATTGTCGGTTCGTTAATATCCGTAAAGGTATTAAAAATTCTGCAATAGTGTAGCCCCTATGGGCGGGATATGCCCGCAGGGAGGGTTTGCGGGCCGGGTGATGCGGGGGGACAGGGGGCGGATATCCGGTGGCGGGGCTTGCCGTCCGAAGACCGCGGTTCGGGACATGTCGTTTGGCGGCCGTTGTATTGGTCGTTATGCTTGATGTCCGGATAGCGGGTGTTTGGAGCGGGCGCGGGTGCGGCCCGATGCCGGACGGGTGTGGCGTTCGGAGTGCTCTTTCGGCTTTTGCTCCGGATGCCGGCTTCCCGCGGGCCATCCGGAGCGACGGCCGGCGGCGGGCAGAGGTGCGGAACGGCGACGTGCGGATGCTTTTCCGGGGCGGCGGGGAGTGGGGCGGAGGTTACGGTCGGGTGGGTGCGGTAGCCGTATCCGTCATCCAGACGCACGCGGTGCCCATCTCCGTAAAGGCGTGCATGGGGTATTCGCGCCACGTTCCGTCGCTGTGGCGGATAGCTCCGGTGAGCTGGCCGCTCTGCATCTCGATCCGGATCACCCGAAGGTCTTCGGTGAGGTCGAGCCCTTTGCGTCCTGCGAATTTGTAGAGGGCCTCTTTGGCACACCACATCCAGGGGAGGAAGAGTGCCTCGTGGCTCTGCGGAAGGGCGGCCTCCTGCTGAGAGAGAAAACGGGCGGCGACGCGCGGGAAGTTTCTGTCGATACGTTCGATATCCACCGCGCATCGCCGGTCGGAGAGAATGACGGCGGCCTGCGAGTGGGTGTGCGAAACGCCGATGTGCCGGCTGCCGTCCCGGAGGTAGGGTGCTCCGGTTTCCGTATAGGCGATGGGGGCCGTGCCGGCGAAGCGTCGGACGACACTGCGCCAGGAGGCTTGTTCCCTCCGGCGTTTGTCGCCGGTGAAGGCGCCGATACGGGCGAGGTCGTCGTCGGTCAGATGGGGGGCGGCCTCCTCCACACGCACGAGGGGCGTGACGACCAGCAGGGTGTCGTGCGCGGCGTAGATCCTTTCGGGGCGTATTTCCGTATTTTCCTCTTTTCGGGTCATGTCGGGGAGGTGTTCGGCCTTCCGGTCCGGTAAAACCGGTTTCGTCGGGCCGGGGCGTATTGCGGGTGCCGTCGTATCGCAGAGGTCACGGGTGGAGCGAGGCGGTGTGCCGTGCGTATGGGACCCGCCGGAGTGCCGGATGTTTGGTGCGGTGATGGAGGCGTTACCGGGCGGTATGCTGGGCGGCGGCGTCGGTCGTTTCGGGAAGTTTGATCCTGATTTTGTCGATCCGGCGTTTCTCGACGGCCTCTACCGTAAAGGTGACGCCGTGTGAGGTGATGGAATCGCCCCGTTTGAGAAAGTCGCGTTTGATCTCCAGCATGAGTCCCGCTACGGTTTCGGCCTGTCCTTTCACGTCGTCGAACGTGTCGTCGTCGATCTTCACTACATCCAGGAAGTCGTAGATATGGGTCTTGCCGTCGAAGAGGTAGGTTCCGTCGGCCAGTTTGCGGTAGAAGGTTTCGTCCTTGTCGCTTTCGTCGGTGATCTCTCCCACGATCTCTTCGATGATGTCTTCCAGCGAGAGCAGCCCGAGCGTGGAACCGTATTCGTCCACGACGATGGCCATGTGTACCTTGTTGCTTTGGAATTCGGCCAGCAGGTCGTTGATTTTCTTGTGCTCGGGAATATAGTAGGCTTCCCGGAGCTGTCGCTGCCACTGGAAGTCGTCGTGCTCGTTGATGAAGGGGAGCATGTCCTTGACGTAGAGAATGCCTTCGATGTTGTCGATGCTGTCGCGGTAGGCGGGAATGCGGGAGAATCCCGACTCCACGATCGTGTTGCGTACCGCATCGAATCCCCATTCCACATTCACCGCGGTGATGTCGAGTCGCGGCCGCATGATGTCCTCTACGTTGGTGTTGACGAAATCGACGATGCCCGAGAGCATTTTCTTCTCCTCGCTGCTCTCGGTCTGCGTCATTTCGAGGGCGTCCGAAAGTTCGTCCATCGAGATGTTCGTATGGCTCTTTGCGGCCCTTTTGTTGAACCGTTCGCCCATCTTCACGAGAATCCAGGAGAGTGGCCTGAAGAGCGACTTCACGCCGAGCAGCGGCACGGCGATGATACTCGCGAAACGGAGCGGAAAGTGCGAAGCGGTCACTTTGGGGATGATCTCCCCGAAGAGCAGCAGGATGAAGGTGACGAGCACCGTCTTGAAGGCGAAGTTCCATCCTTTGGAGGTGAACTCCACCAGCGAGTCGATGATGTTGTTGGAGAGGATGACGATGATGATATTGACCAGATTGTTGAGGATCAGTATCGTAGCCAGCATGTAGTCCTCCGAGGAGAGGAGTTTCAGGATGGCATCGTCGCTCTTTCCGCCCCGAAACCTCACGGTCCGGATGTCGGAGGGCGACAGCGAGAAGAGCGCCGTTTCCGAACCGGATGCGAAGGCCGAGATGCAGATGAGAAAGGTCAGTATGACGAGACTGACGATGGTCGTCGGGTCGAACCCTTTGTAGATGAATATACTGTATAGATGTGTCAAAACTTCTCTGTGTTGGTTCCTCTCACGGTACTTCCCTCACGGACCGGGTCGGTGGGGGCGTTGCAGGGAGGGCGTTGCCGCCCCGGTTCCTGCGGCGGTGCCGGATCAGCGCTGGCCGAAGAGGTCGTTTTCGGCCTGTCCGGTGCGCTGCGGCTCGGCGGCTTCGTCCTTCATCGAAACTTTCGATGCCTTACCGCTGCCCGGCACGACGGCGTTGGTGAGCCGGATGTTGCGCCGGATGTAGGCCGGGGTGGCGAGGTATTTCTCGATATCGCCGAGTCGGTTGGTCTTTTTGACGTTGATCACGTTGGCGTTGGCCTGCGGTTTGCGGCCTGCGGGGTGGAAGATCCTGCCGGCGGCCTGCCGTTCTGCGGCGTTCTGCTGGCCCGGTTGGTTGCCCAGCGGGTTCACGTTGTCGAAACCGGTCGCCACGATGGTGAGTACGATTTCGTCGTCGAGCGAGGGGTCTACGCCCGCACCCCAGATGATGTTGGCCGAGTGCGGGTCGCCTATTCCGCGGCTCGCCTTGCGCTGAATCATCTCCAGTACCGAGGTGGCTTCGTCGAAACTGATCTGCCCCGGACTGTAGGAGAGGTTGAAGAGGATGTCCCGTGCGCCCTTGATCTCTTGATGGTTGAGAAGCGGGGAGGAGAGCGCCGCTTCGGTCACTTTGGCGATCTTGTCCGCGCCGCTGGCCCGTCCCGATCCCATGAGTGCCATGCCGCCGTTGGTCATGACGGCTTTCACGTCGGCGAAGTCCACGTTCACGTTGCCCTCCCGGGTGATGAGCTCGGCAATGCCTTTGGCTGCCGTGGCGAGGATGTCGTCGGCTTTGCCGAAGGCCTCCTCGAGCGGCAGGGAACCGTATATTTTGGCGATGTTGTCGTTGTGGATCACCACGAGCGAGTCCACGTTCTTGCGCAGTTCCTCGAGTCCCCGGTTGGCCTGGTCCACCCGCTTGCGCCCCTCGGCATTGAAGGGAAGGGTGACGATGCCCACGGTGAGAATGCCCCGGTCGCGGGCCGCCTTGGCGATCACCGGAGCGGCTCCGGTACCCGTTCCGCCGCCCATGCCGGCCGTGACGAATACCATCTTGGTACCCTCCTGTTCGAAGCGCAGCACGATGTCGTCGAGGCTCTCTATCGCCGCCTGACGTCCTTTGTTGGGGTCGTTGCCCGCACCGAGTCCTTCGCCCAGCTGTACCTTGATGGGGACGGGACTGGCGTTGAGCGCCTGCCGGTCGGTGTTGCAGACCATGAATGTTACATCCGTGATGCCCAGGTCGAACATGTGGTTCACGGCGTTGCCGCCCGCACCGCCCACACCCAGTACCATGATGATGGACGGGTTTTTCCTGGGCAGTTTAATGCCTACGATTACTTCGTTTTCGTCTGTCATTGCCGGAACGGTTTATATCTCGTCGTCGTCGACGACCTCGAAAATGTCTTTGAAAAAGCGACCGATGCCGCTGAAAGGTTTCCGCTTCCCCTTCCCGTTGTTGCCGCCCTGGTGGGTGTCGGCCGACCGCTGTTCCGGTTTTTCTGCGGGGCGGTCGATCACCGGATCGGGTTCCGGTTCCCGCGCGGCGGGTTCCGCCACCGGTGCGGCCTGCGGCCGGGGCGTCTCGGCGGGGCGGGGCGTCTGGGGTTCCTGGGGGGCGGGTTGCGGCTCTTCCTCTTTTTTCCGAAGCGGTCGGTCGGTGGCCGTTACGTTCCCCTCCTGCAGACCGAGCAGCAGGAGGCCGATCGCCGAGGAGAGGTGCATGTCGTCGGCTACGGGGAGCGAGCGGTCGTTCACCAGTTCCGGATAGGTGCTGCTTATGCGCACGTCGTATTTGGTGCGCTCCCGGAAGAGGGTGTCGATGTCTTTGAGGCAGGCGCCGCCGCCGGTGAGGACGAGGCCCGAACCGAGCTTGTCGGCATAGCCCGACTCCTTGATCTCTTCCATTACGTTCTCCACGATATCCAGCAGTCGTGCCTCGATGATCTGGGCGAGGTTGTAGAACGATATCTCCTTGTTTTCGCGCTGGGTGCGCCCCTTGATTTTGATGCTCTGCGCCCGTTTCTCCTCCGGTATCTGGGTCGCTACGGCGTATCCGTGGGTGGTCTTCAGCTTCTCGATGAAGCGCTCCGGAATCGCGATGGAACGGATGTCGCGGTTGATGGCGTCCGAGCCGACGGGCAGTACGCCCACGTAGCGCATGATGTTGTCCTGCCAGATGCAGATGTCCGTGCAGCCTGCGCCGATGTCGATCACTGCCGCGCCGAGTTCCTTTTCGTCTTCGGTCAGTACGGCGGCTGCGCTCGCCTGTGCGTTGGTGAAAAGCCTGCGCTGACCGATGCCCAGTCGCAGGAAGGCTTTGTTGAGCCTTTCGAGACTACCGCGGTTGGCGAGGGTGAAGTTGAAGGTGGCTTCGAGCTGCTGGCCGAAACGTCCCACGGGCTGCATCGTCTCCTCGCGCGAGTCGATGACGTATTTCTGCGGCGTACGGTCGAGAATGCAGATCCCTTCGGGCGGCTGGAGGCTGTTCATGCTCTCGTGGAGCTTGGCGACATCCTCCTCGCATATTTCGTGGTCTTCGCCGCTGACGTAGACGAAATAGGAGCTGTCGGCGCACTTGATGTCGTGGCCGGAGATGCCTGCATAGGCTTCCGTCACCTTGATGCCGAGGTGCTCTTCCAGTTCCGCTACCGCGGTACGGACCGCTCCGGTGACCTGTTCGATGTTGATGACCTCGCCGCATGACATGCCTGTCATGGGTTTGGAAACGATGTCTATGATGTTGAGCCTGCCGTCGGGGTCTTTGCTGCCCGCTGCGGCCGTCACGCTGCCTGAGCCGAGGTCTATGGCTACGACGTAGCTGTTGTTTTCCACCTGCATGTGATCTGATCCTTTTGCAAAAAAGCGGCATCGCCGCCGTTCCCGTCTATCCGTTCCCGGACGGGAGGTTCGCAGCCCGCTTTACCGTTCGCTGCACACCACCTGTCCGTCGTATCTGAGGTCGATGTAGTTCCATTTGTCCCAACCCTCCTTTGCCATGGCTTTCCGGTAGAAAGTCAGCAGTTTGGCGAGTTTGCGCTCGTAGCCGTCCAGCTCCCCGAGCAGCACGACCTGGTCGCCCACTCTCGGGATGATCTCCACCTGGGGCTGCGAACGGGGACCTGCGCCCGGTAATACGTTGATCTGCACGACCTGAGCGCTCCAGAACTCACTCTCCTCGATATATTCTACAAAATTAATGAGTTTGTATAGAAATATGTAATTTTCATTTGACTTTTTTTCAGCCTCTTCCGTGCCTGCACCTAATTGTCCGCTGAAGCCGTTCGCAAAAGGCAGGCCAAAGCGGCCCGTGACGACCGGAACATAGTGGGCGGAGCGTCTCCCGGCGGGGACGATATAGCCGTCGGTGGTGTAATAGAGGTCGTAGCCGTTGTCGGTGAGGATACGCATGAGGGGGCGTCTCTGTTCCAGTGCGACGGTGAGGATACCGTCCAGTCCCACCGAAGTGCGTGCCTTGCGGACGAAGTCGTGCGCCTGTACCACTTCCGTAATGGCGCCCAGATTCACCGAGTCGATGTGGCGGTCGAGCGGATCGAGGCCGGCGGAGGTGATCCAGCGGCGTACGTCCGCCGGACGGATGATGCCGATCTCGGTGCTGTCGCGTACCGTGATCTCCATTTCGCGTACCCTCGCCGTCGCACGTTTGCGCTCACCCAGGCCGCCGGCCCAGACGAGGTAGGCGACGATGCCGGTCCAGACGACCGACGACAGGACTATTTTAAGACCGCGGTTCATGCCGTGTATTGCGTGGTGCCGGAAAGGGGGGCCGGCCGATGGTGTGTGTTCGGATTGTGCCCGTAAAATTACGACAAAAAATCCAAACCGAGCGAGGGTGCGGGCGGGAAGTGTGTCGTCCGAGGGGTTGTATACGCCCCCTCTCCCGGTCGGGAAAGGCCGGGGGAGGGGGCGGAAGGAGTGCGGAAAGCCCGAAAAAGGGGATGGACTACTTTGCGCGGCCGTTTTGCAGGCGCTCTTGCAGCCGCCGGGCTATTTCACCGGTGTGGTTCTCGATGTTGCCTGCCCCGAAGCTGATGAGGATGTCGACCCGGCTCTCTTCCGTTGCGCGGGCTACCTCCTCCAGCGGGACGACGCGGTGGGGAACGGTGAGCAGATCGGCGATCATCTCCGACGAGACGCCCTCGATGGGCTCTTCGCGGGCCGGATAGATGGGCACGAGCACCACCTCGTCGGCCAGCGAAAGCGCCTGGGCGAAGCCGCGGTGGAAATCCCGCGTGCGGGTGTAGAGGTGCGGCTGGAAGATGGCCGTGATCCTCCGGCCGGGGAACATGCTCCGCACGGAGGAGAGCGCCGCCCGCAGCTCTTCGGGATGGTGGGCGTAGTCGTCCATGTAGATGAGTTGCGGCGTGTTGATGTGGAAGTCGAAGCGTCGCTTCACGCCCCGGAAGGTTTCCAGACCCTCGCGGAGCTTCTCCTCGTCGAATCCCGCCACCCACAGCAGGGCGGTGGCCGCCACGGCATTCTCTACGTTTACCTTGCCGGGAATTCCCAGCCGGCATCCGGTGAGGGTGCGGTCGGGGCAGACGATGTCGAAACGATAGGTCCCGTCGGGTTGTACGTGCAGGTTTGCAGCGCGGAAGTCGGCCTCCGCCGCATCGCAGGCATAGGTGTAGATGCGGATGTCGGGGTTCGTGATCGGAAGGTCTACGCCCTGTTTGATGATGAGCGTGCCGCCCGGCCTGATCTGCCCGGCGAAGCGGGCGAAGGTGCGGCGGAGCTCCTCGTGGGTACCGTATATGTCGAGGTGGTCGGCGTCGGCCGAGGTGATAACCGCCGCATCGGGCCACAACTGGAGGAACGAGCGGTCGAACTCGTCGGCTTCCACGGCGAGGCGGTTGCCGGGCCCGTAGACGAAGTTGTTGTCGAAGTTCTTCGAGATACCGCCCAGGAAGGCGCTTCCGCCCCCTCCGGCCACATGGTTCAGCCAGGCGGTGAGGGTGGTGGTGGTGGTCTTGCCGTGGGTGCCCGCTACGGCCATGACGTATTTGTCGGCGGCCAGCAGGCCGAGTATCTGCGAACGTTTCAGAATGCGGAAGCCGCGGTCGCGGAACCAGGCCGTTTCGGCGTGGTCTGCAGGCAGGGCGGGCGTATAGACGACGAGCGTTTCTTCGGGGTTGCGGAAATGCTCCCCGATCAGGGTCGGGTCGTCTTCGTAGTGGATGTCGGCTCCCTCGGCGGCGAGTGCGCGTGTGAGGGCGGTCTCGGTACGGTCGTATCCCCCTACCCGGGCTCCTTCGAGCAGGTAGTAGCGGGCGATGGCGCTCATGCCGATGCCGCCGATGCCGAGAAAATAGATGTTTTTGGGTCGGATTTCCGTCATCGTCTGCGGGCGAGTTTGATGATTTCTGCCGCTACCGTCCGTGCCGCGTCGGGTGTGGCCATGGTGCGGATGTTTCGTTGCAGTTCCTCCCTGCGGGGGGTGTCGCCGGCCAGGGCGATGGCGGCCGGAATGGCTTTCTCCACCGCTTCGGCATCGGGAATGAGCAGGGCCGCTCCCCGGTCGGCCAGGGCGCGGGCGTTTTTGGTCTGGTGGTCTTCGGCCACGTTGGGCGAGGGGACGAAGATCACGGCTTTTCCGGCCAGCGCGAGCTCCGATACCGAGCAGGCGCCCGAACGCGAAACGACCACGTCGGCCGCCGCGTAGGCGTAGTCCATGCGGTCGATGAATGCGCCGCGCCAAATGCCCGGACGGTGCCGGCCGGACATGAAGTCGTCCATCTCTTTTTCGTAGTATTTGCCCGTTTGCCAGATCACCTGTATCTCGTCGGTGCCGGTTGCGGCAACATGACGTTTCATCGCTTCGTTGAGGGTCCGCGTGCCCAGGCTGCCGCCCACGACCAGTACGATGGGCTTGTCGGCATCCAGACCGAAATAGGCTGCGGCCTCCTCCCGCGGCGCCGTTTTGCCGAAGTCGCCCCGGAGCGGATTGCCCGTGAAGAGGATGCGGTCGGCAGGGAAGAAGCGCTCCATGCCGTCGTAGGCTACGCAGATGCGGTCGGCCCGTCGGGCAAGGAGCTTGTTGGTGACTCCGGCGTAGGAGTTCTGTTCCTGGATGAGGGTGGGGATGCCCATGTGCTGTGCGGCCCACAGGACGGGAGCGCTGGCGTATCCGCCGAAGCCGGCCGCCGCATCGGCGCCGAATTCGCGGATCGTTCGGCGGGCCCTGCGGATGCTTTTCATGACCTTGAACGGGAGGGCGAGGTTCCGCAGGTCGAGTCTGCGTTGCAGGCCCGCTACCGGAAGACCGACCACCCGATAGCCCAGGGCGGGGAGCTTCTCCATCTCCATTTTCCCTTCGGCACCCACGAAGAGCAGGTCCACCTCCTCGCCCAGTTCCCTGCGCAGGGCCTCGGCCACTGCCACCGAGGGATAGATATGCCCTCCCGTGCCGCCGCCGCTGAGGATGATTTTCAGTTTGCCGTTTTCCATTGTGTCTATGTCGTTTTGCTTTGTACGGAGTCTTCGTGCCGCGGTCGGGGAACCGCGTGCCGGGTCGTTATCTTCCGCCCGTTTCCTTCTCGAACAGCGATTCGCCTTTCGGGTTGTCGAGCGTCTTTTCCGAGGTCTGGCGACTCACGCCCAGGATCATGCCCAGTGCCGTGAGCGTGAAGACCAGCGACGAACCGCCCTTGCTGATGAGGGGGAGCTGCTGGCCCGTGACGGGGAAGAGCGATACCGATACGAGCATGTGGATCATGGCCTGGAGGACGATCATCAGTCCCAGACCCAGCACCAGCAGGCTGGGGAAGGCCGTGCCGCACTTCTTGAATATCTGGATCGTGCGGAAGAAGAGCCACAGGTAGAGCAGCAGGATGACGAGTCCTCCCACGGCGCCGTACTCCTCGATGATGAAGGCGTAGGCGAAGTCCCTTTCGGCCTCTTCCAGGTTGGAGCGGTGGGTGCTCATGCCGGGACCCTTGCCGAAGAAACGTCCCGATGCGATCGACATCTTCGCGTTGATCGACTGGCTCGATTCGGCCGGGCTTACCTTGCCGTCGGGGCGGGTGAACTCCGGATAGTGGTATATCTCGATGCTGTCGGAAGTCATGCGGACATGTTTGGCCAGCATATCGGGTTTGAAGCTCGCCATACGGCTGCGGCCGGTGTTGCTTCGTCCCAGTCCGGCGGCGAAGAGTACGACGCCCAGCAGGGCCACCGCGCCGACCATTTTGCCCAGGTCGGCCATGCGTACGCGGCCGATGAAGAGCATCACCATGCAGGTGGCGGCGATGATGAGCGTGGTGGAGTTGCCCACCGAGAGAAAGGTGAAGATGCAGGTCACCACGATCGGTCCGAGTACCGGGATGGTTTCCTGCCGGATGATGTCGACGTTGCGCTGGGCGTCCTCCATCCACGATTTCGGATTGAAGCTCGGCAGAATGGGGGTGTGTTCGATGTCTTTCTGGCGCCGTGCCAACTGTTTGGCGAGGACCATGATGACCCCGATTTTCAGAATTTCGAAGGGCTGGAACCGGATGTGGATGAGCGGAATGTCGAGGTCGCGCCGGGCTCCCGCCTCTTCGGGACCGATGACCATCGCCAGCACCGTGAGGATGAGTCCGAAGATGAATACGGCGTTGGCGATGCGGCCGTAGAACTGGTATTTGATGATATGTACCACCAGCAGGGCCGCGATGCCCGCCGTGATGAAGACCAACTGGTTGATGAGTTTCGCGGTCGGCGTGCCGCCCGGTTTGTAGACCGTGGCGGAGAAGGTGAGCAGCATCGAGAAGATGAGCAGGACGATGATGACCGTCCACAGCACCTTGTCGCCTCCGAAGATGGCGTCGATCCAGGGCCGGCTTTTGCGGCGGACTTTCTGACCGATCTCCATGCCCGTTTCGGAGAGGCGTCGGGCCTCGGCGCCCACCAGGCGTGCCGCTTCCGTCCCCCGCTTCGACCATGCCGCGCGGCGGTTCGATGCGGCGGGGGAGCCTTCGGTCGCTCCCTCGGTGCGTGCCTGCGGACCGTCGGACAGGCGATCCTTCTCCTCCTTCATCGTTCGGCCTCCTGATTGAGTTGCTGAACGGCTGCCTTGAAGAGCCTGCCCCGTTCCTCGTAGTTGCGGAACAGGTCGAAGCTGGCGCAGGCGGGCGAAAGCAATACCGTGTCGCCCGGTCGGGCCAGGTCGGCGCATGTACGCATCGCCTCCTCGAGGGAGTGGGTGTCGCAGACGACCGGTACCATGTCCGTGAAATCGCGTATCAGTTTGGCGTTGTCCACGCCCATGCACACCAGTGCTTTGACATGCCGGCGGGCGAGCGGCTTCAGCGGTTCGTAGTCATTGCCCTTGTCGGTGCCTCCGGCGATCCATATCGTGGGGCGCGTCATGCTGTCGAGGGCATACCATGCCGAGTCGACGTTGGTAGCCTTCGAATCGTTGATGTACTCCGTGCCGCGTACCGTTCCGGCCGGTTCCATCCGGTGCTCGACCCCTGCGAAACCGTAGAGGGTTTTCTCGATGATTTCCGGAGCGACTCCTGCCGCGAGCGCCGCGAGCGCCGCGGCCTGGGCATTGTAGATGTTGTGTATCCCTTTTACCTGCATGCGGGCGGGGTCGATCGTGACGCTTCGGTCGTTCACCGATACCGCGAATGTGCCCTCCGGGGTGAGAAAGGCTCCCTGCGGTGCGGCGGAACCGCTCTCCGCCGTCGCCTGCGCAAGGGGCATGCCTGCCTCCGCGCACTCCCGGTACGACCGGGACGTAAAGGGCAACCGGTGCAGGGCGGGGTTGCGCCGGGCCACCTCGCGGCATGTTTCCGGATTGTCGATTCCGTAGATGAACCGGTCTTCGGGCCGCTGGTTGCGGATGATGCGGAACTTGCTGTCGATATAGTTCTGGAACTTGTGGTCGTAGCGGTCCAGGTGGTCGGGCGTGATGTTCGTGACGACGGCTATATCGGGGCGGAAGTCGACGATCCCGTCGAGCTGGAAGCTGCTCAACTCCAGCACGTACCACTCCCGGTCGCCGGTCGCCACGGTGTAGGCGAAGCTCTCGCCGATGTTGCCGCCCACGGCCACGTCGTAGCCCGCGGCGCGGAGGATCTCGCCCGTCATGGTGGTGGTGGTGGTTTTGCCGTTGGAGCCGGTGATGCAGATGGTCTTGCCCTTGGTATAGCGTCCGGCGAACTCGATCTCGGAGATGACCGGTATTCCCCGCTCGCGCAGTTTCGTCACGATGGGAGCCGTGTCCGGAATGCCGGGACTTTTGACGGCGAAGTCGGCGTCGAGAATCCGTGCTTCGGTGTGCGTGCCCTCTTCGTAGGCGATGCCGTAGCGGTCGAGTACTTCGGCGTATTTGGATTCTATCCTGCCCTTGTCGGAGAGGAAGACGTCGAGCCCCTTGACCTGGGCCAGCACGGCGGAACCGTATCCGCTCTCTCCTCCGCCCAAAACAACTGCTTTCATGGATCTTAACGTATTTTAAGTGTTACCAGCGTCATGGCCGCGAGGAGGATCTGTACGATCCAGAAGCGGACGACGATCTTGTTTTCGGGAATGCCTTTTTTCTGATAGTGGTGGTGCAGCGGCGCCATCAGGAAGTAGCGTCGTCCCTCGCCGTACCGGCGTTTGGTGTATCGGAAATAGGTGACTTGAATCATGGTGGAAACGGCTTCCACGAGGAAGATGCCGCACAGGAGCGGCAGCAGCAGTTCCTTGCGGACGAGCAGCGCGAAGACGGCGATGATGCCCCCGAGCGCAAGACTGCCCGTATCGCCCATGAACACCTGGGCCGGATAGCAGTTGTACCACAGGAAGCCGATGAGCGCTCCCACCAGGGCGGCGGCGAATACGGTCAGTTCGCCCGTCCCCGGAATGTACATGATGTTGAGGTAGTCCGAGTAGATGATGTTGCCCGAGAGGTATGCGAAGGCCCCCATGATGACGATGATGACGGCCGAGACGCCCGTCGCCAGTCCGTCGAGGCCGTCGGTGAGGTTGGCACCGTTGGATACCGCCGTGATGATGAAGATGGCGATCAGGATGTAGATGAGCCACGTCAGTACGTTGCCCCAGGGTTGGTCGGAGGGGACGAGCCAGTGGTAATCGAATTCGTTGTTCTTTACGAAAGGGATGGTGGTTTTGGTGGTCTTCTGCGGCATCTCTCCGTAGTGGGCCGTGACGGCATATCCCGCTTCCGCATCTGCGGCCTGCACGGCGGCTGTGGCCGTTGCGGGCTGCGACTTCTCCACGATGACGATCTGCTGGCTGAAGCACATGACCGTACCGACGATGATGCCCAGCCCCACCTGGCCGATGATCTTGAAGCGGCCTTTGAGGCCCTCCTTGTGTTTGCGGAATACTTTGATGTAGTCGTCGGCGAAGCCCAGCAGGCCGAGCCACACGGAGGATACGATCATGAGCTGGACATAGACGTTGCGCAGGTCGCAGAAGAGTACGACCGGCACGAGCATCGCGCCCAGGATGATCATGCCGCCCATCGTAGGGGTGCCGCGTTTTTCCATCTGGCCCTCCAGGCCGAGGTTGCGGATCTCTTCGCCGATCTGGTGGCGGCGGAGCCTTTCGATGATCTTCTTGCCGAAAATGGCGCCGATGAGCAGCGCGAATACGATCGCACACCCGGAGCGGAACGAAAGGTAACGGAACAGACCCGCCCCAGGCAGGTCGAAGTGGGTTCCGAGGTATTCGAGCAGGGAATAGAGCATCTCTCTGAACTTGTTTTGCGTAGTTGTCGTTCGGACCGTAAAATTAGTCCATAATCCATTCGGTTGATACGGCCTTCGCCGATATTATTCGCGGGCTTGGGCGGGCGTATCCATGCCCAGGGCCCGGCGTACCTCCTCCTTGTCGTCGAAATGGGTGCGCGTGTCGCCCGTTATCTGGTAGGTTTCGTGTCCCTTGCCGGCGATGAGCAGGTAGTCGCCCCGGCGGGCCATGGCGGCAGCCGCCCGGATGGCCTGCCGGCGGTCGGTGATCGTCAGCCACCGGCCCGTGTCGGGCAGGGAGGCGGTCATCTCGGCCAGAATGGCATCCGGATCCTCATGCCGCGGATTGTCGGAGGTGAAGACCGACAGGTCGGCCCCTTCGGCGGCGATCTGCGCCATGACGGGACGTTTGCTGCGGTCGCGGTCGCCGCCGCAGCCCACTACTACCAGGAGCCGTCCGCCACCGTCGCGCAATTCGTTCACCGTGTCGATCACGTTGCGCAGGGCATCGGGCGTGTGGGCGTAGTCCACGATGGCCGTTACTCCCTCCGGGGAGTGCAGCGTGTCGAACCGACCGTTCACCGGAGTGAGGGTGCTCAGCGCCTGTAACGTTTCGTCGCATCCGGCGCCCAGCAGCCTTGCGGTGCCGTAGACCGCGGTGAGGTTGTAGGCGTTGAACCGTCCGAGGAAACGCGTCCATACCTGGCGGCCCTCCAGTTCGAGCAGCATCCCTTCGGGGGTGTTTTCCAGAATGCGGCACGGAAAATCCGAGAAGCTGCGCAGCGAGTAGGTACGGGCGGCCGCGGCGGTGTTCTGTACCATCACCGCTCCGTTGCGGTCGTCGGTGTTCACCAGTGCGAACGCCTCTTTGGGCAAGCGGTCGAAAAAGAGTTTTTTTGCGCGTATGTATTCGGCGAACGTGCCGTGGTAATCGAGGTGGTCGTGGGTGATGTTGGTGAAGACTCCTCCGGCGAAGGTCGCGCCTGCGATGCGTTCCTGCACGATGCTGTGGGAGCTGACCTCCATGAAGCAGTAGTCGCAGCCCCGTTCGGCCATTTCGGCCAGCATGGCGTTGAGACGGATGGCGTCCGGCGTGGTGTGCGTGGAGGGACGCGCTTCGTCGTCGATCCGGTAAACGACCGTGGAGATGAGGCCCGCCTTGTAGCCGAGTCTGCGGAACAGGTCGTAGAGCAGAGTGGCGGTCGTGGTTTTGCCGTTGGTACCGGTCACGCCCACCAGTTTCAGCTTCCGGCTCGGCTCGCCGTAGAATCGCGAGGCGACGGTGCCCAGGACGGCGGAGCTGTCCGCCACCACGACGTAGGCCACTTCCGGAGCGGGGGTTTCGGGAAGCCGTTCGCATACGACCGCTGCCGCACCGTCGGCCGTTGCCTGAGCGATGTAGTCGTGTCCGTCGCTCGCACTCCCTTTGACGGCGAAAAATAGCTGGCCCGGCGTCGTGTGGCGCGAGTCGAATCCGAGCGAGGTGATCTCCGCGTCCGCAGCGCCCGTCGTCCGCAGGGTTTCGATGCCCGATAAGAGTTCTGTCAGTTTCATCTTTGACGATATGGTTGTTGTTCTTCGTTTCTGTCGCTACGGAGCCGCATCAGTTGCCTGCAGGCCGCAACGTGACGGTCACGGGGTCGCCTTCGCGTATGGCCGTGCCGGCCCTGGGGGATTGCGACACCACCTTGCCCTTGCCGTTCGCATGGACCCGCAGTCCCCGGCTCTCGAGCAGGTAAAGTGCGTCTTTGAGGGCCATCCCCCTCACCGAGGGCATGACACCCTCCTCGGCGGAGAGGGCCGTGACTTCGACGTGCGTGGAATCCCGTTGCGTCGTTCCCCAGCCGCGCGTGCGCCGGCCGATGTCGGCCGTTATCGACAGCCGGTTCGTGGCCGTGCGGATCTGCTGCATGTCGCCGCCTTTAACGGGGGCTACGCAGGGTTCGTCGCTCTGGCTGAGGGGGGCCTGCCATTTGGCGTCCAGCGCGTAGACGCGGTTGGCGATGGCCTTGAAAGCCGGTGCGGCGAGCGTGGCGCCGTAGAAGGAGTTGCGTGCGCCGGGACCGTAATAGGTCTTGATGGCCACGATGCAGCTGTAACGCGGATTGTCGGCGGGGAAGTATCCCGCGAAGGTGGCCAGGTAGTCGCGGCCGCCGCGTTCGTCGGCGTAGCCCCGGTTCTTCATGGCGATCTGTGCGGTACCCGTTTTGCCCGCTATCTTGAAGTTGGGGTTTTTCATCATGGAACCCGTTCCCTCTTCGACCACCCCCTCGAGGGCTTCACGCACCAGCCGCAGCGTTTTGTCGCTGCATATCTTCCGGTTGACGGTTTCCGTTGCGAAACGTTCCACCGTATGGCCGTTCTCGGTAATGGCGGTGACCAGACGCGGGGCCACCATGTGGCCGTCGTTGGCCACGGCGTTGTAGAGCATCAGCGTGTGGATCGGCGTGAGTTCGATGGCGTAGCCGTAGGACATCTTCATGAGCGAGATGGCGTCCCAGGCAGTCTCTTTTTTGCGGCGGGGGTCCTTGATGACGGGCTTGAGTCCGCCGTAGAGCTGCATGTTCACCTGCCGGTCGATTCCCAGCGACTGAATGAAATCGACGAACCGCTCCGGGGAGTCGTGGTATTCCTGGTCGACGAGCTTCACGAAGCCGATGTTGGAGGATTGCTCCATGGCGCCCCGCAGGTCGGTCTGTCCCACGGCGTGCGAATCCTCCACGAGGTATTTGCGTTTGCCCACCTGGTAGTAGTAACGACCGCTCTCGGCGCAGTCTATCGGGTGGTCGAGCGAGTATCCCGCCTCGTCGATCAGGGCCATGAGCGAAACCAGTTTGAAGGTGGAGCCCGGTTCGCAGCGCATCGTGATGGCGTGGTTCACGTCGTCGCGTACGGTGCTGCCGTAGCGTGTAAGGTTGGAGATGGCGCGTATCTCGCCCGTCTCCACCTCCATGATGATGGCTGTGCCGCAGGTGGCGTTCTTGTCGAGTATCTGTTTTCGCAGCTCGGTTTCCACGATGTCCTGCATATCCACGTCGATGGTGGTGACCAGGTCGTAGCCGTTGACGGCTTCCACGTTCTCTTTCGATACCACGGGTACCCAGATGTCCCGCACCAGACGGACACAGAGGTTCCGTCCGTCGCTGCCCGAAAGGAACTCGTTGAACGACGCTTCGAGGCCGAACTCGCCCGGTTTGCCCAGGGTACGTGCCGCGAGGGTCCCGTAGGGTTTGTACCGCTCGGCATCCTGGGTGTAGATGAGGCCGCCGCCCAGGCGTCCTTTATTGAAGATGGGGAAAGTCTTGATGCGGTCGAGCTGGAGCTGGTTCACCTTGTCGCGTACCAGCCGTTGGTTTTGGCTGCCCGGGCCGCCGCGCAGGGCTTTTGCACGGATTTCGCGCAGCCGGCGCAGGAAATGGTCTTTCGAGTAGCCGGGAATGGTGCGGTGGAGGCTGTCGGCCAGGGCGGCACTGAGGGCATTGAACTCCTCGGCATCCATGTCGAGTACGGTGAAGTCCACCGACAGGTTGTAGGAGGGGGAGTCGGTGGCGAGAATCCGGCCGTCGTGCGAATAGATGTTGCCGCGCGAGGCGGGCACATCGATGGTCTTGTAGCACTTGCGGTCGGAGCGGTTGCGCAGGGGGGTGCCGTTGGGACCGTACTGGGTGACGAGGATCATGGCGAAGATGGCGACCGCGATCACGGCGAAGATGGCATAGAGCACCCTCACGCGCGACATGATGCTGCGCTTGATGTTCTGTTGGCGCGGAGTGGCCGGATTGTTTCCGTTATGGGGGCGTGGCATGGCTGAGCTGCTCTTTCTTTGGCGGTTGTGTCGTGTGGTCTGTGGGTAGGAGGCCGTTGTCGCTCGGCCGGTTACCGGACGTTTTTGGGCGGTATCGTCGACTCTTCGAGCGACAGTCCGCGTCGCCTGATCTCCTCTACGATATGGCTGTGGCGGGAGGCGTTCATCCGCATGGAGGAGAAGACCATCGAACGCGAGCGTTCGTTGTTGAGCTCCATGCGCTGCTGGATTTCGAGGCGTTGCAGTCGTTGGAAGTTGAATACGTGGCCGATGTAGAGGAAAACCAGCAGAATGCAGTACAGCGCCAGCGGGTACCAGCGCCTCAGCCGGCTGTAGCCCATGAAGTCGCCGGTGATGACGTCCTGTGCCGCCCGGGCGGCCCTGCTTTTGGGGCGCCGTTCCTTCTGGCCCACCGCGCCCAGGGGTTTTTCGTCCCCCGTGTGTGCGGTAGCGGGACGGGCGGATGTCGTGTTGTCGTCGTGTCTTTCCATCTGTACGGATTATCCGAGCTTTTCTGCTGCACGCAGCTTGGCGCTGCGCGAACGCGGGTTGTTTGCGATCTCTTCGTCGGAGGGAACGACCGCCTTGCGCGTAACGATGCGGAAGGGCGATGAGCTCTGACCGAAGAAGTCCTTTTCTGCCTCGCCGGTGAAGTTGCCGCTACGCATGAAGTTCTTCACCAGCCTGTCCTCCAGCGAGTGGTAGGAGATGACCACCAGCCTGCCGCCGGGGCGCAATACCTTCCGGCTCTGTTCGAGGGCCATTTCCAGTGCACGCATCTCCCCGTTGACCTCGATGCGCAGGGCCTGGAAGAGTTTCGATAAGAATTTGGTCTCCTCCTTTTTCGGTGTGCAGGGCGCTACGGCGGCGGTCAGGTCGCTGACCGTCACGATCGGTGCGGCGGAGCGGGCGCGTTCGATGCAGTTGGCGATCTTGTAGGGGGTTTGCAGTTCGCCCCATTGGCCCAGCAGCTGCGTGAGGCGCCGGGTGTCGTAGCCGTTCACGATGTCGGCCGCCGAGATGCCGCCGCGACGGTTCATGCGCATGTCCAGCGGGGCGTCGTAACGGAACGAGAAGCCGCGTTCGGGGGTGTCGAAATGGTGCGACGATACGCCCAGGTCGGCGAAGACGCCGTCCAGGAAGGGCACTCCCCGCATGCGCAGTTGCCCCCGCATGAAACGGAAATTGCTTTCGATGAAGGTGAAGCGGTCGTCGCGGATGCGTTCGGCATTGGCTTTCGCATCGGCGTCCTGGTCGAAGGAGTAGAGTCTGCCGCCCTTGCCGAGCCGGGAGAGGATCAGCGACGAGTGGCCTCCGCCGCCGAACGTGAGATCGGCATAGTGCCCGTCGGGGCGGATGTCGAGCAGTTCCAGCGATTCTTCGGCAAGGACCGGTATGTGGTATTCGTCCATTGTATTTTCCGAGTGTTTTCGTTTTGCAATTACAGGTGTCCTGCCGGCGGTGCCTCCGAAGCTCGCCGCAACGGTTCGGCCGCGGCGTTGCCGTCGATGGGGCCGGTCGCAGCCTGAAGAGCCGGCGCCGGAGGTGCTTTCTCCCGGTGGCGGGGACATGCGTTCCCGATGCGGGGTTGCCCGTCGATTCCGGTCATGCCCCTTGGGCATCCTTTCCCGATGCAACTGTCCTCGCCTTCCAGCGACCGTCTTTTGTCTGTGCCCTTGTGCGGAATGTTGTCCGGCATAAAGGAAGATACGACTCCGTGCGGCGCATCCGAAGAGGCCCTCGGTCGCTCGTTCGTACAGGCGGAGTCCGGTATCCGGTGTCGTCCGGTCGGCATGTACGCATCCTGGAGTGCATGCTGCCCCGGCATTGCGGATGTTTGTCCTTATCGTATTGCAATTCATGCGATTGAATCGAGCGGGGCGGTGCGGCGGAAGCAACTGTAATTGCGGACAAAGGTACTACATTTTTCAGCAAATGGCGCAAGCTGCGCTAAGAATAGCGGGTGTCGGAAACGTGGAGAGGCGCGAGTGTGCGGGTGGAGTTTCGGGATACGTCGCCGGAACCGATTCGGCATCTTGCGGTTTACGGTGTTCGTGCTTTTTTCTTACGATACGATGTTTTTTTATTATCTGCATCGTTTTGGTTGTCGTATTTCCCGGTCTGCTCCGAAGGGGCAGGGGCGAGAGGGGCTCGTTGGAGTAAACGGTTTTCGGTGGTGGGGATGGTAGATCGCCGGGAGGTCACGAGTCGGGGAAGGATGTTGCTATATTATATGGTATGGCGGATTGAGGCAGCAGGTGCTCGGTGGTGTGCAGCGAGAGGCTTGTCGGAGCAAACGGTTGCCGGGCGAGGGTATTGAAAAGGGCGATGTTTCGTCCTCCACTGTATGCAATCCTCGCATCGGTGGCCGTTCCTGTCGATTGGAGTGTGCCAGCCGACTTCGAAAGAGCAAAAAGAAAGGCATCCCGGGAGAGGATGCCTTTCTTAAGAATAGAGTGGGACGATTAGTTCGCACGAACGGCGATGTTCACGTCGTCGATGCGGTAGTTCGCTGCCGCACTTACGGTACCTCCTGCCCAAGCATTGGAGGCGTCTTTAGCATAGAATTTCACCTTGGCGGAAGTGATGTTTGCGGGAACTTCCAAACGGTTTTCGAAATACTGCCAGGTGCCGGCAGTCTGAAGCGAAACCGTTATCTCCTGCGTCGTACCGTCGCTGTATTCTACATCACATCGGAGGGTTCCTTTGTCGTAATTGGCACGACCCCATGCGCCGAAATTGACGTAGAGGTAGGAAGCTCCGGTAATCGTAGCTGCGGGAATGTTGATGACGAACGACGGGTCGAGTTCTGCAACGCCCTCTACGGGTACCGAATTGATGAAGTAAAGGTTACCGTTGCCGCTGGCGTTTTCGTAATCCTTGCTGACGCCGCTTCTGCTGATCTGCAGGCCGGGGTTAGCGCCATTCGCGTCGTAAGCCAGATCGATGAAACTGAGTTCGTATGAGCCGATACCCCACTGTGCTGCGGTCAGCTGGTCGGTGACGTCGAAGTCGGCGTCGGGCCGCGGACCGAAGTCGGCATTGTAGATTTCGGTTTTCGGTGCGGCGGCAGGCTGCGAGATTTCAAAGGTGGTAAGTACCGTGTTGCCGCTCTTGAGCTGAATCGCTGCGGTACGCGTAGCCCTCGTGTCGTTGTCTTCCATAACCTGTATGGTGCATACGGAGGTCATCTGGTTGCCGAACTCGTCGATCATCTTGTTGGGGCGCTTGTCTTCCCAGTCGCTCCACTGCGGTGCGCTCACCTTCAGCCAGGTGTCCGTACCTTCCGGTACGACCAGTTCCCAGGGACCCGTTACCGAGAATTTGAAGTTGGGCAGGTCTGCCTCGTTGATATTTCCGTATGCGTCGCCCGTTTCCTTTACGGCCGGTACTTCGATGCTTACCTTGTCGCCGGTCATTGCGGGCGCAACGAACTGCAATTCCGGTGCTCCTGCCGCTATTTTCGTACCTGCGATGTTTTCGGTTTCGCCGTCCCGGATGGAGATGCGGAGGTCATCGAGGAAGAAGATGTGTTTCGGGGCCTCGTAATTCTGGTTGTCGCTGCCGAACATGAGTTGCGTATTGGCATCGACGTCCTCGATGACGAGCGTGTACTCATACCAAGTGAAAGGTTCTGCGCCTTCGCCCAGTGTCACTTCTTTCAGGATCGTGCCGTTCGAGCTGGCTTTAACAACGGCGAGACCATCCCACGGATCCCATTCGCTGGTGGAACCGGTACCGAAAGAGGTGGTGTAAGGTACCGCGCGGAAAGTAACGGCGATGTCGCCTTTGTAGCTGTAGAGCGGCGTCAGCGGAACGATGAGTGCGGAGTTTTGATCTTTATCGCCGATCTGCAACATACCTTCGTAGCTGTGGAGTCCGTTCAGGTTGTAACCTTCGGTAAAGTAACCGCGGCCGGTCAGTGCACTGCTCACCCCATAGTAGTTGTATTTGGGGAACAACAGGTTGTTGTAGGGGTTGTTGAAGCCGTACGGATCCAATTCGCTGTTCCAGGAGTCGGAGATCCATTTGAAGTCGTCTTCAAACACCACATCTCCGGCTGCCCAGTCGCTTTTGGGGGCCTGCTGTCCCAACTCTTCCGCCTTGATGTCCTTCATCGAGATGTAGGCGATGGAGTTGGTGGTGATGTCGGGAGTGCCTGCCGGAATCGTCACCGTCTTGGTCACCGACTTCTTCTCGCCGGTTTGGGACGTACCGTAGATGTCGATTTTGATGGTGACATTCTGCGTTGCGAACGGCATCACCGAAACGGGGAACCATTGGATTTCGCTGTTCAGCGAGCAGGGCGAAGTAAAGTTCAGACGTACCGATTCGGACGCAGGAATTAGCTCGTATGTGTTCATGTCGAGGTCTACGAGGAACGAGCCTCCCTGCGACATCAGCAGTCCATTTGCCGAAGAACCCGGGGTCGGTGCCGCCAATACGTTGGCGATAACGGTGTTCTCAGGATATGTGAGGGCGGCATTGGGTACCGTTACGACCACGGAGTCCACTTTGGCCGAACCCTCGAGACCGAGCATCAGGGTTGCGAATGCGTTGGAGAACTGCAGCGAGATGGGTTCTTTCAGCTCGTCGCCGGAAACGGACTTGAAGGCCGTCAGGAACATGAAGTCGGTGGCCTTGTTGGCACGTGTGTCATAACTCTGGTCGCGGACGATTGGGTTGAGGACGCGGCCGAAGAGAGGATAACCTGCCATCAATTCGCTTGTGCTCCCCTGGATGGAGAACTTCGGACGTGCAATCGCAGAGAAGAGTACCTCCGTCGCATCTTCCGGCAAGGTGAACGGTTCGAAGTAGTCGCCGTTGAATGCAAAGTTGGTAGCCGTTGCCGGCGAAGTGGTGGTGGCTATGAATTCGTTGAGCAATTCGTAGTCGAAATAGTCGCCCTGGACCATGATCGGCATCATGTCTGCATCGAAAGCCGCTACGGTGATCACGTCGTCGGAAGTCCAGAGGAGCGGTACGCTGGCGGCGCCGGGCGTGTATTCGCCTACTTCGATGCGCGTTGCATCGCTTCCGTCGAGGGTACCCAGGATGGTGATGGATTCGGCGTTCTTATCGACGTTCTTTTTTTCATCGACAACCTCTTTCGTACAGCCCGCCAATGCAAAAGCACACAGCGAAGCGAGAAGTATAATTCTTTTCATCTGTCTTTGTCTTTTAGCGGATTATTCTGCGTTCCAGGAGTCGATGACGGTAAAGTCGATAGCAGTCTGGTTCGGATCGCCCTCGAACGCGGAGATGGCGATGCCCGATTCGACCGCGAAACCGGTGGTCTCGATCGAAGGGCTTACATAAGGGAGCTTCCCTTCCTGATTTTCTCTCTTCATAATGGTTAATATTACGTTAATTATAAAAAATGAAATATAATTTGCAGTATATCCGTTCTCTCCCGCTTCTTTTTTCGTTGCGTCGAACGATGTTTTTTCGCCGTAAATCGCCCTCGCAGGGACCTTGGTCCCGGATTGGGTTGATTTCGATAGAGATTTAGGTCGAAACAAATATAATTAATTTTTATAGATTTGGCAATACGGCACTTAAAAAATGGAATGCGGAGGAGCAGCCGCGACGGCGGAGGCAGGCCGTGGCTCCCTGCATGTGTCGGCGGGCCGGTCGTCGCGGCCGGTGTGCATTCCGTATCCGTTGCTATGTGCCCGCGGACCGTGCACCTGTCCGGGCCGTGTCTGCGGGTTTGGGAAATTATGAGTGGCTATCGTCGGGCTTGGCATCGCCGCGGTGCTCTACAATGCCCGCTACCGCAAACAGATGAGGCGTTGCGGCGGGTCGGTAAAACGTTCCAAAAGGGCGGGCGGAGGTCGGTATTTTCCCGCCTTCGAGGTATCTTTAATACTCCGTTTTGGCAAAACCCGAATGCTGTTCGGTTTTGCGCTCGACTTTGCGATACTTCGGTTGCACTCACGATACTCATGCTCGGCAAAACAAGCGCGTTTGCTTTTGCGCTCGACTTTCCGTATTTTTGACTTTGTCTTAAATACTCCGTCTCGGCAAAATCCGAATGCTGTTCGGTTTTGCGCTCGACTTTTCGTATTTTTGACTTTGTCTTAAATACTCTGTCTCGGCAAAATCCGAATGTTATTCGGTTTTGCGCTCGACTTTCCGTATTTTTGAATCGGAGGCGGAGACTGCATCGGACCGACTTCCCCGGTGCGCACCGATTCGTTTTTTATCATGTCTGCCGCATGATAAGTAACCGAAAATCAAAGTGTCCGGTGCCTGTGGTTGTGGTTTGATGTAGAAAGGCTATAGGATACAACCGACGCCGGGCAATGCGTATGTGATAAGTGGTTGTGGTTTGATGTGGAAAGGCGGTAAGATACAACGCCGTTATCGACGGACAGGTTATCAGTCAGTTGTGGCTTGATGTAGAAAGGCTATAAGATACAACCCGGTATCGGCAACACGCAAGGTTCGCAAGTTGTGGTTCGATGTAGAAAGGAAAGGGATACGACAGCAGGTATCTTAACCGTTTTTCTATCTTTGTATTGGATGCGGGGATCGTGCGCCGGCTTGCGTGCGGTCGGGCAGGCGGTTTTGTGACGAATTTTGGAAAGGGTGTCGGTAGCGATATGAAACAGGAATACGATATGGAGGCGATGGACGATGAGCAGCTGTTGGCCCTGCATGCGCAGGAGACTACCGGCCGTTGGCTGGGGCAGCTTTACAGCCGCTACCTGCCGATGGTGTACGGCGTCTGCCTGAAATACCTGCGCAGTCCGGACGATGCGGGGGATGCCGTAATGGATATTTTCGAGGAGCTGACGGTCAAGGCGGGACGTTACGAGGTGGAGCGTTTCCGTCCCTGGCTCTATACGGTGGCGAAGAACCACTGCCTGCAACGGTTGCGTCGCAAGCGGATGGAGATTCCGGTCGAGGATGCCGGGCGGGTTATGGAATACGCCTCCGTCGTGCATCTGCTGGAAGGGGAGGGCAACGAGGCGCGCTTCGCGGCGTTGGAGCGTTGCCGGGAGCGGCTGCCGGAGAAGCAGCGGGAGTGTATCGACCGCTTTTTCTACGATGGCAAGTCCTATGCCGACATCTCCGCCGAAACGCGTTATCCGGTGAAGAGCATCAAGAGCTTCCTTCAGAACGGCAAGCGCAACCTGAAATTGTGTATGGAAAAAGAGACGATCGATGAAATTGACTGATTACATATTCGGCAGCCGCCGCGGGCGGGAGGCCAACCGGATCGAACGGGAGGCCCAGGTCGATCCTTTCCTTGCGGATGCCATCGAGGGTTACGATTCGGTGTACGGCGACCATTCCGACCGACTTGCCGCCCTGGAACAAGAGGTTGCCCTGCGGGCCGCCCGTTCCCGTCGGCGGCGGGGCGGACGGCGCGTGGCGTCGTGGGTGTGGGGGAGTGCGGCCGCGGTGGTCCTCGCGGCCGGTACGGCGTGGTATCTCCTTCGGCCGGCCGCCCCGGTCGTAACGGAGGGGATTGCGCAGGCGCTTCCTGCGGCCGAAGGGGTTGCGGTGCGGTCGGCGGAGGCCCCTGCTGCGACTGTCGCGGCATTGCAGGCGGAGGCGGACCGTGAAGCGGTCGTGTCGCAGGCGGCTTCGGAGGTTTCTCCGGTACTCCTTGCGGCGGAGCCGCTCCGGGTCGAAGCGACCGGGGGGCGGGAAGGTGTGCCGGATGCTCCGTCGGACCTCCCGAAGGATGCGAACGGCAGGGCGAAAGAGGCGTCGGAAAGCGATGTTTGCGTTGCCGCCCTACAGGCGAATGCTGTCGGCGACGGAGTCGCCATGCAGGACGAAGCGGAGGTCGCGGCGGTGGACGAGATGCTCCGGGTGGTGCGGAGTGCACCGAGAGTTGCTGTCGGGGTGCAGGTGGAGATGGTTTCCAACGAAGCCTTTACGGCCTATTTCGAGCGCAGCCGCCGGGTGGCGACGCTGCCCGACGGGAAACGGGCGCAGGGGTGTGTAGTGGCCGAGTTCCGGGTGAACGACGCGGGCGTGCCGTCGGAGATACGGGTGGTGGAGGGCATCTCGTCGGAGATCAACCGGGAGGTGATCGACCTGTTGCAGCGCGGCCCGCACTGGGAGCCTACGGGCGAGCGGCGGGTCCGGACCGTCTTGATTTACTGAGGCGGGAGCGGGGATTGGGAATCGCTGCGGCGATTTTCGCTCGTTCCGGCGGGTTTGGCACAGTTATGGTAGTTGGAAAGGGGAGCCGTGGGATGGACGGCGAATTATCGACAACTTAAATACTGTGATATTATGGCAACGACAGCAATCAAAACAAAAGAGAAGAAAGAGACCCGCACGGGTTCGGATTACGGACGTTTCTTCGGCGAAATGTTCGCTTTCAACAATAGCCTCAAACTGTTCCACTGGCGTGTGAGCGGCCCCGGCAGTTATGCCAAACACATGGCGCTGGACGAGGCGCTCGTAGCGCTCGGTCAGGCGCTCGACCGTATCGTGGAGACGACCATCGCCATGCAGGGCGATATCGAGATCACGATTCCCCAGACCGGTAGCCCGCGCAATATCGAGTCGCACTGCGAAAAGTTCTTCGATTACGTGGGCGAGCAGCGGGAGATGTTCGAGGAGGATTTCTCCACGGCTATTCTCGACGACTACCAGGAGGCACTTCAGCAGCTCCTCTACAGACTCAAGAGGTTGCAGTAGCCGACTTGCTCGTGCAGTTCGGATAGCGAGGCGGTCCCCACCCGGGTGGGGACCGCTCTGTTTTTGTCCGTGCCGGCGCGGCATCGACCGGTGCGCGGGACGAGCTTGCGGAGCACGCCGGGGAGGTCGTCCGGTATGCGTCCGGGCGAAATGTGCGTGCGGGTAAGTGGGCCTGCGGCGAGCATGGTTCCTGGCGAACGTTCCGGAACCTCCGGTGTGCGCAGGTCGGGCGGTGGGGTGTCGGAGGCGTTTCGCTGCACCGGCCGCCGGAGAGCCGGTGCAGTGGGGAACCGAAGGGGGAAGGTGTCTCGTTGCCCTGTTGCGGATGTCGGACGGCGTGTGTCGGTGGGAATCTTTTCCGCAGTGCGGTTGGGGGACGCCTCTTTTGTATTAATTTCGTCCCGTGTCAATACGATTCGACGGTATGGAGATTCTGCTGATAGACAATTACGATTCGTTTACCTATAATTTGCAGCACATGCTCCGGGAGTTGTGCGATCCTTGCGCAGGCGTGCATGTGGTGAAGAACGACCGGTTGGAAGAGGTGGAACCTGCCGCATACGACCGGATCATCGTGTCGCCCGGTCCGGGCATTCCGGCCGAGGCCGGTTCGCTGCTCGCCTTCATCGAACGGTGTGCGCCGGTGCGTCCCCTGCTGGGGGTGTGCCTCGGGCACCATGCCATCGCCCAGGTGTTCGGTGCCTCGCTGCGGAATACGCCGCAGGTCTACCACGGTATTCGTTCGTCGGTGGAGCTGCTCGCCCGGCCCCGCATCTTCTGCGGCCTGCCCGACCGGATCGAGGTGGGGAGGTACCACTCGTGGGTGGTGGATGGGGAGGAGTTTCCCGACTGCCTGGAGGTGACGGCCCGCGATGCCGAGGGGATCGTGATGGCGCTCTCCCATCGGGTGTACGACGTACACGGCGTACAGTTCCATCCCGAGTCCATTATGACGCCTTGCGGAGGCGCCATTCTCGCTAACTTTCTGAAAGAATAGATGCTATGTGCTTTTTCGATGCCGGGCGGGTCCGGGAGATGATGAATGCCTGCGGCGCCCAGGGGCGTCCTTTTCTGTTCGCCGTCGATTTCGAGATGCGGGAAGGAATCTTTATAAAAGATCCGCTGGCGTGTACGTCGGTCGGTTTCTCGGTGAACGGCGTGGGAAACCGGGGGGAGAGGAGCGCTGCGGTCGGAAGGGGAGAGGCCGCGCTGGAGGCGAGTCCGATCGGGTTCGACGCGTATGCCCGTCGGTTCGACGTAGTGCGTCGCGGTCTGCTGCGCGGCGATTCGTTCCTCACCAACCTCACGGTGCGCACTCCGGTGAAGACGGAGCTCTCGTTGCACGACATCTTCCTGCGGGCCCGGGCGCCCTACCTGCTCTATGTGCCGGGGAGGTTCGTCTGCTTTTCGCCGGAACGGTTCGTGCGCATCGCCGACGGACGCATCTCCACCAACCCGATGAAGGGGACCATCAACGCCTCCCTGCCCGATGCCCGGCAAAGGATACTGGACGATCCGAAGGAGACCGCCGAGCATCATACCATCGTGGACCTGCTGCGGAACGACCTGAGCATCCACGCCTCCCGCGTGGGGGTGGAGCGCTTCCGCTACATCGATCGCATCGCCACGCGCCGGGGCGACATCCTTCAGGTGAGTTCCGAGATAGCGGGCCTCCTGCCGGAGGGATACCGGGCGCGGTTGGGCGACATCCTGTTCGACATGCTTCCGGCCGGTTCGGTTTCGGGCGCTCCGAAATCCTCCACGCTGCGCATCATCCGGGAGGCCGAGAAGGAGCCGCGCGGCTACTATACGGGCGTGTTCGGCTATTTCGACGGACGGATGCTCGACAGCGCCGTGCTCATACGCTTCATCGAGGAGGCGGACGGGCGCCTCTGGTTCCGTAGCGGGGGAGGCGTGACGGCCTATAGCGACTGCCGTGCCGAGTACGAGGAGGTGATCGAAAAGGTCTATTTGCCGTTCGTATGAAAAAGCCGTTGTTTTCCGAGGTTATCCGGGTGCGGAACGGGGAGTTCCGTCGACCGGAGCCGCATGCGGCACGGATGGCCGCCACCATGGAACATTTCTTCGGTAGCGGAGCGGGGGCATGCTTGCCGACCCGGGTGCCGGAGGAGATGCGCACGGGGTTGGTGAAGTGTCGGGTGGTGTACGACGATGCGGTGCGGCAGGTGGAGTTCGCCCCTTACCGTTTGCGGCGCATCGCCACCCTGGCGGTGGTGCGTGCCGACGGCCTCGACTACCGTTATAAATATGCCGACCGCAGTGCGCTGGAAGAGTTGCGGCGGGGGAGCGGTTGCGACGAGGTCGTCTTTGTGCAGGAGGGCTATCTTACCGATACCTCTTTTTCCAATATCGTGTTGGGCGATGCGGCGGGGCTTTATACGCCCGACCGGCCCCTGCTCGCCGGCACGCGGCGGGCGGAACTGTTGCAAAGCGGCCGGGTGACGGCACGCCCCATTCGGGCGGAGGAGCTGGGCAACTACACTTCGCTGTGGCTGATCAATGCCATGATGGGGCTGGAGGAGGGTATCTGCCTGCCGACGGAAACCGTACGCTTTCTGTGATCCTTTCCCGTCCTTCCCTTTCCGAAACGTTTTCGGGCCTCGTAAAGTTTTCCCTTTCCGGCGTTTTGCGCCGGAAAGGGGGCATGGTGCAGGGGCCGGTTTGCCGTGCAGGGGCCGGCGTGGAGCCGTCGTGCCGGAGGGGATGCGTCATTCGAGGTCTTCGGCGGTGAGGGTGAACGTCCATTCGGCCGTTGTGTCGCTCGGACGGTAGAAGATCCATGCCTCGCGGTTGTAGAACTGTTTTCCGGCTTGGTGGCGTTCGGACAGGGTCCATGTCCGGAGAGGGGTGTCGCCGTTTTCGGTGTAGAGGGTCAGCGGATGCGACTCGGGCCGATAGTCGAAGAGCGCGTAGAAACTGTGCTCTACCCGGGAAGCACGGACGGTCGTGTGCATGAGTTCGACGCTCTGGCCCGCAGGAAGGGTGTGGAACCCGAAATCGGCGAACTGGAACCGGACGGTACGGTCGCTGGCATTCGTCAGCAGCCAGGTGAGGTCGCAGGTGGTCAGCTCTTTTTTGTCCGGGACGAACCATTCCAACGGATTGCAGGCGGTGGAGAGCGCAAGCAGCATGGCGGCTGCGCATACGAAGAGGGTGCGTGTTCTTTTCATGGCGGTGCGGGGATTTATTCGTTGGCGATGTCTTGGGGCGTTACCTGAAAGACGAAGTCGTAATCGGAGCTGAGAGGATACTCTTCCTCCCATTGCGAGATGTCGAAAAAGGAGCGGGACGAATCGTCCGTTTGTCCCCGCTGCCATACACGCAGGGGCGTGCCGTTGAGAGCGGCGGATACCGACAACGTCTGGTATTGGGGATTGCGGTCGAAGAAGATGCGGCGGTCCGACTTCTGGAAGCCGGTAACGGTCGCCGTACCCAGCAGACGGTATTCGCCCGGTTCCAGGCAGAAGGGGGCGTTGTCGCCGAAAGCGAAAAAGAGCGGAGTGTCCGTTTGGTTCCGGAGCATCCAGCGCAGCAGGGATTCTTCTTCGTAGGAGCAGCTCGCGGTGCCCAGCAGCATGGCGGCTGCGACGAGGGTTCGTAGAAAGATGCGTTTCATGGCAGTGTCGTTTAGGTGAATGAAGCGTGTTTTGATAGATAGATGCTTTACCCGCCTGTTTTGTTGCACGGCCCGTCATTTTTTGCAGATGTGCGCATCGGCGGGGGAGAATGCAGAGAGGCGCCTGCTGGAAAGCAGGCGCCTCTCGATTTTGGGTCGGCGGACCGTTACGCTTCCGGAGCGATCACCCGGAGGGTCAGCTCGTCGAGCTGTGCGTCGGCGATCGGCGCCGGAGCGTCGATCATCACGTCGCGGCCGGCGTTGTTCTTCGGGAAGGCGATGAAGTCGCGTATCGAGTCGACTCCGCCGAAGAGCGAGCAGAAGCGGTCGAATCCGAAGGCGATGCCTCCGTGGGGCGGAGCTCCGTATTTGAAGGCGTTCATCAGGAAGCCGAACTGTTTCTCGGCGTCCTCGTGCGAGAAGCCCAGCGTTTCGAAGAGGCGGCTTTGCAGCCCGCTGTCGAAGATACGGATCGAACCGCCGCCCACCTCGGTACCGTTCACCACGAAGTCGTAGGCGTTGGCGCGGATCTTCGCCGGGTCGGTGTCGAAGAGCGGAATGTCCTCCGGTTTGGGCGAGGTGAAGGGGTGGTGCATCGCATAGAAACGCTGCGTCTCTTCGTCCCACTCCAGGAGCGGAAAGTCGACCACCCACAGCGGTGCGAACTTGTGCGGATCGCGCAGCCCCAGCCGGTCGCCCATCTCCAGGCGCAGCACGTTGAGAGCCGTGAGGGTTTTCATGCGGTCGCCGGCCAGAATCAGTATCAGGTCGCCCGCCGCAGCGCCGCAGGCGGCGGCCCATGCGAGCAGCTCTTCCGCGGGGAAGAATTTGTCGATGCTGGACTTGACCGTGCCGTCCTCCGCAAGGCGTATCCATACGAGTCCCTTGGCGCCTACCTGCGGACGTTTGACGAACTCCGTGAGCTCGTCGATCTGTTTGCGGGTATAGCCGGCGCATCCTTGTGCGACGATGCCACCCACATAGGCGGCCGAGTCGAAGACCGCGAATCCTTTGCCGCGGGCCCGGTCGCTGAGGTCGTTGATCTCCATGCCGAAACGGATATCCGGCTTGTCGGAGCCGTAGCGGGCCATCGCTTCGCTCCAGGGCATGCGCGGGAAGGACTCCGCGAACTCGATGCCGAGCGTCTCCCGGAAGAGGTATTTGGCGAATCGTTCGAAGGTTTCGAGTACGTCCTCCTGTTCGACGAACGACATTTCGCAGTCGATCTGGGTGAACTCCGGCTGGCGGTCGGCACGCAGGTCTTCGTCGCGGAAACAGCGTACGATCTGGAAGTAGCGGTCGTAGCCTGAAACCATCAGCAGCTGCTTGAACGTCTGGGGCGACTGCGGCAGGGCGTAGAACTCGCCGGGATTCATGCGCGAGGGCACCACGAAGTCGCGGGCCCCTTCGGGCGTGGAGCGGATGAGGAACGGTGTCTCGATCTCGAGGAAGCCCTCTCCGTCGAGAAAACGACGTGCGCTCTGGGCCATGCGGTGACGCAGCAGGATGTTGCGCTGCAGGGGCGGACGGCGCAGGTCGAGGTAGCGGTATTTCATGCGGAGCTCGTCGCCGCCGTCGCTGTGTTCCTCGATGGTGAAGGGGGGCACTTCCGAGCGGTTGAGTACGGTGAGCGCCGATACGGCGATCTCGATCTCGCCCGTGGGCATCTTCGGGTTCTTCGCGGAGCGTTCGCGTACCGTACCGGTGACCTGTATCACATACTCGCGCCCCAGTTCGGCCGCGGCGGCGCGTACCTCCTCCGGCGTATTCTCGTCCAGCACGAGCTGGGTGATCCCGTAGCGGTCGCGCAGGTCGATGAAGGTCATCGCGCCCAGGTTCCTGACTTTCTGTACCCATCCGGCCAGCGTGGTGCCCGCGCCGGTATTTTCGATGCGGAGCTCCCCGCACGTATGAGTCCTGTACATATACTTATGGAATTTTAGTGGTCTGCGCATCCTTAGTATAAAGGCGCCGGATCGCGCTTTACCGCGTGCGGCTGTTGTTCCGCACGACTGTTTATACTACATTTGCGAGGTTTCAAAAGTACGAAATTTCATGGAGAAGGGACGGCAGGAAGATGAATTTTTTATGCGTGCGGCAATTTCCGAAGCGTGCAGGGCGTTGGAGGAAGAGGAGGTGCCCATCGGTGCCGTGGTGGTGGCATCGGGCCGGATCGTGGGACGGGGACACAACCTCGTCGAAACGCTCCGCGACTCCACCGCCCATGCCGAGATGCAGGCTCTGACGGCCGCCATGCATGCCGCCGGGGGGAAGTACCTCAACGGATGTACGCTCTATGTGACTGTCGAACCCTGCGTGATGTGTGCGGGGGCTTCGGCCTGGGCGCAGGTAGGGCGTATTGTCTACGGTGCGGCCGATGCGAAGAGGGGATACTCCGCCGCCGGGGGCAACTTGCTCCATCCCAAGACGCAGGTGACGGCGGGAGTGCTCGCCGAGGAGTGCGCGGCCCTGATGGAGGATTTTTTCAGAAAACTGCGCAGGTGATGGTTGGCGGGATTGCCGATTTTGATAATTTTGCATGCCATGCCCGGCCCGCGGCCGGGACGAGATGACGGACACACAACACACAAACATAAAACTGACAGAAGATGAAGAAAATCAAATTTTTGCTGGCTGCAGCGGCGGTGTTTGCCGCGACGGGGCTGTCGGCCCAGACGGTCGGCGAGGTGAACACCAAGTTCAACGAAGCTGCCGCTCTCATACAGGCGAAGGATTTCGGAGCGGCCATTCCGGTGCTGGAGCAGACCGTGGAGATGGGACTCAATGCCGGTGCGGATGCTTCGGCTACCGTGCAGCAGGCGCAGAAACTCCTTCCCACCTGCTATTTCCAGTACGGTCTTTCGCTCTGCCGTGCGGGACGTTTCGAGGAGGCGCTGCCCGTGCTCGACTCCGCGGTGATGTATGCCGAGCTGTTCCAGGACGTGAAGGTGCTGGGCAACTCCCGTAAGCTCATCTCCCAGACCTATACCGTGATGGGGGCCGATGCGTTCAACAACCAGCAGTGGGACAAGGCCATCGAGATATTCTCCAAAGGCTACGAGGCCAACCCCACCGATACCGACCTGGCGCTCTTCCTGGCCGAGAGTTATGCGGCTTCGGGCGATTACGAAAACGGTATGAAGATATACAAGAAGATCGTGGAGCTGGAAGCGCGTCACAGCCGCTACAAGGAACCGGCCGATGCGGCGCGTGAGAAGATCGTCTATTACCAGATGCTGCGTGCGGCGGAAACCGACGATCCCGCACAGGTGTACGCGATTCTGGGCGAAGTGCTCGAGGTCGATCCGACGAATCCGGCTGCCAGCCTCATGCGCATACAGGTTGCCACCAACAATCAGGATTGGGCACGCGTGATCGAGTGGGGTGAAGCGGCCGCCGCGGCGCAGACCGATCCGGCCGCCGCATCCGACGTCTACTTCATGCTCGGTGCCGCCTACCAGAACAGCGAGAACAAGGACGCAGCCATTGCCGCCTACCGCAAGGTGACGGCGGGTAACCGTGCGGCCGATGCCAAAGCACAGATCGCGGTTCTTACGAAATAGACCTGCGGGGCATGCGACAGGGGCGGAAGGAGTCTTCCGCCCTTTTTTTGTCGGTTGTCGCGGAAGCCCGGTGGTGTCCGGGGCGTGTCGGCGGTTGCGGAAGCCGGCAATTCTTCTATCTTTGCAGGAGTACAACCAAAACAGTCGAGGTATGAAGACGATATTTTTGTTCCTTATCACCGGTTTCGAGGAGATAGAGGCTTTGGCCACGGTCGACGTGCTCCGCAGGGCCGGACTCTCCGTGCGGACGGTATCGCTCACGGGCGAACGGACCGTGACGGGCAGCCACGGCATTCCCGTCGTAGCCGACGTACTCTTTGAAGAGGTCGATTTCGGCGAGGCGGAGATGCTGGTGATTCCCGGCGGTACCCCCGCCTTCGACGGGCACGAGGGCTTGAAGAGGGAGGTGCTTGCTTTCTACGGCGCGGGCGGACGCGTGGCTGCGATCTGTGCGTCGCCCATGGTGTTCGGCGGACTCGGTATTTTGCGTGGACGAAAGGCCACCTGCTATCCCGGATTCGAGAAATACCTGCAGGGTGCGCTGCTGGCGACGGAGCGGGCTGCGGTCGTGGACGGCAACGTGATTACGGGGCGCGGTCCGGGGCTGACGCTCGACTTCGCCCTGACGCTGGTGGGCGTGCTGGCCGGCGAGGAGAAGTGTCGTGAAGTGGCGTCCCAGCTTTTGGTGGAGTGACGAAGACGGCGAGGTGGTAAACGTGGAAACTATCGACCGTACGGCGTATTACTGGAATAACTAATGAGCGAGGTGTCGAAAAGGAAACGCCGCCCCGGCGCCGGTCGCAAGCCGATCGGGAGCCGGGTGGGCATTTGTATCTCCTTCAGGGTTCCGGAGGAAATACGCGACGAGATACGGCTTTTCAT